>CAVQBF010000009.1:0-37110 GCA_963710615.1 uncultured Ignavibacteriales bacterium
TTAATTCTACTAATATCCAATCAACGATATTTTCGTTTGTATCAAAAAATTCCGGACTTACTCTTTCATCATAAGTTTCATAGTAAAATGGGGCAATATTAAAAGGTTGAGTTAATGGTATTTCAACTAAATTTGTATTCATATTTTGGTTTATTGATGAATAAGAACCTTCAAGATTTAATTTTATGTTACAAACTGCTGAAATTGAACCTATTGTAAATTCTGAAAATGAATCAAATGGAACAGTGCTAATTAAACTTTCTTCATTGATAGAACCACCGATTATTGCCCAAGGTTGAAATTCATCTTCACGCTTAAGCCATGTCAAAGTTGCTAAGTCAATATTCTCATTAAAGGTAATAATAGGAATACCAATAGTGCCATTTTCAAAAGTAGTTCCATTACTTTCAGCATTAAAATAAAAACTCGAAGTTGAGTTAATATTAGTAGGCAATTGACTTGGTTGAGGAGCTTCCTCTATTTTGGCAATCGAAATTGTGCCACTTGACGTTGCGTCTATTGATAAAGAAGTGTTTATTTCATCAAATATTAGATTATTTGTTACATCCACTTCAACTTCTTTAGTATCAAGTGATATAACTGAATTACTTAGAAATTGTAATTTTACTTTTCCATTATTATCAGAGATTGATGACCAATCAACATAAAGAGGTGCGATTTTTCGTGTTGCCGAAATTGGTAAAAAAACAAAACCTTCATCATTATTTGAGTACTTATAATGTACTTCACCGATAGAATTCTGGTACATAAAAAATAAACCATGCATCGGTGCGGTTATTCCTTCATCAATTACATTTACAGTATATTTTCTATTTGGCTCTAAATTTGTGATAATGGTTGTAACATTATCTAATAAAATTGCATCATTTTTTACATCTATGCTAATCGATTTTGTGGTTGGACCTTGAAAATCTACAGCTATTGTTCCTGAATTATCTAAAGTTGTTGACCAATCTAAATAAATTGGCGCAATTTTATATTGAGCATCAATTGGTACAAAATTGAAACTTTCACCATCATCAACATATCTATATTTTACTCCTTCATTTGCATCTTGATACATGAAAAATAAACCATGCATTGGAGCTTGAATATTATTTGCAGTTACTGTAACTTTATATAATTCATTAGGAGTGAGATCTTCAATAATATTTACATAACTATCCAATAATAAGCAATCATCTTTTGTATCAATTTCAATTTCATTTAATATCGAACTTTGTGTAAACTCAACCTTTACTACTCCAGAATTATCATTTAAATCTGACCAATCGACATAAAAAGGGGCAATTTTTCTGGTTGCAGAAACGGGTGATAAAACAAAAGACTCACCTGAATGAGTATATCTATAGGTAACTGATCCATCAGAATTTTGATGCATAAAAAATAAACCTTGCATTGGGGCATTTACATTTTCAGCTTTTACATTTATTGTATATAACATATTTGGTTCTAAGTCAGTTACAATTGCTGTGATATCATCTAATAGAATTGCATCTTCTTTTGCATCAATTATTACTGTTTTTGTGGTTGGTCCTTGAAAATCTAATGTTAAAGTGCCTGAGTTATCAGATGTAGTTGACCAATCCAAATAAATTGGCGCAATTTTGTACAAGCATCAATGGTATAAATGAACCATCTCCGTTATCAACATACCTAAAATTTACTCCCTCAACAGCATCTTGATACATAAAAAATAAGCCCTGCATTGGAGCATGAACATCATTTGCAGTAACTGTAACTTTGTATAATTCATTTGGCGTTAAATCGGTGATAATATCTACATAGTTATCTAATAATAGACAATCTAATTTTGTATCAAATGTTAGTATTTTTTGAAGACTCAGACAATATTGGTTAATAAAATAAAATGTAATACAAAATGTTTAATTTTCATAAGATATTTCTTTTCATTCATTAATTTCCACTCATATCCACCTTAACCGGACTCATAACCGATAAATGATTCCTGTGATGAACAACTATGTAATAATTTCTCCTGGCGGTACACCAAAGAATTTAAGTTCATCTGAACCGGTTACATCTACAACTACGCCGTTGCTTTTAACCATTGCTGCTTTTTTTGCTCTTGTTACAGACTCCTCAGGAGTATTTCCGGTTCTGAGTTCAATTAACACCCAATCAACTATATCTGTATTTGAAGCATAAAATGAGAAGCCTACTTTTTCAGTTCCAGAGTGATTGAAAGGTGCTTTTCCAAAAGGTTGTGAAAAGGGCAATACTCCCTCTGTATTTAGTTCGGTATTCATTCCGCCTGTGCTGTAACTTCCTTCAATAAAAACATTTAGCTTAACGCTTGCTGAATTTGAACCAATAATAAATTCTGAAAATGAATCAAATGGAATATCGCTCTTAAACTCTGTTCCAGAAGTTGTACCTTCAATATTATTCCATGGATCACCTGGATTTTCTCTACTTTAACCAAGTTAAGGTAGTTAAATCTGACGCTTGTATCCAGGCTGTCTAAAGGTATACCAATTGCTCCATCTGTAAAAGTAACACCGTTGCTTTGTGCATTCCAATAATACTCGCTTGTTGCATTTGCTTCAGCAGGTAAAGTACCAGGTTCAGCTTGTCCGTCTATATAGGTCATTGTTACACTACCCGCTGTTGAGGCATTAAGAGAAAGCGTTGAGCTTGTTTCTTCAAATGTAATATTATTTGTTCCGGTAGTAACTTCTTGAGTTTCTACAATGGTAACGGTATTTGTCCACCACGCATAATTCACAAACCCATAAGAAGAGTTATCGTATTGGTCATAAATGTAAGTTATATTCTTTGGATTACTTCCTCCATCCATCTCTCCGGTTGCTGCTTCTCCCCACCAGTTGCTCTTAGCGTTTATTTCTCGTTCTCCATTGTTGCATAATCCGTACTGTGTATTGTTTGCTAGATTATTATAGTTTATTACCGGCTGTATATTGTTTCCTAATTAATATCCCTCTTGTTGTTCTTTCAATTGTATTGTTTGTTATTTCTGGTGTCTTTATTGGCAAAGCTCGCTTATATAATTTTATACCGTATTCTGCACTTGTAATATATTTGCCATTATTTTGAGCTGATGAACATTAGGATAGAATATCATATTCATCTGCTGTACTATTTTCTATATTATTATTTCTTACCTCCAAAGTGAGCAAACACCGGACAAATAAATTCCAGAACTACCGTAGAACATAACATCATTTTGGTTTATATTTAGTTCCGTATTTTCATCACCACCGATGCTAATTCCAGAAGATTGACTGTTTTTTATAGTACTATTCTTTATTGCACTTGCATAAGGGTTAGAAAAGGCAACGCCGGTTCTGCATAATTTATTTGTGCATATTCTATGGTTGATTGTCCTTGGTATTCTATCGTAATGCGTCCCCAATGACCGGCTTCTGGAATATTTGACTGTGATGTAAACTTAATTGACAGTGTTTCTGTTCCTACTGCATTTAATATATTATTGTTTCCAAATTAACTCTGATATTCCCGTGTTAGTGCCACTTTCTGTTTTATCTGTATTGGCTAAAAACCTAACTTCTACTCCAGCCTCTATTGTTAACGTTGCTCCGCTTACATCTACAGAGTCCCATACATATACATCTCCAGTTATTAAATATGGACTCTCTGCCAAACTCCACGTTGTATTAATTTTATATTTTGCACCGGGTATTTCCGTAAATCCGTAGACTGCATCATTGGTTACAACTGTTCTGTCATTCCCAAAATCATCTGCTGGATCATTATAGCTTACTATCAAATCATCTCCTATATTTACTTGCAGTCATCCGTCACTTGTCGGACTTACTCCTTCATCTACTTTTATTGAGCCAGTGAATATTCCGGTATTTGCTCCCGTCTCTGTTAACGTAACTGTTCTGCTGTATTTTCTGTTGTGCTTGTTATATCTACTTTAGCTGTCTTTAATGTCCCATTTACATTAAAGTCTACATCTTCCAATAAGGCATATATAGGTCCGGTAGGAAAACTCGTCAGTGATTCTTGGGAATCATCTGTGAATGATACGGCTCCGGTATTTCCTCCTTGGATGGAGTTCCATTCGGTCCATCTAACCAGCTTCCATAGTTCACGAATCCATAGGAACCGTTATCGTATTGATCGTAGATGTAGGTTATGTTCTTTGGATTACTTCCTCCATCCATCTCCGCGGTTGCAGCCTCTCCCCACCAGTTGCTCTTTGCGTTTATTTCTTGTTCTCCATAGTTGTCTAATCCGTACTGTGTATTGTTTGCTAGATTATTATAGTTTATTACCGGCTGTATATTGTTTCCTAATTAATATCCCTCTTGTTGTTCTTTCTATTGTATTGTTTGTTATTTCTGGTGTCTTTATTGGCAAAGCTCGCTCAGATACTTTTATACCGTATTCAGCAGTTGTAATACTATTTGCTATTATTTTAGCTGATGAACCATCAAGATAAATACCATATTCATCTGCTGTACTATTTTCAATACTATTATTGCTTACCTCCACAAGTGACCCAACACCGGACAAATAAATCCCAGAACTACCGAAAAACATAACATCATTTTGGTTTATATTTAGTTCCGTAGCTTCTCCTCCACCTATGCTAACTCCAGAAGATTGACTGTTTTTAATAGTACTATTTTCTAATGCACTTGCATAAGGGCTAGAAAATGCAACTCCGGTTCGTGCATATTCTATTTCTGCATATTCTATGGTTGATTGACCTTGATACCCAATCGTAATGCCATACCACTGACCGGCTTCCGGTAAATTTGACTGTGTTGTAAACTTAATCGGCAGTGTCTCTGTACCTACTGCATTTAATATACCTCCGTTTCCAAATCTAAACTCCGATATTCCAATATTATAACCACTTTCTGTTTTATCTGTATTGGCTAAAAACCTAACTTCTACTCCAGCCTCTATGGTTAATGTTACTCCGCCTACACCTACAGAGTCCCATACATATACATCTCCAGTTACCAAATAAGGACTCTCTGACAAACTCCACGTTGTGTTTGTTTTATATCTTGCACCGGCTATCTCCGTAAATCCATATACTGCATAATCTTTTACAACTGTTGTGTCTTGTCCAAAATCATCCGCTTGATCTGCATAAACTACTAACAAATCATCTCCTATATTCACTTGCAATCTGCCGTCACTTGTCGGACTTATTCCTTCATCTACTTCTATAAATCCAGTGAATATTCCCGTATTTGCTCCCGTCTCTGTTAACGTAACTGATTCTGCTGTATTCTCTGTACTGCTTGTTATATCCACTTGAGCTGTATTTAATGTCCCATCCAAATCTAAATCTACATCTTCCAATAAAACATATATAGGTCCGGTAGGAAAACTTGTCATTGATTCTTGTAAATCATCTGTAAATGACACGCCCCCGGTATTTCCTCCTTGAGATGGAGTTCCATCCGGTCCATCTAACCAGCTTCCATAATTCACGAACCCATAAGAGAGAGTTATCGTATTGGTCATAAATGTAAGTTATATTCTTTGGATTACTTCCTGCCATCCATCTCTCCGGTTGCCGCTTCTCCCCACCAGTTGCTCTTAGCGTTTATCTCTCGTTCTCCATAGTTGCCCAATCCATACTGTGTATTGTTAGCTAGATTATTATAGTTTATTACCGGCTGCATATAGTTTCCACTAATTACAATCCCCCTATTTGTACTTTCAATTGTATTATTTTTTATCTCTGGTATACTTATTGGCAAAGCTCCATCATATAATCTAATACCGTATTCAGCAGTTGTAATACTATTTGCTATTATTTTAGCTGATGAACCATCAAGATAAATACCATATTCATCTGCTGTACTATTTTCAATACTATTATTGCTTACCTCCACAAGTGACCCAACACCGGACAAATAAATCCCAGAACTACCGAAAAACATAACATCATTTTGGTTTATATTTAGTTCCGTAGCTTCTCCTCCACCTATGCTAACTCCAGAAGATTGACTGTTTTTAATAGTACTATTTTCTAATGCACTTGCATAAGGGCTAGAAAATGCAACTCCGGTTCGTGCATATTCTATTTCTGCATATTCTATGGTTGATTGACCTTGATACCCAATCGTAATGCCATACCACTGACCGGCTTCCGGTAAATTTGACTGTGTTGTAAACTTAATCGGCAGTGTCTCTGTACCTACTGCATTTAATATACCTCCGTTTCCAAATCTAAACTCCGATATTCCAATATTATAACCACTTTCTGTTTTATCTGTATTGGCTAAAAACCTAACTTCTACTCCAGCCTCTATGGTTAATGTTACTCCGCCTACACCTACAGAGTCCCATACATATACATCTCCAGTTACCAAATAAGGACTCTCTGACAAACTCCACGTTGTGTTTGTTTTATATCTTGCACCGGCTATCTCCGTAAATCCATATACTGCATAATCTTTTACAACTGTTGTGTCTTGTCCAAAATCATCCGCTTGATCTGCATAACTTACTAACAAATCATCTCCTACATTTACTTCTAATTCACCATCCGCTGTAGGAGTTCCTCCTTCTTCTACTTCTATAAATCCAGTGAATATTCCCGAATTTGCCCCAGTCTCTGTTAACAATACTGTTTCTGATGTACTCTCTGTGCTGCTTGTTATATTTACCGTTGCTGTATTTAATGTCCCGTCTAAATCCAAATCTACATCCTCAAGTAATATATAGATCGGACCAGTTGGATAACTTGTCATTGGTGCTTGTGAATCATTGGTAAACTCAATAATTCCCGTGTGTGTTTGTGCAAAAAGTAATTGTGAGAAAAGGAAGAGAAATAGGGATGAGAAAAATAGTATAGTTTTTTTCATTTGCTTGCCTCTTGGCTATTATTTGTCTTATTATTAATAATAATATACTCCAAAAAGATTCGATTTTAAAAAAATAGTAAACTTTTTTTAATTTTTATTTAATTGTGATTTGGAGCACAAAGAAGCAGATGTAAGATATGAGATTTGAGATGTGAGAATTGATGAAGAATTAAATAGATTCCTGCTCTTGCCTTCCGCAGGGAGGTTCGTAGGGCCTGACGAATCTTTCTGGTTAAGAGATCTCTTCACCGTAGTCGGCATTACACCAGTTCGAGATGACAGGTTCAAATATTAAGTACTCAAATCAATAATCGTCATTTCGAATCCCCGTTTTTTTTGGGGTGAGAAATCTCCCTACTATTTGGCACTGAGATCTCTTTCACCCTACCTAGGCGGTCAAGCATAAACCATGCTCGAGATGTCAATTATAAGAATCGTTATAATTGCCAAAATTCTTTCCAACTAATTTTATAATTTTAGAAGTCAAATTTTAAGCCGGAGATTTCATGAAATTATCAAAAATAATTGTTCTTGTAATTATTCTCCCTCAACACCATTCTGGGCACAGAAAAAAGACTTCACCATGGAAGATGTAGTTTTCAATTCATACTCATCACTCGCTCCTGAAAGAATGAATCAGCTTAACTGGGTGCCTAACTCGGAAAATTTAAGTTTTGTGGAAGACACTGTTCTAATTTCGCTTAATTCTAAAACCGGGGAGAGAAAAAATCTGATTTTACTTAATGATTTAAATTCCAAAATAGCAGAGTCTAAATTGGGTGACGAACTGAGGAGATTTCCAAGAATAAATTGGGTGACTGAAGATGAGTTTTCTTTTTGGAATGACACAACCTATTTACATTTTAATTTAAGTGACATGAGTGTTTCAGCAGTTAACAAAATTCCAAGCAAAGCAGCTAATAGAGAAGTTGCAAATAATAATAAGTTTATCGCTTACACAATTGATAATGATCTTTTCGTTGCTTTAAATGGTAAAGCTCAAAAACAAATTACCAATGAAGAAGACAAAGGAATTGTAAGCGGGCAGTCTGTTTCCAGAAATGAGTTTGGAATTAAGGGTGGAATTTTCTGGTCACCCAAAAGTAATTATTTAGCCTTTTACCAAAAGGATGAAAGTGGAGTAACAGACTTTCCTCTTGTGGATTACGGATATGCGCCTGCTAAATTAAATAATATTAAATACCCTATGGCTGGTCAGACTAGTGAAATTGTTAAAGTTGGGATTTATGATATTGAAAATGATAAAACCATTTGGCTGAAAGCAGAAGGGGAGAAGGATCAATATTTGACTAATGTTACTTGGGATCCGACTGAAAAATTTATTTATGTCGCACATCTAAACCGCGATCAAAATCATTTGCGGTTAGTTAAGTATGATAGTAAAACTGGCGAACCGGTAAAAACTTTATTTGAAGAAAAAGATGATGAATACGTCGAGCCGGAGAATACACTTCAGTTTATTTGTCCAGATGAAAATAAGTTCGTTTGGTTTTCTGAAAGAGACGGTTGGCAGCATTTATATTTGTACGATACCGAAGGTAAGTTAATTAAACAAATTACCAATGGTGAATGGATTGTTAAAAGTATTGTAGGAATGAATAAAGAAAATCACACAATTTATTTTATTGGAACTAAAGATTCACCGATTGAAGACCACCTTTATAAAGTCGATGTAAAAAGTGGTGAAATAAAGAGACTGACTGCACGCAAAGCAAATCATAGAATCACTTATAATGAAAAGGCTGATCTATTTATTGATAATTACAGAAGTCTCGAAGTTCCATCTGTTACACAAATAATCGATTCTGACGGTAAAATTCTTCAGGAAATTCATAAAAGTAAAAACCCAGTTGAAGAATATGCTATCAGCAAACCCGAAATATTTACGCTGAAAGGCGAAGATGATATTGAGCTCTATTCAAGTTTAATATTACCGACTGAATTTGACTCAACCAAAAAATACCCTGTCGTGGTCTATGTTTACGGCGGACCCCATGATCAATTAGTGACCAATAGCTGGTATTATGGGCGCTATGATTTTTGGTTTCAGTACATGGCCCAAAATGGTTTTATTGTCTTCACTCTTGATAATAGAGGTTCTGCAAATAGGGGATTGGAATTTGAACAGGCAGTTCATGGAAGATTAGGCACAAAAGAAATTGAAGATCAGCTCGTGGGAATTGAATACTTAAAATCTCTAAGTTATGTCGATTCAAATAGAATTGGAGTTTATGGCTGGAGTTACGGAGGATTCATGACGACAGCTTTAATGCTTAGAACAAATGATGCTTTCAAAGTAGGTGTTGGCGGCGGTGCTGTAATAGATTGGAAACTGTATGAAGTTATGTACGGTGAAAGATATATGGATACACCTGAGTCAAATCCGGAAGGATATGAAGAAGCAAATCTGCTAAATTATGTTGAAAACTTAAATGGCAAATTATTGCTGGTACATGGCACAAATGACCCAACTGTTGTTTGGGAAATACACTTAGATTTTGCAAAAAAAGCCGCAAACTTAAATAAGAAGTTAGATTATTTCCCTTACGTTGGTCATGGACATGGTGTTAGAGGAAGGGATGCATTGCATCTTTACCAAAAGATAACTGATTATTTTATGGATAATCTATAAGTACTTTATTATGTCATTTAATTCCGGGACAGAACATTGATTAAAAACATGTCATTTGGAATCCTGTTTTTTTTGGTGATTAATTCTCTAAAGTATTGATTATTAGATCTCTGAGTTGCTCTGCTTCTTCGAGATTACAGTTTTACAGTTTTGTCATTCCCGAATGTTTTTATCGGGAATCTAGATATTTTTGATTTGATCAGTTTTATACTTCCTTGTAAAAGAGAAAGAGTCTATGTTGTAAATTCTTTAGATTCTGATCTGCATCAGAATGACTATACTTACAGTCTGTCATGCTGAATTTATTTCAGAATCTTCTTACAGGAACTTTTTTTACTAAAGAATTTTATTTGCATTAAAAGTCTCAAAGAGTTTTTATAAATTTAAGAAACTAAAAATCAAACTAAAGGATATATATGAAAAAGTTATTAGTTACGGCAATTGCCATTTTATTTGTACTTATCGGGTGCAACTCTGAACAGAAGGAAGTTAACGCTGAATTACCTGAAGGAACAAGAAAAATAGAAGTTGTTGAACATATGAACGGCGGCGGTTATACATTCATTAAAGCAAATGAAAACGGCAATGAGCTTTGGGTTGCAATTAGAGAAATGCCGGTTGAAGCCGGTGATGTTTATTATTTTACCGATGCAATGGTAATGAATAATTTTGAAAGTAAATCTTTGAATAAAACTTTTGAAAGTATATTATTTGTTGATAAGGTAACTAAAACTCCGGCTCAAGAAAATGCAATGAATAATTCAGGAATGCCAGGTATGGCTTCTCCCGATGGACACACCAAACCCAAAGTTGAAGTAGCTTCGGATGTTAAAATAACTCCGCTAGATGATGATGTGAAGCGTACATTGCAGATGGAATGACTGTAGAAGCTGTTAACAAGGAGAAATCTTCACTTTCCGGGAAAGTTGTTAAAGTAAAAGGTAAGGTAACAAAGTATAATGGCGGAATTATGAACCGTAATTGGATTCACATCCAAGACGGAACCGGTACCGGCGAAACTGCTGATCTGACAATTACTTCTGATCAACCAGCAAAAGTAGGCGATACTATTATTATTGAGGGTACAGTTGCAACAGATAAAGATTTTGGAGCTGGTTACTTCTATGAAGTAATTGTTGAAAATGCTTCCATAGTAATTGAAAAAGAAATTTAATTTATCAACTATATTTAGAAACCCAACTTCTTAATTTTAAGAAGTTGGGATGAAATGTTTAATTTTCTGAACTTGCTCGATCTGCTTCCAATTCTGGGTCATAACTTACACCTAAAGTTTTTGGTAAATTAAATGCTTTTGGATGTAAATATTTACCTCTCTCTCTTTCATCTTTTATTTCTTCAACCTGAATTCTATTTGCATTAGCAAAAGCATCATGGCGAATGCCAGTTACCTGCCAACTTATTTTCATTCCACTAGTGCCACCAGCAATCTTAAACTGATTATCTGATAATTCTTCTGCAATATAAACTGGAGCAAATCCGCCTATGCAGGTAAGTTGATACCTGAACTCCATATTTAATGCTTCAAACCAATCTGCCATTACTACCATAGCTTCACCATTTGCATCAAGCTCAACATTACCATTATAAATGTTCATCATATCAGGACTTTCTACAAAAGAATGATAAAGATTCTTATTTGTTGGGTCTAAAGGATGATCAATTTTAAAGGAACCAGCTCCTTTTGAAAGTGTACCGTCAATATTAACGTCACCAATAAACCAACCTGCTAATGCTCCAGAAACTCCTCCTCTCCCAACTATTCCACTCCAGCCACTTAAATATGAAACACCAACAATTCCATGGCCAAAGTTACCTATGCCGTTAATCCCAGCACCAGTTGAAGAAGTAACTTTTAATTTGTATCCTGAGGAAGTTACAGAACCAAGAGCAACATTCCCAGTAGTTGCTTCAATTTTCATTATTTCATTATAACCACTATAAGTTGCATCACTAAATGTAACGAACCTTAGTGGATCAGAATCCTTCCAAGCAATAAATGGTTCCGGATCATTTTCTCTGCCTGGAAACAAGGTAAGGAAATGAGATCTATCCGAATTTCCAATTTGAATTTGAGCTCCAACATCAATACCTGAACTTCTGATATCTAAAGTTGCTTCTGGTGAAGAAACCCCAATACCAACTTTTCCATCCACAGTAGTTAATATATCACCGTTAGTTGCATCACCAATCATTATGCGTTCAGTGCCGCCTTTAGCCCATATTCTAATATCACCAGCTCCACCGCCAAATTCAGCCATACCGATCGCTAGTCCCTTAGTTCCATCGCTGATACTAAAATCACCCCAACCATTACCAGAGGAAGGTCTCCAATTATCTTGAGTTCTCAAATGCAAAACACTTAATGGATTATTTGTTCCAATACCAACTTTATCAGTAAGAGTGGTATTGTAAACTTTACCAGTTGTACTTGTCCAGCCACCTGCACTACCAGAAGAGCCAAGGGCGGTCGAGCCCCAATATAAGACACTCCCCAAATTATAAAGTTTACCAGCAGGATCAGTGATTGATGAAAGGGGAGGCAGAATAACAGAACCAGCATTTCCTTCATCATTTATTTTTAATAATGTATTAGAAGTTCCATCTTTAATATCAACGGATTGTGCAAAAAGGGGAAGTGAGAGAAAAAGAAATAAGGAAATAGAGAATCTATATTTTTTCATTAATATACCTCCTATCTTAGTTTATAAAGATAAAATAACTAAAATAGGATGTGTTGTCAAATTAATTTATTTTTCTTGTGCCATAAAACACATAAAAAGACCTCCTTTTGAGCGGTCTTTTTTGTAATTGAGTATAACCTTGAAATCTCTGAGATTTTTTATTGAATTTATTATTTGCTGCTTACATCTGCAAATTTTTTCCCATTAATTAAGCTTTCCAATTTATTTAGTCTATTTTCTAATTCTGCATTATGCTTTTTAAGCTCTTCAATTACTTCTTGTTGTTCTTGCATTCCTTTAACTAAAAGCGGAGTCAGTTTACTATAATCAACCATCATTGGGTCAGTTTTAACATCACTATCTGGGGAACCGCTTACCGCTTGAGGGTAAACTTTCTGAAGTTCTTGTGCAATTACTCCTATTTCTTCATTACCCGGGTTAGCTATTCTCTCGTATTTTTTAATTCCAATTTGATTTACAGTTTTTAATGCCTCATCATAATCTTCAATTTTGGTTTTCAATCTTGCATCAGAGGTGGTATTATATCTCACACCATTAGAACCGTTTCCATCTATAGTTCCTACAGTTCCACCATTGCCATTATGGAAAATAATAAAATCAGCTTGGTCAGTTGGGATTGTTGCTCCAACTTTTATAATCATTCCATCTGTGTCTGGTCCCGTATTAGTGTTTTCAATCATTAGAAGCTCAGAGGTACTATTATCTTTTATGTGTAATTTAAAACCTGGATTATTCTCACCAATACCAACATTGCCGTCGCCAGTAATGCTTAAAATGTTACCAGTTGCGCTGTTAAATATATTAAATCTTTCATCTGCATTAGTAGTTTTATTTAATGCTGCAATTGTCCAATAAGATGAACCATTTGAATTTTGAAAATCTAGTCTCGAATAGTCATTCCCATTTTCGTAAAGAAGAAGTTGAGGAGCACCTATCGTACTGTTGTAATTAATAACAGTTTTACCCATACCAACCTTTCCAGCTCCGTCAATTGTAAAAGAATCACCGCCGGTAAGTAAAGAATATCCCCCAACAAATCTCATCATCATTTGGTTGTCTGTTGTGGAGTTTGTTACAGTGGTTGTCGAATTGTCTCCAATTATGAAAGCACCGGTATGACCATTTGTAGAAACATAGCTTCCCATAGCTGTTGAGTAAGAACCGCTTGCTGTTGTAAGAAGACCCATAGCTGTTGAGTGATTACCGCTTGCTGTAGTATTACGACCCATAGCAGTTGAGTAAAGACCACTTGCTGTGGTATTATAACCCATAGCTGTTGAATAAGAACCGCTTGCTGTAGTATTATAACCCATAGCTGTTGAATAAGAACCGCTTGCTGTAGTATTACGACCCATAGCAATAGAAAAAATACCTATATTAGCATCATTCCATTGTGTCCCATTAACTCTTCCTGCTCTGAATGCAGCCTTTTTAGGATACCACATCATTCTTGTTCCGGCTCCTTCTTTTGGTATTAAACCGCTTTCATAAGTTCCCTCGAACAAAATACCATCATTGTTATTTACATGTAACCCAGCCGTTGGAGCGTTTGTACCTATTCCAACTTTATCAGTAAGAGTAGTATTATAAATTTTACTAGTAGTACTAGTCCAACCACCCAAAGTTGATGATCCAAGCGGTGAACCATTCCAAACAAGAGTTCCACTTAAATTATAAAGTTTACCAGCAGGATCAGTGATTGATGAAAGGGGAGGCAGAATAACAGAACCAGCATTTCCTTCATCATTTATTTTTAATAATGTATTAGAAGTTCCATCTTTAATATCAACGGATTGTGCAAAAAGGGGAAGTGAGAGAAAAAGAAATAAGGAAATAGAGAATCTATATTTTTTCATTAATATACCTCCTATCTTAGTTTATAAAGATAAAATAACTAAAATAGGATGTGTTGTCAAATTAATTTATTTTTCTTGTGCCATATAATACATAAAAAGACCGCTTTTTGAGCAGTCTTTTTTCATTCAATTTGCTTTTATTTTAGGAATTAAAATTCATTTGATTTAATCAATTCTCATTACAACTATCTCATAAGTTTGATCTCTAAATTTTGTCTGTGGAACTTTAAGTCTTAAACTACTATAAGTTTGACCTGTATATATTTGAAAAGCGAATGTTTCACCCCCGTTACCAGCGGTCAATTTCCAAGATGGGTAATCACTCCAATAATCAATGTAGGGTGTTGAAGACGGCTGTCTTACTCTGCATGATAATACGTGTGTGTTTGCATCAGTAAATCCTGTTGGAAGACTAATGCTGGTTATATTGTCAGAAGAACTTGTTGTGCCGGTTAATTTTATTATCTCATTTATTAAAGTTCCATTTGAACCAATTATTGCATTGCTCATTTTAGCCGTTCCGTTTACATCCAATTTTTGAGATGGAATAGATGTTCCAACACCCACGTTCGTGGTATTTACATATAAATTATCATTAACCGAAACATTTCCAGAAGGACTATCTAAGTTATTAGTTTCAATAATTGTGGAAGCTTTCAAAGTTCCAGAAACTAATAATCCATTTGAAGGAGGAGTTGCTGATGTTCCTAAGGATGTCCCTCCATTTGAATTAACAGACAATTTGCTAACTCCGTTAAATTGAACAACTAGTGGATTTTCTCCAGATTTACTGTTTATCTGTAAAGTTGAACTTGGAGTTTCAGAACCAATACCTACTTTACCATTTTTCAAAACTGTTAAAGCATTTGAAAGAGATGATGAGGACGTACCATTTCCAATTTCAAAAAGGGGATCTGTTTCTACCCACGAACTAACTGAGCCAATTCCTGCATTAAATCGGCCTATAGCAAATGATGCAAAGGTTTTTGCATTTGTTTCGGAACCAATTGCCATGGAACGATTTCCAGTCGAAGTATTTCTAAATCCAAAAGCAATTGAGCTGTTTCCATCTGCATTTGATTCAAAACCTGCTGAAATAGATGCATCACCATTAGCAGTAGTATTTCGTCCAAACGCAGTAGAATTAGTTCCAATATTTGCATCATCCCACTGATTTCCATCAACCCTGCCACTTCTTAATGCAGCCTTTTTGGGATAAAAATGGAACCTTGCTCCAGCTCCTAAATTTAGTGCGGTACCATTTCCATAAGTCCCTTGAAACAAAACACCCTGATCACCCTTAACATGGAGTTTGGTTATAGTTTCTGTAATTATAGTTCCAATGCCTACATTTCTTGATGGACTATACATAAATAAGGCTGTTCCATCATCATCCCAATCGTCACTGAATGTGGTGCTTGCTCCTAGGGCAGTTCCTCCCCAGAATAAACTTCCGCCGTTATTATAAAGTTTGCAGCATTTGATAATGGAGGCGTTCCAACATCTGGCAAAAATATTGAACCTCCTCAGGGCCTGTTCCGTCAAATTGTTGAATGGAGTACATTGTTTACTTTAATTGCAACCTCTCCATCAAATGCTTGAGGAGCATTCTGAATTTTCAATGTTGGCTGGATTTGCAATATTTGTCGCTTTCTGTTTTTTCTTGTGCCGTCAATTGAATCGCGGAAAATAAAATTATTACAAATAAAACAATTGCAAAAGTAATGAATGGTCTATGCTGAATTCTTTGTATTCTTTGTCTCATTTTGATCTCGTTCTTCTTGTTTGAAAATTACTTGAAACTCAAGATAAGGTTCGGAAAGGGAATGCTATCAACTACCCGTTAGGGTAAAAATGATTCAATTAAAAATTAAAAAGTAAAAAGGCAAAAGTGAAACCAAAGACGAGAAACGAATGAGGAAAAACGGATAACACTGAGATGTGGTTTTTCATCGATCGATCAAATAGATTCCGAATAATTGTTTCACAATTTTCGGAATGACAAGTTCTAATTTATTTATTGATTATTCTTACTCTGATTTCTGGTTTATGGTTTTTCAGATTTCTCCTCGAATAGATTTTGAGATCAGTTCCCCTTTTGAATTGATCTGCAGTTTTTTATAAATATTTTTACAATGATATTTAATTGCGTCAACAGAAACAAATAGATTTTCCGCTATCATTCTCAAGTTCAAACCGTCAACTATATAAGTGACAATCTCTTTTTCTCTATCTGTTAGAGGACTTTCGTATTCTTGTTTTTTCTCCTCATCAAAGAACTTAATAACTTTTCTTGCAATTGGTGGCGACATTGGTGCACCACCCTTCGATACTTCAATAATTGCATTTTTAATTTCGGAAAGAGGCGTGCTTTTAATTAGATAACCAGAAGCTCCGGATTTTAAAGCTCTAAATATTTTATCGTGTTCTTCATGAACCGTGAGCATAATAATTTCAATATCTGGTAGTTTTTCTTTTATTAATTTGATTGCAGATAAACCTGAAATTCCGGGCAGACCAATATCTAATAATAATACTTCGGGTGGGATTTCTGAATTATATTGTTTAAAGAAATCTTCTACTGATTCCACAGCAGTTTCGCATAAGAATTCATCTTGAATGCTTAAGAAATCCTTAATGGGAATTCTAATTTCTTCTATATCTTCAACTATTGCAACTGATATCATAATACAATTTATTTTGTTTTGAAAAATTAATCAACTACACAAAAGGGTAAATAAAAGTCAAAAGGCAAAAGTGAGAAATTCACAATTTGGTTTTGGCTAATTTAATTGAAAACCCATTGTCATTATTAAACTCAATTTTAGCTCCAATTGCATCAGAACGCATTTTCATATTTTTCAATCCATTTCCTTTGTTAACATTCTCAAGATCGAAACCCTTTCCATTATCAGAAATCGTCATTTCGAATAGATCATTATTATAATTGATGAAAACATCTATTTGTGAACAATTAGAGTATTTTACAGCATTATTGATTGCTTCTTTTGCAATCAGCATAACATTTTGTCTGAAATCAATCTTTAGTGGTTTTTGTAAATTTTTAATATTAGTAGAAAAATTTAAAGAAATATTTTTTTGATCTAAAAAGTTTTGAGCAAAGTTATGAATTCTATCAATCAAGCTATCTAAATTATCATTTCTAGAATCAATTGACCAAATTACGTCGCTCATCATATTGATCACTTCGCTGCTTTTTGCCCTAATGAAGCTGGATTTCTCTTTTCTTTTATCTTCATCCCTAGTATATGAGAGGGAATCGGCATTAACAGAAATTTGAGTAAGCAAAGAACCAACTTCGTCATGCAAATCGCTAGCAATTTTAGTTCTTAATCTTTCCAGCTTTAACAGATAATTTAATCTATATTGAAATGCCAGCCAGAGAAGAAAACCAAGAGTTGAAATTACTGCAAGTCTGAACCACCAAGTTTCCCACCATGCAGGATTTATTACAAACGATAATGATATTGGGTCACTCCAATAACCCCATTCATTTCTGGCTTTTACTTCAAATGTATAGTTTCCCTCATCAAGACTTGTATATTGCACATTGTTATTATTGCTTTCAACCCAATTTTGGTCTACGGCAGAAAGTCGGTATTTATACAATATTTTATCAGGAGCAGAGAGATTTATGCCGGTGTATATAAATTTCAAATAGTTCTGATCATAATTAAGTCCATTAGCACTATTCAATAATTCAATTGGATAAGATTCATTAAAAATTTCTAATCCCGTTAAGTATATTTTTGGAGGATTGCTAACAGGCTTATCGGCCTTTGGGTTATAAACACTTATACCACCGGAAGTCCCAAACCAAAAATTACCTTCTTGATCAGTGAAAGATGTATTCATGCTATTGCTTGCCAATCCATCTCCTTTATTAATAATTCTAATAAATGGTTCACCCGCATAAAATGTTAAGATGTTTAATCCATTTAATGTTGATAAATAAATATAATCTGAATTGTTACCCGTAATATTTTTTATTGTATTGCTCGTTAAACCGGAAGAAGTATTAATTGTATCAATTATTCTAAAATTTTTAAATATGTTCAGTCCACCTTGATCTGTTCCAACGTATAATTCTCCATCTTTGCTTTCATAAACACAATTTACTACACCATCAGATAAACCTTCCGATTCAGAAAAATGAAAGAATTGATTATTTTTCCAAATACTAAATCCTTTTCCATGATAGCCAATAAAGATTGAGCTATCTTGCAGTACTTTTACTACACTTATAAAATCATTTTGTAATCCCGACGCTTTGCTGATAAGATTAAACGAATTATTTTTGTAAATATGTAAACCTGTGCTTGTGCCAATAAATAATTCATCATTCCTTCCAAAATCCAACGAATTAATTCTGTTTGAAAATTTTCTGTTATCATTTAAAAAAATCCTTTTGATTTTACTTTTGAGATAAAATATCTAGTCCACTTTCAGTCCCAATAAAAATATCACCTTCCAAATTGCCGTAAATTGCAGTAATAATTGAATGTGATAAACCTTTAACTTGCTTAAATTCATTTGAATATTTAGACTTTCTGAATAATCCATTATTGGTTCCAACAAAAACATCTGCTTTACTTTCGTAAATTGAGTTTACTGAAAGATCATTAAAAAAATTACTTTCTAAATTATTTTCAATTTTATCTGGTGAAAATAAATTAAAGCCATATCCATTGGTTCCAATTATTAAATTTTCATTATTATCAATTAACAAACTCCAAACAGTTTTATATGCTAATCCATTTTCAGTTTTAATGTATTCAAGATTGTTTCCGTCTTCTATAATTAACCCAATTGAAGATGCATAATAAATTCTGCCATCTTTACTGATTTTTATATCAAAAATTGTTACAGGAAATCCATTATTCCCAATTTCTAACTTTGTGATTTTTCCATTGGATTAAGTTTATTTATGCCATTTTCTGAACCTAAAATTATTTCACCATTAATATTTTCTTTTATAAAGGTGATATGTTTATTATTTAAACCATCATTTTCTGAATATACTTTATAGCCATTTTCATTAATTTCATAAAGCCCTTCCCATGTTGCGTAGTAAAAATTTCCATTACTTGATTGCATAAAGTAGTTGTTTGCTACTTGTGGTATGTTCAATTTATGTCCAAAATCAGCGAATTCACCATTTTTGTAACTGACAATATTTCCACCGCCCATAAAATAAACTGTACTGTCTTCTGCAACAAAAATTTCACTTGTATATTGCATTGGGTACCCGTCACTCTCATTTAAAGTATCAAGCACTCCATTTTTGTAAGTCTGAATTCCGCCAATAAATGTTGCAAAATAAATTGTACCATCTTTTCCCTCATCAACGTCCATAACTTGTGCAGATATCAGGCCATTGTTTTTTGTAAAATTTGTAAAATTAATTCCATCCCAGCGACTCACACCCCCAAAAGTAGCAAACCATACATATCCCTTACTGTCTTGGAAAATCCTTACTATCTGATCATTTACCAAACCATTTTCAGTAGAAAATTTTTGATGAATTTTAATTTGGCTAAAGAATTGCGTGCAGGTAATTAGCAGGATAAAAAGAATTTTTATTGATGTTATTTTTATCATTAGTGAATAAAATTTAATAAGAGTAAACTTATATTTATTTGAAATTAATGGAATTAACAATCAAAAACAATATAATCGGACACAATATAAAATAAAAAGACCGCTTTCTGAGCGGTCTTTTTTGTCGTAATAATTCAAACATTGTTGATGTCGGGATCTTTATTTCTAGTAGATTCAAGCTCACACTTCGACAATTTCAGTGATCGGCCTGAATGACATGAATATTTTATAACATCTCAATCAAAGATTGATCATAATCCTCCACATTTTCATATCCAAGTAAATTCAGAATTGTGCCGGCAATGTTTGTTAATCCGGGAGTATCAATTTCAGCCATTTTATATTCACCGTTAAAATTGGGGTCATAGATAACAAATGGAACCGGATTTAAAGTGTGGGATGTTTTTGGTGTACGAACACCATTTTTCTCTGTAAACATTTCATCTGCATTACCGTGATCCGCAGTAATAAGAGCAATCCCGCCAAGTTCATCTATTACGGGAAGAAGTTTTGCCAAGCCGTCATCGACTGCTTCAACAGAAGCAATTATTGCATTTACAACTCCTGTGTGTCCAACCATATCACCGTTAGGATAATTTATTCTTCCAAATTGATATTTACCAGACCTGAGCAGCTCAATAGTCTTATCAGTTATTTCATCGGCTTTCATTCTGGGAGCTTTGTCAAACTCAATTTTATCCGAAGGAATTTCCACATAGGTTTCTTGTTTTTCACAAACATAACCTGATTTATTCCCATTCCAGAAATATGTAACGTGACCATATTTTTGGGTCTCTGATATTGCAAAAGTATTTAGTCCTTCTGCACACATATATTGACTTATACTTCTATCAATTTTTGGCGGATTTACTAAATAGTTTTTTGGAATATGCAAATCACCATCATATTCCATCATACCGGTATAAAATATTTTTGGCACTCTTACTCTATCAAATTTATCAAACTTTTCATATTCAAAAGCTTTACTAATTTCAATTACTCTATCGCCTCTGAAATTGAAAACTACTACTGCATCACCATCTTCAATTGTTCCGATTGGTTTTTCATCTTTATCAACAATTACAAATGGGTCTAGATATTGGTCAATTTTTTCAGACTCAGCATAGAAAGTATTAATTGCATCCGTTGCACTTTTGAATTTTCTGCCAATGCCTAAAACATGAGCTTCCCAACCTCTTTTTACAATATCCCAATCTGCATCATATCTATCCATTGTTGTAATCATTCTTCCTCCGCCTGATGCAAAATTATAATCGTAACCTTTCTCATCAGAAATTTTCTTTAACAATTCTTCAGTAGGAGTTATGTAAGTCGGTGCTGATCTGCCTGGCACATCTCTTCCATCAAGAAGCGCATGAAGTCTTAATTTTTGAACTCCACTATCTGCACATTTGTTTATTAGGGTAAAGAGCTGTTTTATATGCGAATGAACATTTCCATCGGATAACAAACCAAGAAAGTGAACAGTTCCGCCTGCTTTACCGGTTTCAATTACTTTCTTCCAATTTTCTGTTTCAAATATTTCGCCATCAGCAATTGATTTATCAACAAGTTTTGCTCCTTGATCGAATACCCTTCCCGCACCAAGTGCATTATGGCCAACTTCGCTGTTTCCCATATCATCATCTGTAGGTAATCCGACAGCAGTACCATGCGCTTTTAATCTGGTTTTATTTGGCAATTTTAATAATTTATCTAAAGTTGGAGTCTTTGCTAAAAAGACACCATCACTTTCATCTTGTTTCCCAAAGCCAACTCCATCCATAATTACTAACAAAACGGGTCCTTTTCTTGGTGTAAAGTTTTCTAATTTTTTAAGTTTCAAATCCATTATTAATCCTTAGTTTATAAACAATTCTTTTAATGAGCATAAATATAACATTGATGAAAGGATATTACAATTTTGAATAATGATAGCTGCAGAAAATTGCTCAAATTTTTGAAATTCACAAAGCTATAGGGGAATTATTATTTCTTGTATATAATAAAATAATCTACTATATTATTGTACAATTGTACATAAAATTAAATTTAAAAATGAGTCTGGTTGTTGATACTTCGGTTATTATTTCTGTATATAACGAATGAAAAAAGTAAATCTAAACTGATAAAAATTACTAAGGGTGAAGATATAATTGCTCCGACTTCACTTCATTGGGAAATTGGGAACGCATTTTCTTCGATGTTTAAGAGAAAAATAATTAATGTTGAATCAGCAGAAAAAGCTTTATCGGACTATTTTAGAATTCCCTTAAGACTAGTAGAAGTTGATATTTTAAAATCACTTAAAATATCTAGTAAGTTCAATATTTATGCTTATGATGCATATTTTCTTGAATGTGCACGGCAATTCGATATTCCACTAGTAAGTCTTGATAAAAGTATGATTGAGATTGCAAAGAAAATGAATCTAAAAGTGATAGAGGTCTGAAATGAATACATATACTTACAGCGAAGCTCGACAAAAATTTGCCACGATTTTGGATAAGGCAAAAAAAGACGGCAAAGTTCTTATTAAAAGGAAAGATGGCTCAGTTTTCGAAATAAAATCATTGGTACCAAATAAATCTCCTCTTGATGTGAAAGGAATAAAAATTAATTTGAATAAAGAGGAAATTATTGATATTCTTAAGGAAGTAAGAGAAAGATAATTAAATTAGTAACTAATCTATATTTGTAATTACATGAACGAACTAGTTTACCATTTTTTTGATGACGATGATTTTCTGAGAATCTCTAATAAAATTTCTGAGGCTGAATTAATAACGTCCGGGGAGATTAGAGTAAGTATCAGAGAAGATAAAACTTTTGCCGAACGAAATTCAGATTTAAGGAGTTTAGCCGAAAAAGAATTCTACCGCTTAAATATGCACCAAACAAGAGACAAAACAGGTATTCTCACTTTTTTTCTTACTTGGGTGAAAGACAGTTTTACATCCTTGCAGATGAAGGAATAAATGAAAAGGTAAGTGGAGATGTTTGGACAAATATTAGCAAAGAAATTCAAGATAATTTTAAGAATGGCTACTTTTCAACGGGCATTATTAAAGGGATTGAAAGTGTAAGTAAATTGTTAAGTGAGTATTTCCCGATTAAACCTGATGATAAAAATGAACTGACTAACCGAGTTGTTCTGCCAAAATAATAACGAAAAACGATAAAGGAAAAAGGAGTCATTTATTGTCATTTGGCTTCGCCGCCATTGAGTGGAAAACTGTGTTGCTAATTTAAAGATTGATTACTGAATATTGATTATTGAAAAAATAAAAAGTCATTTAGCTTCGCTGTCATTAAAAAAAAATTTTATTGTGAATGCATGGTTTCGAATTTGCATTTTGGAATTTATTTATTCATTTGTCATTTTAATGTAACATGTTTAATAGAAGAAAATTTTTAAAGAACGGATTTTTTGCGGTAATTGGGTCACTCCTTTTCCCCAGAGTTATGTTATCTAAAAATAATACTGAAACTATACTTGATGATAAACCTTACCCATCAGAATGGAAAGATACTGAAGTTAATATTGCCTGGATTGGACATTCAACCATTCTAATGAATATTTTTGGGACTATAATTTTAACCGATCCGGTATTGCTTGATAGAATTGGTATCTACTTTGCTGGAACAAGTTTCGGACCTTCACGCTTAACTCCGCCTGCATTAAATTTAGATGAAATACCAAAACCGGATATTGTTCTACTTTCACATGCACATATGGATCATATGGATTATCCGACATTAAAAAAACTCACCAAAAAATATCCAAATGAATTAGATGCAATAACTGCACATTTAACAAAAGATGTAATTAGCGATCTAGACTGGAAATCTTTAACAAGTATTGACTGGAATGAAAAGTTAGAAATACATGGGATTAGTATTACAGCACTTGAAGTTGAACATTTTGGCTGGCGTTTCCCTTGGGAGAAAGATAGATCACGTGGTTATTTTGATGATGGAAGAAGTTACAATGCATACCTAATTGAAAAGAATGGAAAAATAATACTATTCGGTGGTGATACAAGAATGACTGATAAACTTAACATTTTATCTAACAAAAAAATTGATGTAGCTCTTATGCCGATAGGTGCTTATAATCCTTGGAAACATGCTCATTGCAATCCAGAAGAAGCGTTGGAAATGGCTGATAGTATTGGAGCCGAATACTTTTTCCCCATTCATACAAAAACATTCAAGCAGGGAACAGAACCTTTTGAAGAACCAATTGAATGGTTGAAAAAATCCATAAAAAATTATAATACAAATCTTGCTGTTGATTCAATCGGTCAAACTTTTACTATATCTTAAACTTGAACTTACCACCAACAACATAAATATGCTGAAAGAGTATTCCAACAATAATAAAGAATAATCCGACTAAAGATGAAAGGAATATCTTTTCATTTAATACTAATGCAATAAAAATTATAGAAAGAAAAGGGGAAATGTATACCAATGTTGCTGTTTTAGCTTTGTTGCTACTTAACTGTAATCCCTTTAGCCATAAGAAAAATGTAATGCCCATCTCAAACAAACCGACGTAAACAGCTCCAACAAGGTAAATATAATTGTCTAAAATGAAACTATCGAAAATTAGGACATAAATAAAAATATAAATTGTTCCGTAGAAGAAAGCAGCAAATAACTTAACCAATTCTGACCTTCCATCTTTTAGATTAAGGACCCAATAAATTGCCCAGATATATGAACTGCCCAAAGCTAAGATTACACCTAAAGTATTATGAAATTCCAATGAAAAAATATTACCTCGTGTAACAATTACAACTACACCAATAAAAGCGAGCGCTAATCCAATTACAATACGTAAGTTTAGTTTTTGTCCTAAAAATAGAATTGAAAGTACAGTAATGTTAATTGGCCAAGTATAGTTAAGTATCATCGCTTCTTGAGCAGGGAGAATATCATAAGCTTTTAGAACAACAATGTAATAGATGAATGGATTTATAAGACCTAGAAGTAAATTTTTCGCAAGATATTTTTTTTCAACTACTTTTCTAATTTCTGTAGGAGAATTATAAAAAAGAATTAACGATAAAATTATTGTGCTTACGATTGCAGAATAGAACAATAGTTGAATTGTATTCATCCCTTCCAGGGTAAGCTTGAAAGCAGTTGCTGCTGTTGACCAGAATAAGACTGCAGATACAGTCAACAAAAATGATTTTAGGTTTATATTCACAATATCACTAATAAATTATATTTTGAAAAATAGTATAATTATTATTGATTAAACAAAATTGTTTTCTATTTGCTTATAAAGAATTTCTAACTAATTGTACAAAATTATAATGAATACTAAGATTTTCTTTGTGATCTTTGAGAGATCATTATCTTTGTGTTCTCTGTAGTTAAGCATTTACTTTTTTCTATGAATAAAGAATCCCTAAAACCAATTAACATGCTGAATTATTATGCCCAGGGTGCTTTCCCAATGGCGGATGAAAATGGCGAAATTGATTGGTATCAGCCGAAAATCCGTACCATAATTCCTCTTGATAATTATAATATACCACGCTCGCTTAAGAAGTTTATGGAAATTTCTGAGTATCAATTTAAGTATGATGAAAATGTTATGGAAGTTGTAAGACAATGTGCAAGGAGAAAAAAAACTTGGATTTCACCCGAACTAGTTGAAGCATACAAAGGAATTCATGAAATCGGGTTTCTCCATTCTGTAGAAGTTTATCAGAATAATAAATTAGTCGGCGGTTTGTACGGAGTTACAATCGGCGGAGCATTTTTCGGTGAATCGATGTTCTCGAAAAAATCGCAAGCTAGCAAATCTGCATTGGTTAAACTTTTAGAAAGATTAAGTAAAAAAGGATTCGTTGTTTTAGATATTCAGTTCCTTACTCCTCACTTAGAAATGTTCGGTGCAAAAGAAATAGATTTTGAAGAATATATTTTACTCCTAGAAGAAGCATATAAAAAAGACGTAAGTTTTCTTTGAGTTTAAAAATTGGTCATTCCGGTTCTCGCAGATTTATGCGGGATACTTGCCTACCGGCATGCAGGCCGGAATCTAAATGATAGATGCCGGTATTATTAACGAACATAAACCGGCATGACAGAAAAATTAGTCTGCTTTTTAAAAGCAACTTTTTACAAACTAATGTGTCTATTATATAAACTATCTCAGAAATATTGAAAACTGAATCTGAAAAAATAATTCAATTTACTCTGCTGTATAATCGGTATAAGAAAAATCTTTTGACCTAGACTCTTAAAATCTTTAAGTTTAACAAGTTAGTAAAATGCCAATTTGATATCGGCGGGAGATAACAAAAAAAATATTTCTTTGTGTATCCCTACCAGTTTGAGAGATGGTTTCTAAATAACTAACAGTTAGCTGCCTAAATAAGGATATTGAAATGAGAAAAATTATTATTGTTATATTATTATTTTTGATGGTAGGTTGTAGTTCAAAGAGCAATTATACTAGTGTGGCATTAAAAATATCTGAAGGACAAAAGCCATTTAATTTTAGTCAAAAATTTTGTTTTGAAAATCAACTTGATAGTATCTTGATTGATAATATTGCATCACCAAAAAGCAATATTGAACTTTCATTAAGAATTTTTCACACTCAACCTAACTTCTACTATCATTTCTTATTATCTGAAGGCATAATTGATTCTCAAAAATTCAATGGATTAATGGCTAGATATAATTATTCCTTCAAAGATTTTGTTCCTAAATTTGTTGACGAAGGTATTTTAGTTGGTATTGGAAAACAAGATGATAGTACAATAGTTTGTTTTGTCGATAAAAACAATAATAATAACTTAAGTGACGATCTCCCAATTTACTATAAAATATATGATAATTTTGAAGATGAAAATATCGCCATGGACAATTTGCAAATAATAAATGTGATGTGTGAAAACTATGATGGCAAAGAAATCAAATCAATCAATATTCCAATCTTCCTTAATCCTTACAAGGGAAGATTACAATTAGATGGTTCTTGGGCTGAGCAAGATTATTTAGCAATTGGTATTAATCAGCACAGATCTGGATTTTTTAGTAATCAAAGATAGAAGATATAATTTTCAATTGACTAATAGAAACACTTCCACAATTTACACCAACAATAATGTTAAAATTATTTATTCAAATAAACCTGATTCAATAATTTTAAAAATGACAGATGATGATATTACTTGTAATATTGGTGATATCATAAATATTGATGATTTTGACATAAGAATTGATTCAATAGATTTTTTTGGGACTAATTTATTTGTCTCTGAATTAGGTGAAAATAAAAAGCATGTTGGAATTAGAATTGGAAATAAAGCACCCACTATTGATGGACAAGGATTGGATGGCTTTTATTATAATTCTACTGATTTTAATGGGAAATATATTTTATTAGATTTTTGGGGGACTTGGTGTGGTCCATGTATAAAGGAAATACCATATCTAAAAAAAATATATAATGACATCAGTTCAGACAAACTACAAATCATCAGTATTGCTGTAGATGAAAAATCTGAAAATGTCTTAAACTTTATAAAAGAGAATGAAATGAATTGGATTCATTACTTCCAATCTTTTGATGACAATTCCCCAAATAGCCTAACAAATAGATATAAAGTCAAAAAATTCCCAAGCACCTTTTTATTAGACAAGGATGGTAGAATTATTGACAAAAACTTAAGAGGTGAGGAATTATTAAACAAACTGAATAAATTAATTGGCATATGACCTATTAAACAAATTAATATCTTAGTAGCTATTAAAACAGTTGTACAAAATAAAGGAGGATTTAAATGAAGAGTAAAATATTTTTTTTGTTTCTATTTCTCATTACTACATCAATCGATATTTATTCACAAAACCAAAACAAAGTAGAGAAAACAGTACTAGAAATATTATCAACCGACAAAATGGAAGAAGTTAGCATCGAAATTTTAATTATTGTTGGTGAAGACGAAAGCATTCCTTTTGAGGTAAAAGAAATAACCACACCTTACAAATTAGTGCTTAATTCTAAAAATCTGTTCGCAATAGTAAAATGTGCAAATCCTTCAAAAATGTATGCAACATTAACTAATTACAACAAAAATGAGAATGAGTTGACGAAGGTTGAAGGGAGTGCAGAAATATTCATACTTAGAAAAGTTGACGACATGCTTTCTTTTGAAGGAATTAAATAGAAAATAACTAGAAAAAATATTGCATATATAATTAAAATTATTTTAAATGTTATTATCATATCTACATTTTGAGATCTCTCAGTCGTTTCACTTCTTCGAGATGACAGCTAAAAAATATTAAGTTTTTAAAGCAACTTTTCACAAACAAATGTGTCTCTTATATAAACAATCTCAGAAATATTGAAAACTGAATCTGAAAAAATAATTCAATTTACGCTGCTGTATAATCGGTATAAGAAAAATTTGTACAATTTTCTTTTAAGATTATCTGGTGATAAAATGATCGCTGAAGATATTGTTCAGTCAGTTTTCTTAAAGTTTTATGAAAACTTTGAAAATATAAAAAATCTTGAGAGTGCCAATTTTTGGCTTTTCAGAACTGCAAGAAATGAATATTACAATTATTATAGAAAGAATAAAAACAAGATTGAAATTGATGAAAACCTATTGGAGAACAGAAAAGATGAATATGAACTTGAGACATATATAGAGATAAAAGAGATGAAAACACTAATTCTGAACGAACTCAATAAAATGGACGAAGACCAAAAGGAAGTCTATTTATTAAAAGAATACGGTGGATTGAATTACAAAGAAATATCGGAAACCTTGGCAATTGATGTAAACTTGGTAAAAAGTAGGCTTTTTAAAGTAAGACAAAAGTTAATTAATAAGATTTCTAAAATGGTTTAGAAATAAGACTAGTCATTGCGAATCCCGACGTTATTTTTGGCGGGATGAAGCAATCTGTAGAAAAGATAAGTAGCAATTTGTTTAACAGATTGCCACGTCGTACAAAAACACTCCTCGCAATGACAGTAAATATATTGTATGTGTCATTCTGAGAAGTCTGTTGGTTGCTGAGCTATCGAATCATGACGGACTGTTGCATCGCAGGCAAGACGTGGGAATCACCTAAAAATGTTGAGATTAATTCACGCAAAGTGATTCGAAATGACAGTAAAAATTGCATGATCATTCTCAGCCGGAAGCTGGTGAATGCTGGGAATCCATAATGAATAGATCCCCGATAAAAACATTCGGGGATGACATAAATCAAGCAAAATGAGATGAAGAGAGAGAAAAATTATGAACACAGAAAAGATAAAAGATATCATCAATCAATATTTTGATAATGAGTTAACCAAAAGTGAAGAAGTACTTCTTTTCACACAGCTATCTCAAAATGAAAAAGCAAGAGAATACTTTAAAGAAATGAATTTACTTAAATCCGTAATGGAAGAAGCTATTGAAGACTTCCCTCAAGAATTGGATAATAAAATATTATCTAATCTGAAGAAAGAAGAGGAAGTAATTTATACTCCAAAACCAATTAGTCGAGTTGCAAATTATTTAAGCTATGCTTTTGCAATACTACTTTTAGCAATATCTATTTTCTTTTATAATGAATCGATGCAGTATAGAAATAAATTGGAATTGACTTACCAGCAAGTTTACCAGCAAAACCAAATGATACAAGTATTATTTAACAGTTTACCGCAGGCAGAAGTTAGAGGAAGTTTAGAAAACACAATAATTGTAACACCACAAATGTGAGGGAAAAATGAAAAAAGTAGTTTATTCATTATTGACCGTTCTTATTTTATTTGCTTGTAATGAAAGAAAGAGCAAAATTGAAGTGATTGAAGACTTTGATAATATTTATTTATCAGAGGATAGAGTTGATAGACACGCCCAACCAAATAATAAGAATGATGAGAACCTTGTTGAAGAATTAAAAAATATTCTTAAGGATTTACATGGCGACACAAATAAAAAAATGTTTTACCCAATAAGTTATAAGGTTTATATAAATAAGGAAGGGGAAATAGAAAAAATAATGGATGACAATCAGTACATGATTGGATATATAATGGCAAGTAGGATAGAGGGGAACAAAGATTTAACAGAAAATAATATTTTTAAAGATGTTGACAAAATAACAAATAAGATGTTACCATTTTTGGAACGGTTCAAATTTTCGCCAGCAGAGCTAGATGGAAAAGCTGTTCCTTTTAGAACTAAAATACAAACCTACGGAATTGTAGATGAAAATGGTGAAACAACTTTTGAAATAAGTTTTCTAAACGGTTATAGTTTTGGACCTGATGAAGTACAAAAAAATGAAGAATATTTTGTTGCAGCCGATGAAATGCCTTACCCAATTGGTGGAATAAAAGCTATTCAAGAGAAAATAGTTTATCCGGAAACTGCAAAAAAGGAAGGAATTGAAGGACGCGTTTATATTAAAGCTTTTATCAATGAAAATGGAGATGTTGTTTCAGCAGAAGTTATAAAAGGAATTGGTGCCGGTTGTGATCAAGAAGCGATAAATGCAGTTAAAAGCACAAAATTTAAACCTGCTAGACAAAGAGGTGAGGCGGTAAAAGTTCAAGTATCTATTCCAATATTGTTCAAGTTAAACTAAAAAAAGTACATTTATAAATTTATGGAGTTAAAATGAAAGTATTAAAATTAGCTGCAATAATCTTACTAGCAATATCTTGCTCAACATTTTCACAAGAAGAAATTGACAAAATGCCAACAATAAAAGGCGGAATTCAAGCCTTAGCAAAAAATATCAAATATCCAGAGACAGCTAAAAAAGATGGAATTATGGGAACTGTTTTTGTAAAAGCTTTAATTGATGAGAACGGAAATGTTGAAAACGCTGAGGTTGAAAAAGGAGTAAATGAAGATCTAAATGCGGCAGCAGTCTCTGCAGTTAAGGTTACAAAATTTACTCCAGGTGAAAATGATGGGAAAAAAGTAAAAGCTGAAGTTACAATCCCTATTAAATTTAAGTTAGATGATTGCCAGGAAGTTAATTAAGAGTAATTTATTTACCAGGCACTTTCTAAGTGCCTGGTAAATTTTAGTTAAATCAATCCCTTCTTCATAGCCAAGGCAATTGCGGCAGTTTGGGAGTTTACGTTTAATTTCTCTGCATTTTGCAAGTCTATAATTAGAACAATCCTTAACAGAGTGAAAATGAGAGAAGGAAAGAAATCGACAAGATTTATTGTAAAATTTTGCAAACTAAAAATAAATCATTTATTTTTATGACTTAAATAGTAGTCATATGACTTAAATAGTAGTCAGAGGAATTATGATACTCCATAATATTTTAGAGCATGTTTTTAAAAACCAAAGCAACTTAAAAGTCTTACGCGTTTTAAATTCACTAAAAGTTAGTGTTTCAGGCAGAGAAACTTCACGTTTGGCAAATATTAGTTTACGCTCTGCTCAAAAATCTTTAGAAGATCTTGAAAATTTGCATTTAATTAGAAAACAAATTGGGGGCAGAGAAAATCTATATAATTTAAATCGCGAAAATAATATTGTTAAAAATATAATTGAAATAATATTTAAAGAAGAAAATAAATTTAGAGAATCTCTTCTTAAAAAAATTAATACGGAAATTGGCAATTTAGCTGACAGCATAATTTTATTTGGCAGTGTTGCTCGTAAAAAAGAGACTGTAAATAGTGATTTAGATATCTGTATAGTATATTCAAAAAAAAAACGTGAAATTGAAAATAGAATCAATAAACTTCGAGATGTGTTGGCAAAAGAGTATGGTGTAAAAATTGCCCCATTCTATATTAAGAAAAGTGAGTTCAAGAAGAAAGCAATAAAGTCTGAAAGTCCGATTGATGACATTGTTAAAGAAGGGAAAGTCATTTCTGGAACTCAAATAAATCGGTTGGTCAATGGCTAAAAATTTCCCCAGTAAAAGAATAGATAGAAGTAAGTTTCTAGATTTTCAAAAAGTCGCAAACAGTTTTATTGAAGGGGGCAAACTTGCGAACGAATTCGGTTATTATAATGCTTCGGGTGTTTTAGTTATTCATGCTGTAATTGCATTGGCGGATGCATTAACAATAAAATTTGCCGGTAGAAAAGCAAAGGGCGATAGCCATTATGATATAATTACTTTATTGAAGGATTCTATTCCGGAAAACTTTATGAATAATAATGCAATAAATAATTTTAAGAAACTAATTGATCACAAAAACATTGTGTCTTACAGCGGCGATATTTATTATAAAAAAGATATTGATAAGCTCATGAAACAATATGATAGATTTGCTAATTGGGCAATTAATCTTTTAGAACAATAATTGGATTTATAAGGCTCTGCATCAAAAAAAATTGAATTGATAAATCCGGGGAAGAAAATTGCGGGACACAAAATACCTTGTATAAAATATGGAAATAATATTATTATTTTATTTGATGGGGAAGTGATTAGTGAAAGTAAAAATTAGGTTCTTATATCAATCCCTTCTTCATAGCTAAAGCAATTGCAGCAGTTTGGGAGTTAACATTTAACTTTTCATAAATATTTCTGATGTGATATCGGACAGTGTGCGAGCTTATGAATAATTTTTCGGCAATCTGTTTGTATGCTTGTCCTTCTGCCAAAGCAGTCAATACTTGGTTTTCACGTTCTGATAGTAGATCATTATCTACTTTTTTCTGTTCGTCAAATGCTCTTAAAAGTTCTACCATTTTTTTTGCAATGTGAGAATTCATCGGTGAACCTCCATCATATGCATCTTTAATTGATGAGAGAATTTCCTTGTGAGGAGTTGTTTTTACTAAGTAGCCGGAAGCTCCAGAAATTAATGCTTCAAATACTTTTTCACTCTCTTCGTGAATTGTAAATACAATAACTATAATTGAAGGAATCATTTTTTTTAATTCTTTTGTCCCATCAATTCCTGACATTCCAGGTAAACCAATATCCATAATAATTACATCCGCATCAATGGATTCTATCTTTTCCAGCATTGATTCACAGTCAGGAAATGATCCAGTGCAATTAAAACCAGCACTATCATTGAGAAGATCAGTCAATCCTTCTCTAATAAAATCTTTATCTTCAACTATTACAACATCAATCATATAATTACTTTGCTACCTTTAGATATCTTTGAAGCGAAATTTACCAAAATTACCAAAAAACTTAATAGTTGTACCTTTATGTAATTCAGAGTTGATAACTACTTCGCCTTTTGCAAGCTTAGCTCTTTTCTTAATATTTTTTATACCATTTCCCATTTTCGTATTTATAGTATCGAATCCTTTTCCATCATCGTTAAGCTCAACAGTTAGTTTCGTTCCTTCTACATAAACGTCCACTTTAATGTTTTTGCATTCACTATATTTTACTGAGTTGTTGATCGCTTCCTTAAACATCAAAAATATATGCTGGCGGTATGTCATTGGCAGACTAACTTTCTTCAAGTTATCAATTCCGTTTACAACCAAAGAAATATTAGAAAACCTCAACGCTTCTTGATATGAATCCTGAAGCCGATTAAATAAATCTTTCAAAGTGTCATTCGAAGGATTAACCAACCAAACAATATCTCTCATATCATCTATAAGTGTTTTAGAAATTCCAGCAATATTGTTAAGGCCTTTATTGGCTCTCTCATTTTCTTTCACTTGCGATTTAACCATTTCGCTTAAAAAAGTAATTTCCGCAAGACCGGAACCAATATTATCATGTAAATCTTCAGAAATTTTACTTCTAACTTTTTCAATTGCAAGTAGATGACGATAACGGTAAGAAGCAATAAATGCAATTAAGCCTGCAATACCTAAAAAAGCAATTGAATAAAACCACCAAGTTTCCCACCAAGCTGGATTTATTATAAATGAAAGTTGTGTCGGCTTCACTCCAATAACCCCATTCGTTTTTTGCCTTAACTTCAAAAGTATAATTACCATCATCAAGACTGGTATATTGAACATTAGTATTTTTGCTTGTAACCCAATCTTTATCAACTCCACTTAATCTATACTTATAATCAGTTTTGTGAGGTGCTAAAAAATCTATTCCAACGTAAGAAAATTTTAAATAATTCTGATCATGATTTAATTCAGGGTTAAGTTTGAACTCTATTAAATCTTGAGCTTGATTAAAAATTTCCAACCCATTTATATAAACTTTTGGCGGAGTTATATACGGGTTATCTTTTTGGGGATTATATTTTGTTATTCCTTTTCTTGTTGCAACCCATAAATTTCCTAAATCGTCAATTTCTAACCCATCAGAAGCTATCTCATTAGAAATCAAACCATCATTTTGTGTGATTGATCTAATTGCAAATCCATTTTGATATTCAATAATGTTTAAGCCATTCGTAGTTGCAGCATAAACATTTCCTATACTATCCATCTCAAGATCAAGTATGTCATTGCTTAATAATCCATTATCGGTGTTTATATTGAAGATACTAGAATTTTTAAGAATATTTATCCCTCCGCTGCGGGTTCCAATTAATATTGATTTGTCAGGCAACTCCAGAAAACATTGAATTGTTAAATCCGATAAGCCGTTTTCTGAATTATAGTTTTTTACTTTACCATTTTTATATGAACTAAAGCCTTGTCCGTGTGTTCCAATTAAGAGTATATTATCGCTTGTAATAAATAGTGAAATAATAAAATTACCTGCAATTCCATCTGACTTTGTAATTCTTGAAATATCATTTCCCTTATTAACAATAACACCAGTTGTCGATGCTATGTATTGAACTTTATTAGCGTCTTCTACTACTGTAAATGTTGTATTAGGTAAATTCGATTTACTTTCTGCAATATATCTTTTAGTTCCATTATCATATATTAAACAACCATTTTCAGTTGTAGCAAGTAAGGTACCTTCTGTAGATTCAAAAAGTGAACTTATTGAATATTTGGAAAAATTTGGAAATCTCTTAATGTTATTGGTCTTATTGATTATTAAAAGATCTTTACCTGAACCTAATACTATATTCTTATCATTTAAGATTTCTAATGCAGTCAGGTTTTCTAATCTAATATCCTTTATCTGTGAATAACTCTCAATAAGATCATTTTGATAAATGCAAAAACCGCTGTTGCTGGTGCCAAAATAAAGATTACTATTCTCATCTTCCGCAGCTGACCAAACAATATTTTGAGATAGTCCATTTTCACTATTGATGTGGAAACTTCATTATCGTTTTCTATAATATACGCCATTAGAAGTGGAATAAACATTTGAACCGTTTTTCGTTAACAAGAGATGATGAACTGCCGCTTGGATTGTCTCACCATTATATTTTACTTTAAGAATTTTTCCATCTACTAATTTATTAGGACCTTTATCAGTCCCGATTATCAAATTATTATCATTATCAAATATAATTTTAGTAACAAAATTACCGTTTAATCCATTTTTGGAGGTGAAATGTTTAACTTCACTATTTTCATAAATAAATAGTCCATTGCTAACCGAACCAACAAAAGCTTTATTTTCAGAAATAATAAAATCATTAATATCCAGTGTAGGAATACTAAATTCTTTTCCAATATCAATAAAATTACCATCTTGTATTTTCTGGATATTTCCACCGCTTACCAGATAAATTTCATTGTCAAATTTTTTAATAATTGAAACAAAATCAGAGATCAGTCCATTTTTTGTCGTTAAAGTATCGAACACCCCATCTTTAAATGTGGTAAGACCTTTGCCAAAAGTTGCAAAATAAAGAGTACTATCTGCTCCTTCTTCAAAATCCATAACAATTGATGAAGCCAATCCATTCTTTACGGTAAAATTCTCAAAGTTAATGCCATCCCATCTGCTAACACCGGCATCTGTTGCAAACCACATGTAGCCAAACGAATCAATTAAAATATCATTTATTGTATTTTGGATTAATCCATCGGAGGTTGTATATGTTTTATGGACTTTAATTTGTGCATTTAACTGAATTGTTAAAACACAAAACCAAAGACAAACAAAAAATGGTTTCATAGTAGCTTAAAATAATTGAATTTAGTTTAAAATTGATAGAAATTGAAAGGTAAGATAAGAGATTTTATTGAAAAATGGATGTAAGTTAAATCACAAACGAAAGAAAAATCCCCATGCAATTATTGCAATGGGGATTTTAGAAGTATGTATTATTTGCTGGAAGCTATTCATTCATATTTACATTTTTGTTCTGAACTTGCATAGTTGAATAGCTTATTTGTTTTATTTGCATCATATCTTCTCTCAACTCTGAATTTTCCTTTCTATATTCAGAATTAAGCTTTGCTAAATTTTGATTTTGATTTTCAAGTTTTTCAATTCTAGTCTCTAATTCAGCAATCTCAATTTTTGTTCTTTGGTTCTTTTTTCAAGCGCCTGAATAGCGATTAAGATTGATGCCGTCAAAATCAGCAGATGCGATTGTTGTGTCATTTCCAATAGTGCCAATGCCATCATTTCCAAAAGCAGCATAAAATTCTTGAGCCATTGGTCCATAATGTCTGAACTTAGATGGATCTTGAGTTTTATAATTCCATGAAGTAAGGTTAAATTTTGAAATTTTATTTAATACTTCTTCACCATTAACTAGTCTGAAATTTTCTTTTTTTGTTGAATCAGAAACAATACTCCAAGAATTATCACCATTGTTCATCAGAGCACCTGTAGAAAGATCAGATTTAGTAAAAAATCTATAACCACCATCAAATCTTGCCGAAAATCTATTTGGAGTGGTTGCATTATTCATTGTTGTAACTGAATTGTCACCAATGAAGATTGTGCCGGTTGCTGCTGCTCCCACTTTAACATATCTACCAATAGCAGTTGAATAATCTCCAACAGCTTCTGCGTTTGATCCAATTGCTGTAGAATGAAGACCTGAAGCAATTGTGCTTGATCCCATGGCAGTAGATCTCTGACCGCTTGCCTCAGTTTGATAACCTGTTGCAAATGAATAAGTACCGGATGCTGTGGTTCTATAATTTAATGCAGCGGAATAACTACCTATATTTACATCATCCCACGCATTATTGGGACCAGCATTACCAGCTCTGAAAGCAGATTTCCCTTGGTACCACATCATTCTTGAACCTGAACCCTCAACCGGAATTCCACCAGTGGTTAAACCATCAAATACTACTCCATTAACTGCATCAACATGAAACGAAGCGGTAGGATCGGAAGGATCCAAAACCCACATTTCCATTTTTTAGAACGGTAACTGCATTTGATCTGTTGTTGTTGTCCGTCCCATTTCCAATTTCAAATAAAACGTCATTTTCAATCCACTCTGAGAAAATATCAAGCGGATCACCCACGTTATATCTTCCAATCGCAGTGCCTGCATATGACATTGCTTTAACCCCTAAACCAAAAGCAGAAGAGTGAAA
>CAVQBF010000010.1:0-162898 GCA_963710615.1 uncultured Ignavibacteriales bacterium
TTATAGCATTAAAAAGATGTTGTGTTCTATTTTATTATAAATTTTATTAATTGTGATAAAAACTATTGCAACTTAATGTAAATTAACGTAATTATTTTTCGAGGAATTTAAATTTCTCTCCTCTAATTTCAGATTAAGTTATTGCCTAACTGATTCTCCAAATTGTTCCATTTCTTGAGATACTTCTTATACTTTCTCTCAAAGAGTTAAAATTTGTATTTATTATTTTTCGTTCTATATAGAGCTAATTACATCCCTTTTTTGTCATTCTGAATGAGCAATGCGATTGAAGAATCTTTAAAAATAAATATTAATTGAGGGAGCATCATGAAACAGTTTATTACTCTACTTACACTGATCTGTTTTTTTTCAATTACAACTATTCATGCTCAACTTGCAGTTAAAGACCAAGATACTAATCCACTTTTACAAGTAAATGATGAAGGAACAGCAGGTTCGATTACCCTTCCCCCTTTATCTGCAATCGGGACAACAACAAATAAACTCTACAATATTGGAAATAGTTTGTACTGGCATGGAACTGCACTAGGTACAGCTGGCAGCGCTGGTGGATGGAACGATGGAGGTAGCATTGTACAATTGAGTACTATAACGGATAAAGTTGGAATTGGAACCCCCGCACCGAGTACAAAGTTACATGTGAATGGCGACGATGGGGTATTATTTACTGGTGTCTATGGTAGTGGAATAACATTATCACTTACAAGTGGAACATTTTTATTATGGTACCCCAAAAAAGCTGCTTTCAGAGCTGGAAGTGTAAGTAGTTCTCAGTGGAGTGATGCAAGTATTGGTCATTATTCGGCAGCATTGGGCTATAATTCCACAGCAGGTGGTAATTATTCTACAGCTATGGGAGGCTTCTGCGAAGCAAACCAAGAGGAAGTGTTGCAATTGGATACAATACTACTGCAAGCGGGAATTATTCTACTGCAATCGGAAATGGTTCAACCGCAAGTGGATCATATTCTACAGCAATGGGACAAGGTTCTATCGCTAGTGGATTCAACTCCACAGCATTTGGATTAGCTTCAACCGCAAGTGGATCATATTCTTCATCAAGTGGTTATTATACAAAGGCAGAAGCTCAGTCTTCAACTGCATTTGGTAGATATAATATTGGAGGAGGGAATTCTTCAAGTTGGGTTTCTACCGATCCGCTATTTGAAATAGGAAATGGAACAAGCACGAGTGATAAAAGTAATGCAGTAACAGTTTTAAAAGACGGAAAAGTTGGCATTGGCACTGCATATCCAAAAGGAGAATTAGAAGTTTTTGGCAATGATGGAGTTATTTTTGGTGGAGCATATGGGAGTGGAACATCAATAAATTTTTTAGAACGGCCAGTAATGATGTGGTACCCTAAGAAAGCAGCTTTTAGAGCTGGTTATCAGAAAGGTACAAATTGGGATGATGCTAATATTGGGAACTATTCTGTGGCAATGGGTAGAGACACAAAATCAAGTGGATGGGCATCAATTTCTCTAGGTGATGAAAGTGAAGCGATAGGAGACCATTCGGTTGCAATTGGTAATAACACTCTAGCAAGCGGGAATTATTCATGTGCTCTTGGTGATCAAACGACCTCTAGTGGATATGCTTCAACTTCAATGGGATATAATACTTCGGCAGAAGGAAGTTATTCAACTGCTTTAGGAACATATACAACCGCTGTAGGACTTTATTCAACAACTATTGGCAGCTATGTGCAAGTTAATGGAGAAGGTGCATTTTTTATCGGTGATCATTCAACAGGAACAACAACTTCAAAATCTGAACCAAATAGATTCCATGCACGTTTTGCGAGAGGCTATTATTTATATACAAACTCAGCAGCTTCTTTGGGTGCCTATCTTGCTCCAGGTGGCGGATCATGGTCTAGCATTTCAGACTCAACTAAAAAAGAAATTTTAAACCTACAAATGGAGAAGACGTTTTAGAAAAGATAAGCAAATTCAGATTAGGCAGTTGGAACTATATTGGTCAAGACCCGGCTGAATTTAGACATTACGGACCAATGGCCCAAGAATTTTATTCAGCTTTTGGTTATGATGAAATAGGAACTATTGGTTGTGATACCCTGCTCTCTTCTGCTGACTTTGATGGAATAAACCTTATTGCAATTCAAGCACTAGAGAAAAGGACGAAGGAACAAGAAGCTAGAATTAAAGAATTAGAAGGAATTATTAATTTACAAAAAACGAAAAATTCAGAATTAGAGATGCGATTGAATAATCTTGAATCAAAGTTAAATTCTAAAAGATTTACTAGTGCGGAGAATAATAATTTGATTGGGAATTAAAAAAAAATATTTTAACCCTTTTAGCTCTCTTTTACGCATGTACTTACAAATGAGACAGCTAAAATTGTGATCTATATCAATATTCAAAAAATATTTTAATAAATAAAAAAATATTAGTTGACAAGCTGTCTTATTTAAGCTATTTTAAGATTAGCTTTATGTTGATAAAGCAAATTCTATTCTTATAAATGAGCAGCAAAATTTTTAATACTACCTCTTTAGGTAGTTGACTTAATTTTCTTTTTACTCTAAATTGTGTTCAAAATAGATAGTTTGACTTATTTAGATTTTTTATCCTTTAGAGAGGGAAATATGAAACAATTATACTTAACCTTACTATTTTTTACATTTTCAGCTGTTCTTGTATTTGCACAAATAGAAATTGATATTGCCGATGGCATGACCGTGGAAACAACGGGAAGCCTTTATATTTCCGGAGTGGCTGATGTAAATGAAAACACTACCGGCTACTTAAAAGGAACGGTTGAATCTTCTCCCCTTTCAGGCGCAACAGAATTTGCCGGTTTAACCTTGGGAACTCCATTTAGTGGAACAATTACCAGAACTACCGGAACAGCCTTTTCGAGCAGTACACCTAAAACAGTGCTGCGTAATTATGAGCTCAATGCATCATCACCAATTACTGCCGATGTTGATGCTAGAATTGTTACTGCAACGACAAACAATGAAGAAAATGGAATTGTGGATAAGTTTATTTTTAAAGAACAAAGTAGCACTTGGACTGGATATACAGATAACGGCTCGACAGCTAGTAATATTAAAGCTGCAGGTGTAAATATTCCATCAGGGGTTTCTAATATTACAGTCGCTGAAGGATTAGGAGTTGGTGCAAGAATATTTCTTGAAGGACCATACCAGGGTGGAGGTACACCGATGACCAATACACTTACTCTGCCATCTGCATCACCTTATACAGAAGCATCAAGGACAGCTACTCCACCAGCTGGGGCAGTTGATTGGGTCTTAGTTGAATTAAGAAACGGAACAGCAGCAGCAACTTCTGTTGGTTATAGATCTGCATTTGTAAATCAGCAAGGTTATTTAATTAATGATGATGGTACTCAAGGGATTGGTTTTCCAACTGTGCCGAATCCAAGTGGTCATTATTTAGTTGTTAAACATAGAAATCATTTAAGTGTAATGAGCGATTTAACACAAACTTATAATTGGTATTCGGAATAATTTTTATAATTAGTTTTCCAAAATTTGGTGCTTTTGGACTATTAAAATTATTAATTGGCACCATAGAAATTTTAGATATTAAATAATTGATAGATGTGAGTTAGCGCACATAATTTTAATATAATTGTCTTAAATTTGAACAATAAAGAGGCGAAAATGAAAAAACTATATTTAATTGCAGTAACATTGCTTTTATCCTTTACAATTGTATTGGCGCAGGAAAAGCAAGAAAAAGTTGGGGATACTCCTCAGCTAAACAAAGTCAGTAAACAAGTTAATGCTGATCAGACTTCCGGAGCAATAAAGGTTAACTCAACTGCCGCAGTTGCTACTTATGATTTTACGACTGGATCAGGGCAATATTATGGCGGTGCTGCTGCAGCTGTTGAAGTTGAACCAGGGGTTTGGGCAATGATTGCTGGTGATGGAAATGGCGATGGTGGAATTAATATTGATGATCGAAATTTAGTTTGGAGAGTTGAAAATGGCTCTGTTGGATATAAAGCCGGTGATTATGATATGAATGGTGGTGTTAATATTGATGATAGGAATCTTATATGGAGAGTTAACAATGGTAAAATTAGTTTTGTCCCTTAATAGAAAATTATAAAAAAATATAAAAAGAGGTTAAAATGTTTAATAATATACTTAAATACTTATTAGTTGCTTCATTATTATCATCTTCATTATTCGCAACCACACTAAATGGAAGATTTCTTGTTGTTACAAATAATGGTACTGATTATGTTGTAAAATTACAAATTAATACTGATACAGGAATTGATGATTTGGGTGGTGCAACAATTATTTTCAACTATAACGCTGCTGATTTGTCAATACCTATGGGCACTGGAATCCAAGTTGATAATTCAGCATATACCTTTCATAATTTTACAGCATCCATTAGTCCATTTTATGTTGCCGCCAATATCACAAGTCCCCTTAGTGGCCAACTATGGGTTAATATTGAATTAGGTATTGATAATTTTGGTACAGTTGTCGATGCTGCTCCTGCTTGGATGGATATGGTTACAATAAATTTTTCAACAATAAATCCCGCTGGAACTGCTAATTTGGAATGGCAAACAAGTAGTACATTTTTCTCAGTTTTTGATGGTGATAATGCCACAAAATGGGATATTGGAACATTCACTAATGAGAATTCTTCACCTCTCCCTGTAGAACTTTCATCTTTCAATGTTAATGCAGTTGAAGGTGTTAAAGCCCAATTACAATGGGAAACTGCTACAGAAGTTAACAATTATGGTTTTGAAATTGAGAGATCAGTTGTTGTTGATAATGCTGTAAAAGATGCTTCGGCTCCGCTCAGCATGCCAGATAAGCAATGGGAAAAAGTTGCATTTGTTGAAGGACACGGAAATAGTAACTCACCAAAGCTTTACTCTTTTACAGATAAAAATTTAATCGGTGGAAGTAAGTTTGTTTATAGATTAAAACAAATTGATATCGACGGAACATTTGAATACTCAGATGAAGTAGAAATTGAAATACTACCAACTAATTATGAGTTAATGCAGAATTACCCAAATCCGTTTAACCCAACAACTAAGATCAGATTCTCATTACCTGAAGATGCTAAAATTGGTATTAATGTCTATAACATTCTAGGCGAAAAAGTTGCTTCGGTTCTTAACGAAGAATTAAAAGCCGGTTTCCACGAAGTTGATTTTAATTCAAGTTCAGCCGGTTACAGTTTAGCAACGGGAGTTTACATTTATACAATTGAGACTAAAAACTTTTCACAAGTTAAGAAAATGATTTTAATGAAATAATACTTAAGAATAAAGAGTATTTAAGTATAAGGAAGAATAGAGGAATACAATGGAAGCAAATTTAAAATTAAAAGAAGAACTTTTAAAGGGAGACTTCCGAAATGAAGATGAAGATGAATACGTTAAGCTGTTAGCTGAAGATTCCAAGAAAAGTCTCATTTTTAAGATCGGAATGGGTGTTTTTTATTTGACCCTTTTAATTGTTTCTTTATTTGTTGTTTAAAAATTACTATTTTGTGAATAATTGAATTACTTTTCAAAAAGCCCTCTGTAGGGCTTTTTTTATTTAAAGTATTTTGGAAAAACAGCATCAATCACCTATTCCTTCATTATAATTAAACGAATTGATTAGCTAGAAAAAATATATTTTCAGATAACTTTTGAGGAAGACAATGAAAAATAGAATAACATTTTTAGGTTTGTTTTACATTTTTATATCTGGACTTTTACTGCAATCTTTTGCACAAACTGTAACTAATTGGGAAAGTGTGCCTGAGGAAATTAGAAATACAAATGCTTTTAAACGGCATGAATGGTTCTACAGAACAAGAGAAGATGCTAGTGGTGTTTTCCCAAAGGAGTTTATTCAAGAGCAAAAAAATGAAGAGATGAGGAAGATTAAGACAATATTTCAAAAGGGAAATAAACTTCAAACAACTTCTGATATGTGGGCAAATATTGGCCCTAAAGCAATTGATATGACCTCGAGTTTTATTCCTCATTGGGGAAGTGTTAGCGGCAGAGTAAGAGGTGTCGCTGTTCATCCAACAGATCCTAAATATAGTCTATATTGGTGCTGCTGCAGGGGGGTATTTGGAAAACTGTGGATGGTGGAACAAACTGGACTGATATGAGCGGAGATTTAAACTTGCTTACTTTTGGAGCTATTGCAATTGATCCAAATAATCCAAATAATGTTTATGCTGGTACTGGAGAATCTAGATGGCGATTTAATAATGTCACATTTGAAGGAGATGGACTCTACAAATCAACTGATGGAGGCGTCAGCTGGATTAGAATAACAAATGGATTTGGACCTCAAACTCAATTTACTGATATTGAGGTTAGTCCTCATAACTCAAATATAATATTAGCTTCATTAGGCAGTGGAAATTGGGATAATCCTTTCCCCTCAAATGAAGGTGTTTGGAGAAGTACTGATGCAGGAATTACATGGACTAGGGTTAATAGTAACTCAGACGCATTTGATGTAGCTTTTGATCCAACAGCAAGCTCAACAAGAGCATATGCAGCAACTGGTGATCAAAGTTCCACCGGTGGGTTTTTAGTTTCAACAAATTCAGGGGCATCATTTGTTCAAAGTAACTCAGGCTTACCGACAGCTAATACAATTGGCAGAATACAATTTGATATTGCACCCTCTTCACCCGGAACGATTTATGCCTTAATTTACAATAATGTTTTGTTTCCTAGTGGACATACTACCGTTGCCTATAAATCAACAAATTTTGGAGCGAGTTGGACACAAGTATCCTCAGGTATTAACATTGCAGGCGCTTATGACGATAATGGCTCAAATGTTAATGACCAAGGAAGTTATGATTTATGCCTCGATGTAAGTCCAACAGATGCAAATAAGGTATTCTTTGGTAACGTTGAACTAAGCAGTACATCAAATGGTTTAGATATTACATTTGTTAGAAATACTCCTCAAATATTTACAAATCCGGGAGCTTGGGATGCTCCAATTCATGTAGATGTACATAAAATTGTCTATGCTCCTAGTGATGCAAATACAATTTATATTGGTTGTGATGGAGGCATTTATAAATCAACAAATGGTGGATCAACTTGGACTCATAAAAATAATGATGTAAGCACAATACAATTTTACAGAGTTGCTTCTGACAATAATGATGTGAATAAATTATTTGGGGGAGCCCAGGATAATGGAAATTTTAGTACCGCAGATAAAGGAGATACAGATTGGGAGTTTGAACTCAGCGGTGATGGAATGGAATGCTTTGTTGATTGGAATAGTTCGAGTAATATTTTTATGAGTACTCAAAATGGCAGTTTATATAGAAGCATTAATGGTGGTCTTGATTGGCAAAATGTTGTTGGTGGTGGTGGAGCTACTGCGTGGGTTGCTCCTTATTGGCAACACCCAACAAATTCAGCATATTTTTATGCTGCTTATAATCAAAGGATTATACGTTCAGTAACAGGTGGTGGCCCCAGTACTTGGTCTTATATATCCACTGTAATAACTACGAATAGGATAACTTCGGTTGCCCATTCAAGTGTAACATACTAATAATTTAATGGCAGTAGCTAGTTATTATACAACTAGTCCAAATGTTTATACTTCAATTGACGAGGCATTAAACTGGACTTCAATTACCGCCAATATTACGGGTGCTGGTTTTAGCGGTGCAAATATAAATAGAGTCATAGCAGACCCAATAAACGGAAATACCTTTTACCTTTGCAGAGCTTCTTACACGACAGGACAAGTATTAAAAACTTCAAACTTTGGTGCAACTTGGACCGACATTAGTGGAAATTTGCCAAAAATTGTTCATAATGATTTATTCGTTGATCCTGCTAAATACGAACCATTTATATGTTGCCAACGATTTTGGAGTTTACTGGACAAATGATGGCGGCACAGTTTGGAACAAACTTAGCAATGGAATGCCTTTTGTTCCAGTATTAGATTTTAGCTTATATGAAAATGGTTCAACACGTTTACTACGTGCCGCTACACATGGTAGAGGTATTTATGAGTTGCAAATTGACACACCTCTTCAAAAAATTTACGTTGACTTAAAAGTATTTTTAGAGGGTCCTTATTCCGGTCCCACTATGAATACTGCAATTGCTGGAAGTGTACCAAATAATCAACCATTTGATACTCCTCCTTGGGATTATGCTGGGCAAGAGACTGCATCCATTACAACTGATAATGATATAGTTGACTGGGTTTTAGTGGAATTGAGATCTGGAGACACTCCATCAACAGCAACAACTATTGTTGAGACAAAAGCCGCATTATTAAAAAGCGATGGAACAATTGTAGACGCTGATGGTTTTACAAATTTGAATTTTAGTGCTGCCCCGGGTGATTATTATATTGTTATTTACCACAGAAATCATCTGCCGATCATGACACCAACTGCAATAAGTTTGTAATTTCTTAAAAATCTATTTTAAAAAGCCCATTTTGTGGGCTTTTTTTTATTAATTTATATAAGATAGCGCAGACTATTTGTAATCATTTAATTGTTATCTCTATCATCATAAATTATTGACCTTGATTTTATCCCTGAAAATCTGTTTTTTCTGATAATTATTTCGATAATTATGGTAAATTATTTTTATTTATTGAAAAAGTTTTTAGGAATTTTATGTTAAAGAAATTATTCATTCTTTTGTTATTATATATCTTTTCAACTAACCTAACTGCTCAGACTGAGTTTGGTAAATATTCCGGGGAGTTTCTATCCCTTGGCGTTGGCGGAAGATCATTAGGAATGGGCGGTACAGGTGTTGCTACTGCAAATGATGTAACTGCAGGATATTGGAATCCTGCCGGACTAGCAAAAATGAATTATCCGCAAATTTCTTTAATGCACGAAGAACATTTTGGAAGTCTGGTTAACTACAATTATGCTGCTGTTGCAATTCCTTACGGACCCGATATGAGCTTTGGAATAAGCGCAATACGTTTAAGCATTGACGGCATTCCAGATACACGAGATGCTTTAATTGACAGACAAACCGGTCAGCAAATCTCTGATCCGACAAATGTTAATTGGGGCTTAGACTACAGTAAAATTACTGAGTTCAGCAATACAGATTGGGCTTTCTTTCTAACATTTGCAAAAAGGCAGAGTGATAATTTCTACTGGGGAGCTAACGTAAAGTTTATAAGAAGAGACATTGCAGAGTTTGGAGCAACCGGTATTGGATTTGATGTTGGTGCGGTCTATATGCCCTATGATAATTTTACGGTTGGTGCAAACTTAATGGATATTACAACAACTCTTTTAGCCTGGGATACTGGCAGAAATGAACTTATTGCTCCTACCGCAAAAATTGGCGCTGCTTATGCTCTTGAGATTTTGGGCGGCAGATTTACTCCTGCTTTAGATTTTGATATTAGATTTGAAAATAGACAAACTGCATCATATTTTAATGTTGGTCCAGTCAGTTTTGATACACGAATGGGATTGGAGTATAATTTCAAAGATATTATTGCTGTAAGAGGCGGTTATAACGATGTGAAGCAATTTACGATAGGCGCCGGAGTAAAACTTCCGAAATTAAATATTGATTACACCTTTGCAACATTCAGTGAATCGGAATCAGAGACTTTACCCGACACACATAGAATATCACTTATCTTAACATTGGAAGAACCCAAATTTCTACGCAAAAGTGAGTAAAGGATATTCAGAGTAATTTCCCGATTTATACGAGACATTTAACAAAATCTAATCCTTATGTTATCCTCAGCTTTTTTAGATTCCGGTATCCCGCTTTAGCGGAAACCGGAATGACCATTATTTTTTTTACTATTAGAAGATTAAAAAGAAACCGCTTATTTGTCATTGCGGCCGATAGTGCCGGAATCTTATTTATGATAGCATTACGCACTCATTAAATTTTGAAAGATTATCGTATTTTTGCAAAATACCATTTCCATTTATTTAATCAATTACTAATCTGAAAAAACTTCACTCTTTCATAAGTTTCGCTTATATTTTAACATGAAACAAAAATACTTTGCAATATTTCTTTTTTTTTCACTATTGATTTTATCGTGTTCTTCTTCAAAGGAAACATCACAACAAAACAATGAAGCAGATGCTTCAGAATCTGTAATTACTTCAAGTCATCTGAAAATTATTGTACCAAGCAATTGGCAGGAAATTAATGACAATTATGATCGTTTATTTGAGATTTGGCTTGTTAGAGAAGATAATAATGCAGTAATTAGTTTTATTCCAATTCATCTTACCGATAAAATTGACGTCAATAATGAAAACTGATAAGTTATCTTTGATGGAAAAAATTATCTTGGCAAAAAAAGAAAGCAACAATTCAGACTTCAAATTGGTAGAAAGTAAGTCATTCCCGGCAAAGTATTTTAACAAATCAAATAAGTATTATCTTGGTGATCAACTCCAAAACTCAATTATTTTTGGCAATAATGAAGTTTACTATGAATGTTTGCTCTATTTTAATAATAAATACGAGCCTGAAGAAAGCGAAATTGATAATTTAATTGAACTCCAGCAAAAAATAATATTTGAATCAATAATCAAGTAATTATCTTTTAATTGAATTCCAAAAATATTCCACGTGCCCTTTCAAAAAATTCTTTACATCATTCTCTCTGGCTGACCCGGAAAGTAATTCTATTTCAAAAAGGAAAAGCGGACTGATAAATTCTTGACTTAAAATCTTAATATCAAATTTATTAACAAATTTATGTTTTATCATCTCTTTGAATATAAATTCGCATAAAACCTTAAAGTCGTTTAAATAACTTGTCAATGTATATGATGATTTGCTTTCTAAATTTGTTCTGGAAAGTAAAATTTTAATGAACATTCGTTCTTCTTCGGAATTCCAAAAATCGATAATATTTTCTGAAAGCATTTGAAAAAACTTCTCAGGTTTAGATATGTTATTTATCAGCTTATCGGTGAGTATAATAGTTCCAAAATTCCTATTGCTGAATTTTTCGATTATTTGTTCAAATATCTCATCTTTAGATTTGAAATGATTATAAATTGAACTTTCTCTCTTGCCAATAACTTTGGCAATATCTCTAATTGATGCACCATGGTAAGAGTTTTCGGAAAAGAGTTTTAAGTGCGGCTTCAAGGATTTGTTCTTTCGTGCTTTTTTGTAATTTCATTTTTTTAAAACCCTCTAAATGAACGAACGTTAATATAAAAATGTTTCGGCAAAAAGAAAAGTTTTTTAGTACAATTTTATATATTTTGGGGGAATTCTCTTGGCGGACAATTAAATCCGCCTAATAATTAGGAGAGATCTGAAAGAAGGATTTTTAACTTTTCCAATGAATTTTCCCAATCAGTCTTTTTAGCATTTTCTTTTTCAACTACATCTTTGGGTGCATTATTTACAAATCTTTCGTTAGAAAGTTTTTTGTTCACTCCAATTAAAGCGCCTTCTAATCTATTTATTTCTTTGGATAATCTTTCTTTTTCTACCTCTAAATCGATTACCCCTTCCAATGGAATGTAAATTTCACAATTCTTTAAAATAGTTGATGCTGAACCTTTTGGTTTTTCAACATGCTCTCCAAAGGTCAATTCTTCAATTTTACCTAACGATTTAATATACTCAATCTGATCCTGTGACAAACTTGCGGTTTTTACCAGTGCATTTACCTTTCTTGAAGGAGGAATATTCATTTCCCCTCTTATATTTCTTATTCCGCTTATAATATCTTGAAGAAAGTTCATCTTTTCAACTGAAATTTTATTGATTTTTCTTTCATCAATTTTAGGGAATTCGCTTACCGAAATACTTTCTCCCTCAGCTCTTTTAGTTGTAAGGTTCCATAATTCTTCTGTAATAAAAGGCATGAACGGATGTACCATTTTAAGCATATTTTCAAAATGATAAATTGCTCTTGTTAGAACAGCCGATTTCTTTTCATTATCATCTGAATTGTATAATCTATTTTTGGTTAACTCAACATACCAATCGCAGAAATCATTCCAAACATATGAATAGATGATTTTCGAGGCATTATTAATTTCAAACTTATCTAGAGCATTATTAAACTGCTTAAGCGAATCTTGAAATTTAGTTTCAATCCATTCATCTACAAAATCAGTATGCTTATCTATTAGGTTTCCATCAAGCTTAATCTGATCAGTGTTCATTAAAAGAAATCTACCGGCATTCCAAATCTTATTTGCAAAATTTCGTCCAATTTCTGTCTTGTCTGTACTAAACAAAACATCTTGACCAAGCGGTGCAATATAATTTATAGTAAATCTAAGAGCATCTGCTCCGTAATCACCAATTACATCTAACGGATCAGGAGAATTGCCAAGAGATTTACTCATTTTTCTACCTTGAACATCCCTGATAATACTTGTGAAATAAACATCTTTAAATGGAATTGCATTCATAAATTTCATTCCCGCCATTATCATTCTTGCTACCCAAAAGAAGATAATATCGGGTGCAGTGACTAATAGATTTGTCGGATAATAATAATTCTGTTCTTCCTCTGTAGTAAAAACATCTTGTGCCCACAACCAGCTGGATGCCCAAGTATCAAGAACATCCTCGTCCTGTTTCCAATTCTCAATATCTTCTGGAGGATTTATATTACAGTAAATTTCTTTTGTCTCCTTATGGTACCAAACTGGAATTCGGTGTCCCCACCATAACTGCCTGGAAATACACCAATCTCTTATATTCTCAAGCCAATGCTCATAAGTTTTAATCCAATGATTAGGATGAAAATTTACTTCTCCATCTTTTACAACTTCAAGTGCAGACTTGGAAAGCTCATCCATTTTCAGGAACCACTGTTCACTTAAGTAAGGTTCAATTGGTACTCCTCCCCTCTCAGAGTAACCAACATTATTTGTATAATCTTCAATTTTATCAATCAGCCCTAATCTTTCAAATTCAGCGACTACAAGTTTTCGTACTTCATATCTATCTTTATTTTGAAATTCTGTGGGTACATTTTCATTCGTAGTTGCATTAGGATTAAAAATATTTATCATCTCTAGATTATGTCTTAGTCCCATTTCATAATCATTTACATCGTGCGCGGGTGTAATTTTTACTGCACCGGTACCAAATTCCATGTCAACATATTCATCAGCAAAAATTGGTATTTCACGATCGGCTATAGGCAATAATACCTTCTTTCCAATTAAGTGTTTAAATCTTTCATCATTCGGATTAACGGCAACACCTGTATCCCCAAGCATTGTTTCGGGTCGTGTTGTAGCGACAACAATATATTCATCTGAATCTTTAATAGGATATTTAAAATACCAAAGGCTTCCTTGACTCGTTTTATAGATAACTTCTTCATCCGAAATGGCGGATTTAGAAGCAGGACACCAATTTACCATTCTGTAACCACGATAAATCAATCCTTCATTGTAAAGTTTTACAAATGCTTCAATTACCTTTTTATAATAATGGTCATCCATTGTAAAACGTTCTCGAGTCCAATCGCAGCTCACACCTAATTTTCTCAACTGCTTTGTAATAATTCCACCATACTTATCTTTCCACTCATAACAATGCTTTAGAAATTCATCTCTTCCTATATCATCTTTCTCAATTCCTTTTTCTTTCAGAAAATTTACAACCTTAGTTTCTGTAGCTATAGAAGCATGATCCGTTCCTGGCACCCAAAGAGCATTATAACCTTGCATTCGTTTATATCTTATGTAGACATCTTGAATTGTATTATTGAGAATATGACCCATTGTTAACATGCCGGTAATATTTGGCGGTGGAATAACTATTGTGTAAGGCTCTAAATCATTATTCACATGTGAACCAAAGAGATTATTCTCTTCCCAATATTGATACCATTTATCTTCAACTTCATTAGGATTATATGCTTTAGGAATTTCGTTCATTACGTTTATTCTTTTCGATTATTGATTTTAAATTAAGCTGAAAATATAGTCATTATTGAACAAAAATATGTTAGAGTGAGAATTGTTTTCATCAATACCTAATTAATGTATCAAATTGATAAATATTCTTGAAATTAAATGTGTAGTGTCACTTTATGACACAAAAACCCAATTTTTATCTAAAGATATCCTTAACTATTAAAAATGCATACCGATAGTGAAAGTAGAACTAATAAAAAGAGATAACGATGGCTCAAATTATTTCAAATATTACAGCATATCCCAAAGTAGTTACCATAGATGATTCAAAATCTTTATCAATAAACGAAGAAATTGCAAGAATAAATAAAGTAAAGTATAATCTAAGTGTTGTTTACTTTTTGGGGGTTGTTACTTTATTAACTACTTTATTTCTTTAGACAGTTCAGCTTTTTAGATTTGACTAGCAATAATTAATGTTAACAACATTGAAAGCGGCAGTGCAAATGAAGCTATTGTTAAGGCAAATTCAAATTCTTTTTTGATGTCCACCACTAAATTAAACCAAACGTAAAATATGAAAGCCTCCAAAAGACTTATACTTAAGTAATAATTAAGATCGAACTTAAGTATACTGTTCACTAGAAATGTTAGAAGCATAAAAATTATTAGAGATAGATCTGTACTGGTGAAAAATATTTTGCTCGTCATTAACGCTTTCCACCTTAAAACTAAAGTCAAGACTATCAGAGCAGTAAGCAAATAAAAAATGTATTCATAGGTTTTATAAATTGTAGTAAGTGATATTCCCTCACTGAATACAGAAGGTAAACTTAGTTTTGAGACTATAAAAAATATTGAAAAATTGAGGAATACATTAATATTACCTACTACACCAAGCTTATTTTTCTGAAAAAGAGCCACACCCATTAGTCCCAATACCATTAAGAAAAGAAAATATATCTCATCAACATCCAGTGAGGTCTTGAATGAAAAAGAAAGTATTGTAAGAACAACAATTAAAACTGCTGCCAAAATTAGGATAAAATTAATTATCTTAAAAATATTATTGATCGGGAAATCATGAATCTTAATTAAGCTGGCATGAATTTTCCCCGCAAAATTTATTTTGGCAAACAAACGGTGCATTACAATTAACAGAATACTAAATACAAAAAATAAGATTGTTGCTTCTAATCGATAGCCAATTAAATATAAAAGTGCTAGAAAAATAAAAGCCAGCGAAAATAATTCTATGATGAAAACTGTTGCTTCGTGACTAACAATACTTCGCTGTAGAATGTGATGTTGATGGCTGGCATCTCCGCTAAAGGGATCTCGTCTTTTTACTATTCTTATAATTAATACTTTTGCTGTATCAATAAGTGGAACGCCGAGTATAATAATGGGAAATGTTAAATCAAGATTTGAATTGTGATAATTTACAGATGTTAAAAATGAAGTTACTACAAGAAAGAACCCTAATGTTAACGAACCGGTATCCCCTAAAAAAACTCTTGCAGGGAAAGCATTATATCTTAAAAATCCTAAAGTGCTTCCCAATAGACTTACCGTTAGAATTATTAGGAAAACGTCATTCTTTCTTAAGGCTAGTGCCAAAAGGACACTAAAAACTATTGCCGAAAACCCGCTGGCTAATCCGTCAATTCCATCTAAGAAATTAATTGAATTAACGGCACCAACAATTAAAATCAAGAGAATTAAATAATCAAAAGGCGACGCAAACTGATAGCCAAATAAGCTTACCTCTGCATAGTATTGCTGTAAAAAATAAATTAAAAGAATTGCAGAGATATTTTGAAGAATAAATTTAATGAAATTATTTAAGCCGAGAACATCGTCAATTATTCCCGAAAAAATTAATATTGTAGCAGATATTATTAGAAACTTGATTGAGCTAAAATCTTCAACAAAGGCATTAATCATTATTAGAACAATAAGAAAAATAATGATACCGCCCATCCTTGGCATAACTTCGGAATGAATCTTTCTATCTCCAGGGCGATCTACAATCTTAGATTTGTTTAAGAAAGATATTAACGGAGGAGTAAGAAAAATTGTTAAAATTAAGCTTGTAAAGAATATTAGTAAATAAGTCATGCTTTAATTTACATTCTGAAGAGTATTATTTAAGTTTTTCCTCAAAATAAACGTCAAGTTAGATATTATACTTTAACATCATTTAGTACAACATTAACATTATTAACACCATTTTCCTTAAGTAAATTCTCAGCATTTACAAACTCAAAGATTTTGCTCTGATTTGCTCGTACAACCAAAATTACTTCATCCATCTCTTTTGCAATCTCTGCAGTTTCTTTCAGCGTACATAGAGAGCATGTATCATAAACAACATAATCATAATCCTTAACAACTTCGCTCATAAAATTTTTCATTCTTTCTGAAGTGATAATTACTGCCGGATTTTGAGGAAATTCAATACATGTTATAATATCAAGGTTAGTATTATGTGTGGTGCGAATTATTTCATCCAATTCTTTTTTTCTAAATAGATAATGTGCAAGTGAAGGTGTCGATTTCATCTTGAAGTATTTATTTAGTTGCGGATGCTTCAAATCAGCATCAACTAATAAAACTTTATTATCGCCGTTTCGCTAAGGCAATTGCCACATTTGATGCAACTACGCTTTTCCCCTCACTATCTTGTCCGCTGGCAACCATAATTGTTTTTAAAGGTTTATCAAGACTTCCATATTTTAAAAATATACTTATTCCATCAAATGCATTATATATTTTCTGATCAACCTTATCTTTTTCTGTTTTTGATAATGAATCAAATAATAATGAAGACCCTTCCGGGAAAGATGGAATTTGTGCAATTATTTTATAACCAGATTCTTCTAAATCTTCTGTGGTTTTAATTAAATCAATTTTATTTGAGTTGGAAAAAAAAGCAACAAATATTCCAGCTAGCAAACCCAAAAATCCACCTAAAAATATATATAAGGTTGTGTTTGGACTAAAATAACTATCTGGTGGAGTTGCGTTCTTTATTGATTCAACCTCTGCATAAAAATTATTCTCTATATCTCTCAGTCTGAGTTTTTCAGTTTTAAGTTTTAGCAATAAATTATTGTTGAATTTCTGCATTCTTGATTGTCTTGCTACATCAATAATACTAAAAGGTATTCTATTAAAACTACCTTCCAAATTTGTCATGATGTTAAAAATTATCAGCTTGGAATTATCAATTGCAGATACCATTACTTGATTTTCAAACAATCTCGTAGAAAGTTCTTTAAGGTACTCAACATTTTCAACCTCTCTATTTTTTACTACAACATCAATCATTTCCTTAATATTTGATGCAAACTCCGTCTTAGCAGGCTCCAAATTATTAATATTGTAATTTTGTTCCCAAGGATATTCAATCTGAAAATTTCTCAATCTTTGTTGAACTCGTGAGAGGAGATTTATAATTTCTAATCTCTGCAGCTTTGTTTTGGAATTGCTGATTTTTGAACTCTCAAATGAGAGAATTGAGGAACTTATTCTTGGATATTTTTCTTCTAAAAGTTGTTGCAACTTTTCCAGCTGCTGGTTATAAAAACCATTCTTTAACTCAATAATTTCCAATTCAGATTCAAATTCAGCAATTTGAGAAATTACTTGTTCCTGCTCAACGGCAAGTGAGGGTATTCTCGTTCCTCCTAATCCCGCAGCATTTCTTTGAATTTCTTCTTGTAATGCCTCTTCTCTTTCACTAATCGCTTTTGACGCAGCTATATAAGGCACGCGGCTATTTAGTGAACTGAATTCTACAAATTTTTGCAATAAAGTATTTACTATTCTTGCGGATTTTTCACCATTCTCTGAAACCATGCTTACATTTATATTTGCACCACTGTTATCAGCTGAGAATTCTCCGGAATTTAAAATGTCGTTTTTACTTACACTTATCCCTTCTTTGGCTAAAATTTCTGTTGTCTGTTTAGTTATAGGATCAGACGTTAAAAGTGAAATTTCTTGTGCCAGCGTTCCGCTATTTTCCAAATAATTACTATTTACTGTTTTATAATCTAATACAATGGATCCTGTTGCACGATAATATTTTGGAAGTAAAAAAGATATTATGGAAGCTAGAATTATTCCAATAGCAAGAAGAGTTAAAATTAATTTTTTCTTCCCTAGTACAGAATTTATTCTTTTTTTAATTCGAAGCTTAGTGGGAATTTTTAAAGATTCTTGGTTTTCTATCATTTTAGTTCTCGTATTAAAAGTTTTCTTAAATTGAAGAAAACAAAGTATCAAAATACAAATGCGATGATTAATTAACAATAAACTTAATTAGTAGAACAAAAGCATGGTAAATTTGAATTAGCTCAAATTAAAAAGTAAAATTTCGATTATAACTTGACTTTCTGAGCACTATATTAAAAATATGAATACGATTATAGAAAACAAAAGAATAAATAATTCTGATAAAATCATTTCTCTTCAGCAAGAAATTGCACAATTAAAGAATGAGTCTAAAGTTTTAAAGGAACAGCTGAATTTACAAAATTTAGCTTTAAATGTGTCTCAAAATAGTACTGTAATTACTGATAACAGAGGCTCAATAATTTGGGTAAACAAAGCTTTCACTGATCTAACCGGCTATACATTTGAGGAAGCAATTAATAAAAATCCTAGAATACTTAAATCCGGTATTCACAGCACTGAATTTTACAAAAATTTGTGGGATACAATTAATTCAGGAAATGCTTGGAGTGGTGAAATTACAAATAAGAAAAAGAATGGAAGCATTTATCATGAAAAACTTTTAATATCCCCAGTTCAAGACACAAATAACAATATCACAAATTTTGTTGCAACAAAGCAAGATATTACTTTAAAGAAACATACTGATGACACTCTAAATGATCTTTATATTAAGTATGAAGAACTCGCATATATTTTTAACCAGAGTCCGGCAATTGGTTTTTTGTGGTCCGCAGATAAAAACAAGACAGTGGAATTTGTAACTGATAATATTAAACAATGGGGATATGTTCCGGAAGATTTTTATTCTAATAATCTCACTTTTGCTGATCTGATCTTTGAGGAAGATAAAGACAGGGTTTTAAACAATTTAGACAACAAAATAAAATCTGGAAAGGAAAGATTAAAACAGCACTATAGAATAGTTACAAAAGATGGTGAAGTCAGATGGGTTGATTCGCATTTATATGTTCGTCTTGGTGAGAATGATACAGTCACACACTTACAGGGTGTTGTTTTAGATGTTACCGATAAAAAAATGGCAGAAGAAGAATCAAAGTTTCAACTGGAACAACTTATGCAGGCTGATAAAATGATTGCTCTTGGAACTTTAGTCTCCGGTGTTGCCCATGAGATCAACAATCCAAATAATTTTGTAATTCTTAACCTTCCCTTGGTTGAAAAAGTCTGGTTTAACATTTTGCCGATACTCCAAGTTTACTATGAAGAAAATGGAGATTTTAGTGTAGGTGACAGATTAAAATTCAGTAAGATAAAAGAATCAATGCCTTTACTGCTTGGCGGAATAAATGATGGAGCTAAGAGAATTAAAAATATTGTGGAAGATCTTAAAAGCTTTGCACGAAAGGATTCGTCAGGTTACACTCAAGAGGTAGACATAAATAGAGTAATCCAGACATCAGTAAATTTAACTGCTAATCTTGTTTCAAAATCGACTGATAAATTTTCTGTCAAATATGCTAAAACACCTATCTTTATAAAAGGGAATAAACAAAAGCTCGAACAAGTATTAATAAATCTGATCGAAAATAGCTGTCAAGCCTTAACTGAACGAAATCAATCAATAAAAATTGAAGTGGAAAGAAATTCTGATTTTATCCTAGTAAATGTTTACGATCAAGGTAAAGGGATGAAAAAAGAATTAATCAGAAAGATTACTGACCCATTTTTTACAACCAAAAGGAATAACGGTGGAACAGGATTGGGGCTTTCAATTGCTTCCAAGATAATTCTGCAGCATAACGGAATTTTAACTTTCGATTCCTTACCTGACGAGGGAACTAAAGCTTCAATTAAACTCCCCATTTACAGTAACTAATTATGAGTGACTCAAAATATCCATATAATCCAATACTGCTTGTTGATGATGAAATCAACTTACTCAACTCTTTTGAACTTACATTAATTGAGCATGGAATTGATAATACAATTATCTGCAGCGATAGTCGTGATGTTATGAATATTCTAAAAGAGAATAAAATTTCATTAATTCTCTTAGATCTTTCAATGCCTTATATTAGGGGTGAAGAATTATTAAAGCAGATCGTACTAAATTATCCGGAGATTCAAGTTATTGTAGTTACAGGTGATACTGAAATAGAAACTGCTGTAAAATGTATGAAGCTTGGAGCATTTGATTATATTATTAAACCAGTTGAAAATACTCGCCTAATCAATGTAATTAAAAAAGCATTGGAAATTCAAAGATTAAAAGATGAGAATAGTTCGCTTAAATCAATGCTTACATCAACCAATATTAGTAGGCCTGATGCATTTAGTGAAATAATTACTCAAAGCCCAAAAATGAAGTCCATTTTTCAATATATGGAAGCGATTGCAAATACTTCCGAACCAATTTTGGTAACAGGCGAAACGGGTGTTGGCAAAGAGCTTATTGCAAAAGCCCTCCACAAACTGAGTAATAGGACAGGTAATTTTGTTACCACCAATATTGCAGGATTAGATGACCAGATGTTTTCAGATACTCTATTCGGGCACAAAAGAGGAGCGTTTACAAATGCAATTCAAGATAGAAGCGGGCAATTAGAAAGAGCTGCTGGCGGTACAATTTTCTTGGATGAAATTGGTGATTTAGGATTTCAATCTCAGGTAAAGTTATTAAGACTACTCCAGGAAAAAGAATTCTATCCGTTAGGCTCTGACACACCAAGATATACCGATGCATTGATAATTTTAGCCACAAATAAAAACCTTGAACAAATGGTTCATGAAGCCAATTTTAGAAAAGATTTATTTTATCGACTTAATGTTCATAGAATATCTCCAGTTCCACTAAGGGAGCGCATGGAAGATCTGCCCTATTTGATTGATTATTTTTTAGAAAAAGCGGCAAAGAATTTTAAGAAGAATAAGCCTACTATTCCTCAAGAATTATATCCGTTATTATCTACATATCACTTTCCCGGGAATATAAGGGAACTTCAATCAATGATTTACGATGCTGTTGGGACACATAAATCAAAAGTAATGTCCCTTGCAATATTCAAACAGTACATAGCTCCAAAAATGAATTTTGAACCGGCAAAACTTAGTAATCCTAATAATGAAAAAATTGTTTTTGGTGAATCTCTCCCTACATTAAAAGAAGTTCAAAATGAACTTGTCGTCAAAGCTTTAGAAAGAACAAATAACAATCAAAGTTTAGCTGCAAAAATTTTGGGTGTCACACGTCAAGCATTGAACAAAAGAATTCTTCAAATAAAAAATACTTCCGATCAAAAAAGAATCTGATAGAAAATAATGTCTCATTTTAGGATTATTTTCAAACTTGTAAAAGTAAATTTGTGTATTTTACTGATTAATGAAATAATTTCTATTATGTAAGTTTATCGAAATTTATTTTTTTCGGGTTTCCAAATGTTAAAACGCTATTTTATGCCGTTGTTATTGATTTTAGCTTTCTCTTCAAACGGCATCGCTCAATTTTCTAAATATAAAACTAATCCCCTTTCTAATACTGTGCTATTAAGTATTGGCGGAGGAATTTCTCATAGTGAAACAGATTTTACTACCCCCGACCTTGGATTCTATGGTTACGGTTCTGCTGAATATTTATTTATGACTGACAAAGATTTTTTCTTGGGACTAAAACTTGTTGCTGATTATAGTCAATTAAGCGGTTCTTCATCTTCAACCAATAAATTTGAAACAGATTTACTCTCAGTTGGCCCGGCATTAACTCTAAATTATCAATTGAATAAATCTATTTTCCCATATATTGCTCTGGGAGTAAAAAATCTTTGGTATTCAGATTTTACTGCCATGGACTTTACAGGAGAAATCGGTCTAAGACTTTTGATCTCAAGCTATTTTGCCATAAATGGAAATATTAGTCTTAATTTTATCACAGAAGATAATATTGATCAATTAGCAATTAGCGGTTCAAACAATGATTTTCTTTCAACTTTTTCAATTGGATTTACTTATGCCGTTGATCTCACAGTTGCAGATGATTTAGATGGTGATGGTATCAAGAATAATTTTGATTCTTGCCCTGAGCAGGCTGAAGATTTTGATGGTTTTGAAGATGCTGACGGGTGCCCTGAATTTGATAATGATCTTGATGGTATTGTTGACTCTAAAGATAATTGTGTAAATGAAGCTGAAGATTTTGACGGATTTGAAGATCAAGATGGTTGTCCCGATTATGATAATGATGGTGATAATATCTCTGATGAGAAAGATGAATGTCCTGAAATGGCTGAAGATTTTGATGGTTTTGAAGATTCTGATGGTTGTCCCGATTTAGACAATGATAAGGATGGAATTTTAGATGCAAATGATAAATGCCCTAATGAAGCAGAGAATTTCAATAATTATCAAGATACTGATGGATGCCCGGATGAAATACCGGAAACCAATATCATAGAAGAAATTAAACCCGAAGAAGAGATACAGAATAAAACAATTGAACCAAAAAATAAAGTAAGAATTGCAATACCAAATGAATTTTTGCTTGATGGAGAAGATGTATTCTCTTCTAATACTTCCAACATTCAAAAAAGTTATTTTAAAGAATTGAATGAAATTGCTGATATGATGAAAAGTAATCCTAGTTTCAGATGGAGAATTGAAGGTCACTTAGATAATTCAGGTTCACCTGCTGAACGAAAAGCACTCTCTACAGCAATGGCTTCATCTGTTATGGACTATTTAGTCTCAAGAGGTGTTTCTTCAAGATCATTTCAGGTAATTGGATTAAGTGATGAATACCCGCTCGCGCCCAACTCAACAATTCAAGGCAGGTTAAAAAATCGCCGAGTTGAAATAAAAAGAATTCGATAATTTCTTTAAACTAATTCATTCCAATTGTTTTATTAGTAAGTCCCAATTTCAATATTTCACCCATTTTCTAATTGCAAATAGTTTGCAATTAGAATTATTTTACTTATCTTTAGCTATGGAAAACTTTATAAAAGTTATTAGGGATTCCGGATCAAAACTAACAGCCCCCCGGAAGATTGTATTAACCAAACTCGATAAAGCGAACAAACCGCTAACATTGAAAGAAATACATAAACGTTGCGGAAATATTGATTTTTCCAGTGTATATCGATCAATTCTATTATTCAAAGAATTGGGACTGGTGGATGAAATTAATTTTGCTGATAAAAAAATAAGATACGAGTTAGTTTCAAAGCTACATCATCATCACATAATCTGCTCAAGCTGCGGGGAAATAAAAGAATTGCCTATTTGCATCATCTCTGAAATTAAAAAACTGACTGAATATAAAATTACTAAACACACATTTGAGTTTATGGGGCTCTGTCCAAAATGTCAAAATTAAAAATTTTAACTACAATAATAATTCTAATTACTTTCATTTCTTGTAATGATAAACCAAAGCAAAATATTGATGAAATAAATATTTCCGTTTCAATACCTCCCTATGCCGATTTTGTAAAGCAGATTGTCGGCAACAGAGCAAAAGTAAATACTTTAATCCCACCTGGAACTAATGCACACTCATTTGAACCAACTCCGAAACAGTTGAAAAGTATTCTAGATGCTAATATTTACTTTAGAGTTGGTGAAGACTTTAAGCTGGAAAACATTTTAATCGATAAGCTAAAATCAAATATTGAAAAAATTGTTGACTGCAGCAATGGAATAGAAATTATTAACCGAAATCCACATTTCTGGCTATCCCCGATAAATGTAAAAATTATTACCAAAACTATTGCTGACAGTTTAAGTCATTTCTATCCTCAGCATAAGAATTACTTTTTCAATAACAGAACCAGATTTATAAAACAAATTGATTCTGCTGACCAGATAATGAAGGATATTTTAAAAAATAAATCTGACAAGTCATTATTTGTTTACCATCCGGCATGGAGATACTTTGCAGATTATTATGGTTTAGAAGAAATTGCAATTGAAAAAGACGGCAAGCACCCTAAAGCCAATGATCTTAAGGATTTTTTAGAAATTGCAAAATCTAAGGGAGCTAATTGTATTTTCTTTGATCCTCACTTTGATGATAGTTCAGTATCAACTGTTGCAAATTCACTGAACCTAAAAATAGATTCTATAAATCCATTACCTGAAAATTATGTTCAGAATTTAATTGATATAGGTAATAAACTAGATGAGCACTTAAAATGAAAACTGCCGTAGAATTAAGAAATGTCTCCGCTGGATATGAACCTGGTGATCTGATTATCCAGGATATTAACTTGACCGTTCAAGAAAAAGAATTTTTGGGAATTATTGGTCCAAACGGTGGCGGCAAAACTACTCTTTTAAAAATTATTTTGGGCTTAATTCAACCCAGTAAAGGTGAGGTTTTAATTTATGACGAACCCGTAAACTTTAAAGATTATAAAATTGGTTACGTCCCTCAATATTCAAATTTCGATAAAACATTTCCCATTTCTGTAAAAGATGTTGTCTCTATGGGACTTATATCAAAAAAGATATTCAGTAAAAAACTAACCAATTCTGAAAATCAGAGGGTTATGAATGCATTAGAACAGGTGAATTTACTTAAGAAAATAAATATCCAAATTGGTCACCTTTCCGGAGGTGAACAACAAAGAGTTTTAATTGCAAGAGCTCTTGCAACTGACCCCAATATACTTATCTTAGATGAACCAACAGCAAGTGTTGATGCACAAACCGGCATTAGCATTTATGAATTGTTGACCATCCTTAATAAAGAAAAAACTATTATAATGGTTTCGCATGATGTTGCCGCCATCTCAAGGTCAGTAAAGAAAATTGCATGTTTGAATAAAAAATTAGTTTACCATAATACCAAAGAAATTACAAAAGAAATGCTCGAAGAAACTTATCAGTGTCCCGTTGATTTAATTGCTCACGGAGTTCCACATAGAGTTTTAGAACATCATCATTAAACTTAAGAGAAACCATGTTTGAGATATTTAGTTATGATTTTATGATAAATGCAATCATTGCCAGTGTATTGGCAAGTATTGCATGCGGAATTATCGGCTCGTACATTGTTATTAAAAGATTGGTCTTTTTAAGCGGAGGAATTGCACATTCAGCTTATGGTGGAATTGGACTTGGTTACCTTCTTTCTTTTAATCCAATTTTTGGTGCTGTCGGGTCCTCAATTCTGGGAGCAATATTTGTATCTAAAATGAGAAAAAATAAATCAGAGAATGAGGATACATTAATCGGAATAATTTGGGCTTTTGGAATGGCTTTAGGAGTTCTATTCATTGGACTTGCACCCGGTTATGCCCCGGATCTAATGAGTTATTTATTCGGTAATATTCTTACTGTTTCAACGACAGAAATATGGCTAATGATTTCCGTTGATGTAATTGTAATTGCTGTTGTGGCATTATTTTTTAAAGAGTTCCAATCAATTACTTTTGATGAGGAATATGCAAAGACAACCGGGTTAAATGTTGACTTTTATTATCTCATTTTATTCATTTTAATTGCTATAACTATTGTATTACTAATAAAACTTGTGGGAATTATTTTGGTGGTTGCCCTCTTAACAATTCCTGCCGCAATAAGTAAACTCTTCTCAAAATCATTAAAATCAATGATGTTCTACTCAATTGCCTTAGGACTATTATTTACATTGGTTGGTTTATTATTATCATATTACCTAAATTTGCCTTCCGGTTCGGCAATAATTGTACTTTCGGTTTTTGGCTACTTTATTGCTTATAGTTTTAAAAATTTTTTTAGATAAAATCAAAAGAGAAATATGATTACTTGGGATGTAAGCCCTGAAATATTTTCATTGGGACCAATTCATGTTAGATGGTATGGTCTTTTATTTGCCGCTTCATTTTTGGTAGGCTTTCAAATAATGACCAAAATTTTTGCTAAAGAAAATAAAAGTGAAAAAGACTTAAATGATTTGTTTCTTTATATGATTGTCGGAACAATCTTAGGAGCCCGTCTAGGTCACTGCTTATTTTATAATCCCGATTACTATTTAAGTAATCCGTTGGAAATACTAAAAGTCTGGAAAGGTGGATTAGCGAGTCATGGTGCTGCCATTGGCATAGTAACTGCAATTTATTTATACTCAAAAAAGAAAGTCGGTCAATCTTTTTTATGGGTAATGGATAGAGTTGTTATCACAGTTGCTTTAGCCGGATTTTTTATCAGAACCGGCAACTTAATGAATTCTGAAATTATTGGAAAAGCCACTGATGTACCTTGGGCGTTTAAGTTTGTAAATTCTTATGTTGCTGATCCTTTAACACCAAGACACCCGGCACAACTATATGAGGCTCTAGCATATTTAGCCATTTTTGTGATTCTTTTTTTAATCTATCAAAAATCTTATAAAAAAATTAAAGAAGGTTTTTTATTTGGATTATTTTTAATCTCAATATTTTCGTCCAGATTTATAATTGAATTTTTCAAAGAGAATCAATCTGCTTTTGAACAAGGAATGGTTCTTAACATGGGCCAACTTTTAAGTATTCCTTTAATATTATGGGGATTTTATCTTTTATTTGTAAACAATCCAACACCAACAATAAAGAAATAGAAAGACTAGAGGAAGTTAGATGCATTTTACATATAAATTATTTTTATCGTTTGTTTTAGGGATTTTTGCTTCTGCACTAATTAGCTGCGAAAGCAAGGATACATCAAACTACAATTCTGAACTCGATTCGTTAAGATTTCCGGGGGAAGTTCATTTACGCAATATCAAACAGTTAACTTTTGGTGGCAATAATGCCGAAGCTTACTGGAGTTTTGACAGCAAACAATTAGTATTTCAAAGTGACTGGGATGCCATAAATTCTCAAGGCTGCGATCAGATTTTTATAATGAATGCCGATGGTTCTAAACTTACAAACGGCGATCAATATCAACTAGTCTCAACCGGTAAAGGAAGAACAACTTGTGCATATTTTCTAAAGGGCGACAAAAAAATAGTTTATGCTTCTACGCATGCAGCAGATGAAAATTGCCCTGAATCTCAGATGTTTGTAAATGGGAAGTATGTCTGGCCTATTTACGATACTTATAATATTTATACTGCCGATGCCAATGGTGAAAACCAAGAGTTATTAATCGAAAGTAACAGCTATGATGCCGAAGCAACTGTTTCTCCAGATGGAAGATATATGATCTTCACTTCAACGAGAAGCGGTGATTTAGAACTTTGGCGTTACGAATTTGAAACAGCCGAATTATTGCAGCTTACAGATGAACTTGGTTATGACGGTGGCGCCTTTTTTTCACATGACTCCAAAAAAATTGTTTGGCGCGCAAGTCGCCCAGTCGGAGAAGCTGAAGCTCAGTATAAAGAATTGTTAGCACAAGGTTTGGTTGAACCAACCGCATTGAATATCTTTATTTCAGATATTGATGGAAAAAATGTACAGCAAATTACTGACTTACCGGGTGCAAACTGGGCACCATTCTTCCATCCTTCTGATAAAAAAGTGCTCTTCTGTTCAAATCATCATTCACAAAAAGAAGGCGGGAGATTATTTGATATTTTTATGATTGATTTGAAAACTAAAAAAATTGAGCAAATTACTCACAGCGGAACATTTGACGCTTTCCCAATGTTTTCTCCCGATGGAAAAAAGTTAGCATTTGCATCAAATAGACAAGCTGATGGTAACCCAACAAGAGCTACAAATGTTTTTGTTGCCGATTGGGTTGAAAAACCAAGTGAAGCTGATTTACTATTTGGCAAATAATAATTGTTTAACAAAAGATTGAATGATCAAATTTTACAAATAATAATTAGATTATTTATTCTAGCCTATGACAATTTCAGAATTTGAAAATAAATGGCTTCAAAAAATTAGGAATGAGCTACTTAAATTTTTTCCGGATGATTTTATAGAGTTTGAGAATTTTAATATTTTAGAATTGCCTCAGAAACCTCTGCTTAAAGGTTCAGAACTTTTTGGCTCATATGAAATTATTGATACTGACGGTATTCCATTTATTAGTGTCGATAGTACAAATAAATTAAAATATATTTTATACTCCAATCTTAGCAAACCGGAAAGAATTAAAATTCCTTTAGATAATTCAGAAATAACAAACTCTGTGAAAAAATACGAGAAACATCTTGATGAAATTCTGAAAATGATTATCAATGATTTCAAATCAGAATTTCCAACATCAAATAAACATGTCTCTGTCTCCAGCAAAATCTTTCAACTGTTAAACCTTCACCGATATTAACCGGAAAAATTGTGATAAAATTAAGCTCTAATATTTCAGATTATATAAAATCACTCTTCGGTGAAGACTTTCTTAATAACTATGAAGAGTTTGTTGAAAGTAAATACCCAACCATAATTAGAGTATCTGAATCTCAGGAGAGCCTCAATAATTTGCTTACTAGTTTAGCAAAACAAGGAATTGAATTAAGTAATATTAAAACTGTTCCAAATGCCTATGAAGTTGTAAAGGGCGAAGAGAATATCGGGAAAACAATTGAACACACTTTGGGGAAATACTACATCCAAAGTTTATCTTCGATGATTCCGCCACTGATATTAAATCCAACTAAAGATGATGTTGTACTGGATCTTTGTGCGGCTCCCGGTTCAAAATCTACGCAACTTGCAGAAATGATGGAATACAAAGGAACTCTTTATTCAAATGAACCGAATTTATCAAGAGTTAAAGCCCTTGTGCACAATCTTGATAAAATGAATACCGTGAACATGAGTGTAATAAAAGAAAAAGGTGAAGTACTAAGTAAAACTTTTCCAAATTATTTTGATAAGATTTTGGTTGATGCACCATGCTCAGCGCTTGGAGTTGTTCAAAAAAAGCAGGAAGTGAGCAATTGGTGGAATCCAAAACAAGTTGATATTATTTCTTCACTTCAGCTAAGACTTTTAATAAGTGCCATAAAAATGGCAAAGGTCGGTGCTGAAATTGTCTATTCAACTTGTACATTAACTGTTGAAGAAAATGAATTTATAATTGATAAAGTCTTAAGTAAATATCCTGTTGAGTTAGAATCTTTTGATCTAGATCTACCGCACAAAAATGGATTTGTAAAAGTTGGAGATTATAATTTTGATGAATCACTGAGTTTAACAAAAAGAATAATTCCTTGGGAATTAAAATCAGAAGGATTCTTTGTTGCTAAATTGAGAAAAACCGGTGATACAGAAGATCCAGTTCCAAGTTATAACAACAATAGAGATAAGAAATTTGCCGTAAATTCAAATAATAAGAGAATTAAAAAATACCTGAAAGAGATTGCTGAATATTTTGGAATCGATTCAGAAATTTTTGAAAATTATAAGTATATCATCAATGGAACTGATATAAATTTTACAAATGCCGATTCTCTTGATTATGATCCAAATTACTTTTTACGTGTTGGGACCAAATTTGGTTTAATTGATAAAAACGATACAGTTGAAATTAAATAGTCACGCAGCCCAAATTTTAGGCAAATTTGCGACTAAAAATATTGTTGAAATTGAAAATGAAGATGAGCTGAAATCTTACTTTTCGGGTGGAATTATTTATCGCTCAGATTTAGGTAAGGGACAAAAAATTGTAAAATATAATAATTATTTCCTCGGTACAGGCGTTGCAATTGAAAATCAGCTAAAAAGTCAGTTTCCCCGCTCAAAACGGACAGGGAATATTACGATTTAACGTTTTTTTAACAAGTTTATTATTTTAACAATCATTTCAAAAGAGTAAAAAGCAATAAATCAGAATTTTTCCAATTAGTATTAACAAATCTTAATTTTCTTCTTTTTCTTTTATATTTTTTGTTATTTTATCAGGCAAATTATTTAGTATTCATAGATCGGTACTGAATTCTAAATATATTGATTAAACACCCATAACAATTGTTATAGGGAAATTATTAATTAAGCTTACTCAAAATGTCATTCTGAACAAAGTGGAAGAATCTCAATCTTATGAACTGAATCTATTTTGAGATATTTCGCTTCGCTCAATATGACAATATTTTTAAATTGCATAATTTCAGTAATTAATTAAATTTAAATGGAAATTGCCTGTTTCCGGAGAGTGAATGAATTTTTCTGATGACTTTTTTGATCCCGAATCAAATTCTTATTTTGATGACGAAAGGTTAAAATCTAAAGTTGAAGAATGTAAAGAATATGTTTCAAATGGTCAGACCATTACTTTCTTAGAAAATATTGAAGATACAATTCAGCTTTGTCTTGAATATGATTTCACTGAAGACGGAATATTTTTAACCAACGCCGCATTAGAGATTACTCCATATAGTTCCGAGCTTTGGCATTCAAAAGGCATATTTTACAATAACATGTTTGAGTTTGAGAAAGCTTATTTATGTTTTGATAAAGCTTTATCACTAAATCCAAATGATGTTGAAGCAATGATTAATAAATCGATTGCAGAAGATAATTTGGGTATGTGGAAAGAAGCCATCACAACTTTAGAGAAAGCAAGTGAGCTTGAGCCTAATAATGAAGAGGTATTGTTTAACCTAGGTATTTTCTACGAGCGTAATGACTATTTTGAAAATGCTATTGAGTATTTTACCAGAACTGTAAATGTAGACAGTGAATATGGTGATGCTTGGTACGAACTCGGTTTTTGTTATGAAAGCAATAATCAGTTAGAGGAAGCACTATCAGCATATCAAAAATTCCTTGATATTGAACCATACAGCGCCAGCGGATGGTACAATATTGGTATTGTTTACTTAAGACAAGACAATTACACAAAAGCCATTAATTGTTTTGAGCTAGCAACAGCCGTAAATGATGATTTTGCCAATGCATGGTACAATACGGGTATTGCTTATTCAAAGATGAATATGTATTCAGAATCACGAAAAGCTTTTCTTAAAGCTTTACAGTTAGATCCTTTTGATCATTTAATCCCATTGAACATTGCACAATCTTATGAAGCAACCGGTGATTATGCCTCTGCAATCAAATATTATTTGGAAACGTTAAAAATAAGTAAGAGCAGTATTGACGCTTATGTTGGTTTGGGTAATTGTTACGCAAGAATAAATGATTATCAGAAAATGCTGAAAAGTTTTTCAATGATAATTAAATATTCATTGCTAGAACATTTTGATTCGGAATTTGAAAATAGATCTAGAAATTATATTAATACAATTTCAAAAAAAATTGATGAACTTGTTAAAACAAGCAATTCTTCAGATGAATTATTTACTTTGGCTGATTCATATTTTGAGGTTGGTAAATGGAACGAGGCATATAAAACTTACTTCAAAACTTTGAATTTAAATTCTGATAAATCGGATAGTTATTACGAAATGGCGCTTTGCTTATTAATGTTAAATCAAAATGAAAAAGCATTAGATTATTTACTTGAGTCTTTTGAGTTAAATCCAAGAAGTGAAGATAGATTTTTGGAAGAGTTCCCTTATTTTGAATCTACTTACCTTTATGTAAGTTTAACAGGATCAATATAAATTATGAATTTCGTAGAGAATATAGATCACTCAACTAAAATTGTTGGAATAATCGGACACCCAATTAAGCATTCATTATCTCCGAAACTTCATAATTCAACATTTCACAAGTTTGGATTAAATTTTGTTTACCTTCCTTTTGATGTTCCTCCAAGCCATTTGAAAGAAACACTTAAAGCAATGGGTCTGTTAAACATAAGAGGACTTAATGTAACAATTCCTCATAAGGAAAGAATAATTCAGTTTATGGATCATGTTTCCGAAGAAGCATCTACAGTTGGGGCAGTAAATACAATTGTTAATGAAGGAAGTCAATTTTTTGGATACAATACAGATGTAAATGGAATTATTGAGTCACTGAACCCATTTAAGGATGAAATTGCAAAAAAAACCGTAACTGTTATTGGGGCTGGCGGAGGAGCTAGAGCAGTATTGTACGCTTTGATTAGAAATTTTAAAGTTTCTAAAATTAATCTTATTAACCGCACCGAAGAAAGATTGGATGCAATTAAAGATTATTTTAATGATAAAATGCACTTTGATAATATTAGCACTTACGAGCTTATGCCAAAGGAAAATCTCGACGTTTATCAATCATCAAAGTTAATAATTAATACAACATCTTTAGGTATGTTCCCCAATATTGAAGATACACCAACAGATTTAGCCGAATCTTTTAACTCTTCTCAAATTGTATTTGATTTAGTTTATAATCCATTGAAGACTAAGTTTTTAGAATTAGCAGAAAAACAGGGAGCGACAATTATTGACGGTCTCAAAATGTTTGCTGTTCAAGGAGCAAGATCATTTGAGCTTTGGACTGGGACTTCAATAGACGCAGAGGAAACTTATAATGGCACTTAAAAACAATATTAATTCTGATCAGAAATAAATTCCTTCATTCTTGTCATTGCTATTTTTAAATCCTCCATTGATTTAGCATAAGAAATTCTAATAAATCCTTCAACTCCAAATACAATTCCGGGTACTGTTGCCACATGACCTTTTTCTAATAATGTACTACAAAAATCAGAAGAATTCTTGATCGTTGACGATTTCCCAAGTATTTCTCTAATATCGATAAAAAAGTAAAATGCTCCTTTAGGTTTTATATAACTCACATGCTTTAGCTGCGATAATTGATTTTCGATAAATATTTTTCTCTCTTCAAATATTTTTCTCTGTTCCTCAACTGAATTTTGAGGCCCTGATACTGCAGCAAGTGCAGCATATTGAGAAATAGAGCTTGCGCCAGAAGTGCTATGACTCTGAACCTTGCTCATCCCTTGAACAATTTCCCTTGTTGAAAGTGCATAACCAATTCTCCATCCTGTCATGGAATAAGTCTTGGAAACACCGTTTACTATAATTAAGTTTTCTTTAAAATCAGTTGCTAATTCTGCCGCGCTTGTATAAGGGAATGACTCGTAAATTAATTTTTCATAAATTTCATCGCAGAGTATCATCAGCTTATTCTCAATCGCAGTTTTTATTAATGACACTAATTCATCTCTGCTAAGTACTGCCCCCGTTGGATTGCTCGGATTGCATAATATTAATAATTTACTTTTTTCTGTAATATTTCCTATTATTTCTTGTGGGGTTGGATTAAAACTATTCTCTTTTTTAGTCGTTATATAAACCGGGGTTCCACCCGCGAGTTTTACCATATGAGGATAGGACACATAATAAGGTTTAGGAATTAAAACTTCATCCCCTTCTCCAATAACTGTCTGTATAGCATTATAGCAAGACTGTTTAGCACCATTCGATACAATTATTTCATCACTTGAATAATCTGCAGCAAACTCAGTTTTAAATTTATTCGAAATTGCTTCTCTTAATTCTTTAATACCTGTATTAAGTGTATATTTAGTTTTATTTAAGTTTATTGCATTAATGCCGGCTTGTTTAATATGATCGGGAGTTGGAAGATCAGGTTCACCGACACAAAGATTAATTACATCAATTCCCTTACTTTGCATCTCAATTGTTTTTCCCGCAATATTCATTGTCCCTGAAAATGCAATATCGTTTACTCTTTTTGATATCATTATGGCTTTCTTCTATTTATTTTTTGAATGGCAATATAATATTTGGAAAGCAAAGGTAAAAGTTTATCAGAGTAAGAATTAAACGTGCCGATAAAATTATTTACCGGCACTATAAATTTATTTACTCATTCTTCTTTTGGGTCCCGCATCTCTAACTGATTGAGTACAACCTTTTTCAAACAGTTTGAAATTTTCAATAAATCTTGCAGCAAGTGCATCGTATTTGCCCCAATACTCATCTTTGTTCCCCCATGAGCTTGAAGGATCTAAAACATTTTCCGGTACTTCAGGACAAGAAGTCGGTACCTTGAATCCAAATAACTCATCTTTCCTGAAATCAGTATTTTCAAGTTTTCCATCCAAAGCTGCATCTAGCAAGTTTCTTGTATGTCTTATACTGATTCTTTTGCCGACACCAAAACGTCCGCCAACCCAGCCGGTATTGACCAGCCAGCATTTTGCGTTGTGCTTAAGCATTCTTTCTTTTAGCATCAAGGCATATTCAAAAGGATGCCTTACCATAAAAGGAGCCCCGAAACAGGCACTGAAAGTAATTTGGGGTTCAATTCCCAAACCAATTTCCGTACCGGCAATTTTAGATGTATAACCGCTGATAAAATGATATTGTGCCTGTTCTGGATCCAAAAGTGCAATTGGAGGCATAACACCGGTTGCATCACATGTAAGAAATATAATATTCTTTGGATGAGCATGGACATAGCCTTCTCTAATTACATTTGGGATAAACTCAATAGGATATGAAGCTCTTGTATTTTCAGTAATCATATCATCATCCAGGTCAATCTTTCTTGAGACCGGATCGAATACAACATTTTCTAATATAGTACCAAATCTTCGTGTAGTATCATAAATTTGAGGTTCATGCTCGGCTGATAACCTTATTACTTTTGCATAACAACCACCCTCAAAATTAAATACTCCTTCACTGCTCCAGCCATGTTCATCATCACCAATTAATCGTCTTTGAGGATCAGCAGATAAAGTTGTTTTACCTGTGCCGCTTAATCCAAAAAATAAAGCCACATCATTATTGTTACCAATATTAGCAGAACAATGCATTGGTAAAACATCGTTAAACGTTAGCAAGAAATTTAACACTGTAAAAATTCCTTTTTTAATTTCACCGCCGTATTCGGAATTTGCTACAATTGCCATCCTCTCTGCAAAATTAATTGCTATTGCAGTTTCTGTCCTTGTACCGTCAATTCGGGGATCTACCTTAAAACCGCTAACACAAATGAGAGTAAACTCAGGGACAAAGCTTTTTAGAATGTTCTTATCATCGGTTGTAATAAACATATTTCTAGAAAATAAACTATGCCAAGCTTTTTCTGTAATAATCCTTACTGGCATCATATATTCTGGATCTGCACCGGCATAACAATCTTGAACAAATAGCTCCTCATCTTGGCAATATGCTTGTACACGAGTTAAAATCTGATTGAATTTTTCAGTGGTAATTGGTCTGTTATATTCTCCCCACCATATTTTATTTTCAGTACTTTCTTCCTTAACAATAAACTTATCTGCTGCTGCCCTTGCAGTATGTTCACCAGTATTAACTATGATTGGTCCTTGATGGGCAATACGACCTTCTTTTCGAAATACAATTTCTTCATATAATGCAGAATCGGAAAGATTCCAAAAGACTCGATCTAAATGTACCAAACCATGATTTTTTAATCTAAAATCAGAAGCAAGTTCAGTGGCTTCCTTTGTTGCGGGAGTTTCAAATTCTAAATATTTCATACCCAATCCCTCACTAATTTTCTGTCGCCAATATAAAGTTCATTTGGTGAATTGAGATCTAATGCCCATTTCATTCTTTCAATTCCTTCTGTTATATCTTTTACTGAACCGCAGTAGCTCAATCTTAGATATCCTTCAACTCCAAATTCAACTCCAGGAACCGTTAATACTTGTACTTTATCAATTAAAAAACTGGAAAGTTTATTTGAATCTTTTGAGTAATTGCTAAAATCTGCAAAACAATAAAATGTACCATCCGGTTTATCAACATGTACTCCTTCAAATGAATTCAGTCGATCGATCATAATATTTCTATTGTTTTCTAAAGTGGTCCTTAAATTATTTACACATGACTGAATACCATTAAGCGCCCCAACAGCTGCCTTTTGCAATAAAACTGAAGGACCCGATGTTTGATGCCCTTGAATATTTGTCATTACTTCAATCAGTTTTTTATTTGCAACTGCCCAGCCAATTCTAAATCCCGACATTGCATAAAGTTTTGAAACTCCGTTAATTAATATAAGTTTAGAATTTTCAGAGAAATCTTTTACATAATCATAACAGTTCAGAGGAGATTTATTATCAAATATTAGTCGATGATAAATATCATCTATAATTAAATAAAGATCTCTCTTCTCGCAGAATTCTACAATATCCGATATAAATTCTTCAGAGTATCTTGCTCCGCTTGGGTTATTTGGACTATTAATAATTACTGCTTTAGTATATGAACTGACTCTTTCTTCAATATCCTTAAGTCGGGGATAAAATGTGCCGTCTTCAGGCAAAACCGGAACCGGAACGCCTTGACATAGTTTTACCATTTCAGGATAACTTACCCAGTAAGGTGCAGGGAAAATAACTTCCTCTTGCGGATTTAATATTGCTTGAAGTGCAACCATAATAGCTTGCTTTGCACCACCTGAAGCCATTACATTTTCCGGTTCAACTTTACGATTATAGTTTTCTTCAGTATAACGTATTATTGCTTTTTTGAGTGCCGGAATTCCATCCGCCGGGGTATAGCGGATCTCGCCGGAATTAAGATGTGCCGATGTCGCGATTATTGCGTCAATTGGAACTTTGCTTTTTGGTTCACCACCTCCAAGGTGAATTACTGGATCTCCTTTTTCTCTTAGGATAGCGGCTTTCTCGTTTAAAGCTAACGTAGGAGAAGCATTGATTGACCGTGCAATTTGACTAATGCTCATAGAATACCTTTAGGATTAATTTGATAAACGATATCTATATCTTATTATTTAAAGATTTACACTTTCAAACGATTAGAATAACCTAAAGATTATGTTACATTAATCTAGAAACTATTCTTAAAAATTATGTCTTATATTTTGCCGAAAATCTTAAAATTTTGGGTTTAACCAATTTTTCATAGTCACTGTAATTCAGTCTAATTAATTCTGTGTGTGTTCCGGCGTTAAATGCTATTTCTTCATCTTCAACTAGACTTGCTGCCACATATGTCTCAATTCCAAATAAATTGCCCATAGGGGGCATTGCACCCACTTCGCATCCGGGACACTTATCTTTAAACTCCAGCTCATTTGCTAAGCGAACATTATCTGTTTTAAGTGCTTCTTTCAACAAGTTAAAATCAACTTTGTAGGTGGCTGGAAGAACAGCAAAAACAATTTTTCCATCAACTTTTAATACAACAGTTTTTGCAATTTTTTTACCGTGAATATGAGCTGAAGCTGCTATCTCTTGGGCTGTAAACGCCCGTGAGTGTTTAATTGAAACGTACTTGATGTTATTCTGGTCTAGGAATTCTTTTACTACTTTGGCTGGCATTTTGACCTCCTAAATTTTTGGTTAAAATAACGGAGAATCAGTATTTTAGTGCACATAATATCTTAATAATATTACAAGAGTTTAAAGTCTCATTAGCAAAATAATCTTAATCAATATTAAATTCAATAGAATTCTGGAAATTGTTCATCTTAACCAATCTTCTTTTGATGTTCAAATAATTTTATATAATTTGAACTCTATTTTAAAGATAACTTAGGTAGTAAATGAGTTTATTTATTGGCATTGACGGCGGCGGAACAAAAACGAAATGTGTTCTAACCGATGAAAACCTAAAAGTAATTTACGAAACTCAATCTGGTCCTTCTAATTTTCTAACAATTGGAACTGATGCTGTAACTGAAACAATTATAAATCTTATAACCAAATGCACTAATTCACAAAATATCCCTCTTTCTCAAGTTGATGGTATTGTGCTTGGGACTACCGGTGCCGGCAGAGAAAATGATGCTAACAAACTTGAAGATTCAGTAATTAAAAAATCCCAAGAAAAAAAAATACATATCAATTCATTTAAAGTAATTAGTGATGCACGAATTGCACTGGAAGGTGCATTTGCTGGTAATAGCGGAAGTATACTTATTGCAGGAACTGGATCAATTATGTTTGGCAAAGATATAAAAGGAATAATACACCGTGTTGGAGGTTGTGGTAGATTAATTGGTGATGAAGGAAGCGGATTAACAATCGGTAGAAAAGGACTAAATATTCTCTCTAAATACTTTGATGGAAGAGGCAAAGATTCATTACTGCGAGATAAAATAGCTAAGGAGTTTGGAATTACAAATCAGACTGAATTGATAACCAAGGTATATAGCGAAAATTTGAGCATCCAAAAAGTTGCCCCTTTAGTTATGCAATCAGCAGAAGAAGATGATGAACTTTGCCTAAACATACTTGATGAAGAAACAAATGAATTACTCCTGCACATTGCCGCAATGTCCAAAATGCTGAATGAAAATAATATGAAAGTAGTTTTTATTGGCGGTACAATTGCAACAGAAAATTATTATTCAAATATGTTCAAGAAAAAAATAAAACAGTTCTTACCGGAAATACAAATTCAACAAGCTCAATATCCACCTGAAATTGGTGCTGTAATTTTTGCAAAACAATATCTATAAATTATGAACAAAACAAAAAGAAATCCGTGGGCTTGGGTCCCTTCACTTTATTTTGCAGAAGGAATCCCTTATGTAATTGTAATGGTTGTTTCAGTAATAATGTATAAGAGATTAGGTATCTCCAATACCGACATTGCTCTTTATACAAGTTGGCTTTATCTTCCTTGGGTTATTAAGCCCCTATGGTCACCTGTTGTGGATCTTTTACGTACCAAAAGATTTTGGATAATAACTATGCAGCTCTTTATCGGAGCAGGTTTGGCAGGAGTCGCGTTAACAATTCCGGTTCCAAACTTCTTTCAATATACTTTAGCTTTTTTCTGGCTTTTGGCTTTTAGTTCTGCAACTCATGATATTGCCGCAGACGGTTTTTATATGCTGGGATTAACAAAACACCAGCAGGCGTTTTTTGTTGGTGTAAGGAGTACATTTTATCGCTTTGCTATGATTACAGGTCAAGGACTGCTTATCATTCTTGCCGGTTATCTTGAAAGCTCAACAGGATTGGGTGAAGTTGAGCTAAATGTTAGAACAGTAAATTCAACCGTTACTAATGAAATTCTTTCTGATCAACAAATTCGGGTGATTGAAGGAGAATTAAAATTATTAGCATTTCCGGAAGAAATAGAAATTTCCACGAATAAAATCTCTAAAGCCAAACTTGATTCTATTCAGAATTATGTTTCTGAACAAAATATATTAAATGGATATGAGCAGAAAGTTGCTAAGGCAATTCCAACTACTGCTTTAGATGAAGATCAGTCATGGTGGGATGAAGTTATTGTTCAAAATCTAGAAACGTTTATTAAAAATAATTTTGGTCAAGATAAGAGCTTACTTGAAACAGAAAAAGACGTAACTGGAAATGTTGGGATTGCTCAATTTTATCTATCAAAACCGCCTGCAGACGATGAGTCAATAATTGTTAATTTAAGCCAAAGTAGTGGCGATAAAAGTATAAGCCTTGTTCAAGGAACTCGTTTTGTATTTAACAAAGAAAATTGGAACAAACCGGCTCTTGCTCTATTCCAAATTGACCCTAAATTAAAAGATGAAACTTCTTCAAGTTTTTCAGCAATATCAGGCAATATCCCATTGGCTTGGTCAATTACCTTCATAATATTAACACTTTTATTTGTTGTCTTTTTTATATACCATAAGTTTATTCTTCCCTATCCAACTACAGATATAAGTGCGAAAAAGGAAGGGACAAGTGTTTTTGCGGAATTCTTCCGAACCTTTGCTCTTTTCTTTAAGAAAAAAAATATTGGTTTAATTATTGGTTTCTTACTTGTATACCGATTAGGTGAATCTCAATTAGTAAAACTTGCTTCACCATTTTTATTAGATTCAAGAGAGGTTGGCGGACTTGCGCTTACAACCGGAGAAGTTGGTTTTGTATACGGTACAATAGGAATTTTAGCTTTGGTTCTTGGCGGTTTACTTGGAGGATTTCTTGCGGCAAAAGATGGATTAAAGCATTGGCTCTGGTGGATGCTAATTGCAATTAACTTGCCAAATGCAGTTTACATTTATCTTTCTTATGCTCTGCCGGAATCATTCTTTTTAGTATTGGCCAGTGTCGCGGTTGAACAATTTGGCTACGGATTTGGTTTTACTGCTTATATGCTCTACATGATTTACGTCTCTGATGGAGAACATAAAACTGCTCATTTTGCTATTACGACAGCATTTATGGCTTTAGGAATGATGATTCCAGGAATGGTAAGCGGATGGCTGCAAGAGTTAATTGGTTATCAGCATTTCTTTGTCTGGGTAATTATTGCAACAATACCAGCATTTATTATTACTAAGTTTATTCCATTAGACCCGGAATTTGGTAAAGAAGTTAAAGAGAGTTAAAAAGTTATTACCTTATTATCTTATTTTTTATATTTGTCATTTCCGAATGCTATTATCGGAAATCCATAATTTACTTTTCCTGGATTCCCAGTCAAGCTGAGAATGACAACAATAATATTATATTGTCGAAGCTCAATTATTTAATAATCAATTAACAAAACATTATTTGTATGAAAAACACGAAACTAAATTTCTTGCTACCCCTTATAATTTTTATATTCATTTATTCTTGCTCAACCAAAATTGAAAAATCACTTGATTTTGCTGAAGTTGACAGACTAATGGAACAAGCAGTTGAGGATTCAGTATTCCCAGGAGCTGCTTTATTATTTGGTACAGATGAACAAATTTTTTACAGCAAGGGTTTCGGACATTTTACTTATGATAAAAATTCACCAAATGTAAAAACAAATTCTATTTTCGATTTGGCTTCTGTATCCAAAGTTGTTGCAACTACTTCCGCTGCAATGATTTTAGTAGATCAAGGGAAATTGAATTTAGATGAAAAAGTAATTACTTACCTTCCGCAATTTAACAATAACGGGAAAAATAAAGTAACAATTAGGAATTTACTTCTTCATAATTCCGGTTTAGCTCCATTCAAAAAATATTATGATGTATTTTCAACTGAAGAAGAAGTTATAAATGATATAATGAATTTACCTTTGGATAATCCTCCGGGAGAAAAATATGTCTACAGCGATTTGGGAATGATAACACTTCAAAAAGTAATTGAAAATATTAGCGGAAAGTCTCTTGATGTATTCTTAGAAGAAAATTTATTTTCTAAATTAGAAATGAACCGAACAATGTATAATCCGTCAAATGAAATAAAGAATAACTGTGTGCCGACAGAATTAGACGATTTTTGGAGAATGAGATTATTACAAGGGGAAGTTCACGATGAAAGAGCTTATATGCTTAATGGAGTTGCAGGTCATGCTGGATTGTTTTCAACTGTTGAAGATTTAGCTAAGTTTGCTATGATGTTATTAAATAACGGTGAATATAATGGTAACCAAATTATCTCTTCTAAAATTATTGATGAATGGACTACAAAGCAAAGTGAACAAAGTGATAGAGCTTTAGGTTGGGATACTAAATCTATTGATGGATATTCATCAGCTGGAAAATATTTTTCTAAAGAATCGTTTGGTCACACTGGTTATACCGGAACATCAATTTGGATTGATAAAGAAAATAAGTTTTTCGTGATTTTATTGAGCAACAGAGTTCATCCAACAAGGGCAAACAAAAAAATTAGTAAGTTCCGACCAATAATTCATAATGCAGTTTTTGAAAGTGTGTTTTTAAGAAATGAATGAGCTAGAAAAAGTAATTGAAATAAATGGCCTCACTAAAAAATTTAAGAATCTTACTGCGGTTGATAACCTTAGCCTAAATGTTTATAAGGGTGATGTATTTGGTTTTCTGGGTCCAAACGGAGCTGGAAAAAGTACAACGATACGGATGATGTTAACACTTATAAATCCAACTTCTGGAAATATCAAATTATTTGGAAAGGAACTAAAAGAAAATCGCAAAGATATATTTAGAAAAGTTGGAGCAATTGTTGAGAAGCCCGATTTTTATCTTTATTTAACAGCTTATAAGAATTTAGAAATTCTTGGTAAAATGTCGGGAGCTGATATAAGTAATAGAAATATTATGCAAATTCTTGAACTTGTCGGATTAGAAAAAAGATATAACAGCAAAGTAAAAACTTACTCTCACGGAATGAAACAGAGACTTGGTATTGCACAAGCGCTTCTTCACAACCCAGAATTAATTGTTCTTGATGAGCCGACAGTTGGACTTGACCCTCAAGGCATTAAAGAAATTAGAGAACTAATTCTCAAATTAAGTTCAGAAAAACAAATTACAATTTTTCTTTCTTCGCACATTCTTAAAGAAATTGAAATAGTTGCAAACAGAATGGTAATTATTAACAAAGGCAAAACACTAATTGAAGGTTCAGTGAAAGAATTGTTGAACAACAATACTGATTCAATTACAATACAATTTAAATCTTCGTCTGATATTAATATAATTCTTTCTAATTCAGAATTTTCGAAAAATCTATTTCATATAACAAATACTAAACTTAACATAGAATTGGATGAATCTAAGATTCCTGAGTTAATAAAATTGCTAGTTGAAAATAAAGTTGAAATCTATTCAGTTGAACGAAGAAAATCTCTTGAAGATTATTTTTTAAAAATTACAGAAAAAAATTAATATATGATTAGTCTTGTGGTAATTGAGTTAACTAAGATATTTAAAAAATGGAGATCCTACCTTGGCTACTTAGGAATTACAGTAATTGTGGCTATTATTCAAACTAATTTATATATAAGCGGTGATAATTATGTAAAGTATTTAACACGCGATTTAGGCGAACTTTTTTTTATCACCGGTAATTTGCTGAATGGATATTTAATTGGTTATATGATTCTCAATGCAATGTTTATCTTATTTCCACTAACAATAGTGCTGGTTGCAGGAGAAATTTTGGCTGGAGAAGCAACAGGTGGAACCTACCGTTTAATTATAACGCGACCAATTTCAAGACTAAAAATTGTTATATCAAAATTTATAGCAGGAGGTATATACACTTTATCCATTCTAATTTGGATGATTTTTGTAAGTCTAATTGTAAGCTTAATTATTTTTGGAACAGGAGATTTAATTGTATTAGCTGATGGATTGAATATTTTTGCTCATGATGATATTTTGTGGCGCTTTGCGGTTGGTTATTGTCATATTTTCTTTAGCATGACCCTTGTGTTCTCACTAACATTTTTGTTCTCATCTTTTGTTGAAAATGCAATTGGTCCAATGATTGCAACTATGGCAATACTTATTGTACTTGTCATCATTTCCCAATTACCTTTAGATTTGGCTGAACAACTCAAACCATACATATTTACAAATTATTTCTTGGATTGGAATTTATTCTTTAGTTATTCAATTGATTGGACTACTCAGTTAGAATCAATGGGATTTTTGGCAGCTCATTCAATAATATTTTTATTAATTACAACAATAATTTTTCTTAGAAAAGACATACTCACATGATAATTAAAACACTAATACTTATAATAAGTCTATCAATATTAACTTTTGGACAATCTAATGAAGCAGGCAAGTTATTAAATCAGATTAAAGATAAACTTAATCAAGTAAATGATTATTCAGTAAATGTCGAGGTTTCGGTAATTATGGATTTTCTAAAAATGCCAAAATCTAAAGCTGAATTATATTTTAAGAAACCGGATAAGTTTAAATTTCATTCGAATAATTTTGCAATTTTACCAAAAGCAGGAGTTGATTTTAATCCGCAAAAAATACTAAGTAGTGATTATACTGCTGATATTATTGGAGATACCTTAATTAATAGTTCACTTATTTCAATTATTGAAATTATACCAGATTCTGATTCATCAAAATTTGATTCAGCTAAATTATTTGTTAATAAAAACGAACTACTAATAAAGCAGATTATTTTAAATGCAGGTGAAGGTTATTCCATAAAAACAGAATTTAATTACGATGGTCAAAAACAGTTTGCACTTCCTTCTGAAATAAAGGTCAGTTTAGATTTTAAAGAACCAGAAAAAGAAAATTCAAAAAAAAGAAGATCAAAAATACCAGATAGTTTCAAAGGTGAAATTAAAATTCTCTATACTGATTATAAGGTCAACCAAGGAATTGATGATTCAGTTTTTTTCGAAGAAATTGAAAATTCCGAAGATAAAATGAACGATAATAAATAATTTTCTCCATACAATTGGGCATATTTAATTTTTTAGTTATTATTACGAATTAACTCTATAATTTTATATTGTCATTCTGAGGAGCGAAATGAGACTTGTTCACTTTAAGTTTTGTTCTTCATATAAAATTTTGATAAATATTAGTCTGCAATAAAATATTAAAGGTAACCATGAAAATTCACGAATATCAAGCAAAAGAAATTTTAAGAAAGTTCAATGTTCCAGTTCCAGTTGGAAAAGTTGTATTTTCACCCGAAGATGCTGTTAAAGCAGCAAAGGAAATCGCCGGAAATATAAAAGTTGTGAAAGCACAAATTCACGCAGGCGGAAGAGGAAAAGGCGGTGGTGTTAAAGTTGCTAAAAACATTCCCGATGTTAGAAAATACGCAAAACAAATTTTAGGAATGACTTTAGTTACACATCAAACTGGACCAGAAGGAAGAGTTGTTAAAAGACTTTTAGTTGAGCAAGGTGTAAACATCGATAAAGAAATGTATGTTGGCATCACTCTAGATCGTGCACAATCAAAAAATGTTGTAATGGTTTCTACCGAGGGTGGAGTTGAAATTGAGAAAGTTGCTGCTGAAACTCCTGAAAAAATAATTAAAGAAACGATTGATCCCGCAGTTGGAATGCAAGCATATCAAGCTCGTAAACTTGCTTTTGGTTTGGGATTAGAAGGAATTCAGTTTAAAAATGCTGTCAAATTTTTACTGTCTCTCTATAAAGCGTTTGATTCCACCGATGCTTCAATTGCTGAGATAAATCCATTAGTTGTAACAAAAGAAGGTGATGTTATTGCACTTGATGCAAAAATGAACTTTGATGATAATGCACTTTATCGTCATAAAGATATTGTTGAGTACAGAGATTTTGAAGAAGAAGAACCACTTGAAATTGAAGCTTCAAAATATGACTTAAATTATATTAAATTGGATGGAAACGTTGGCTGCATGGTTAACGGAGCTGGACTTGCAATGGGCACAATGGATATTATAAAATTAGCTGGAGGCGAGCCTGCTAACTTTTTAGATGTTGGCGGTGGAGCAAATAAAGAAACTGTAGCCAACGGTTTTAAAATAATTTTAAGTGATCCAAATGTAAAAGCCATTCTAATAAATATTTTTGGAGGAATTGTCCGCTGTGATAGAGTTGCTCAAGGCGTAATAAATGCTGTAAAAGAGATTAAGGTTGAAGTACCAATTGTTATCAGACTTGAGGGCACAAACGCCGAAGAAGCAGCTGAATTATTAGCTAAATCAAAAATGAATTTTGAAGTTGCAACCACTTTAGAAGATGCTGCTAATAAAGTTACTGCTGTATTAAAAAAATAATTAAATTCCTTAGCACAGACATCCTTGTCTGTGCTAGCTTCTTTGCAATAGTTCACCACCATTAAAATCCTCTCATTAAAATAAACTGATTCCCTCAAATCTGATTGATAATTTAAGTGCATTTAAATTATTTCAACTCATTCAATTTGGGAAAAGTTCAAATGCATGATTGGGATCAAAGAATATTAATTAGCAGAATTAAAATTTATTGCGATGCTTACTTTATTGGGAGTGTAAATGAAAATGTGGCTCCTAAACCTTTTTTGCTTTTTACCCAGACTCTGCCATTGTGTTCTTCAACTATTTTTTTAGCAATCCATAAGCCAAGACCGGAGCTGCTCTCGTCTTTGGTATTATTTCTATTAAATTTGCTTCCCTTCTCAAAAGCTATTGCAATTTCATTTTCTGTGAGTCCGTAACCATTATCTGATACTTCAACAAGAACAGTACTTTTGTCTAACTTTGTTGTAATATCAACCCTACTGTTTTCGGGACAAAATTTAATCGCATTTCCAATAAAATTATCAACTACTTCTTTCATTTTATCTTCGTCAACATCAACTATTACTTCTGTTTCCGGCTGATAAAGTCTAAGATCTATATTTTTTTCTTTAGCTTTAATTTTATTTGTTTTCGCAATGCTATCAACTATATTAATAATATTGTGCTTTCCAATATTAAGTTTTAAAGTTGTATATTCCTCTGAAACAACTTGAGTAAATTCATTGGTTAATTTAACTAACCTTGATGATGTTTCAAGCAAAGCTGCAAAAACATCCTTTTGCTCCTGCATAGAAAGATCGTAGGATTCTAAAAGTTCTACAAAATTTTTAATGGTAGAGGCTGGATTCTTAATGTCGTGAGCAACAATTGCAAGAGCTTCATCCTTTTTTACTCGTAATTCTTTTAATGTTTTTTCACTATGCTCAAGTTGATATTTCTGTTCTTCAAGTTCAGCAATAGTTGCTCTGAGATCTTTAATTTTAAGTTTTAATCGTCTATTCTTTTCTTCTAGAAATGCAATCTCTCTATTTAGTTCTTCATTTTCATTTTTTAACTTTCTAAGCTTGCTAAGCTTATCTTGAGAAGAATCATTCTTCGTATTATTGAATAGGCTGGAGCCGGATGAAAAAAAATTTTTTTTGATTAATAAGTATATAATACCACTAAAAATGAGGAACAGAAGAACAAAAATCGCTATACCTAAAAACGAATCCATTTAACCTAAAAATTAAATTATTATAATAAACTATATTCTCTCACATTATCGAAGAAAGTATATAATTGTTAATAATATTTTAACTGAAATTTTTTATATGATGAAAATTTTTCCTTCAGATTTAATAGTAGATGCTTTAAATCACAAAATTTTAAAATCTTTCTAAATATCAAAATAATATTTGCTTTATTTTAAAATGTCCCTTATTTTCACAGTCATAATTTAATTTTTATCTAAATATTTAAGGTATTCTATGCTTGACACAATTGATATTAAGATTCTGGACATACTCCAAAAAGAAGCCCGGACAAAAAGAAACGTAATTGCCGAAAGTGTGGGGCTATCACTACCTTCTTTAAGCGAAAGGTTAAATAAGCTTGAAGAAAAAGGAATTATTGAAGGGTACTATGCCAGAGTAAATAGAAAACCATTTGGTTACGACTTAATGGCATTTATAACTGTTTTTATGAGTTCTTCAAAAAAATTTGACGAACTAATTGAACATGTGAAGGAAACTCCAGAAATTTTGGAATGTCATGCAGTACTAGGGGAAGGTTCTCACATGCTAAAAGTGTTAGTAAAAGGGACTGAGGACTTGGAGAAACTATTAGCAAATATTCAAGCTTGGCCGGGAGTTTTAAGAACAGTAACGAGTTTTGTATTATCAACAATCAAAGAAACAACCAATATTAAACTATAAATAGGAGAAAATAATATGGCAAAATTTAAATTAGAATACATTTGGTTAGATGGGCATTTACCTACGCAGCAAATGAGAAGTAAAACAAAAATTGTTGAAGATTTTAGCGGAGATGCTAAAGATGCGCCAATGTGGTCATTTGATGGTTCATCAACAAATCAAGCTCCGGGCGGATCATCCGACCTTCTTCTAAAACCGGTGAGAGCCTTCGTTGACCCTGCTAGAGATAATGCATATATAGTTATTGCCGAAGTTTTAAATCCGGATAAAACACCACATGAAACAAACGGAAGATCGACAATACGAGATGATGATAATGATTTCTGGTTTGGATTTGAGCAAGAATATGTGCTTTGGGATTTAGACCACCACACACCTTATGGATTTCCTGCCCCAGGTTACTATCCTCCACCACAAGGTCCTTTTTATTGCTCAGTTGGGGCTGAATATAATATTGGCAGAGAAATTGTTGAAGAACATCTTGATCTTTGCATCAAAGCCGGTTTAAATGTAGAAGGAATAAATGCTGAAGTAATGAAAGGACAATGGGAATATCAAGTTTTCGCAAAAGGTGCAAAAGAAGCCGGCGATCAGCTTTGGGCTGCAAGGTATTTATTGGAAAGAATTGGAGAACAACACAACATTCGCATCAACTTAGATCCAAAACCAGTCGAGGGAGATTGGAACGGTTCGGGTATGCATTGTAACTTTTCTAACGAACTATTAAGAACTTGCGGTGATAAAGCCACTTATGATAAAATCTGTGAGGCTTTTGGAACCGATGAAGCAAAAAGACGTCACATAGAGGTATATGGTGAAGATAACCATAGAAGATTAACGGGAAAGCATGAAACTGCTTCAATCCACGAATTTAGCTATGGGATTTCGGATAGAGGAGCATCAATTAGGATTCCGATTGCAACTGTTGAATCAGGATATAAAGGTTATTTGGAAGATAGAAGACCGGCTTCAAATGCTGATCCTTATAAAGTTGCCGCTGCAATTATTGATACAGTTAAAAGTGTGAAATGATTATTTTAGTTCTGGCCTCGACTTAAAATGTTGGGGTCAGTTTTATATTTTTTTATTTAACAACTGCCTTCCTCAACTTAATTGTATTTCGCCTTTTACTCCTTACTTTCAAGTTTAATAATTCTACTCCAATAGAGAATGCCATTGCAAAATAAATATATCCTTTAGGAATATGCATCTCGAAACCTTCGCCAATTAAGGAAACACCAACTAGAATCAGAAAACTTAAGGCTAGCATTTTTATTGTAGGATGGTTATCAACAAATTCACCCAAAGCTTTTGCAGATAACATCATAACTAAAACAGCAATTATAATCGCAATAATCATTACCGGAATATCTTTAGCTAAACCAACCGCTGTAATTACCGAGTCGAGTGAAAAGACTATATCTAATAAAGCAATTTGTATTAATACACTACTAAAGCTGACTTTTTTAACTTCATTCTTCTCGTGTTCTTCACCTTCTAAACTATGGTGAATTTCGTGTGTACTTTTGGCCAATAAAAATAGACCGCCTAGAATTAAAATGAGATCCCGCCCTGATATCTCATATGCATAAACAGAGAAAAGAGGTGCCGTCAATTTCATAATCCAAGCAAGTGAAAGTAGCAGCAGAATTCTTGTAACCATCGCTAAACTGAGACCAATAATTCTTCCTTTATTTCTTTGATTTCTTGGTAATCTTCCAACCAATATAGAAATGAAGATAATGTTGTCAATCCCAAGAACTATTTCCAAAGAAGTAAGAGTAATTAGGGCAATCCAAGCTTCTGGATTTGCAATCCATTCAAACATAATATGCCTATAATTAAGTTTTAAATATTTTAAAAGAAAATACTAAAATTGTAATAAATCATTCTATTTTTCTAAAACAAAACGATTTTTGATTTTACGCAATTAATGACTATTTTGAAAAATATTCTAACTTAAAAGAAAGGTAATATCATGAATTATTTATATAGATTTTTTATCATTCTCTTTTGCGCAACTTTCTTTTCGCTTAGCGCGCAAGAACAGGCTCAAGAAATGACAGACGAGCAAAAAGCATGGATGGATTATATGACACCAGGTGAATTCCATCAAATGCTTGCAAGCCATGCTGGAAAATGGGAAACAAAAACTACCTACTGGATGACACCAGATGCAGAACCTCAGACTTCTGTTGGAGAGTCTTTCAACAAAATGATAATGGGTGGAAGATATTTACAATCAAATCCAACTGGAATTACTTGGGGTATGCCATACGAGGGAATGAGTATTGAAGGATACGATAATGCTACCGGAGAATTTACAAATATTTGGATTGATAATTTAGGAACCGGTACATCTATTGCAAAAGGAACCTTCGATGAAGAAACTATGACTATCAATTACTCAGGAGAGATGGTTGACCCAATGACAAAAGAAAAAATAAAATATCGAGAGACTATAAGTTTTGGAGATGAAAATTCACATGTGTTAAATATGTATTTCGAATTTGAAGGGAAAGAATTTAAAGGTATGGAAATTATTTTCACAAAAGTAGAAGAATAATTTTGACTAAGATTATCATCTATCCTTACTAAAAATTAAAAAATGTTGGATTATTAGATTGTCGATTTTAGATGTGTTGTTCATAAATTGTTGGATTAATATTAACAAAAATCGGCAAAATTATTGTTATTATTACACTATAAAAATTAAGAATTCTATTTACAGATTGATTAAATGAAAATTATTATAGCCGGTGCCGGTGAGGTGGGATATCATCTAGCCAAGCATCTTTCTAATGAAAATCATGATATTACAGTTATAGATATAGACAGTAATAGTTTGGATAGAGTAGATTCAGTAATGGATGTTCTCACAATTCATGGATCCTCAACTTCATTGAATACTTTAAAGAAAGCAAATTGTGAAAAAACTGATCTTGTCGTTGCAGTCACATCTTCTGAGGCAATAAATGTTAATACAGCAATTATTGCCAAAAAGCTTGGGGCTGAAAAAACTATTGCGCGAGTTGAAAATGCTGAATATGTTGCTCCAGCAAACCAAGAAGTTTTCCATTCGGTTGGTATTGATTACTTAATTTATCCTGAAGAACTTGCCGCCTTAGAATTAGTAAAATTAATCCAAAGAGCAGCTGCAACAGATATTATTGAGTTTGAAGAAGGGAAATTATCCTTAATCGGTTTAAAACTAGAACCAAACCTTCCAGTAATAAGAAAATCTATTCTTGAAATTGCCCAAAAAATTGATCAAGTCTCTTTCCGAATTGTTGCAATCCATAGAGGAATTAGAACAATTATTCCAACAGGTAGCGATATTTTATTACCAAATGATCAAATATTTGTAATTACAACACATGAAGGAATTGAAGAGATTATAAAATTAATTGGTAAAGATCAAACCAGACTTAATAATATTATGTTCCTCGGTGGAGGCAAAATAGGAAGAATTGCTGCTAAGATGTTAGAAAACAGCATTAATATAAAAATGATTGATTCCGATAAAGATAAGACACTTGAATTAGCAGATCATCTAGAAAAAACTTTAGTTATACAGGGAGATGGACGTGATTTAGACTTGCTGGCACAAGAAGGCATTGTCGATATGGATGGTTTTGTAGCTGTTACACAAGATGCCGAGACGAACATAATTACTTCATTGATGGCAAAACATCTGGGTGTAACTAAAACAATTGCGCTAGTTGACAATGTAGATTACATTCCTCTTACACAAACAATTGGTCTTGATTCTCTGATAAATAAAAAACTTATAGCTGCAAATAACATATTGAAATTCATTAGAAAAGCAAATATCGTATCTTTAGTAACCTTACAAGGAATCGAGGCAGAAGTTCTGGAATATATTGCACAACCAAACTCAGTAGTTACAAAAAAACCAATAAAGGATCTAAAATTTCCTCAGAATGCAATAATTGGAGGTTACATAAGAGGAAACGAAAGCTATATTTCTGTCGGGGATACACAATTAGAAGCCAATGATAAAGTTGTTGTTTTCACTCTGCCTGGTATTATTCATAAAGTTGAGAAATTTTTCCAGTAATGGTCAATAAAAATGTAATCTTCAATTTTGTTGGATTCCTTCTGATTTTAGAAGGAATTTTCATGATGCTGGGCATTCCCTTTTCAATATATTATGGTGATAATGATGTTTATATTCTGCTTACTACAGGCCTTTCAACCACTCTCATCGGTTTAATTCTTTTCCTCTTAACTGTAAGTAAAGATAAAGAAATAAGAAAAAGAGAAGGCTATATTGTTGTATCCATAGGGTGGATTGTCACTTCTCTTTTTGGTGCTCTGCCTTTTGTATTTCACGGTTCAATCCCAAGTTATACTGATGCTTTTTTCGAAACAATGTCGGGATTTACAACTACAGGAGCCTCAATATTAAATGATATTGAATCACTTCCGCATGGACTACTTTTTTGGAGGAGTGTGACACAATGGTTGGGCGGCATGGGAATGATAGTTCTATCACTTGCAATTCTACCAATTTTAGGAATTGGCGGAATGCAGTTATTTGTTGCCGAAGTTCCAGGTCCCACTAAAGATAAACTTCATCCCCGTGTTAGAGAAACAGCAGTGCGATTATGGGGAATTTATTTAATGCTGACAGTTGCAGAAATTATATTGCTTTTTATTGGAGGCATGACATTTTTTGATTCAGTATGTCACTCATTTACAACAATGGCAACGGGAGGATTTTCAACGAAACAAGCAAGTATTGCTCACTTTCAATCTCCTTTTATTCATTATGTAATTATTGTCTTTATGTTTTTGGCAGGTGTAAACTTTACACTACATTATCATTTACTTCATGGAAGATTTGCCAATCTCAAAAAAAATGAAGAATTTAAGTTCTATTCCGGAATTATAATTTTTTTCTCCATTTTTATTGGCGTGATTTTATTCTTTAACGGCTATGGAAATGCTGAAGCTTCATTTAGGGATTCACTTTTCCAAGTAGTTTCTATGATAACAACAACCGGATTTGTAACAGCTGACTATGAAATATGGGGAACATTCCTACTCCTTCTATTCTTTTTATTTCTCTTTATAGGTGGTTGTGCCGGTTCTACCGGCGGCGGGATTAAAATTGTTAGGCACTTACTTCTATTTAAGAATAGTTTTCTCGAATTGCGAAGATTAATTCATCCTAGAGCAGTTATTCCGGTTAGGTATAACAACCATGCTATTCCAACGGAAATTATTTCTAATATTTTGGCATTTTTTCTTTTTTATATATTTATATTTATTTTGGGTTCACTTATTATGTCGTTGTTGGGATTAGATTTTACATCTGCTATCGGATCGGTTGCTACATCTCTGGGCAATGTAGGACCTGCAATTGGTTCGGTGGGACCGACTGATAATTTTGCAAATATTCCTGCTATTGGCAAATGGTTTTTATCATTTTTTATGCTTTTGGGTAGATTGGAACTATTCACTATTCTGGTGATTTTCTCACCAGCTTTTTGGAAATCATAAATTTATTTGGGTTATGAAAATCAAAACATTAAGATGCTTTATAATTTTAATTCTTTTAAGTAATGTATTAATCGCCCAAGAACTTTTCGTTTGTGAAAGTTATACTGAAGATGGTACACCAGTTGGACCATTAAATAGCTTAGAAATTAAACCTTACGGTACAGCAATTTATGTTTTGTTAAATAATGAAAAAGCTATTAAAGATCCCATCCTTTATCTGTTTATTGATAAATTAGTTGGGGGCAAGTTTACACCTTTTGAAAGTAAAACACTGAGTGTAAAAAAAACGGATACTTGGGCAGTAACTAGTTTCGAATTTAAAGACCCTGGTATTTATGAACTTTACTTTCTTAATTCCTCACAAAGTCGGTTAGCAACTGGTAAGTTGGAAGTTTATTTTGCACAAGACGATAGAAAATTTACTTTTTTCCCTCATCAAAGTTCACCTGGTGGAGTTCAATTTACTTTTTGCGAATTAGTTATAAATGGAAAACCTAAAAATCCATTTACTTCCCTCTCATTGTCCCGTTCAGAAGGACAAGCTTTTATATATCTAAACAATCAAGTTCCGTTTGGTATTGAGAAAATTAAGGTGCAAGTTTGGAAAAGATCTAACAAAAATAGTAATTATGAAGAATTAGTTGATTCAAAAAAATTCAAAATTCTACCGGAATGGAGTGATACATTCTTTAAATACAATTTTGTCAATATTGGCGAATACAAAATTGATATTTTTGATATTAATGATAATTTTATTTCATCAAATATAATAACCGTTACAAATTAAGAGGGAAAATGAAAGGAATTGTTTTAGCGGGTGGCGCAGGTACGAGATTATTCCCAATTACAAAGGTTTACAGTAAACAATTAGCATTACTTTATGATAAACCGTTAATTTATTATCCTCTCTCAATATTAATGCTTGGTGGCATTAAAGAAATTTTAATTATATCGGATGAAAATACAATTCCGCTTTATAAACAGCTTTTTGGGGATGGTTCATTTATTGGGTTGAAAATCGAGTATGCTGTTCAAAATGCTCCAAATGGCATTGCTGAGTCATTCATTATTGGAGAAAACTTTATTGGTGATGATAGTGTTACATTAGTCTTAGGCGATAATATTTTTTACGGAAAGCTTGATTATCTATACAATGCATTGAAAAGTCAAAAGAAAGGAGCCTCAATATTTGCTTATAGAGTTTCTGATCCTGAGAGATATGGTATTGTAGAATTTGATGAAGAAGGAAAAGCAATCTCTATCGAGGAAAAACCAATAAATCCTAAATCTGAGTTTGCAATACCTGGGCTTTATGTATATGATAACCAAGTAGTGGAGATTTCTAAAAATTTAACACCCTCTAAACGCGGTGAACTGGAAATAACAGATGTTAATAAAAAATATTTAGAAAATTCACAACTTGAAGTAGTACAGATTGGACGTGGAGTTGCATGGCTGGATACAGGCACTCCTGAAGCTTTGCTGCAAGCCTCAAACTTTTTTGGTGTAATTGAAGATAGACAAGGACTTAAAGTAGCTTGTATTGAAGAAATAGCTTATAAAAAAGATTTTATCTCAAAAGAAGAGTTTATTAAACTCGTTGAATCATATCCTAATTCAAGTTATAAAGAATATTTAGTTAGGTTACTTAAGTATTAAAAGGGGAAGGCGAAGTTTCCCAGCCAAAGAAAACTCCGCCTAATGAGTCAAGCAAAAGATTTATAGATGATTACAAATACTCCCGTTATTACTTAATCAAATTCATTCTCTTTACTTGAGTAAATTTATTATCAACAATAAGTTGGTAGATATACATACCGCTTGCTAATCTAGAACCGTCAATACTTACAACATGTTCACCGGCTGATAATTCTTCATCTAATACTGATTCTACTTTTTCTCCCAGTAAGTTAAACACATTTAATACCGCACTTCCACTTTCTTTCATCATCACTTTTACATTTGTTGTTGGGTTAAATGGATTTGGATAATTTTGACTTATTCCATACTCACTCGGAATTGTTTCTTCTGCTAATACTTCTTCTTCCTCTTCTACTGATTTTGGTGTCCCAATTCCCCATATCTCTACTTCCCATACATTTGCCCAATTACCCGTATTTGGTCCGGTTGAGCTAAGTATTTCTAACTCAACATATCTTCCATCGATACTGCTGAACTCTTCATTACTCCATTCTTCTGATTTTGAGTTTACATTCTCTAGAACAGTTGTCCAATTCTCATTATCACTTGAGACTTTAATATTATATTGATATATCCTTCCCTCAGCAAAGTTATAAAATGAAATCCTTGTTCCACTAATCTGACTCATCTGTCCTAAATCAAACATCAATGACGCTGGCATTCCTTGTGTTGCCCATCTTGCGTTTTCATCTCCATCACAAGAACATAGTCCATCGATAACGCCTTGAGGGGAAGTATTCTCATCAGTTGTAGAGCTTGCTGCAACATTTACGATATTTAGACTTGTTGTTTCTGCCGGTTCTTCCGGGTCTCCAAAGATACTTATGTGACCTGCCGGATCTGTAATATTCTCGAAGTCCTTTCCCGTTATGATTGTGCTTATTGTTCCTTCAAAATCCCACTGAATATCAAGTAAGTTAATGTTGCTTATGTCTATGTTTCCTTCAAGAGTAAATTTACCGACTAAGGTTTTCTTAGATATGATATCACTGCCAATGTAGGAGACAAAGGTCAGTTCGGATGGACCGTCTATGTTATCAATACCAACATAGAGGTCTGGTTCGTTAAGCAGTTCTGAACTTTCTTCAACATATTTAAGAGAAAGACTTGAGAGATCAAGAGTTTGATTGATGCTGAGTGCACATTGATAGCTCGTTAGAATAACGTTATCTCCGACATTCTCTATATATACTGATGCTTGTATTTTACTTGAACTTAATACCGATATCTCTTCTATGCTCATTCGGTAAGTAGGATTGGCAAAAATTAGAGTATTTATTAAAAAAAGGAGTGTAAAGAATATTGTATTTGTTTTGGCTGACATTATGTTTTCCCCACATTATTGATTCTTTTAGGGAATTACTAATTCAGCTATAATGCCATATTATTGGGATATGATTTAAATCACAGTTTTCTTTTAATTAGAGCTCATATTCTAATTTTTGTAAGTCTCCATGAAGTACTTGTAAATTTCGAAGGGGTGAAAAAAAAATTGACGATTTTTGAAAAGGATTCTATTTTCAGCTTATTTCACAATAAAAAGACCATGCAAAAAAGATTTACATTGCAATTTTTTTTGCATGGGTTTATTTAAAAAATATGGGAATTTATGATCCGGAGGTAACTTTTGAAAGAAATAGTAATATTACAAATAATAGAAGAAATACTGCTACCCACTTTTGTGCATTTGTCATAATTAGTCCTTATTTATCTAGCTCATTGTTGAGCGATGTTTCGTAATAATTTTTGTATTTAATAATTGCTTCATAAATTGAATTTGCAACTTGCTGCTGTCCTCTTTTTGTATTTAAATATTTTGCATCTTCTTTGTTTGAGATATAACCAGATTCTATTAAAATACCAGGCATAGATGCTCCAACCAATACATAAAAACCTGCTTGCTTAATTCCCCTTGAAGGTAAAAAATCTTGTTTTATCCATTCTGTATTCAGCATATCTGCAAATGTTTCTGAATATCTCATATTTGATGCATTAGCCATGCTAACCAAAATAAAATTTTCGTCCGTTAATTTTTTATATCTATTTGGATTATCTTCAAGACTAATTACACTATTTTCGAATTCTGCTATATCTATTGCTTCCTTAGTTCTTCCTGGTCTCAATAGATAAACCTCAAAACCTCTAACATTGCTTCTTTTTTTTGGCATTGAATTACAGTGAATTGAAATAAAAAGATCACCCTTATTTTCATTTGCTATTTTTCCACGCTTATATAACTCAACAAATGTATCATCATCTCTTGTGTAAACAACATCTAAATCATTATTATTCCGCTTTATCAAAGAGCCCAATTCCTTGGCAATTGCAAGATTAATGTCTTTTTCCTTAATTCCATTCACTCCAATTGCACCAGGGTCTTTTCCGCCATGTCCCGGATCAATAACTACAACATTGAATTTCCATTTGTTTATTTCCTCGTCTGGTTTAATCTCAGCTTTGGTAAATTTACTGTGAATTGAAACTAAAATTTCCCCAATCTCATCATCATAAAATATTTCGTGCCGGTCATAACCCTCTTTTAATTTTATTTCCATTTGCGGATTACCATTAACATGTTTTAGCTCAATAGACTTAATAAATCCTTTGGATGTGAGTTTACTAATTTCATTTTTATCAATAGTTGCCCCGGAGAAGAAAATATAAAGAGTATTATTTGAAATCGAACTTGTTGGTTTGATTATCCTATCCTTAGTAGCTAACCTAAGCAAGGTTCCATTAGTTTTATTTTCAATATTAGCAGAAAAAATATCATATTTTATAGAATTCCTATCAACAAGTCTCTTATTCCATTCAACTAATTTTTTAGTATTTAACTTTTTGGAGGCAATTATAATTGAGTTATCATTTTCAATATATGTTGTCTCCAGCCCTGTTGCAAAGCTTAAGTATTTAACTGAATATTTTACAGGAATAAATATATCGCCTTCCATTAACTTTGCAGAAAGCGGCATTTGAAAAATTTGATTTTGATTGCTTTTTTTAGCAATAAGAATAACAAATTGATTATTGGCAGTAAATTTTAAATTATATTCAATAAACTTTAACTCTGACTTCTGTTTCGTAGGATTATAAAAGTAGTTCGCATCAAGCGCTTTCGCTAATGTATTTGAAGCCACATATTCAGTCCCTTTAATATTAACCGAATTAATGACTAATTTCTGATTCCCTTTTTTAATAATTAATTCAGCAGCCGAAATATCATTTAGGAATAATAATGATAAAATAAAAAGACTGATTTTTGATTTAAATAATTTCATTAAACTAATTTATCCAACAAATGGAATGAAAAAACCCGATTTACGTTTATATTCTACAAAATCTTCTGCAAAATGTTCTAACAATAATTTATCTTCTTTTTTTGCCCTAAGGATGAATAACGGAAATTCTACCAAAACCACAATCGGAATTATTAAATAGCCCATCAGAGCAATCCCCGCACCTAGATCGCTTAATAACTGACTTATATATTGTGGGTGGCGAATTACTTTATACATTCCAGTAGTTCTTAATTCATGTTTTTTAAAAACCACTATATCTTGAGAATAATTTTCACCTAGAGATTTAAAAGCAACAACTTGTACCCAAGAAAAAACTATGAATACCATTAATCCGATAATTCTAACAGTGAAATACTCTGCTTTAATCTCGTCTGAAAAGGTTCCTAAATTAAAAACCGCAGCAATAATTAATATTAAAACAAAAGCTGCAACATTAGGGGGAATTTTTTGAAGGTATGTTTTGGGTTTGCTGACTACCGTACTAAGTTTCGCTTTTATCCCTTTTTTTGCACCCGACATATTAGCGCTCATAGAGACAAACAGGTTTACAGCCAGAATAATATTAATTGGATCCATTAATATCTCATTAATTCAAATTAGTCAAATAAATATACTTAATTCATCTGAAAATTATTATTAATCAAGATCAAATTTATCCTGAGGGAATGAGGCAAAATAGTAATAGAAATTATCTTACAAAATCATAAAATGTTATTTATTGAAATGGTGACCAATTTCAATTTCAATGAGAAATTATATTATTGACATATATTTTTCATTTAGTGGCATATTATTTGACCTTATAAATTTGACTTAGGTCCATTCTGTCATTGATTAAGGACCATCTGTGATATAAATCACACATACAAAGATTAGATGTTTTAAGACTTAAAGTAATTGAATCGATTGTCGAAAATGTAATAAGAATTAAAGTAAAAAACTAATAAGTGTAAATATTATGAATACCGGACAAATGTTAATTTCAATAGCAGCAATGATATTACTTGGGACAGTAATACTTAATGTAAACAGAAACTCACTTCTAAATAATGTAGAGATGGACGAAGCCAAATATCAACTACTTGCTGTTTCTCTTGGGACAGCTTTAATTGAAGAAGCATTTTCAAAGTCATTTGATGAAAGAACTGCAAACGCTTTACTTGCTTCAAATTTAACAGATTTATCTGCCACTTTAGGACCAGATTTAGGCGAATCTTCCAGGGATGATTTTGATGATTTTGATGATTATAACGGTTATTCGGGGAATACAAACGGGGATACTACTTTCCAATCTGCAAATATGTACTTTAGGTGTAAAGTTAACTATGTTGATCCTGATGTATCCTTAGACTCTGTGGCTGCAAGAAAGTGGCATAAAAAAATTACTGTTTATGTTTCAAGTCCTTTTATTAAAGATAGTACAACAAATATTGTTTTATCGAAAATTAATAGCCATTATTATTTTAGATAGGTAATAAAATGGGATTTAGTACTTTAATTGACATTCTTGGTTCATCACTAATTGGTGGTTTAATTCTGATGATCTTGTTTAGAATGAACGATGCTTCAGTTGAAAGCCATTATTTAAGCAGCGGAGAGCTAATTGTACAAAGCAATTTAGTAGAAATTGTAGAGCTTTTAGAACATGATCTTAGAAAAATTGGATATTGTGAGGATTGGGAAAAGATTCCGCAGCCAAGTGAAGCAATTTTAGAGGCAACAGATACAAGTATAACATTTCTTAACAGATGTAGCAATTTCAAAAACTGTTCAAACTGGTGATGGAATAGTTGATAAGCTCAAGTATTGGATTGGTAAACCAACCGACCCTGAGGTGGCAAATACACCAAATCCAAAAGATAGAATGCTATATAGACAAGTAAATAACGACACTCCACTTTCGGCAAATCTTGGTTTAACACAGTTTAAGTTACGCTATTTTAATTCTCTGGGTAATGAAATTACTACAATGCCATCTGCTCCTCCTCTTGGAATTATAACCATGCAGATTGATATTACGGTTGAAAATACCGCAGCTTATGGAGATATGGCAGAAAAGGATGTTTACTCAAAAGATCGAAGTGCATTTTATAGGCAGATAAGACTTGCCGCACCAAGTTTAGGAAATAGATAAGGAATTAAATTATGGGTGGAAAAGCAATTCTTCTAGTTGTTATGGGTTTTAGTATGATTTTCGCTATTGTCAATTACAATTCATCTAATACTACAACAAGAGCCGTAGAAAATCTCACTGAGTATTATTCAAAAACACATTTGCATAATATTGCTTCCAGCGGTGCAAATATGGCAGCCAATAAAATCTTTAAAGACCCAACTTGGTCTGGAGGATATTCAGATCTTCCTTTTGAAGGTGGCAAATTGGATATCTCAGCTACTACATTTGCGGTTGATAAAATCAAAATAATCTCCAGAGCTACTTATAAAGGAATGTTTGATGGAGAATATAAAGAAGATACTGCGTTAGTAAAAATTATACTTCAGCCAAGCAGTTTTTCTAAATTTGGGTACTATACAAATAGATGGCCAACCTACGGCTATCTAGTTACCGGCGATACAATTGATGGACCTTTTCATACTCAAGCAAAGACTTAAATACTCTTGGGTTCCCCTGTTTTTACTGGTAAAGTAACAACAAAAGACGGACTTAAATCAATAGGAAATGTTTATGGCTTTGGTCCAGCTGATCCTCAATTTTTAGGTGGGTTTGAAACACCAGTTGATATCCCATTTAGTTTGGATATTTCTAAACTAAATAATGCAGCAAGCTATAATGGCAAATTATTTACAGATGCATCTGGTGATGCCTTGGATGTAAGATTAAATTTTATTGATGATGGAACACCCGATGGAAAAGTTGAATGGAGTACAAAAAAAACTACTTCATCTACATGGTCTACACCGGTACTAGCAGATATGGATACTCTAGCTCCTAATGGTGTGATTTGGAATGATAAAGGAAATATGTATTTATCAGGCACTGTTAATGGTAAATACACCGTGGGTACAGCAAAAGACGGAAGCAATCATGGGAAAGTATATTCTAGAGGATGATATTATTTATAGAAATGATCCTTTAAAGAGTGATCCTATGAATCCAGGTTATACTCTTACAAATCCTAATTGCAAGGATATGCTGGGAATTGTTGCTGCAAAACAAGTGATTGTAAAAAATAATACTGCAAATCGGGATAATATAAATATTCATGCTTCATTATTTAATTTTGATGGAGGTATTACCGTTGAAGGATTAACTTCAGGTTCTCCCAACATGGGAATTATGAGGATACATGGAGGATTAATTGAAAATGAAGCACAAACAACTGGATACACAAATGGAGCTGGTTACAATCAAGTAATTAAGTTTGATAAAAGATTTGGATATGAAACACCTCCTTATTTTCCAGCAACTGAAACTTATGAAGTAGTATCATGGTTTGAGTAAATAATTAATACACTTAAAATAGCACAGAATTAATCGAGTTCAGTGTATCATATTAATACATTTCTCATTATTATGTGCTATTAAACACTTTAAATAGTATAAAAGTTGGTTTTACAGCTTAATTGAAGCCTTTCTAGTGGCATACAGTTTGTCCTGCCCTCACTTAACAATCAGAAAGAATTACCGATAGTTTACTAGTAAATTTTACTGGATCTTCAGGTTTTGCAAAATTTTACATTTAAAAACAAATTAATTTAATAATTATGAATACCGGACAAATGATGATCACTGCTGGGGCTATAGTGTTACTTTCATTAGTAATATTAAGGGTCAACAGTAATTTTTTAAATACAAATTCAGTTTTACTCGATAGCAAGTTAGGCGTTATTGCTTCATCAATTGCAACCTCAATTATTGAAGAAGCTACCGGAAAAGCTTTTGATGAAAGTACTGTAGCTGGGACAGTAGAAAGTTTATCAAGTTTATCCACAACTCTTGGGCCCGGGACCGGAGAGGTATATCCAAATTTTGATGATTTTGATGATTACAACAATTTATACAAATATGAGAATACCGTACCTGCAGCAGATTTTCATGTTAACTGCGAAGTAGTTTATGTTAATGATACCGATCTTGACGGTAAAACCTCATCACGAACTTGGAATAAGAAAATTACTGTTCGAGTTTCAAGTCCTTCTATGTTGGGTCAAGATGATATTCCAGATACTTTAGAAATGTCTGCAATTTATAGTTATTGGTATTTTAGATAAGGAAATAAGATGGGCTTTAGTACTCTAATAGACATTCTTGGATCAACATTAGTAGGTGGTATGCTGCTGCTAATTTTGTTCCGTATAAATGATACGGCTGTTGAGAATAATTATATGTATGGCGGAGAGCTTGTTGTTCAGCAAAACCTTGTTGCAGTTGTTGAATTGCTGGAATTCGATTTTAGAAAAATTGGATTTTGCGAGGATTGGACAAAATTATCAAATCCTCTCCTCTATATTATATCAGCAGATTCGAATAGCATTAAGTTTAGAACAGATGTTGACTCAGATGGCAATGTAGATAGCCTTTCATACTATACTGGTCCGACAAGTGAGCTTACTGAAACACCAAATCCCAGGGATAAATATTTATACAGAGTAATAAATACTGATACTCCAGTTGGTACTAATTTAGGTATTACAGAATTTAATATGATCTACTATGATGCTCTAGGAGCTAAACTCTCGACACCGGTTGCATCTCCAGATTTAATTCAAATGATAGAAATAAATATCCGTGTCGAAGATGTCTATGGGTACGACACAGCAAATGAGGATAAAGAAGATAGCGAAATGTATGCATCGGCATTTTGGAGACAAATTAGATTAGCAGCAAGAAACCTTAAAAATAGGTAGGAGATTTTATAATGGGCGGAAAAGCAGCAATGTTGCTTGTGCTTGGTTTTAGTTTAATATTCTTAGTATTCGGCAGTAATTTTAATAATTTATCAACCCGATCTGTTGATAATTTTTCCGACTATTATACACATAACATAGCTTATAATATTGCAGTTGCAGGTGCTAATCTAGCTGCAAATAAAGTATTTAAAGATAAAACTTGGGATACTGGATATGATAAATTACCTTTCCAAGGAGGACATATAAATGTTTATGTAACTAACCCAACTGGGGGCGGAGGGAAGGTTACAGTGTGTCACAATGCTAAAAAACATAGTGCACATTCTATAAGTATAAATGCATCGGCTGTGCCCGCGCACTTAGCTCACGGGGATCAGCTTGGGCCATGCGGAGGAGGAGCACTCGCTGCAGATATGGTTCTAATATATTCAGAGGGAATCTTTCAAGAAGATACTGCAGTTGTTTATGTTGAACTGCAGCCAAGTACATTTGCTAAATACGGCAACTTCTATGATAAGATGGCAAGTGCAATACCGGCAACCGGTGATATTTTTCAAGGTCCATTCCATGTAAATGATAAGATGAGAACATGGGGAAGTCCTGAATTTTTTGGTAAAGTAACTAGCAAAAAAGGTTTGCAAATGTATAATACTAAAGATCCAAAGTTTCATGGAGGTTATGAAAGTGGAGTTGATGTTGAACGTCCTTTCGATACTACAGGAATGAGATCTGCAGGAACTGCAGGAGGATTGGTTCTTCGAGCTCCCGACGGCAGCGGAAAAGAAATTGAAGTGGAGCTTGAGTTTAAAGATGACAAGGTAGAAATTGAAATCTTAGGTTATGATCCAAAAGATTACCCAAAATATAAAGATGGCGGACCACTGATTAAAGAGACATTAAAACTTAAAGATTTTAATGGTATGATCTATGCTGAAAAATCAAATGTATATGTAAAAGGTAAGTTAGATGGTGCAGCAACAGTTGTTGCAACTAAAAAAGGGAAAAATGGATATGGCAATATTTTCCAAACAGATGACTTAGAGTACAAAGATGATATTTCCAAAAAACCAGATTCTGATAATATGCTTGGTCTTAGTAGCTGAAGAGGATATTAGGCTACAGTATAATAATGACACAAAACACAAAGATATAATTACACAAGCTTCTATGTTTGCCTTTAATGGTGATGTTGGTCCAGATAATAAACTAGTAGATAACGATGGTGTTTTAAAAGAATGGCAGATACTTGGCGGAATTATTGCAAAAGATGTTAGAGTAACAGCACATTATAATTCTGTTGGTCCATATGAGGGTTATAAATTTATACACACTTATGATGACAGATTTTTACATAGCGTACCACCATTTTTCCCTCATACCAAGAATTACGAGGTTGTATCCTGGTATGAATAATTTCGGTATCTGATCAATCAAATTATTTTCTTATTTTGTCCGTTAATTATTATCTAAAAATGTTAACGGACAAATGAGAAAAATTTTCTCCCTTATTTTCATAATAATAGTTCCATCTCTAACAGCGCAAATATATAACGTCTCCGGAGTTGTTAAAGATTTGCAGTCTGGCAAAAAATTAAGCTTTGCAAATATAAGAACTGACAATTCCATCAGAGGCACATCAACCAATACTGAAGGAGCCTACAGTATTAAACTAATTGAAGGAGATTATTCTCTAATTGCCTCTTTTATTGGTTATAAATCTGATACAATTCAAGCTAACGTTACCAAAAACCTAACTTTAAATTTTGAACTTCAACCAATAGAATTAGACTTACCAGAAATTACCGTTACACCGGGAAGAAATCCTGCCTACGATATAATAGAAAAAGCAATTAAAAGAAAAAATGAAATAAGAGAAAAAATAGAGAACTACAAATATTCCGCTTACACAAAAGGTTTAGTTAAAACAACCCGCGATATTCAGGAAGGAGGATTTTCTCTTTCTACGCAAGATACAGGCAAACTGAAAATTAATGGCATAATAGAAAATGAAAGTCGGGGATTTTATAAAGCCCCGGATAGTAAAAAGAATTTTATAGTGGCAAGAAAACAATCTGCTAACACTCCCCCATTTATTAATGTATTAACAGGCGGTAATGTAATTCAGAGTTTCTACGAAGACGATTTATTGTTTTTGGGAAGTTTAATTCCAAGTCCAATTTCTAACAAGGCTTTATCCTACTACTATTTTTACATAGAAAAAGAAATAGCTCAAGACGATAAAAAAATATATCAGATTTACTTTAATACAGATAATCCAGCAGATCCGGGATTTTATGGAAATCTTTTTATTGCAGACAGTACATTTCATCTTTTAAAAGTTGATGTTAAATTAAATCAAATGGCTAATCCGGGTGGATTATTTACGTATGTAAATGTATTTCAGCAATATTCTATCTTTAAGGATGAAATTGCATTGCCCGTTGATTATAGGATTTTTGCCGAGGGAAATTATCTGGGATTAGCAAAATTTGGTTTTGAACTTCATACAATAATGAACAGTTATGAAATAAATACAAATATAGATGAAGACCTATTTGATAATGCAGTTATAACTGTATTGCCTGAGGCTGATAAAAAGGATGATAATTATTGGAACTCAATTCAAAGGATTCCAAATACAGCCGCGGAAACGGTTGCTTACCAAAGAATCGATAGTATTACTAATGTTTCAAAATCATTTGGTCAAGATTTTTCTCTACTTTCTCAAAGTCTTGAGATAAATAAATATTTTTCAATTGGCGGACCATTATCTTTCTACAACTTCAATAAGGTTGAAGGCAATGTACTTAATCTTAATTTATACTTTAACGATGCGGAAGAACAGCGGTTAGAAGTAAACGGATCAGTTTCTTATGGATTTGCCGATGATTTAGTAAAGAAAGAATTATTCGCTTCATATAATTTGGGAAGATACAGGACAACTCAAATTTCGCTGAATTTATATGATAAACTTACCGACCTCTTTGGTGTATCTAATAATTATAACAAATTTACATCAACATTTTTAAGCTTAATTTCTAAATATGATTTTAGAGATTACTATTACACAAAAGGATTTGAAGCTGAAATTACTTCTGAGATTTTCCCCATACTTTCTTTGGGTCTTGGCTACCTAAGCCGTGATGATGAATCAGCAAACAATAGATCTGATTTTTCTTTTTTTAATAGAGATAAAAAATATTCTGGCAATCAGCATATATTTGATACTAAAACGAATGCCATTAGAACTTCTTTAAAAATTGATTTTAGGAAATATATTGAAGACGGATTTTTCAGAAGAAGAATTACACCGAGAAGTAATATTATCTTCGAAGGCTCAGCATTAATAAGTGATAAAAAAACTTTACGCAGCAATCTTGATTTTACACAATATGAATTAGAAGTTTATGGTGCTTTACCTACATTAGGAAATTGGTCATTAAACTTTTACGGAAATAGAATATTTTCGAATGGTAATGTTCCCTTTCAAATGCTTTATGCTCTGCCCGGCAATATTAATGCAGCTAGTAAGAATAATTCATTTAGAACTTTGAGGATTGGTGAAATATTTGGTGATGAAGTTACAACAATTTACTTAAAACACAATTTCCAAGACGATCTGTTTAAATTTTCTCAAATACCAATATTAAAAGACTTACAGTTGCAGCTTTCAACTTATATAAATATAGCAATGTCAGATATTTCCAAAGAGAGTCGTGAAATACTTCTTTCAGATTACAAAAAATTTGCAAAACCATTTTATGAGTTAGGCTTCAGCATTGGGCATTTGCTTATTCCACTTAATTTTGAGTTTACTTGGAAGCTAAATTACAGAGGTAAAAATAATTTTGTTTTTGGAATTAATTCTTTTGCTCTTTAGGAAGTTGAAGAGAAATAATTAAATTATTTTTCTGATCCAATGCAAAATCAAATGCTCCACCCGAAAGTTCAGTAAATTTTAAAGCAAAAATCATAGGGAACGAAAGATCATTATTCAGACTTCGTAAATTAAGATTATTTAAAAATGAGGACTTATCATTATCACAATTTGCAGAAATTTCCAGGGTTATTATTTTAGAATTTATATTGACACTATTAACATATACAGTGGAATTATTACAGCAAACTTTTACTAAAAACATAAATATATTATTCACTATTGACAGTAAAATTTCATAATCCATTAATACCGTTTCATCTTTATCAACACTTAGATTGACATCAATATTTTTCTCGTTAAAATTCTTTTTAAGATTGTTTTTAGTCTCTAATAATGCATCATAGATCTCAATATTTTCATAAGATAGACCGTATTTGTAATTTTCCAATTTAAGCCAATTTATGAAATTTACAAGCAGATCGAATGTATCCTTAGATTGAGCTTGAATTCTTGTAGAAAATTCATTTATCTCTTCAATCGTCAAAACCTCATTTGGGTCATTTAGAATGTCGCTAAACCCTAGTATACTGGTAAATGAACCCCGCAGATCGTGACTAACTTTAGAAAAGAACTGTTCCTTTTCACTAATTTTTTCTTTCATTATAAAACGCTCTTAATTAGAATATTTTTCTCTTAGCTCTTTTATCCCTTTTGAATCTCCAATGATAACAAGTCTATCAAGTTCCATTAGGATTGTATCGCCTTTTGGAATTATTGTTCCTCCGTCACGCCTAATAGTTGTAATTAAGCAATTCCTCGGGAAATCTAACTGCCTAATTTCCAAACCAATAAATGATGAAGAATTCTCTCCGCTTTTAACAATAATAGAAAGAAATTTTTCATCAAAAAGCAGAGCATCCTTAATTTCATTTTCACTTTGAGCCGAATTCCACTTCTCTAAAAAGTCATCATCGTCTAATCTTCCGGCAATTTTAGCTAAAATTCTTAAGTGCTGACTTGGATTTTTCTCCGGACTTACTAAAAAGAATAATCCATATACAATTTCTGTGTGTTCTGCTTTATGGGTTATTGGGTCAAAAATCTGAATTGATACTCCTTTAACACATCTTACTAAAACAAGTTTGGCTTCTTCAATTCTTTCACTTCTAAAATGAGGTAATGCAAATCCATGAGTAACAGGAGTAGCTCCTATCTTTGTCCCTTCCATAATCTGCTGAACAATTTCTTCAGAACCACAATGAATTATATTACTTAAATGTTTTGATGTAGTCTCTAATACCTCTTCAAAACTGGATTGAATCGCAATATCTAAAAACCTGGCATTATGAACAATATCTTCAAATGGATCTTCCTTTCTCAAACCTTTTTCCTTAAGAATACCCCTCAATTCACTATCTAACGCTTCATATCTTTGTCTGCCTAATCTTTCAAATATATGGTAAATAGCACCGTTTCTTGCAACTCTTAACCTAGAATATTTCCAGTACCAAATAAACCCTAAAGAAATAATCAATACTGTAAATAATATTGTTAGCAAACCAAGTTGAGTTATTAAAAATAATGAGGCAATTATTCCTATTATCTGCATCCAAGGATATAGAGGTGATTTATATCCCGGATCATAAGATTGAATTCTACTCTCTCTCATTACAATTACAGCGAGACATAAAAAAGCATATACGAGGAGCTGAAATGCACTTGCAAGTTTTGCAATTTTAGTCGGATTAAAAATGATTAAAATGAGTATTATTACTCCAACTGTAAGATAAAGAGCAAATGAAGGGGTGTCGAATTTGGTTAATTTCCTTAAAAAATTTGGAAAAATATGATCTCTACTCATTGCCAGAGGATATCTTGAAGCACTTAAAATTCCTGAATTAGCAACTGAAATAAATGAAACAATAGCCGCAATTGAGATAAATATTACTCCTGGGGAACCTAAAACAATCTCAATGACGGAAGCAGGTGTTGTTAAGTTATTTATTATTGATTCTATTGGTAGAACACCAACCATAATAATTGTGCCGGACAAATAAATTATCAAAGCAGTTCCCAATGCCATAAAAATACCAAGGGGAATGTTTCGCTCAGGATTCTTTATTTCCTCAGATATGCTTGCAATTTTTGTTACTCCAACAAAGCTTATAAAAACTATTCCAGAAGTAGATAACATTTGAAATATATCAAAATCAAAAATTCCTTCATAATTTTTTTGCTCAATATATGGAAATCCGGTAATAATGAATCCAACTAGAATTATTAGTAGTATAATCACTAGGATAATTTGAAGAGCACTACTTTTTTTTGACCCAAAATAATTAAGAATGCCTAGTATTAAAGCTAATACTATTGCAATTGGTGTTATACTTATTTTACTCAAAAATAAAGTGAGATAAGCCCCAATTCCAACAAGCACAAATGCAACTTTTAACACCAAGGTCAACCATACGCCAATGCCACCAATAGTACCAAACAAAGGTCCCAGCGAACGATCGAAAAAATAATACACTCCGCCGGCTCTGGGCATTGCTGTAGCAAGTTCTATTTGACTAAGAGCAAAAGGAACGACAAGTAACGCTGAAATTATATATGCAAAAATAAATGAATTCCCAATATTTGCAGCTGCCAATCCGGGTATAATAAAAAACCCACCGCTAATTATTGAACCAGCGGTTATTGCATATACATCAAAAAGCTTTAATTGTTTTTTTAAGGATTTCGTTTTAATCTTAGCAATTTCCCATTAATAAAGTATACAACAATATCTTATAAAGTTTTGTCTTATGATGAAAATTAATAAACTAGGAGCTCAATTAACAGATAATTGATTTGGGTTGGCAAACTATTTTTTAAAATAATTATTTCTTTTATTGGATTGCGAGCGCTCTAACAAGTTTTCTTTTAGCAACAGGTAAAATTGTTTCGGCAAACGGAAAATCAATTGAGTTTTCAATAAAGAAACAAGCCGGATTAGGGATGTCTTGAAATTTTTTGATCATATTTTGTTTTAATTCATATGGAGATAAACATTCGGGAGCTTGTAAACTTATCAAATCAACCAGTTTACTCTTTAATGTTCTTAGTGGGTTTTCTTCTGTGGAAAATAGTGACATTTCAAATCTGTAAATTTTCATCAAATCATTAATAAGATCTGGAATAAAGAAATAGCCATCATTCTTATAAATTGGCATAATACCAACTTCATTTACCAGCATATTTTGGTCAACAAAATCAAAAATCGCCTTTCCCTCATTTATAGCCGATCTAATTTCTGGCAGAGCCCAATGGATAAAATCTGATACTGTTTTCAAAGAATCTTCATTATAATTGACCTGGCTATCTTCCGGTAAATCATCCGCAAAATCTGCAAAATTAAGACTTAGTACAAACTCAGCATCAAAAAGAGACATTTGTTCGACCAATAATTCTAATTCGCCTTTTATTGAGATTAATTCTGCAAGGGCAGGATACAGTTTATTTTTATGAAGAGCCTCGGAATATTTGTTTAGAATAGCCAGTACTTTATATTTACTTAATTCAACATCATCTGCAGCTTTGATAAAGGTGTGTAAATTTAAATTTTCCAAAGTTACTCCAATAAAAATATCATGATTTGATGCAAAAATTAGACCATATTGTTTATTAGTACTATTATCGTATTTTATTGTCTCTTTTTTAATAAAAAGTTGATTATTAACCATATGTTAATATTCTTGCAATAGTTTTACCTTTGTATTTGTTTTTTATCTAAATCCAGTCTATTTTAGTGGTAAAAACAACAGGTAAAAAATGGAGTTACAATGAATTTGGAAGACTTTAAAATTAATGGAAGTAAAAAGATTAGTTTAACAGATTTTAGTACGGATTTTACAGAAGAAATTGAATCGAAGAAAAACGGTGAAAAATTACTCAAAAAGAATCGTAAAATAATGCGGGAATTACAGGATAAATTTTATGCTCATGATAAATATAGTCTTCTTATCATTTTTCAAGCAATGGATGCTGCGGGAAAAGACAGTGCAATTAAGCATGTAATGAGCGGATTAAATCCTCAAGGGACACAAGTTTTTAGCTTTAAACAGCCTTCTAAAGAAGAACTTGACCATGATTATCTTTGGAGAACAACTAAGTCCTTGCCTGAAAGAGGAAGAATTGGAATCTTTAACAGATCCTACTATGAGGAAGTCTTAGTTGTAAGAGTGCATAATTTAGTAAAATATCAAAATATTCCACCTGAATTTGTTACTCCACAAATTTGGAACGAACGTTATGAACAAATCAAGAACTTTGAAAAACATATTTACCAAAATGGGACCATCGTTCTTAAGTTTTTCTTAAACGTTTCAAAGGATGAGCAAAAAAATAGATTTTTACGAAGACTTGAGACCCCATCAAAGAATTGGAAATTTTCTGCAGGTGATCTGGAAGAAAGAAAATTATGGGGTGAATATCAACGCTGTTATCAAGATGCAATTAATGCAACCTCAACAAGTTTTGCGCCTTGGTATATTATTCCGGCTGACCATAAATGGTTTGCTAGATTAGTTATTTCAGAAATAATAAATAATACATTACAAAATCTCGATATGCATTATCCAAAATTAGATGAAGAGCAAATTAAAAATTTAGACTTATATAAAGCTGAACTAGAGAAGGATTAGATTACAAACAAACTACTGATGAATTAAACAAAATCAAGTTAAATTATATTTGAAAATTAATATTTGTACAAAGATCGCAAACCGAAGTACTATCAATTAATTTTGTTAATTTTAAAAATTTATTGTTTTATTTTCAGAGTTTATTATAGGCTTTCATTCCACCTAAAACATTTTTAGCCTTAAATCCTTTGGCTTGCATCATCTTCGTTGCCATAACTGATCTGTTTCCAGAACGACAGATTACGGCAACATTTTTATCTTTGTATTTTTCCATTTCATTTATTCTTTGATTCAGGACTTGAACAGGAATATTTATCACACCTTCAATTTGTCCGTGCTGACCAACAAGTTCTTGTGGAGTTCTAACATCTAAAATCACTAAGTTAGAATCTTCTGCCATTGCTTGCTTTAATTCTAATGCTGACATATTAAAATCATCTTTGTCCTCATTAGTGCTTTGGCAACTAACAGTAGAAACTGTAATAACAAGTAATAAAAGAAGCAGTGATTTAATTTTATACATAACGCTAACCTTTCAATCTATTTGATATAATTTTTCATTTCAGCAATATTTGTAATAGATGACTTTAAAACATCACCTCTTTCGACCTTGCTGACACCTTCTGGAGTTCCAGTATAAATTAAATCTCCCGGCTCAAGTGTCATACGCTCTGAAAGAAATTGAACAATTTGAGCAGGAGAAAAAATCATTTTATTTACACTTGAATTTTGCTGAATGTTCCCGTTTTTTTCTAAAATAATTAGTTCTTCACCCGTAAGTATATAATCAGCTTTTAATATAAAATCTGAGACCACTGCACAAGTATCAAATCCTTTTGCCAATGTCCAAGGATGTCCTTCTTTTTTATACTTACTTTGTAAATCTCTCAGTGTCATATCCAATCCAACAGCATATGCAATAATCGCGTCTTCAGCTTCTCGCAAAGTAGCATTTTTTACCTCTTTCCCAATTAATAAAACTAACTCAACTTCATGATGCATTTCATTAGAATAGTTTGGATGAATTATTGAATCACCATCATAAATTAGAGTAGAAGTAGGTTTAAGAAAAATAATTGGAAATTCTGGCACTTCACTATTCATTTCCTTTGCATGCTCAGCATAATTTTTCCCGACACATAAAATTTTGCCAACTGTAAATTCTTTTCCGCTATTTCTAATTTTTACTTTTTTCATTTTAATTCCGTGATAATTTGATGCTAATATTTAAATAGAGTTTCAATAAAAAAATACAGTAAATCATCTAATTAGTAAATTTATTTAATTTTTTCATCGCCAATAATGCGAGCGTTGCAGAGAAAATTAATATCCCGGTCAAAATTAAAAAATACTCATGATGTGCAAAATCACTGTAATATTTGCCAAGTAAACCTGAACCATAACTTCCAATTGAAGTAGCTAAAAACCATCCTCCCATCATCAAACCTTGAATTTTGGGAGGTGCCACTTTTGAAACGTACGATTGTCCCATTGGTGAAATAAGTATTTCCGCAAGAGTAACAATTAGATAAGTTGAAATCAGCCAATTCGGTGACATATTATTTGAATCACTATTTCCACCTTCTAACGAGGCCCAGACCATTATTAGCATTGAAACTCCCATTATTACCATTCCAATAAATATTTTAAGAGGAGTACTAGGTTCTTTTCCTTTTTTATTTAGCTTGGAAAAAAAAGACAATAATAAAGGAGTTAAAAGTAGTATAAAAAAGGGATTGAAAAATTGATATGTCTCTGGGCGCAAAAAATCATAAATCACTGTTGATCTTTCTGCGAAAAGTGTAAGTGCAAATCCATTTTGATAGAATGCCATCCAGAAAAATATTACAATTGTAAAGAGTATCCCTAAAGCAATTATCCTTTGTGTGGATTCCTTTGATGATATTTCTTCAAAAACAATTTCTTTCTCAGAATTCTTTGATTGTTTTACATCTGCCTTTAGCAGTTTACTTTTACCATTGTAAAAAGTGACAATACAAATCAGCATTCCAATAGCTGCTGCCCAAAATGACATTCTATAATCATTAAATAAATAACCCAACAAAGTTGCAGCAAGAGGTGCAATCGTTGCGCCTACATTAACGCCCATATAAAAAATATTAAATCCGGCGTCTTTAAGATGTATTTTATCGATATATAAATTTCCGACAAGTACCGCCATGTTAACCTTAAAGATTCCAGTGCCGAAAGCAACGAGAAATAAACCAATATAAAAAGTCACAAGCTGATCCGCAGATGATAGGGCAAGTGCTACATAACCAAAAAACATTGCTATTGAACCAGCAATTACAGTATTAATTTGACCAAATATTTTATCTCCCAGATAACCGCCAAGTAGCGGAATAAAATAAACTAATCCAAGAAAAGCTCCATAATGATCTCCCTTTATGGAATCGCTCCAACCAAATTCACTATCCATATAAAGAACTAAAATAGCCATCATTATATAAAAACCGAATCGTTCCCACATTTCAGTTGTAAACATTATCATTATACCTTTAGGGTGATCTTTAAGCATACTAATCCTTTTGTCTATTAATTCATAAGTTAATTTCAGTGCGTATTTGGATTGATAAAGAGCTTCGCTTTTCTAATTTACGAACAAAATAAACTTATAATGGCGAAATGTTTGCTGGCATCTATACGAGACTAAAAACCTTTTTGTTCAGTTCTAAAAATTATTTCATTCTGAAGGTCTTCCCCAAGATTTACAAAATAATCACTATACCCAGCGACTCTAACTATTAAATCCCTATAATTTTCCGGTTCTATTTGTGCTTTCTTCAAAGTATCAGCATTAACTACATTAAACTGAATATGATGAGCATCCATTTTAAAGTATGACCGAATTAAATGAAGAATTTTTTGCCTTCCTTCTTCATCTTCTAATATTTTCGGAGTGAACTTTTGATTAAGTAAAGTACCGCCAGTTCTTATGTGATCGATTTTTGCTGCCGATTTTATTACTGCGGTCGGCCCATTCCTATCCGCTCCTTGAACTGGAGAAATCCCTTCTGAAACGGGTTTATAAGCTAATCTTCCATCCGGTGTGGCTCCAATTACGCTGCCAAAATAAACGTGACAAGTAGTTGGAAGAAGATTAATTCGATAGTGTCCACCTTTAGTATTTGGTCTTCCATCAATTGCAGAAAAATATATTTCAAAAACTTCTCTTAATAAATCATCAGCTCTATCATCATCATTTCCATATTTGGGTGTTTCATCTAAAAATATTTTTCTGATTTTTTCTTTTCCCTCAAAATTATTTTTTATTGTATCTAGCATCTCAACCATTGACATTTTTTTGCTTTCAAAAACATTATACTTTAATGATGAAAGACAATCTGTAATTGTTCCCATTCCAACACCTTGGATATACGATGAATTATATCTTGCACCTCCACTATTATAATCTTTACCTTTTTTTATGCAGTCATCAATCAATATTGAGATGAATGGAGCAGGTAAATATTTAGCCCATAGTCTTTCTATTATCAGGTTTCCATTAATTTTAATATCAATGAAATAATTTAATTGTTTCTCAAATGCTTTGAGTAATTCGTCGAACGATTTAAAACTCTCTGCAGCTCCTGTTTCAAGTCCAATCATTTTATTTGTTCTTGGATCAATTCCATTATGCAGTGTAATTTCTAAAACTTTAGGAATATTGAAATATCCAGTAAGTATATAACTTTCTTTACCAAAGGCTCCGGTTTCAACACAACCGCTAGCTCCACCATTTCGTGCATCAATTAGATCCTTACCTTGTCTTAACATTTCTTGGATGATTGCATCAGTGTTAAAGATTGATGGTTGGCCAAATCCTGTCTTTGTTATTTCAAGTGTACGTTTCAATAATCTATCGGGATTTTTTTTGCTTACTTGTACCATTGAACTCGGCTGAAGCAAGCGCATCTCTTCAATTACATCCAAAATAATATATGTTAAATCATTTGTTGCATCTTCACCCGTGGGTGTTAATCCGCCCACATTGATTAAACAAAAATCTGTATAAGTATTGCTTTCTTGGGCAGTTACACCAACTTTAGGAGGAGCCGGCTGATTATGAAATTTTATCCAGAAAGATTGAAGTAATTCATAGATCTCATCTTTAGTTAATAGTCCGCTTTCTAAATCTTGTTTATAAAAAGGATACAAATGCTGATCAAGTCGACCCGGATTAAAAGAGTCCCAAGTATTAAGTTCTGTTATTACTCCAAGATGTACAAACCAATAATATTGAAGTGCTTCCCAAAATGTATTTGGTTTATTCTCAGGAACCCGATGACAAATTCCTGCAATTGTCTCCAATTCATTTTTTCGCTGAACATCTTTTTCATGAGAAGCTAATTCATATAAATACTTACTATATCTCTTAGCAAATAATATAATTGCCTCTGCAGCAATTTTCATTGCATTAAGTTCATCACGTTTATCCAATGCTTCCGGATCACTATAAAAATCAAGCTCAGAAATACTTAAATCAATATCTGTAATAAAATCTCTAAATCCTTTTTTATAAATTTTGTCATCAAGCACTGTATGACCGGGAGCTCGCTGTTCCATAAATTCTGTAAAAATTCCGGCACTGTAAGCTTCTTTCCATTCTTCATCTATTTCTTCAAATATTCTGTCTCTTATTGATCTTCCACTCCAGTAGGGTGCAATTGCAGAAACTTGATCTTTTTTAGTTTCCTCATCAACTTTAAAAGATATTTTTTCTCTAGTATCTAAAATTTCAAAATCTTTAATTGTATGAGTACAAATTTCCGGGTAGGTTGGAGTTGCATGAGGAGCCGGTCCTCGTTCACCTACAATTAGTTCTCCATCATTAACACAGAGTTTCTTATTTTCTAAAATATGTTTAAATGCCAATGCTCGTGCAACAGGTATACTAACTCTTTCTGCTTTACCACTTTTGTAAAACTCTGTTACTAACCTTGCTCTCTCTAATGAAATTGAGGGATGAATTTCTAATGTTTCGTCTCTAAGTTTTTTAATTCTTTCATTCATATTTTTATCCATTTAATTTTGCTTCAAAACCAAATGATTCAACTAAGCGTAAGATTTCAATTAATTTAGCTTCAGTCTGAGTTTCTAAATTTCCCAACTGCGGAGTTTGCTGCAATCGTCTATATTTATCTTCAGCTAATTTATTATATGGCAATAAGTCAATTCTATTTATGTTTTTACAAGAGATTAGATAATTAGCAATCGAACTGAGGTTATCTACAGTATCAGTAATATCCGGTATAAGCGGAATACGAATAATTATATTTGCATTTACATCATCTAAAAATTCAAGATTCTCTATAATTAATTTATTAGACACGCCCGTATACTTTTTATGAAGTTCATCATTGAGTAATTTGAAATCATATAGAAACAAATCCGTGTTTTTATAAATTCTTTTAAAAGATTCTAGATGAACATAACCGCAAGTATCAATTGTAGTGGAAATAGAATTTTGTTTACACAATTCTAAAATTGATTCAAGAAAATCAATTTGGATTAATGGTTCTCCTCCCGAAAATGTTACTCCACCACCTGATTCATCATAGAAGATTAAATCTTTTTTTATTACAGAAAGAACTTCTTCCAAACTATATTTTATAGATATTTTATTCTGATTATCCTCACAAGAATTATTTCCACTCTGTTGCATTTACTTTTATACTTTCTGGATTATGACACCACCAGCAATTCAGCGGACATCCTGTAAGGAATATAGTGGTTCTTATCCCAGGCCCATCATGCAGTGCAAATTTTTTAATATCAAAAATATATCCAGTCATTATTTAATATAACAATATTTATTTAATTTTTTTAGGATAAAAGGGTATTTTAAAGTGACATTTTTACCAGAACTTATATATTAAATTTTTATCAATTTATGATATTATTTTTGCAACTTATGAAAAAGAATTGTCATTAATTTCACAATTAAATATAAATTTTTCATTTATTATTTGGAGATCCAGTGATGAAGAAAATTAATTTATTGATTCTATTTTTTATTTTCCTCAGCTCAATTACATTTTCCCAAGAAAACGAAAATATTGAATTCTCTCTCGAAAAAATTTTCGGAAGCAGAGAATTTTCTCAGCCTAGATTTGGTAGTATAAATTGGTTCAATGGAGGCAATAGTTATACGAAGTTAGAAAGATCGGAAAGTGGCGAGGAAAACATAGTAAAATATGATACAAAAACTGGAGAGAGGGAAATTTTAATTTATGGAAATAGTTTAATTCCTGACGTTTCTGACAAACCTCTAAGAATATCTTCTTATGAATTCTCAAGTGATTTAAAATTTTTACTATTTTTCACAAATACAAAAAGGGTTTGGAGAGCTAATACAAGAGGTGATTATTGGATATTAAATTTAGAAACAAATAATCTTAAGAAACTTGGTGGTGATGCAAAATCTTCTACTTTAATGTTTGCGACCTTATCACCAAATAATAAATACGTCGGATATGTACGAGAGAATAATATTTATATTGAATCAGTGCTGAATGATGAGATAATTCAACTAACCAAAGATGGATCAGAAACGATTATTAACGGCACTTTCGATTGGGTTTATGAGGAAGAGTTAAATTTAAGAAATGGTTTTAGATGGAGTCCGGACGGAAATCGTATTGCATTTTGGCAATTAGATGCCGAAGGTATTGGTGTATTTAATATGATAAATAATACCGATTCAATTTACTCACAAATTATTCCCGTCCAATATCCAAAAGTTGGAACAACAAACTCGGCCAGCAAAGTAGGAGTTGTAGAAATAGAATCAAAAGAAATTAAATGGTTTAAAGTTCCGGGCGATCCAAGAAATAATTATATGGCACGAATGGATTGGGCAGAATCATCAAATGAAGTTATAATTCAGCAGCTAAATAGATTACAAAATGAGAACAGAGTTTATCTTGGCGAAGCTGCAACTGGAAACGTAAATAATATTTTTACAGATAGAGATGATGCTTGGGTTGAAGTAGTGGATGATTTGATTTGGTTTAAAGATGGTCAATACTTTACATGGTTAAGTGAAAAAGATGGTTGGAATCAAGTTTACTTAATTTCGAGAGATGGAGAGGAAATAAAGAAAATTACTGGGGAATATGATGTAATAAGTATTGTAGGAATAGATAAAATAAATGAATATATCTATTTTATTGCCTCACCCGAAAATGCAACTCAGAGATATTTATATAGAAAATCTATTTTTAATGAAGAAGAAAAAGAACTTCTAACACCTGAGAATATTAGCGGATATAACACTTATGATATTGCTCCAAATTTTGATTGGGCAATTCATAATTACTCTACAATAAATTCTCCAAACGAAATTAATTTAATCAGTTTACCAAACCATAATATTGTAAGAAATTTATTATCCAGTGAAGTATTGTCTAAAAAAATAGCAAAATTAAATATAAACCCTATAGAATTTTTCAAGGTTAGCACCTCAGATGGTGTTGAATTAGATGGATGGAAAATTGTGCCACCAAATTTTGATAAATCAAAAAAGTACCCAGTAATATTTTATGTTTATGGTGAACCTGCATCCCAAACGGTTCTTGACCGATGGAAGGGAAGTTTTTTCTGGCATCAACTACTTGCTAAAAAAGGGTATATAGTAGTTAGTGTTGATAATCGCGGCACACCAGCACCAAGAGGCAGAGAATTTAGAAAATGTGTCTATGGTCAAATTGGGATACTCGCTTCATCAGATCAAGCTGATGCAACAAAAGTAATATCCGAATGGGAATACATTGATAAAGAAAGAATTGGAATTTGGGGATGGAGCGGTGGCGGCTCAATGAGTTTAAATGCAATATTTAGGTATCCAGACTTATATAAGACTGCAATTGCTGTTGCTCCGGTTGGAGATCAAAAACTTTATGATACGATTTATCAAGAAAGGTATATGGGTTTACTATCAACCAATCCTGAGGGTTATAGGGATGGCTCCCCAGTAAATTTTGCTCAGCAGCTTAAGGGAAATTTACTATTAATACACGGCACTGGTGATGATAATGTTCATTATCAAAATACCGAAGTTGTGATTAACAAACTAATTGAAAATAATAAGTTATTTTCAGTTATGCCTTATCCGAATAGATCTCATGGTATTTATGAAGGTTTTAACACATATTTACACGTTTATAGTACAATGCTAAATTTTTGGGAGAAAAATTTATAATTTATAAATATTAGGTTGTTGTCACTGCTGTGAAAACAAGAATCCAGTTTTATAATATTTATGAATCCACGATAGAAACATTCGAGGATGATAAGGTGATTTTTTGCTACAAGTTTACTCAGCGTGAGTTAAGTCTTTTGCTTCTTCTTTTTTGCAGCTGGGAATAGGATATTATTTAATATTAATCTGTAACCAGGTGAATTTTTGTGAAGACTTAATTCAGTCGGCGGATCATTAACTGCATGCCTATAGTCTTCGGGATCATGTCCTCCATAAAATGTGAAAGTTCCTCTTCCATATTTCCCATGAATATATTTTACTTGATCTGTATTTACCCGCTCACCCATAATTATAACTGAATTTTTAATTTTACTTTTTCTGAACATCGTTGTTTGACCCATAAATCCTTTTATTACATTAACATGATTTTGAGTCAACATAGTTGGTATTGGATCAAATTTAGCAGAAAAATCAAATAGAGTAAAATAATCATTCTGTTCAGAACCAATCTCCAACAATTGAATATCAATATCGCTGTATTCATAAACCATAGGGTTCATTTCCAGTTTGAAGTTTTCAAAAGCCAAAGTATTGGGAAAATTCAATTTACTCTGAGCGTTAGGATCAGGAGCATCGCCATCATACATTTTATCCACTATATCAACATTTTCGGCAGCAAGCGCAATATCATAGCTGTCCGTGGCCGAGCACATTGCAAATAAAAATCCACCTTGACCAATATAATTCTTAATTGTTTTAACAACATCTTTCTCCATTTCAGAAACTTTTTTATACCCCAATTTTTTCGCTTCGTTTTCATAAAGAAGTTGGTTTTCTTGATACCAGCGGGCACCTCTGTAACTAGAATAAAATTTTCCGAATTGTCCAGTAAAATCCTCATGATGAAGATGGAGCCAATCATATTTACTTAGTCCGCCTGTAAGAATTTCTTCAATCCAAATTTTATCGTACTCAACCTCTGCATACTCCAAAGCTAAAGTAACTGCATCATCCCAAGGCTGAAACCCGGGTGGAACATATACTGCAATTTCCGGAGCTTTTTCTAATCGAACGACATCCATATTTTGTTCGTCACTTTGAACAAAAGAATAAATATCAACGAGCTCAACATTATCTACTAACTTATAAACCACATTTCTTATTCTACAGTCCATTACAAGTCTTTCAGAATAATCGAGCATAAAAGAACCGCCTTTATAATTAATCAGCCAGTCGGCTTTAAAGCCTTTTTTTAGGGCATTAAATGTTATTCCATAAGCTTTTAAGTGATCGGTTTGCGATAAATCCATTGGAATAAATATTTTGGATTGACCAAAAATAGAAATTGAGAAAATTATTAAAAAGAATAGTGGTTTTATCATTCGTATGTTGTAACTAAATATTTGAATTGAATAAAATTATTTAAGAATTATACAACCATTTTAATAAAAAGTTTGTTCAAATAAAAAAGCCCAACTTTGAAAAGTCGGGCTGTTAAATAACTTTATTAATAACTGGTTTAAGCGGACTTCCTATCTGCCTCATAAAAAATTGGTTCGGCTCCCGTTTCAACAGTATCTTTCGTAATCAAGCACTTATCAACATTATCCATATTTGGAAGATTATACATTATATCTAATAATGTGTTTTCTACAATTGATCTTAATGCTCTTGCTCCGGTTTTTCTTTCCATTGCTTGTTTTACAATTAAATCAATTGCATGTTTATCAAATTCAAGTTCAACTCCTTCAAGCAAAAATAATTTCTTAAATTGCTTAAGAATTGCATTTTTCGGTTCTGTTAAAATATTTTTTAATGCTTCTTCATTCAATGAATGCATAGGAGCAATAATTGGAATTCTACCAATTAACTCTGGAATTAAGCCAAACTTTAATAAATCTTCGGGCTGAACTTTAGCGTAAAGCTCATCTTTAATTATTTCTTTTTCTTTATCTTCACCAGTAGCAAAACCAATGGTATTTTTATTCATTCTTGAAGATACGATCTGCTCAATTCCATCAAAAGCACCACCAAGAATAAATAATATATTTTTAGTATTAATATTTATCAAACTTTGTTCGGGGTGTTTTCTACCTCCACGAGGCGGAACGCCGGCAACGGTACCCTCTAATATTTTCAGAAGTGCCTGCTGAACACCTTCGCCCGAGACATCCCTCGTTATTGAAGCGCTTTCACTTTTTCTGGCAATCTTGTCAATTTCATCAATATAGATAATCCCTTTTTGGGCTTTCTCTAAATTATAATCAGCAGCCTGAAGCAATCTTACAAGTATTGTTTCAACATCATCGCCTACATATCCCGCTTCAGTTAACGTTGTAGCGTCGGCGATCGCAAAAGGCACATCTAAAATACCCGATAATGTTTTACCAATTAATGTTTTACCAACTCCAGTTGATCCAATTAACAATATATTACTTTTATCAATCTCAACTTCATCATATTCAAAGAGAGATGCGCTTGAATTTATTCTTTTGTAATGATTATAAACAGCAACGGAAATTACTTTCTTAGCTCTTTCCTGCCCAATTACATGTTCATCCAAACTTTTTTTGATCATATCAGGAGTTAATGAAACAGCCGAAGCATCTTTATTATTATAAGCTGCCAGATTATTTTTAAGTATATCTACGCTTGTTTTTACACAAATATCACAAATGTAAACTTCAGGTCCTGCAACCATACTAGCGACTTCATTACCGTCTCTACCGCAAAAAGAACATTTTACAGTTTTATGATCTTCTGATTTACTCATATTGATTTCCCTGTCCCTAAACTAATTTCTCCAACGATCTTCCTTGCTTTGTTAAAATAAATTGAAGTAGGAAACTCGTCTAAGATTTTTGTTAATGGTTCTAATGCTTTATCATGCTCATTTAAACCATAATAATAATTTGTACCCAATAAATATAAAAATCTATCTTGATAGATGTTAGCTTCATCACAATTTCCAGATTCTTCTAAGAAAATCCGAGTTTGCTCGTAATTATTTAAAGCAATTAATAATTGTGTGTATCTTAATGAAGCAAAATCTTTTAATAAAAACAAATTTTTATTATTTGCTAACTTTTTAAACTCATCAGCAGCTTCATTAAATTTTCTTGTTTCTAATAGATAATCGGCATTAAAAAATAAAAATAAATTAGTCGAATCATTTTTAAATGTGTTCAGCAGTAAAGAATATTGGAGAGCATCATTAACATTTTCTTCTTTTGGATCTTCAATAACCCTATTAAAAATCTTTATTGCTTCGGAAAAATGTCCCTTCCACATTTTAGTTTTAGCAAAAAGATAATTAGCACTATTTAGCAAGGATGGTTTTGTTCTTTGGCTTTCAATTACTTTTTCTAAAGATTTTTGTGACTCAGTTAATTGACCTTTTTTAATTGCAATTTTAGCCAGCTCGAAATTAGATTCATCAATATATAAAATCGATTTTACTTCACGAATTATTTTTCTAAAAATACTGTCAGCTTTTTCTAAATTATTTAATTTTTCCGAATTTATTTTAGCCATTCTGAATTCAGATTCCCAACCAATTTTATTATCCGGATATTTATTAACAAGATTTGAGTAAGCTTCAGTCAAATTCTTATAATCGTTCAAGTTATTCGGTGGATCGATATTTAGTGGTTTCCAGTTATTAATTGATGCTGAATTACTATTCAATTCTTCTTCTAATGATCTTGTATAACCTATCTCAGATTCAGAGAATAATGCTGATTTGGGATAATTTTCAATAATATACTTATATGCATCCGCAGCAGAATTATAATTGCCAAATCTAGTTTCTTTTTGAGCAAAAGAGAATATTGATGAACCATTATTTGTCGTTTCCTTTTCAATCTGAATCACTGCATCAAATGCCTTTTTATTATTTCCAGTTCTTGAATAAAGTTCAACTAAGAGTTGTAAATAGTAAATTTCATAGTTTTGATCATAGATTTCTTCAACAGTTCTTAATGTTGGTTCCTCAGCTTGATTTGCGTTAATATAACCAATAATTTTATTCGTTATCATATTTAACTGATTAGGCTTTTGAGCCAAAATTTTACAGTACTCTCTTGTTGCTTCCTCATATTTCATTGTAATTGAGTAGAGGTTTGCTATATCATAAGAAAAAATTGTATTATCGTCGGCAACTGAATTACCTTTTTCTAATACTTCAATTGCATTTTCAATTATTCTGTTATCAATCAAATAATCTGCAATTATTCTGTAACCAAAAGCATTATCGGGATTAATAGTCAGAGCATTATTCCATACTTTATTAGCTTCTTCTTCTTTACCAAGTTTGAAATAAACCGTACCTAAATCTCCGTGTACATTCAAGTTACTTGGACTCACTTTAAGCTGGGTATAAATAAGATTGAGTGCCTCTTCATATTTTTTTTGGTTTACCAGTACATTGTAATAAAAATTATAGAATTGATAATTTTTTGGCTGATCTTCATAAATTTTGGCGTAAATTTTTTCCGCCTCTTCAAAGTCTCCTCTTGCTTCAAATGATTTTGCTAATCTTATTTGATTTGCTAACGGATTGTTTTGAGCAAGAATGGAATTTAATGATGGTAAAATAAAAAGTGACAGAAATATTATATATAAAGGAAATTTCATATTTAGATCATCTTCAAATATTTTTCTTCAAATATATTACCTACATTTAGTATCATATTTGGGTCTAAACTTTTTTTTAGCTTTGCCATTTTAATTATATTCTCTTCTCCGAACATTTCTACTAAATAATTAGTTTTCAATTTACCAATACCATGCTCAGCTGAAATTGTTCCATTTAGCTCAACAGATTTTTTGCAAATTTTACCATATATTTCTCGGCACAGTTTTAATTCACTATCATTCCTCGGAAGTAAATTAAAATGAAGATGAGAATTGCCAATATGTCCATAAACAACATAATTTAAATTATTATCTTCAATTAATGCCACCGTATAATTATAAAACTCTTCAAAGTTTTCATCTGGAACTGCAGTATCTGTTCCTACTTTTATCAATCCTCTAGTAGATATTATATCATTTACTTTTAGCGGTAAGGCATGTCTGAAAACTTTTAATTTATTTCTCTCATTTTCGTTAATTGCAAACCAAATATTCTCAACATCTCCATTGTGTCCATTAATTAAGGATTCAATCTCTGTTAAAATTTTCTCTTCATTCTGAGGATTAATTTCTTGTTCAATCCAGATTGCCCCTTTAGAAGTAACTGGAATATTTTGATAATCTTCGCTTAATAATTGCAGAGAATTTTTATCAAAAAACTCTATTTCTCTTAAAGCTATAATATCATTTTCTCTATTAGATCTATGTCTAATTTCACTAATAAAAGAGAATAAGTTATTTTCTTCATTAAAAAAAATTAGCATTGAAATAACATTTTCCGGCATGTCAATAAGATTTAACTTTATTTCGGTTATTACTCCCAAAGTCCCCTCAGAACCAATAAAGAGATCGATCAAATCCATATCGGACTCAACATAATAACCAGCAGCATGTTTAACTTTTGGCATTCGATAATCAGGAACAATAATTTGTAATTTTGTTCCATCAACTAAGGAAATATCCGTCTTGAAGTTTTCTATAAATTGATTTCCTCTTTTAATTCTTAATTTTTCACCGGTTGGTAAGATAACTACAATTTCTTCTACAAAATTTCGAGTCGGACCATACTTAAATGTTCTAGCACCTGATGAATTATTAGCTACAGTTCCTCCAATAGTACAATTTGTCTCAGTCGGATCAGGAGGATAAAAAAGCTTTAATTTATTAACTTCATTTTGAAGATCTTCTAATATCACGCCAGGCTGAACAATTACATATTTATTCTTTACATCAATCGATATAATTTTGTTTAATTTTTCCAAAGTAATTAAAACACCATCTTGAGGAACAGAACCACTATTTAATCCTGTTCTCCCAGCAGAAATAGTAACTTTTTGCTTAGTTAAATTAAACTCTTTAAGCAGTTGGCAAATTTCATCTTCACTTTCTGGGAAATAAACAGCCTCGCAATTACCTTTAATATTCGCAGCATCAATAATGTAAGATTCAAAATCTGATTTATTCGTTTTTATTATCATATTTAGATTTATGAAACTTTTACATTATGTTTTTTCATTATTTCATTCCACTCATTAAAGCCTAATTGCTCAGATTCATCAATAAGCATAATAGGAATATCATCTTCAATTCTGTATCTTCTTCTGCTTTCTTTATCAACAGAAACCAGAAAATCACCATCTAAAACTAAATCTGCCTTAGTTTCCGGACAGCACAAAATATCCAACAAATCTTTACTAATCATTTTTTTCACCTATAGTTAAATAAAAAAATTTTCTTTGTAATTTTAAGGACTATTATACAAAAATTGAAGTGAAATTGTTAGACCACATTTTTTGCCAAATACCAACACTTGAAACTGAGAGGACTTATCTACGTAAACTGCTATACACGGATAAAGCAGATATTTTTGAATATGCTAAAAACCCAAGAGTTTCCGAACATGTACTTTGGTATCCTCATAAAACAGAAATGGATACAATTGAATTTTTAAATCTGATGTATTATTCATATAATAAAAATGAGTGCGGCTCTTGGGGAATTGAACTAAAAGAAACAAGAAAAATCATTGGGACAATCGGTTTTGCTAACTGGAATAGAGATAAAAATGAAGGTGAAGTAGGATATGTTCTAGCAGAAGAGTATTGGGGAAAAGGAATCGCAACAGAAGCTCTTGAAAAAGTTATTAAATTTGGTTTTACAGTATTGGAGTTAAATAAAATTTTTGCAAGATCCAAACCTGTAAATGTTGGGTCTTTAAAAGTTTTAGTTAAATGCGGCTTTAAATATGAAGGTTTACAACGAAAACAAATAATGATTAAAGGGAAGATGGAGGATATGGATTTATTCTCTATTAGAAAAGAGGATTGGGAAAATAATTAATTGGAGATTTTAAAGTTAAATCATCTTTTGTGAAAAATGATTATTATCTTAATAAAGAGTATTTTTATGCTGAAAATAAATGTCATTTAAAAAAATTACCACTATTCTAAAAAAATTAGGGCTCTCGAATGAAAGGAACATTAATTACTCTAATCATAATTTTCAATGCAACTATTTTATTAAGTCAATCAATTACTCCAAAAAGAGATTTTAGAGGAGCTTGGGTAGCAACAGTAACAAACTTAGATTGGCCATCAAGTAGAAATCTTACTACAGCCGCTCAGCAAGAAGAATTGATATCTCTATTTAATGAACTTGAAAGAATAAATATTAATGCTGTTATTTTCCAAATTAGAACTGAGTGTGATGCACTCTACGATTCTACCTTACGAACCTTGGTCTTATTGGTTAACCGGTGCACAAGGGAAAGCCCCAAATCCTTATTACGATCCGTTAGAATTTGCAATTGAAGAAGCCCACAAAAGAGGATTAGAATTACATGCATGGTTTAACCCATACAGAGCAGAGAAAAAAATAAATGCTTATACTACATCAAATCGATCACGTTACAATTCACCATCCGGATTGGGTAATAACTATAGGTGATTTTAAGTTCTTAAATCCTGGTCTACCACAAGTAGGAGATTATGTAAAAACAATTGTCTCTGACGTTGCAACCAGATATGATATTGATGGTGTTCATTTTGACGATTATTTCTATCCTTATCCGCCCAATCAAATTACAACTCAAGACCAGCAAACTTTTTCTGAATTCCCTCGCGGTTTTACAAATATTGGGGACTGGAGAAGAGATAATGTAAATGAACTTTTACGAATTATTAGCGATACTCTTCAAGACAATTAAACCGCATGTTAAATTCGGTATGAGCCCCTTTGGGATCTACCGGCCTGAGAATCCACCGGGGATTTCCGGATTAGATGCATACGGCACTATTTACTGCGATGCTTTAGCTTGGATAAATGATAAGTCAATTGATTATTTATCCCCACAACTTTATTGGCCTTTTAACGGAGGACAGGATTACGGTAAATTATTACCTTGGTGGGCCTCAAAAGTAAACAATATTCATCTCTACCCAGGTCAAGCTTTATACCGTGCAGGAAGTTGGCCAATAGGTGAAGTACCAAGACAAATTAGGTTAAACAGGGCAACGACAAACACTTATGGTAACATTTTTTTCAGAGCTCAAAATTTATTTGCTAATCCCAATGGAACAACTGATTCTTTGACAGAAAATTATTACAAGTATAAGGCTTTACTTCCGCAGATGGGTTGGAAGGATAATGTAACTCCTAATAATCCAACAAATTTGAGGTATGCACCTCTTAGCTGAAGTAAGAGGTAATGGAATTTTGTGGGATGCACCAAATCCGGCTTCGGACGGTGATACAGCTTCTATGTATGTTGTGTATCAACTAAATGACATTAATCTTGAAGCTGGTGAACTAGAAAACACAGAAAATATATGGAAAGTTTTGAGTCCAAATTACACTAATCTTGAATGAATCTGACAGGATTGCCGATAAAATGTATTTTGCAGTTACGGCACTAGATAAAAATTATAATGAATCTGCCGCAACTGAGGTTATTGAAGTAGAAGTAACAGTGCCTGAAATACCTTTACTTGTTGGACCCGAAGATAATGCACCAAATACTAGAGATACAACAATACTTAGCTGGAACAATTCACTTTATTCAACACACAATAATCTGCAAGTTTCAAATGATACCGGATTTACTGATCTATTTTATCAAATGAACGGAATAGTTGATACTTTTAAAGCTGTAACCGGACTTGACGGATTGACCGAATATTTCTGGCGAGTTTCAGCTCTAAATATTGCTGGAGAAACTGATTATTCAGAAATTAGAAAATTCAGAACAGGTTTCCCAAATCCGCCCACATTACTCGAACCAGCTGATAAATTAACAGAAGTTGAGCTTAACCCATTATTCGTTTGGAACACTACAACATTAGCAAATGAATACCAGATTCAAATTGCCGAAGGTTTATCTATTGAACCATCCATAATTATTTTTGATACTTTGATTACTGATACAACTTCATTTGCTCCTCAACTTAATGAAAATAAGATTTATACTTGGCATGTAAGATCTAAAAATGAATATGGATTTAGTAAGTGGTCCGAAGTGTCTAAATTTAAGACTCAAATACTTGTTTCTGTTGATGATCAAAATATACCGTTGGCATTTAGCTTAGAGCAAAATTATCCAAATCCTTTTAATCCTGAAACTAATATTGAATTCTCTATTGTAAACAACGGGTTTACAACATTAAAAGTTTATGATATTCTTGGCAGAGAAGTAAAAGTATTAGTAAATGAGTTTTTAGATAAAGGCAATTACAAAATAATGTTTGATGGATCTGATCTTTCGAGCGGAATTTATATTTACTCATTGAATAATGGGAATGAAGTTATTAGGAAGAAAATGCTGCTGCTAAAATAAATTTCATAAACGAAATAATTAATATAAAGCCCACGACCTTGTGGGCTTTTTTATCATCTAATACTCACTATCAGTAGGCCTGTACATATTTTCTAGCCCAACCTTATCAATTAACTCCCTATAAGTTATTGGTATTATTTTTTTCTTTTTGTACAGCTCTCGTAATTCCGGATTTAACAAAGCATTTAATTCAGCTTCTCTATGTTTGCTCATTTCTTTTAATCCAAATTCATTCAAATCTTCCAATGCTTTCATTTCAGGAGTATCCAATCCAACATGCAAAACTTGTAAGTTTATACCAGGATTTAAGTTCTTAACTTCATAAATTAGACTATCAGATTTAGCATTTAGAGGAGCACCATAGGTTATACTTGAATATTTCTCATTAAAGTAACCAGACATTCCCAAACTATATTCTTTAGCTAGACTTTCAACTAATTTACGCAATTCATCAGTCTGAACTGCTGCTCCCATGTGGTAATCTAGATAATCAACTCTTAATCCAGAATTAATCGCTCTCTCAATCTGTGCACGCAGCTCCCTTTCAATCTCATTATTCTTTGGATTATTGGCAAATAATTTTGAACGTGATGGAAAGAAATATCCATTACTATCAACCAGACTAGGCACAGCTTCTCTTCCTAAAACAGGTCCCCAGCGGTAGTTTTTCCATTCAGCATTTAATGTTAGGTGAACTCCAACTCCAACTTGTGGATTCTTCTTTAATATTTCAACTGCTTCTTGATACCAGGGACATGCAAACATTACTGAAGTTGAAAATGGTATTCCTTCATCAATTACTTTTTGAATTGCCGAATTTAATGAGTGACACATTCCCATATCATCTAAACGAATAAGATGATAAATAGTTGAATCGGTATTTTGCCCAAGAATATTAAGATAAAACAAGAAGAAAAGAAAAATTGAAATATTTTTAATACTTTTCATTATTACTCCATCATCCAATTAGAATTCTTAAATAATATTTTCAGGTTCTATTTTAATTTACTGCTTGAGTAATTTGTTAATTTACCAACTATTCGTTTGTGCGATCTTTTCATCCGAGCCAAATAACACCAAAACATCATCCTCTTTTATCACATAATCAGGATCAGGCATAATAATATTTGAATCTGACTTTCCATCTTCAAACATATCAATAGTCTGTTTGATCATTAAGACTTCTAATCCATATGTGTTTCTTAGTCTTAATTGCACAAGTGTTTTACCGACAAATTTAGGAATAGCCTTTTTCTCAATAATTGAATATCCATCTGATACTTTTGAAGTTTTCGTTTTTTCTATTCGCTTAAGATCTTGTGCTAATTCGTCAGTTAAATTATGTTTGAAGCTTTCTTGATTGTATGCATTGATAACATCAAAACGCCAAATAGTACCTATTGCTTTAAGAGGATTTTTCCTTGAAACAACCGGTAATTGATCAACATTACTTGAACCAAATATCTTGAGTGTATGGTCCAAATCATCTGACTTATAAACTGTTTTAACTTCAGGTCTGGCTATATCCCCAGCAATTAATGTCTCTCTAATATGTTGAAATTCTGTAATAATCGGCCTTAGCTCATTCTCGGTTATTGTTCCTACAAGCTCACCGGCATCATTAATTGTGTAAAATGTTGAGTGAGGCATGTTCATCAACTTATTCATTAATTCACCAATTGAAGTGTTTTCTGGGACAAGAAATACTTTTATTTTCATTACATCTTCTACAAAAATTGAGCGAAGAATATTGGTTTCTCTGCCGCTAGAAATTTTATATCCTTCTCTTTCTAAGTGTTTAATATGTATTGAACCTTTCATAAACACCTGAACTATCGTTGTACTTAAAATAACTGCTAACATTAGTGGTAAAATGAATGTATAGTTTTTTGCCATTTCAAAAATAATAAGAATTGCAGAGATCGGAATTGAATTAACTCCTCCTAAAACTGCTCCCATACCTACCAATACATAAGTGGTTGTATCTAAACCCAATCCAAAAAAAGTGTTTAATCCAAATGCAAAAAGAAACCCGGCACAAGCTCCAATAAAAAGCGAAGGAGCAAACAAACCTCCAAAACCGCCAGAATATAAAATAAGGGGAACTAGAATAAATTTCATTGCTAATAGAATCAAAACAACTGTCCATAACTCGGTACCGGCTAATATTTTGTTAATTTCTTCGTAACCAATCCCAAAGATTCCGTTGAAGAAGTAGCCACATATACCCATCACCAAACCAATTATCACCATTGGAATCCATCTGGGAAATTTTTTAAGAATAATATCTTTCAATAATCTTTCAACAAAATCAGAATACCGAATGAACAATATGGAGAGAAGTCCAGCCAGCAATCCTAAAACTGCATAAATATATAAATGATTATAAGTCCCTATTGATATTTCATCAAAAATGAAAGTTGGGGTGTTGCCTAAGAATATTCTTGAAATTGTACTTGCTGTTACGGATGCTAAAACTAGTGCAGAAAAAGTTGGAGTTTGAAAATCATTAAGAAGAACGATCTCCAGAGCAAAAAATATTCCACCTAAAGGGGAATTAAATACAGCTGAAATTACAGCCCCAGCACCTGCAGCAGTAAATATTCTTCGACGAGCGTCGGATAGCCCTAAAATGCTCCCAATTTTACTTGATATTCCACCTCCAAGTTGAGCAGCAGGTCCTTCAGGACCAACTGTATTACCTGTTCCAATACAGATTACAGGTGCAATAAATTGAAAGAGAGTTGTTCTAAAAGGTATATATCCTCCCCTAAGTGCAACTGCCTTAATAACTTCTGATACACCTTTCTTTTTTGCGGTATCTGGAGCAAAGTATGTCATTACACTTAGGATTAACATTCCTATAGCAGGTAATACAAAATACAAATGTGGAGGGAAATTGCTAAACGAAATTTCAGTAACAAATAAAATAGATTCATGAAATAGAACTGCTGCCAATCCAACGATTGCTCCAGTGAATACAGCATAGATGCTAAAAAGAGCATATTCTGGAATAGGAATAGAATTAACAGATTTTTGAAAGAGTAATTTAAATTTGTTAATACGTTTATAAAAAAGATTCAAATTTTTAATTAGTATCATATTCAATTATTATTTTAGAATATTTAAATCATATTTTTTAGAAGATTAATATTCTTATTTTCTCCAGCAACAACCAACAATTCATCTTTAGATATAATATGATTTGGATCAGGAATAGCTTTTACAGATTCTGTATTACCTTTTTTAATTTTAATTGATAAAATATCAACTCCGTATTTCGCTCTAATATCTAAATCTCTAATCGAGTGACCAATAAATGAATTAGGTGGAGTAATTTCAGCTACTAAATATCCGTCTAAAAATTGTACGCTGGCTTCTTCACCCCTCATATTTATTTTACTTGCTAGTCTTGAAGAAATATCTCGTCTCTCAATTTCTCTATCATACTCATCTTGTATATCTTTTCTCCAAACCATTCCAATAAGCAAATTGGATTCATGCGATTCAACTACAGCTAGTCCATCATAATCATGGTTTTTCATTTTTTCCAATGCAACTTGGCAATTATCACTCAATAACACTGTATCAAAATTTGGGGAAAGTAAATCGCTTGCAACTAGTAAATATTTAAGGGAATCTTTATCAAACAAGTAATCTTTTATTGTATTTGTAAGAATAATTCCTTTTAGCTCATTATTATCATTGACAACAGGAAATTTTCTACCGCTGCCATGAATTACCTTATTAACAACTTCATTAAAATTATCAGAAATTTTTATGGAGTCAAAATCGGTTGTATAAACATCTTTAACAAAAATTGATTCCATAATATTTGAAGCAGTACCTTCTTTAATATATATATTTCTCAGAACTAACTTTAAGGTGTAAATGGATTCGCGGCTTAACTTTGATGATAGAATTGTACTGATTACTACAGTGACCATAAGTGGTAAGATGATATTATAATCATTTGTAAGTTCAAATACTATGATAATTGCAGTAACTGGTGCCCTTGTAGTACCTGCGACTAATCCGCCCATTGCAACTAGCGCATAGGCACCTGGTTCAGCAGTTATCTCCGGGAAATAGGAATGAACAAAATAACCAAAGAATGCACCGAGCATTGCTCCCATAAATAATGATGGTGCAAATATTCCACCTGACCCACCACTTCCTAATGTTAAAGAAGTTGCAAGAATTTTTACAAAGACTAAACCTAAAGCTGCATACCAGATCATATCACCATGAAGAGCTGCATTTATTGAATCGTAACCAACTCCCATTATTTGGGGAAATATTAATGCCATTATCCCAATGCCTATCCCTCCAAGGACTGGTTTTAGATATTCAGGAAACTTTAATTTTTCGTCAAAAAATTCCTCAAAAAAATATAATACTTTAATAAAAAGATAAGAGACAATTCCTGAAACGGCTCCAAGTATAAAATAAAAGGAAATTTCATAAGGAGAAACATAGTGGTAAGCTGGAACAATAAAAGCTGCAAATTTCCCTTCAAATGAATGTGAAACAACAGTAGCCATAACAGCTGAAATAACTATTGGTGAAAATTGTGCAACAGCAAAATCCATTAAAATGATTTCTACCGCAAAAAGTGCACCCGCAATAGGAGCATTAAATGCAGCGGCAATACCTGCAGCAGCTCCGCATCCTACTAATGTTTTTAATCTTGAACTTGGTAAATTGAAAAATTGTCCTACGGTTGAACCGATACTTGACCCAATTTGAATAATTGGTCCTTCTCTACCAACTGATCCACCAGTTCCAATTGTTATTGCGGAAGCAACAGCTTTTATGAGAGCTACTCTTGGTCTGATACTACCACCTCTCAGAAGTATTGCCTGCATTACTTCGGGAACACCATGACCTTTTGCTTCCGGGGCAAAGAAATAAATTAGCGGACCAACTATTAATCCACCAATAGCAGGAACTAAAATAATCCAATACCATGGAGTATTCATTACATTTTCAAGATAACTCCCCGTACCAGAAAAAGATAAAAGGGAAATAAATTCAATTAATGCACGTATTCCAATTGCTGCTACACCTGCAAGAACACCAATGATAATTGCAATAATTATAATGAATGTATTTTCAGTTAATTTTGCTTTATTTACAAGCTGGTTTGTTTGTTTTGATAAATTGGTAAGTAATTGTCTCAAATCGTAATATTATTTTAATAAATCAGTAACCTAAAAATATGTTTATAGTCTCTATGAATCAATTTTAGTTTCTAAGAATATACTAAATATTATCGAATTGAATGAAATTGATTTCCAATTTGCTTAATTTTTATTTTACTTAATTATTCGTATAAACTTATGCTACCTATAACAAACGATGCTGTAATATTTGGTATTCTTCTTGCAATATTAGCAATAATATTCCACACTTCAAGCAGTAAAAACGAAAAACTAGTTAAGTTTTATAAATTCGTCCCTGCTCTTCTGCTATGTTATTTTGTGCCGGGAATTGTAAACTCAATTGGAATTATATCAGTTGAAGACTCAAATCTTTATTATGTGGCGTCAAGATATCTGCTCCCGACAAGTTTAGTGCTGTTTACAATTGGAGTTGATTTTAGATCAATTTTAAAGTTGGGTCCCAAAGCAATAACAATGACCTTAACAGGCACATTTGGTGTAATTCTAGGAGGACCGGTTGCAATTTTAATTGTATCTATTATTGCTCCTGATATCATTGTAAGTTCAGGACCGGAAGCTACATGGCGCGGTCTTTCTACAATAGCCGGAAGCTGGATTGGGGGTGGAGCAAATCAAACAGCGATGAAAGAGGTTTTCCAGGTAACCGATTCTGTGTTCTCAGCAATAATAGCTATTGATGTTTTAACCTATAGTGTTTGGTTTGCAATTCTTCTATATGGTGCGGGAATAAATGACAAATTAAATAAATTTTTAAAGGCAGATACTACATCATTAGAGCAAGTGCAGAGAAAACTAGAGAATAATAATTCAACTCAATTTAGTTTATCAAACGTGAACGACCTAATAAAACTTTTAGCAGTTGGATTTGGAGTAACAGCTATTGCTCATTTTCTAGCTGATATTATTGCTCCATTCTTTCAACAGAATTATCCAGAACTTTCAAGATTCAGCTTAACTTCAGATTTTTTCTGGATGGTAATAATTGCCACAACCATAGGATTGGTTTTAAGTTTTACAAGATTTAGAGAGCTGGAAACAAAGGGCGCTTCCAAAATTGGAAGTCTTTTTCTCTATATTCTTATAGCAACAATTGGTATGAAGATGGAAATTTTAGGCTTCTTCCAAAATTTTGATCTTTTATTAATAACATCAATTTGGATAACATTTCACGCACTTCTTTTAATATTTGTTGGTCGATTAATTAAAGCACCGTTCTTTTTTATTGCAGTCGGAAGTCAAGCTAATATTGGTGGTGCGGCATCAGCTCCTATTGTAGCTGCAGCAATTCATCCATCTTTAGCAACGGTTGGTGTTTTATTGGCTGTAGTTGGATATGCGGCTGGGACCTATGGAGCTTGGCTTTGTGCAATTTTAATGTCATTAGTTTCTTAATAAAATTATGATTCTTATGTTTAGAATAATTCTTATTTACTCAATCTTTGTCTCAAGTATCTCAATAGCGCAATCACTTCAACTTAGTGGCAAGGTTATGCCGGGCGGACTTATTTTTGGCAAAGCTGAAAAAGCAAAGAACATAATGCTGGATAGTTTGCAAATTATGTTTGATAATTCAGGAAATTTTGTCATAGGATTTGATAGAGATGATACAACTGAACACATATTGTTAGTTGAACTAGAGGGAAAATCAATTCTTAAAAAATTCATTCTACCTAAGAGAGAGTATAATATTCAACGCATAAATAGAATGGCGCAAAAATATGTCTCACCTCCAAAAGAGGTTACCGAAAGGATAAATGAAGAAAGAAAGATTTCAAAAGATGCAAGAGACAAAGTGGGACAGATTAAGTCCGCATTATTTGCAAACGGTTTTGAAAAACCTATAGAAGGCGGAAGAATCTCCAGCGTATTTGGAAGTCAAAGAATATTAAACGGTGTCCCAAAAAATGCTCATAACGGAATTGATATTGCCGTACCAAGAGGTACACCCGTTAAAGCGATGACAGATGGTGAAGTTCTACTTTCCGCTAATAATTTTTATTACGCTGGTAATTATATACTATTAGATCATGGTCTGGGCCTAAACTCTGTTTATTTACACCTCAAGAAAAGTTATGTGAAGGAAGGACAAATAGTTCGAAAAGGCGAGATAATAGGAGAAGTAGGAACAACTGGAAGATCCACTGGCCCTCATTTACATTGGGGTGTGCAATGGTTCAATAAACGTGTTGATCCAGAGACAGTTTTTAATTTTAAAGAGAATTAAGATGAAGTTGTTAATTTTTTATGTTGATAGGTTTGCTTATCAAACAAGTCACAAAGGTTTAGAAAATGTTGATGATATAGATATGCACAAAAGTATTGCAAATGCAATAGTTGGTTTTATTCATGCTGAAGAAAAAGATCAAGAAAATCAGAGTAATGTTGAGACAAAACTTGTAAAGAATCTTAAATGGTCAGCCCGTAAAAACAATACAAACAGAATAGTACTCCATTCCTTTAATCATTTGTCAATAAGCAGTGCTAATCCTGATTTTACGAAATTTCTTTTTGATAATGTAGAAAAAAGATTAATAAGCGCAGACTATGAAACATCACAAACACCTTTTGGGTATTTTCTTAATTTAGATATGCAGGCTCCGGGTAAACCATTAGCTAGAATATTTAAGGATTTTTAATTGGAACTATCAAGTAATACTCTAGCTCTGATATTTGTAATACTTTTAGTGGTTGTATTACTTGTTGGAATAATTTACGCAATTACTTCAAAGAATATACGTAAAGGTGGTGCAACTAATTCTGTCACAATATTTGGAGCCACTTCACAGTTTCAGACTCTAGATCAAAAAGCGGCAACTGAACAAATTTTGGATGAACAAGCTGGAAAGAAAATGCAAGATCAGGAAAGTGGAGACAAGCCTAATCAATAAGAATAGTCATATTCATTCAATAATTCAGGCACTACTTGTTACCTTTTTGTGGTCAACTTCTTTCATTATTATTAAGTGGGGATTGGACGAATTACCTCCAATTACCTTTGCCGGAATTCGTTATCTACTAGCTTTCTTATTCTTTCTACCTATTGTTTTAAAGAGTAAATATATAAATGAAATTAAGCAACTAAATCTTAAACAATGGAATAAACTAATATTGCTTGGGTTAATTTTTTATACTTTTACCCAAGGAGCTCAATTTTTAGGTTTGTCTTTATTACCCTCAGTTACGGTTAGTTTAATGTTAAATTTTACACCATTAGTTGTAGCCATAATGGGAGTTTTATTTTTACGAGAAAAACCAACTTTCCTCCAATGGACTGGATCATCACTTTTTATATTGGGGATAATTATATATTTCTTCCCCATTGTATTAGCGGGTAATCAATATTTGGGAATTGTGGTAATGTTATTTGGAGTTCTGGCTAATGCCAGTGCAGCAATTATTGGTCGTGATATAAATAGGAAAAGGGATATTTCACCTGTTATTATAACGTTTATTAGCATGGGAATTGGTGCAGTAATCTTAATGATAATTGGATTGGGGATGGATGGAATGCCAAGTATAAGTTTTAAAACCTGGATTTATCTCTTTTGGCTGGCAGGAATAAATACAGCTTTTGCATTTACATTATGGAATATTACTCTTCGAACATTAACCGCAATAGAATCAAGCATAATTAACGGTACAATGTTAATCCAAATAGCAATACTTGCATGGTTTTTTCTTAGTGAAATGATAACTACTAAAGAGGGAATTGGGATGATTATCGCTGCGATTGGTGCTGTTCTTGTACAAATAAAAAGAAAAGAAACAATTATAAAAGTCAATACTAATTAAACCGCCACAGATAAAACTGCAGCGGAAATTAGTTTTCAATATTTAATTCACATACCTCACCTTGTAAGTAAGTATAGTTTCATCATCCTTCTTCACCGGTACTTGGAAAGTTATTGTTTGTGCATTTTTCTTTTTATACTCTAGTGAACTGCTTAATATTTCCCAGTTAAGTCCAAGATATCTTTCTACTTCCACAGTAACTTTTTCATTTTTTCTGTTTTTAATTTTCACTTCGAAATCTTGTTCAAATACACGGTTGGTAATTTTTTTATGGTTTACTTGTTTTTCTTCTGCAAGTATATCAAACGCATCACCAATTTTTAACTTTACGGTTTCATTTTTTGGTGTGTGGTCAATTAAATCTTCACCAACAAATTCAATAGATTCACCATCAGATTTATAAACTCTTACTTTCCCTTTTGGCATAGGGACACCCAAGTTTTGTTCCTCTTTATTAGAAAACTCAACAATAACATTGATTTTCCCATTTGTATTGTACCCCGTTGATCTGTAAAAATATTTTTTATTTGCATCAACGTTTTGGGATTCAAATAATGAAATCTGTTTAGTTTCATTCTGTGCTAAAGTTGTTGGTCTTTGCAAATTATAAATATGGTATTCAAAAAATTCTTTCTCTTCAAATTGCGGAGCTGCTGCCTCTGACATCACCATATCCATTTGTTCCCTGCCTTTATATAATCTTCTATTGTCTTGAACTCTGTTAACATCACCGGCAACTAATTTAAGTTTTGCATTTTTAAAAGTTGTCCCAGAATTATTATCAACACTTACCCAAGAATTTAGATCAAGTTTTGTATCATCAGTGTTAAGAACTGCGACATATTCAGCGTGCCAATTCATTCCTTGTGTCTGGTAGGAAATTTCCACATCCTGGTTACCCGATTTATTTGAATTTAACTGCCATACTAAAGTTGGTTTTGTAATCAATCCTTCCGGTAATGATCCCACAGAAAATCTGTATTTATTTACACTTGGAATCATTAGTAAACCGCCATCCTTCTTTTCAAGTACTATTTGTCCTCCCATTGCCGAAAGTAGTTTCCCTTCGACCAGTTCATTAGCTTCGCTAACTAAACTTATTTCTTTATCAACATACTTTTGTAATATTTTGTCTAAACTAACCAAATCATACTGATAATTTTGTTCAATAACCTCACCATCAAGTTTTATATGTACGCTGGTCGGATCAATTAATTTAGCTACATCAGTTATACTGATTGTTGATAAGCCAGACTTCAAATTAATTTCTCTAACATCTTTAACTACACCTAGATTGCTATTGTAAACTGTTACTGCCAGTTGTTTCTGATCATTTTCTTGTCCGTTATTTAAGTTAGGAAGTGCTAGGGAAAGGGCCGAAATAAAAAAGGCTAACTGTTTCATGTATGCTCCGTTGAATTAAGTGAAAGTTTAATAATCTTTTAACTAAGTAAATTTACAAATGTTCCTCCTCAAGACCGAATTTGTCCTAGAAGTTTTGTATCTTTAATGGATATATTTTTACATTCATAAAAATTTAAGGCCCTCATGTCAGATTCAATTAAACTTAGTATTACACTTCCAGTCGAACCAAAAATTTTGTACAATGCTTGGTTAAGCAGTAAAAAGCACACTGCATTCACTAAAAGTAATACTGAAATTGAAAAAAAAGTGGGTAGCATATTCTCTGCGGGTGATGGCTATATAAGTGGCAAGAATGAACTTCTTCATATGAATAAAAGAATTGTTCAAAGCTGGAGAACAACTGATTTTCCTGAAGATCATCCGGATTCAACATTAGAAATTATTTTTGAAAAAGTTGAAAAAGGGACAAAGTTAATTATAGCTCACTCCGATTTACCAACCGATACGGGAAAAACTTACAGAAAAGGATGGAGAGATCATTACTTCAAACCAATGAAAGAATATTTTGAAAACAAATAATTTTTCTAATAATTATCCAAATTAGTTTCAGAATACCTTACATGCACGAAAGACACACCAATAAAGAAAAATATTTTAATGAACAGGCATATACCTCTGAAAAGTATGTAATTCCGTTTTTAGCTGACCAAATTAAAATAAACAAAGATACATCCATTTTGGAAATTGGATGCGGTGAAGGTGGTAATTTAAAACCCTTTCTAGATCTAGGTTGCAAAAGAGTGGTCGGTATAGATCTATCTAAAGGGAAAATTGAGCAAGCCAATATCATGTTTGCAAAACATCCAAATAAAGGAAATATTGAGTTTATCCATGCAGATATTTATGAAATAAAAGATCTTGGTGAATTTGATATAATTTTAACTAGGGATGTTCTTGAACACATCCACGGACAAGAAAAATTTATGGAGTTTGTTAAAAAATTCTTAAAGCCAAACGGCAAATTTTTTCTTGGCTTTCCACCTTGGTATAATCCTTTTGGAGGACACCAGCAAATTTGCGAAAGCAAAATACTTTCAAAATTACCTTTTTTTCATATTTTACCAAAAAATATTTATAAGCTGATACTGATAATTTTTGGGGAAAGCGCTGCAAAAATTAGAGCCTTACTGGAAATAAAAGAAACTGGGATCACAATTGATCGATTTGAAAAAATTCTGAGGAAGACAAAATATAAGATCGATAAGAGATTTTTTTATTTCATTAATCCCAATTACGAAATTAAGTTTAAACTAAAGCCGCGCGAACAACTAAAAATTTTAGCCTCAATTCCCTTTATCAGAAATTTCATAATTACTGCTAGTTATTATATAGTTTCAACCAATAGAAATTAAATTTCCATTTAAATTATTTCTTTGACATTATAATTGCTTAAAACCCCATAACTTCGAAAGTTTCACCAAAAATTTAGCCGGTTTTTCTTGGTTTAGATAAATAAATTTGCTTCATTTAAAGATTTGATTTATTTAAATAATACATTAATGACTTTTTAATAATTGCATTATATCCCCTCATAATTATATAATTATAAAATAATAGGCAACTAAAATGACAAAGTTACTAAGCGGTAAATACCCCGTTGTAGATTATATTGCTATTACAATTGGAGCTGCTTTTATGGCACTTGGTATTGGCGTTTTTCTTGTTGATGCTCAAGTCGTACCCGGTGGTGTTAGCGGCTTATCAATGGCTATGCACTATTTAAGCGGCAACACTCTTCCGATTGGGCTAATGATTTGGGTATTTAACGTTCCCCTTTATTTATGGGGACTAAAGGTACTAGGTAAACGATTTGGATTGAGAACATTTTATGGTTTTACCTTAAGTTCAATATTTATTGATTTATTTAGAGGAGACATTCCCGGATTTGAATTTATCAAACTTCAAGAAACCCAAACAATTAAGGACTTATTAAATAATGATTTTTTATTTCTTATTTTGGTTGGTGCTTCATTTCTTGGTCTTGGTTTAGGAATTATATTTAAGTTCAAAGGAACAACAGCTGGCTCAGATATTATTGCGGCTATTATGCAGAAACGCTATGGAATTAAACCGGGTCAAGCAATAATGTTTATAGATCTGTTTGTAATTGCTCTGGCAGGGTTTATAATTGAAGTAAAAGATTTAGCAGAGACAAGACCGGCATTTTCCCTTACATTATATGCAGTTTTCTTACTTTTTATTTCGGCTAGAATTGTGGATGTAATTATTGATGGATTTGATTATGCAAGAGCTGCTTACATAATTTCTGATAAATACCTAGAAATTGAAGATGCTATTCAAAATACACTTAGTCGAGGTGCAACTGCATTAAAGTCTCGCGGACTTTATAAAAATGTTGAAAGAGAAGTGATTGTTACAATTGTTACACTAAAAGAATTAGGACAGCTTCAAGAGCTAATAAGAGATATTGACCCAGATGCTTTTGTAGTAATAAATAATGTACATGAAGTTTTAGGCAATGGATTTAGGAGAAGGATTTGATTATACCTCCAAGACAAATTCTCTTGGAGGTTATATTCAGTGATTTTTAATTTTGGGCTGCCGGTTTTTCTAATGGTAGGGGTTTTCCGGAGTTTACTATTTCTACGGCTTGAGCAAAACTATTCTGAAATGTAGTTTCAGTTAATCCAGTTGCTAAATTTGTTTGAACTTTCCTTTTGGTTACAACGGTAACATTTGTTTCTTTCTCAGTAATTGGTTCTATCCAAACTCCAACCAAGCTACCTTCAGAAACAAAGTTTTGACCAACAGTAGTAAGCATATAGTTAGATAATTTATGTTCTTCAATAGTTTCACAGCCTTCCCAACGTAATACAGTCATTGCAATTTCCCAAGCCATATCTTTTTCAATATTATAAATTTTAGCTGTTCCATTCTCCTTGTCTTTTAATACATCCGTCATTGTTGCACAACCAATTAATAAACTAAGAAAAAGTAGAAGAACAATATAATATCTAATATTCATAATGAATCCTTTCGGTTAATAAAAAATCATGAGCTAACAAGGAATTAGTACTTATACTTAAGCCACTTAACAACTTCACTCCATTTTGGTTTTTTGCCTGTCCGAAGAATTCCCACTCTAAATATTTTGCCAGCCACCGGAAATATTGCAAAAATCGTAATAATGCTAATCACAATAGATATGGCAAATTGCCAAATAGGGACTTCAGCTATTGTCATCCTTGCAGGCATAACGATAATAGATGCAAATGGGAACATAGAGGCAATAACCGCAATTGGGTTTGCTGGATTTTGAACCAAGGAAATTGCAATAAAGAATGGAATCATAATCAGCATTAAAACGGGCCACATACCTGACTGGGCTTCTTGAGCATTCTCAAAGATAGAGCCAATCATTGCAAATAATCCAAGAAAAGTAATTAAACCTAAGAAAAAGTTAAAAAGTAAGTAAACAAATTGCCACATCGTAATACTAAAATTTAAATTTTTAGGAAGCATAAATAAAGTTGTGGAAGAAACCAAGATAACTGGAATTAACCAAACCGCCATCTGAATAACGCCAGTTATAGATGCTCCGAATATTTTCCCGGTCATTAGTTCCTTGCTGTTAACCGAAGACAAAAGAACCTCTACAACCCTGCTGTTCTTTTCTTCCATTACAGATTGCATTGTCATTTGTCCCATCATAATCAAACTCAAGTAGAGTAAAAATGTAAATAAATATGACAGAATTAAACCTCCATAACCTTCTTCTTCAATATCTTTATCAGTAGTAACTTTGAATTCAGTAAAATCAATTCTGCTTCTGGCAAATCTTAAGTCATCTTCCGATAAATCTTTTCCAATAAAGTAATTGTCAACTAAAACTTCATTTATATAACCTCTTAACTTTTGGGTAACTGTTGAATTTTTGGGTGTCTTAGAATAATATTCTACATTTTTATTCCCTTTCGCAGAATCAGATATAAAAATGATTCCTGTCAATCTTTCATCAACTAGTTCAGCTCTTTTCTCTTCTAAATAGTTTTTTAATTCTTGTTTTGATTTTGTTAAATACTCAAAACTGTAATAATTATTTTTAATAAATGGTAATTCTTCAAATTCTGATTTAAAACTTTCAGTTAATTCAGAAGATTCAGTAATAAGCTCCAATTTTGTATTCTCATCACCAGAATAAGAAAAAATTAATGCCTGCATTCCAAAAATGAGTATCATTAACAATGGAATTGAGATAGTCATTATTATAAAAGCTTTTGACAGTAATTTTTCTTGTAACTCACGTTTTAGTAAGCCAATAATTCTATAATTAAACATTGCTCACCTCCTCTAAAATATCCTCTTCCTTTCCGGCAAGCTCAACAAATATTTCTTGAAGCGAAATATCGTTTGCGCTAAATTTCTGAACTGTAATATTATTATCAACAAGCAGTTTTAATAATGACTGAATCTGAGATGAGTCTTTTACTGTTATACCGGTTGTATTTCCATAATCAGATATTTTTTCAACAATATTGTGATTATTAAGAAATGAAATATCCCCTGAGTAATTAAGACTAATATTTTTCTGAGCGTATTTCTGCTTAATATCTTTTAATGATCCATTAAGAATGATATTACCATGATCGATCATTGCAATATGGTCACACATTTTTTCTGCAAAATCCATCAGGTGAGTAGAAAGAATTATTACTTTATTTTTTTTCCTTTCTTCAAGTATAATTTCTTTTAGCAAATTGGTATTAATAGGGTCAAGTCCGGAAAAAGGTTCATCTAAAATAATAAATTCCGGTTCATGCAAAATTGTTGATATAAACTGCACTTTTTGTTGGTTGCCTTTTGAAAGGTCTTCAACTTTTGCTTCTTTTCTATCAAGCAAATCAAATCTTTTTAGATAATTGAGAGCTCTTTGCTTAACGTCTTTTCCCGTTTTCCCTTTTATTTCTGCAAAGAATAGTAATGTATCAAGAACTTTCATTTTTTTATAAAGTCCTCTTTCTTCAGGCAGATAACCGACTTTATCTTTAAATTCTTGCCCTATCTTTGCTCCCCTTAAAATTACTTCTCCGGAATCAGGCATAAAAATATTCATCATCATTCTTATGGTAGTTGTTTTACCGGCTCCATTTCTTCCAATTAGACCAAATATAGAGCCTTCGGGAACTTCGAAAGTAGCATTTTTAACTGCCGTAATTCCATCAAAAGTTTTAGTTAAATTTTTCACTTCAAGTGCATACATAGAAACCTTTATTTTTCTTATTATATAATTGGACGACTGCTTTTATGATAAGTTCACATTAAATAATTATTAAAATTAAATTTATTAAAGAAAAAAAGAAATTACAAAAAGATAGCTTGGGTTCTAATATAAAAAATATTGAATAAATGCTATAAACATGTTAAATCAACTTAATGTATTTTATTAGATAAAATAATCTAACTTATTTATATTGACTTTGTTAATCGAATAGTTTAGCTTTAATAAGCTTTATTTATCTTTTTTCTAAAATCAAATATAAAATTGATAAATGGAATTTTTTGATTACTCTCTCAAGCTCTACAAAAAAATCGAAGAATATGATTTTTCCAAGCTATCATCAACAACCGAACGACCACTTAGTGCAATAATCCCTTATTTATTAAAAAATTATTCCTTCGATAACTTTACAAAATTATACAGAAATGAAATAGATATTATTGTAGATAATTATCTTCCGATGTGCAAAAACGATAGTAAAAAAGCTAAGAAGTTGAAATCAAACTATTATTATGAAGGATCTGTAAATACATATTCATGGATGTTTTTATTTTGGATCTGGTTTAATAAGATAGATATCCCTCCCAAAAAATTAAAATTGCTGCTTCGAGCCGAATTTATGGGAATGATGGGTTATAGACTTCTTGATATTTACTCTGATAACGAAGAAGATAATAGTGATTATTTATTTTTAGGCGATTTTCTAATCCGTTCTTTCGAAGAAATTTTTGTTGATGAATTCAATACAGTTGATACATTTAAAACAATAAACTATTATCTAAAGAAGTACGATGAAGTTGAATATATAGAAAAGAATAGTCTTTGGCAAAAATGTCCTTTTAATTGGGATGATGCTAAAATTCTTGGCTATAAAACTTCACCTTTAATTTCTCTATTTGCAGTAGTTTTCCAATATATTGATCTTGATCAAAAAAAGATTGAAGATATCGTGGACGGTTTTCTTAGTATACTAGCAATAAATCAAATACAGGATGATCTTGGTGATGCTGCATCTGATTTATCGGTAGGTAGAGAAACATTGGTTATGTCTGGGTTTTATAAAAAATATGGAACTGATAACAGTTGGTCTGAAAAAAACATCAATCAGTTTTTGGATCAAGAACAGTTAAAAATAATTTACATTAATATTCAAAAACTTTTTGATAGTGCAACTAAAAAGTTTACAAAGCATGAAGATATTATTTTTCTCTTTTCTGTAGAAGTAATACGTTTTGTGTTTCTAAAAAGATTTGAAATTGTTTCAGAAGAATAATTTAACTAACTATCAATTAAAATAAATCAAGGAGGTACAATGAAAGGATTTCAAGGATTATTAGCTTTTTTAAAGATTCAAAACAGTCAATTCATATTTCCTGTAGATTTGAGTAAGAAAGGATTTAAAATTAAACTTAACCCAAATATTACAGGTGATTGTTAGAATTTTTAACTATTTAAATTTAATAAAAGCTGAAAGGAGCTAATATGAAAAAACTTTTAAGTCTACTATTAATTTTTTTATTTACATTTGTTTCAGTTCAATTTAGTCAAACAGCATCCACTGTAGAAAAAACTGGTGGATTTGCACGTTTACAAGCAATGGGACAAAATCCATACGTTATTGATCCATTTTACATGACACTTAACCCAGCTTGGGGTGCCGACTATGATAATTTTATATTTGGCGATCTAGGTTCTACTCAAACCGCTTTTGGTAACGATGGTGCTGGTCAGTTTATTGGTGCAAATTTTAAAGTAGCTCCAAATTTAACTTTAGGGGCATTATTAACACGAAACGATTTTAGTGGTCAATTTTCAATTGCAAATATTGATCCCGGCGGTATTGTTAATGAATTAAATGGATTAACAGGTGCTGGAATTATTCCGATGAATAATAATCTAGAAATTATGGCTTCTTATAAGCAAGGAAGTAATAAATTTGGATTTGGATTTGCTTATGCCGGCACTTCAAGTGAAACAAATCCAGCAGGGGGCAATTCCAGTGAAAGAACTGCTAGTCAACTTGGATTTAATTTTGGTTTCTTAGGAAAAATGGGTAGTGGGTTATTATTAGATCTTGGGGCGTCAATCCAATTAGTTAGTGCTTCAAATAATCCCGCCGGCGGAAATGAGACAAGTGTAAGCCAAACTAATCTTGGTGTTAATGCACGAGCTTTCTATACATTATCTTCAAAATTTAAAGTGGTACCAACATTTACTTTTGCAACTTCCAGTGGAAGTGCTGATGTTCCAGACGCAGGGGGCGGAACAACTTCAAATGATTTACCCTCAACTTCAATAATTATTTTGGGTGTTGGTATTTCCTATCAAAGCGGTGATTTCTTATTTGCAGGCGGTCCCTCTTTCGCTACTATTGGTATTAATGATAATGGTGATCCTGAAACAACAAATTCTACAACTTTATTCCCTGCTTGGAATTTAGGAGCTGAATGGGGAATGCTTGATTGGTTATATGCAAGATTTGGATACATTTCACTCACGGGAACAATATCCTCAGAAACCGATGGAGGAAATGAATCTAGTCAAACATTTTATGGCCCAACTGGTGCTTATGTTGGTTTAGGCTTAAAGTTAGGCAACCTTTCACTTGATGGTACCGTAAATAGTGATGTGCTTAGACAAGGATTGAACAATCTTGCTGGTGGCGGTGCAACATTTGCATATCTTTCTATGAGTCTGTTTTTTGATTAATATTTAGTGGGTTGTTTCAAGTGTGTCATTCTGAATTTATTTCAGAATCTTTGAAAGGGAATAGATTTTAAGATCAAGACTCTGAATCAAGTTCAGAGTGACAAACTAAAACACATTTGAAACAACCCGATCTTTTTTTAATAATTACACATTCCCCTCGTAATTAAATTCACCTCAATAATGTGAAACTTGATAATCATATCTTTTTAATTTAATTTTAATTAATAATCATAAAATAATTGGAGATATCATGAAGAAGTCGATATTGCTGATTTTAATTGGGAAACGAAAAGAAGATGCAGTTAAAGTGCAGCAAATATTAACAGCTTGGGGCTGTATTATTAAAACTCGATTAGGAATTCATGACGGCGTTTTAGAAAACTGTTCAGATGAAGGATTGCTAATTCTTGAACTTTATGGTACAGATGAACAAAAACAAGAGTTAACTAGAAAAGTTGCTGTTGTGCCAGGCGTTAACTCAAAACTAGTTGAGTTAAGTGTTGATTAGAACTTAAAGTAAACCACAACTTGTATTGTGGTTTACGTAATAGTTTAATTTTATCCCATCCAAAATCCCTTTCGGTGAGAAACACCTAAAACTTTTTTACACTTATCGCAGAAATAAATAAATCTAACACCAAAAGAAGATGATCCTTTTTGTGCTAGAATATTATTTAACTCTTTTTCGCAATGTGGACAAATAGGTTTTTCGTTTTCTGTTTCAATTACATTGATCATTTAATTTTCTCCTTTTTGCTTTTCAATCTACCTAGTACTTTTTCAGATGTTAATTCTCTTAGTGCGTCATTTGCAATCCATTTTGCTGATTTGGAATTTGACTCTAATAATCTATTACAAACATTAGTGGCTTCTTTATTCAGATTGATGTTTCTTTTACCTATCTGACGCAAAGCCCAATTAACAGCTTTCTTCACAAAATTTCGCTCATCAACTGAATATCTTTCAATTATTGAAAAGTAGGCAATAAACTGTTCATCATTCATTTCATTATTATGAACAGATAATACTGCCATTAATACAAAGCCGGCACGTCTTACGAATTCTTCCTCTCTTTCAGCCCATTGAAAAGATTTCTCAATTGCAAAGGGGGTTTTGCCAAATAAATTATTACAGCATTGATCACATAAATCCCACGAGTTAAAATCCTTCACCCATTTATCCATTTGCGATTTTGTAACTTTCTCCGGCTCATCAATCATTGTAGCTAAAATTCTTACCTCGTGGATGCCTGAATTCCATAAATCTAATGCAAGTTTGTGATTTTTACCAATCTCTCTTGCGGTTTTCCTTAAGTGTGGAATTGAGATTCCCAAAGCAGAATTCGGGTTAATTCCAAAGCGTGCCATTCCCTCTATATTGGAAAGGTTCTTTAATTTCTTTAGGTCAGAAATAATTTGATTAGAATTCATTATTCATACTCAATATTTACTATACTAAATTTACCATACATAAACTTACCGCTTTTCAAATCCCATTCAGCTTCAATATAGGTTGGTATCATAAATCCTTTTAACTTTTTATATTCCGATAAATAAATTGTGTACATGGATCTTTCATAACCTTCTTCTAAAGCTCTGTATTTATCGAATGTTTCTATCTTGCTAATTAAATTTTCTGAATTAAAAAATAACTTTGCTACAACTGATAATTCACCATCAGTAAATTTTATTTCAGCAGTATTTGAATCTAAAATATTCCAAAGTAAGTTTTGGGATGGGAGTAATTTTGTCGGGAATAATACTGCTTCTGAGATATATCTGAATAGACCGCTTTTATCTAATTCAATTCCCCAAGAATCTGCTACGGTGATGCTACTGTTGAGCTTAATCAACATATTACCTTTTCCATTGATATAACTGTCAATTGCATTAACCCAGAAAAAATTGGAGGATTTCATTTCTGAAGCCCATAAAAAATTTGGTGAGTCTGTTGTGTAATATTGAACAGCAGTTATAGGTTTCCACTCTGATTTCACATCTGTTTTGAACTCTGCTTTTTGTTTTACAGTTATAAATTTTGGTTTATTCGTTGAATCCGCAATAGCGCTTGTAAAATAATTTTTAATTAGTTCCGGCTGATTTTTGATTTCACTATAGGTAAATAATTCTTTATTATTAAAATCAATTGAATCTCTAAGATCACTTACAGTATTATTAATACTCATCTTCGTAAATACCGAACCACCCCAGAAAAGAAAGAGAAAAACTAAAAACAGAACCGCAAATATTGTTAATAAAAATTTTTTCATGGCAGGTGAAATACAAATAATTTTTCTAAAGGATCGGAGATTATATACATTATTGAATTTTCACTATCAATTGCAATACCTTCAATTTGCTTAATTTTAATCTTATACTTCTCCAAAACAGTTCCATCCAAATTGCACTTGAAAATGGCTTTATCTTCATCACTAATAATATATAAAGAAGAATCATATTCTGCATATTGCAATCCTGAATAATCCGAAGCAAATTTTAATTTAGTTTTATTTAATATTTTCCCGTTTAGATCAACTTTAATTAAAAGTCCTGGATTTTTTTCTGTAATAATAAATAATGTTGAATCACTTTTATTAAACGTCACTCCTTCTAAACCTTGATTTCTTTTCACTTTAACATCAACGGTAAATCTCTTTATTTCTTTACCAGATTTATTAAGAAATACTACTTCGCGATCTTGTTCAAGAACAGTGACCAAAACGGTATCATTTAAAGAAGTAATACCTTCTAAATCATACCCATCAACTTTAATTGTACTTAAAGTATTACCTTTTAGATCAAGATTATATATTGTACTATTATCATCGCTTACTGTCCAGAGAGTCTTATTTATAGTATCGAAATAGAGCCCTGAGGGTTCAGGGACCTTTACTTTTAATTCTTCAACCGGAGTTAGATTGGTTGCTGTTGCTTTTTTATTATTATTGAATAAATTGCAATAAATAATAACTGACATAAGCACTATAAAAAGTACTATTAGAATGGATTTTTTCATTTTAATTTATTGAATTCAATGAGTTAAAAAATTTGGTTAATTTGTTTTTATCCAGTTTGTCGTTTGTTCTCACTCCCGAGCAAACATCAACGGAATAAGGCTTAACTGTTTTTACTGCTTCAGCAACATTGCTGGGATTTAATCCGCCAGCTAAATATATTGGGATATTGACCGTTTCTACAATTCTTTTACTTACTGACCAGTCATGCGTTCTGCCTGTTCCACCAAGTTCCTTAATAAATAATTTATCATTACCTGAATCTAAAAGAATTGCATCAACCTCATTTTCAATTTCTTTAGCCTCGTCAATGCTAATATCATTATTTACATGTAAAACTTGAATAATTTTAATATTGGGTAAAGCCAGTTTTATATCAGAATAACTTCCATTAGTAAGTTTATCAACTATTTGTACTGTGGTCGTTTTATACTTTTTTAACTGTTGAATTATTGAATCAGAATCTTGCTTTGATGTTAATAAAAAAGTATCAACTTTACCAGAAGCATAATTAGAAATTTCAATGATTGATTCATCACTAATAACACCAGGTCCGCTTGGCATTTCTGAAACTAATCCAATTGCCGATGCACCAAACGAGATAGCCAATTCAGCTTCTTCAATAGTTTTAATACAGCAAATTTTTACTTTTGTTTTTTTCATATACTACCTAAATATAATAAAACTGAAGTAGTTTTCAGATTTAGAGATTTCTCCCTCCGAAAAATTGGGGATTCGAACAGGCCTTTGGCCATCAAGAATGACAAAACAATACATGTCATTCCGGAAATTTCGAAAGAAATTATCCGGAATCTTCTTTTTTCTGGATTCCCAATCAAGTTGGGAATGACAAAAACAGAATTCTCATCTCGATGATAAAACTGAGGAGAGATCTCGTAACAACTGAGTTTAGATATTTCTCACCCTGATAAATCGGGAAGTCTAAATAACAATTTGAAATTAATTGGTCGACAAATGCTACTATTTGTCATCTTGAAGGAGAGCAGCGACTGAAAGATCTCATAGCATAAAGGTTAAGAGAATTCGAACTTTCGTTTTATCAAATATGACACAAATGATCTGCGCAATTTTAGAATAAATCGAATAATGTTGAATAAAACAAAAAAAGTCCGGTTCCGTCATAAAGACGGACCGGACTTTGAAAAACAGATTATGACTAAATATTATTTCAATAAAGTCATTTTCTTTGAATCAAAGAATTTACCAGCTTTAAGTGTATAAACATAAACACCACTTGATAGTTGTGATGCATCAAAGTTTACATCGTATACGCCAGCTGACATTTTTTCATTCAATAATGTAGCTACTTCTTGGCCTAACATGTTATAAACTTTTAATGTAACATCTTCTTGATTCTTTAATTGGAATCTGATTTGAGTAGTTGGGTTAAACGGATTTGGATAGTTTTGATCCAACGCATAACCATTTGGTAATATGTTTGGTAAGACATCAACGTCAGTTCCTATATCTGAGAAAGTAAGATTGTCTATATACAACACATTATTTTGTGTTCTGGCGTCAGGACCAAAATCTGGTAAGAATACAAGTCGATTGAAAGTATTGCCAATTTGGTCACTAAAGTCATAGGTTAATTCCTCCCAACCATTTGTTACAGTATTTGGAATCAACTTCTCAACTGCAGGACTTGCACCTTCAAATTTAACACCAAAATTACTAATAACCGGTTTCCAGACCATAACTCTAACTATGGCATTGGTTTCATCAAAAGTGAACTCTCCAATATCATCTGAAAACATTCCAGCCCATGGATCACCTGGGAAACTTGCTGTAAACTCTAAAACATTGCCTGAAGTATTGGGTTCTGTCATATCTGGATTTGCAATGACTGCCCATGGTGCACCATCAGGTGCAAAAGTGGTCCATGTCCAATCTGCTCCATTTTCACCAGGTTCAAAAGTAACTGACATGTCACCGCCACCTGCTGTAACAACATCAACTAACTCATGGTCACCCATAGTACCAAATACATTTTCTACCTTAGCTGATGCCATCATAGCAGATAAGTTTATAAAGTGATCTGCACCTACACCATTCTCATTATCATTGCCGCCTTGATTATTGGCTGCATCACCATAGTTAATTCCATATTTGTACTGAATTCTAAAACTGGTATATTGAGGGAATGTAACGTTTCCTGAGAAAATTCCATCACCGGCTGTCTCATCACCATTAGTTCCATCATCAAATAATGGAATCATTCTGTCTAACTGAGAATCAGGCCATCCGCCATCTGGCCATCTAAGCGGTTGAACTGCTCCTGTAATATGAACTGTGTTTACAGTTGTAAATGCTGTATTATTTATTGCAGAAATCGCACCTTCTGTATCTACTGTAAAGAGTATTGTACAGTCTTGGTTAATAACATCATCTAAAGTAGCATCATTAAATGCTCTTGCAACAACTTTAAAACCAGCATCATAATCAGCTTGTGTAACAGTTGGAACTCTATTATCTCCACCTTCCCAGTTACCTGGTGTATAATAGAATTTGTAAGGTGGTAAGTTATCGCCAACTGTAGCTCTTTGTGTTTCAGTCCATTCAAATACATTTGGATTTACTGCACTTTGAACTGCATATCAGGAGCTTCACTTCCCCAGCCAAAATATTCGCCTCTTACTTCTACTGTGTCAGTAGCAGGGTCAAAGCTACCTTTTAAGATCTCAAGTTCCATATCAACTTGATAAGTAACAGACAAGTCAATTGAATCAGGAATAACATAAGGTTCATAATTATAAACAACAACTTTATTATAATTAAAATCAGCTAAATACATTTTTGTGCCGTCAGGAGACCATGCAGCACCTCTAGGTCTATAAAATCCACCAGGCATTTAATCACCTAATGGATCACCTATTGCTGCTAACCAATACTTTCCTGTTAACATCAAAACCATACCATTGTGATCCTTTGCCATTTCCACCAGATTCACCATCATCTAACGTTACCAGCCCACAAAATCCATCGGGACCAAAATCTAAACAACTTGGCCATAATTTTGATTTCGTCACCTTGATCAGTCGTGAAGTTTCCAAAATCACCTTAACTAGTGTAAATGGAGTTAAACCTGGTAGCATCACTATGAAACATGTCTGATACCAACACCATTATAAATTGAACCTGTATAATAGATCTTTTCCATCTGCACTAATTTCAAACGTTCTATTAATATTGAAATACAGAATCAACAGCATTACCAACGAAGTTTAAATCAGTATCAAACAGTATAGATTGGTATACCACTTGGAACAACATGACGATACATAAATATTGCCATCTGCAGGTGATTGAACAGCTTCGGTCAATGACCAGTTGTTATGGAGCAATCCATTTATCATAGGTTTTCCTGTTTGATAGTCAACTCTTACAACAGTATTAGCCCAAGCCAGTCATTAATAAATTACCATCATTATCAACTTCAATCCCTCTGCGACGATTAACCATTGTATCGATTGTTCCATCCGGCCATGTTAAAAATCTGATTGGTGAAAATGAAACATGTGCCTGGTAGTAGGATCTAAAACCTAAACTGGTCTTAGACCAAGAGTATCACCAGCAGTGGTAAATAGTATCTCCATCATTGCGCCATAAATTGCAAACCAAACATTTCCGTCTGGTGCAACTGCAACTCCATGAACTACCACTTGCGTCTGACTGTTCCAGTGCGTAGTTCAAGTCTAGGAAAGTTTTGTCAAAAGTTTGAGCATTTAATACTCCAACTAGTAGAAATATGCTCAAAAAGAATGTTGTCATTCTTTTCATTGTGCCTCCTTGTGTGTGTGAATGATTAATTATATTCATTAAAATAACTAATAATTTTTATTAAAATAAATTATTAAATATATAAAGTCTGCCAAAATGTGGTGCTCCGTTCTTTCTGGCGTTAATTCTTAAAATACTTGAAACCTCTTTTTCACTTCCATCATCTTTTGTTACAAAAATCTTTTTTAGTAGCATAAATAAATTCTGCGTTACCCCAGGTCATTGCGTAGATACTTGGACTTAAAACACCAGGATAAAGAGGCGCAAATGAGCCGTTAGGCTGAACTACAATAATTCCAACCGGAGCATTGGTACCTAAATATAGCTCTCCATCTGCAGAAATTTCCATCGATTGAATTTCAAAACCCGGATAATTAGCGTCAAAATCAAATATTTGCTCGGTTGCGCCCAAGAGTTTCGGAACCAGCAATCTATTTGATTTCTCCAAACACCATCAAGCGGTGTATTTGGGTCAGTTCCAGAATACTTTCCCGCAACATAAACATAATCATTAAAAACTCTAATTGCTTGAATTGTAACATCAGGGTAATCCATTACAGTACTTATAACTTTATTAGGTCTGGGGTTACTTTATAAACTGCTTTTCCGCCTCCACCGGCATAAATATTTAAATCTTGAATCGAAATCTAAATCCCATGCATTTCCTGGCAATTGGGCAAAAAGTGCATCATCACCTACACTTGGGTCATATTTAAGTAAGAATCTAACTCCATTTAAGTAGTAAATTTCCCCGGCGGGACCCCTTAAAATCTGACTTGTTTTGTCTAAGAGTAAATTTTCAACATAAATTGATCGTTCTAAATTTTGGTCAATTTTCTCAATTTTCTTTCCGCGTAATGAAGCATAAACATTCTTCTTCTGTGTCGCATTCCAATCCATAAATATCATCAAATTCATCAAAACTGCCGTAATTGAATCATAATAGGCTCAAGAACGTATTTATCAAAAAATGCGAATTCAAGGGCTCCATCAACACTAAGTTGAATTTTTATGGAATCACCTATAATATTTGCCGGTACTGCTCTGATCATTGTAGGAGTTGCAGAAACTATTTCACCTTTTTGACCATTAAAAAATATCGCCATTTCCTCCGGGTTTGTCGAAAAATTTTGACCAGTAATTTCTAATGTATCAACTCCTGCATAAGCAAGATCAGGGAGAATGGACGTAATTACGGGGTTGGGCTTAAAGGACGCACTCGAATTGTAAATACTATCCGGGTATTCATTTTCGCACCCTGTAAAATATAAAATGAATGCTGAGAGCAACAATAATTTCATTAACATGCGGTTCATCTTTTTACTCCTTAGAAGTATATTAAAATTACAATATTTATTATCATTTGTTGGTCTTATCTTATTACAATAAATTTTCTAATAGCAGTGTCGCCTTTATTATATTTTTTATTTCCAGTATCTGGATCATAGTGATCTTGCAAAACTGTAAAATGTGCTAAATAAACACCACTTACAATCACTTGTCTTGATGATGAAAGAGAATTCCAGGGCTTGATCTCCACTTCCGTTATTATGGATCAATTTCATCAACCAAATCGCCTCTTTCTGTATATATCTTTATCTTACAATATCCTGGAATGTCTAAAAACATAATTTTATCCGGTTCACCAGTATATTGTAAATCCCTGGAAAGCCTTATGTTATAAGGATTTGGAACTACCCGAATATCATCTAAATTGTTTCCAGCTTGTCTTTGAAGAAAAGCAGGTTCACTAGTTTTAGTGTAAAATCTGCTGCTTTGCAATGAGCCGGTTGGATTAGTTTCTCCAGATGTATTTAGACTTCCATCCGTAAATGCGGTAATGTAATAATAATAGGAAAATCCTCTAATTGCTGTTATATCATCAAAACTATAATTTCCGGCGTTAGCTGATAAATTTCGCTAAATACGGTATCTGGTTTGCCAATTGCTCTAAAAACTTTATAACCGCCAAAATTAGACTCAGATTCAGATGGACTTGCGGTCCATGATAAACTAATTCTATCTCCACCTGAATTTACTTCAAAAACCGTTGGAGGAAGCGGTGGTTGGGGAATATTAAAACCGGAATCAAAATTTCGTTTTGCCCTTCCAAATGTTTGTAAAAGCGAATCTTTTCCTGTTAATACCCATGTATTTTTATAAACATCTTCATCAGCAGTTGTTGTTCCATCAGGCAAGTCAAAAGGACCGCATCACTTTGGTCATCATAAGCTTGCTTCCATCTAGCGCCAATAGTTTCGCATAGTTGTCTGTTTATTCCACTTACACCTTCAGCTTCTACAATAACAATACTTTCTCCCGGTTGAAGATCATATGGTCCGTAATTCGCCCAGATATTTGTTCCACCCTTCATCATTGTGAATAGTATGGGGATCAATTTTTTCAGTTATTGAATTTGACAATAGTTTCATACATTCTATTCGTTCCACCAAGTCCCTTGTGCGGATTACCCGACAACATTGAATATAATTGAATCATCGGTGCAACATTCTGCATATCTCCAAGACTTGGATATGTATCTCCCGCATGCCAGCCAAGTACAGCAGGTTGATTAGGATTATCGGAACTATCAGTAGCACTATTATCAACGTGTAAAAATGCAACGCCAGCATGCTGAGGTGCAGCTAAACGACCATTTCCATTAACATCCGGCCCACCAACATTATCAAAAGTATTCGTACTTGATTGTCCAGCCCAGCCAAATCCACATCTTATCCAATCAACAATTGGGTTAGCTTCAGTTATTGATTCATTTGCATGTGGTCAGCATAATTTTCACCTCTTTTTGTAACCCACATGTGACGACCGTATGACTGTGTTCCACCAATATTTGTTGCTCCATCTCGAGAAACGCTATATCTAGTTCCCCAGCCAATTCTTATTCCTTTGAGTGGAGCGTTCAATTCAATATTGTCATCGTAATTTGTATTACCGGTATTGGTAAATGTAAATATTTTAATAAAATAATTGTCATGGTATTCCTGACTAAACGCCCAGATTTCCCTTTTCATTGTTAGTCCAATTCTGGTATTAACAATATTTGTGATTATTCTATCTGGAATCTGATCGGGATTGTATTCATCAATATCAGTTAAATATCTACTCGAAAGATTGTTACCATCTACAAGAATTTGTGTTGGTTCAAATTTTGCTGTTTGCTTTAATTCAACAGGGAATAGAGATTGACCAACATAATCTGCCGCAAAATAGAGACCATACTTTTCCCAATGTTCATTTTGCTCATCAGTAAAATCATCAGCCCCAACCCAAAATCTCTTGATAACGCAGTTATCTTGAAAAGGATAATCAGCAGGCCATCTTAATCCTTCATAATAGGAATTATTCCAAGCTCGTTCTGAGCCATATGCAGAAAAATGACTTTGTAATGAACCAATACGCACATAGCGTTTTTCAGTTCCCTGCACTTGTGCATGTAAGTGACTGGGAAAGTAATATTGCAACTATGCCAGTTATGATAAATCTGTAATATTTTTTATTTTTCATAAAGTCAATTATTAAAAATCAATTTTAATTCCTAAGAGTAAATTTTCTTGGATTTAAGAAAGCAAATGAACTAATATTTGGCATATCTATATAAGATTTACTTTCTTTTCGTTTATCATTTCTTTTTGGAATTTCCGGATCATTATTTGGATTTGGTTCAAGTGGATCATATTTAGTATTATATGATCTATAATCTCCAATTTTATCAGTTCCTTTTTCTTCCCCTTCTTCCCAAGGGAAATTTAAGTGAGGTTAAATAATTTTGATAATCAAAATTATCTGCAAAACCAGCAAAATTTAATTGTTTGTGATTGAACGTATTGGATACATCTAAATAGACTTGCAAATCAAACCATTCCAAATCGAAAACCTTTAGAGAGTCTAAATCTACATTAAACCAATCCACCCATTGAACATTATTTTGAATCCCAGGTAATACTATTCGGATTGTATGTTTCATAACTTCCCGTTTTCCATTCAGCTAGGATATTGAGGCTAATTTGTTCAAATGGGTAATAATCATTTATTTGAGGTCCAAATTTTTCTGGTGATAAAATCTCAATATTAGCTCTTGCAAATGGTCTTGGCAAAGGTCTTTCCTGCTGAGGATTTAGTGTCAAATAATTTCGTTGTTCTACTGGATCTTCATAATATCTTGTATAACCAAAATAACCTGATGTTTCAACGTGATAAGTATAATTTAAGAATCCACTTATCCAATCACCTCTTGTTTTTGATATGGTTATTTCAAATCCGCGTATGTCTTGATAATTGTTGTTGGCAGCTTGATTGTATTGAACGGATGAGTTAAGTTTTGGTAGTAGACCCATCCAGGCTGGTTTGTTATATCTTTGTAATATGCTGATAGGTTTAACAGGAATAAATCATAAAGTTTTGCGAATAGCCCAGTTCGTATGCAACTGTCTTTTCCAGTTCTAGAGTTGGATCGCCAATTGATGTAACTAGTCCATTTGATTCTCTTTGCAATCTAAATCTATAAGAAGAGGCTGCTTCGGATCTGAAATGACCGTAGTTGAAATATAATTTCGAATCATCCGTAATAGGGTGAGCAACGCCGAGTCTAGGACTTAAATATAATTCACCATCTGTCTTACTCGTTGGTAGAATATCTTCAATATCATTACCATAACCAGCACTCAAATTTTTATCATAGTCTTCAAATACATACCAAGATACATTTGGAGCTGAATAATCAAATCTTAGTCCAGCATTCATTATAAAACCTTCAAACTCAAGTTTATCTTGTAAATATGCTCCAATTCTAAATGGTGAGATTTGGTAAATCATACTTCTAGTCCATGTAGTAAAAGACGGACTGAACGTACCAGAGTTTATATCATAATCATTATATATAAATTCTAAACCCCCTTTAATTTGATTTTGCTGGTTGAGCTGTGTTGTAAAATCAAATTCTAAAGATGAAGTTGAAATCTTGCTGTTATCCCTGCCTAAATTCATCCAGCCACCCATAGACATGCCATCAATTCCAGTAGTTCCGTAACCCCAGTAACCATAAGGAGCTTCATCAACAAAGTAATCTGGGACCGGTTCGTATATTTTATTAGTATCTCTTAAGCCCAATTCAAATGTTTTATAATAACTCTGTTTGTGCTGTGCTTTTACTTCATAAAATGAGTTCTGACTAAGAACATGAGTGAATTTTACGTTTCCTATTGTTCTGTAAATTGTGCTGGGGCTATAATAACCGGGCATGTACAAAACGCTATTCCCAGCACTACTATTTAGTAGATCGGCAATTTCAGAATCGGATCTTAGAACATAGCCTGTTGGAGTTGTTGTCCAACTATATGGAGAAACAGATTTAGTTTCACCGTAAAGACCTGAAAAGACCAAACGCATATCTTTTGAGAGATCAGAATTTAATTTTAGCTGTGTATAATGCTCATCGTAGCTATCTCTTGAGAGAGGAAATATAAATACATCTTTTTCTTTGAAGAAAGAAAGGTAGAACTTTAAGTTCCCAAGCATTTCGCCAACAAAAGGAAGTGGTCCTCCAAATCCAAAATCTATTACATAATCAGGTTTAGTTATATCTCCCTGTCGCCTATGCTGCCATTCATATAATCTTTTTGCCCCTTCCGGTGTTAAATCATTATTAGGATCATTATCATTTAATGTGGCTTCTGAAATTGAATTCCAACCTTCAAATGTGGGATATTGTTTCTGAGTATAAGAATCCCAAGCCCCATTGTTTGTGCCTGTATAAGCTACTTCAGGATCTAAATAAGGGCGATTAAAGTAAGAATAAGGGCTGAAGATGGAAAGCCCAAAATGTTTTTTTGCTGCAGGACCATATCTTAGAAAAATGGTTCCACTGTAATTTTGACCACCTTCTTTAGTTACAACATTGACTAGGCCCGACCTTAAATTTCCATATTCTGCATTAAAGCCACCAGTCTGTATTTGTATCTCTTTTACTGAGCTCAAGCTAACACCAGTATAAGGTATATTAGAACGCTCATCATTTTGTGACAATCCATCTACCATAAAGATTGTTTGGTTAGAACTTCCTCCCCTCACTAATATTCCACTGCTTCCTTGCTCAATACCAGCCTGTAGAGTTAAAACTGCCCCCACAGATTGAACTGGTAGATTTTCAATATTTTTCGCGCTAATATTCATTTGACTGTTTGAAACATCTTTGGCTACAATAGGTCGTTCAGCTATTATGACAACTTCCTCGCCAACCAAAACTTCAATTTTTAATTGGGCATCAATATTTGTTGTTAGATCAATCAAGACTCTAACATTTTCCACTCTATACCTTGCATAACCAATCATTGAGAACGAAAGCGTATGAAATCCGGCAGGAACATTAAGAATTGTATATTCACCGTTCCCATTAGTAGATGTCCCAATATTTGTCCCTTGAATAACAACATTTACACCAGGTAATGCAACATTGGTTTCCGCATCAGTAACTTTACCAGTTATCTTGCCGGAAGTACCAGCAAAACTAAATGAATTACTCAATAGAGTAATCACCAGAAGTTTAAATAATGCTTTATGCATTTTGACTTTCTTAAATATTTTAAAATTCAACTCACCGCCGTATTAAAGTGAATTTAAATAATCACATTCCAAACCCAAGTGATATTCTATGAACATCATCAAAATCAGTAAAATTTGTATAGGAATAATTTACTTCTAAACCAAATTTACTAACACCAAACCCATACGTTAAATCATAAAGATCTTGTCCGGAGGTATAACCAATCCTTAGTGCAACCATATTCATGAATTCGTATTCTCCACCAACAGAAACAAACTCTGGATGAGACCTTGGGTGAGCTGCATCTAGACTTAATATAAATGAATGATCTTCTTGATATTCTTCGTAAAAATCCATTAAATTCATTGATATACCGATTCTAAAAACTAATGGTAACTGGAATCCTTCTTTTTCATATTTAACCTCTTCCGAAAAATTTCTAACCGACATTCCAAATGCCAGACTTTTGTAACCTGTTTTATACATTGTTCCAAAATCAAAAGCCAGCACGCCAATTTCATATTCTTTTTCTTCACCTAATACTGTTTGGCCATCACCATCTAAACCTGGTAAATAGCTTTTCCCTAAATTTTGGGTCACATATTTAATTTGACCACCAATTGAAAATTTATCAGATAAAGCTTTAGCATATCCTAAACCAATTGCAAATGAGTAAGGTTCAGGGAATCCGTCAATATCAATGTAACCGGATTCAGTTGGGGCAACTCTAGTAAATAGAAATTCTCCATAATCAACAAACTGAAAACTTAAACCAAAGATTCCATATTTACCATCTTCAATGCCAAAACCTAATGTTCCAGATAAATAAGTTATATCTGCTATCCATTCCATTCGGTTTAATGACAGGTCCACAAAGCTGCCTAATCTGGCCATTCCAGCAGGATTATAAAACAAGGAGTTTGATGTACCCTCCTTAGTAGTATAAGCTTCCCCAAGAGAAGTTGCTCTTGCATCAGTACCAACAGTTAAAAATTGAAATCCTGTTTGTGCAATTTTAGTATTATCTTGGCTATACGAGCTTTGAGAACCAAAAAATATTATTACTAAAATTGAGACAATTAAGATATTATACTTTTTCATTTTATTTTCCTTAGTATTAAACCTTTGTGGTTAACGGATTATAATGAATTTTCTTATAGCTTGTTCTCCTTTAGGAGTTACAAATGTAGCTATATATACTCCACTTACAATGGTTTGTCGTGAAGAGGTTATAGAGTTCCAAGCCTCATCGCCACTTCCATCGTTATGTTCAATTGTTTCTACTAGATCGCCTCTTTCTGTATAAATTTTTATAATGCATTCCCGGGAATATCCAGAAACATTATTCTATCAGGAGCGCTTCTTCCAAACTGTAAATCTCTAGATCGAATATTATACGGATTCGGAACAACTCTTATCTTATCCAAAGTACTCCCCGGAGGTCGTTTCAGAAAAGCTGGAGAATTAGTAAGAGTATAAAATTTACTGCTTTCAAGGGGAACTCCAGGATGAAAATCATTTGCACTTCCATCATCAAACGTAGTTATATAATAATAGTAATCAAAGCCTCTTTGGAGATCAGTATCATCATATTCGTTTACAATAGGATTTCCGGAGGTACCACCACATTCGTAAATAAGGTCAAATGTTGTATCTGGCTGAAAAATTGATCTGTAAATTCTATACCCAGAAAATCCCGGATGACTTTCAGCATTATTACTCCAAGATAGATTTATTTTATCACCTCCAGAAGTAATAGTAAATTCTGAAGGTGGTGGGGGTGGAGAAGGAACTTCAAAGTTTTTATTAAATACTACATTTGCTCTATCAAATGCTTTGAATAAGGAATCCTTTCCTGTAAATACCCAGGAATCCTTATAGTCATCCCTGTTCCCAGCAGTCGAACCATCTGGATTAATAAATGGTCCATTATCAGCTAACCACTTTGCTCCAATTGAATAAACTGAATCTCTATTTAAGCCAGCCACAGCTTCAGCGAGTACAATTCTAATACTATCTCCAGGAGCTAATGTATATGGTCCAAAACCTTGTCCGTGAGAATAACCCCCACCAGTTGGGCCAAACTGATCGGCAAAATTATCACCAACTTGTTCAGCGTGCGATTGCTCAGGTCTACCACTAGTCATTAACGAATATTCTTCTGACATTAAAGCAGCATTAAATTGATCGTTATTATAAGTTAGCGGACCGTCGGAATCATAATATCCTGTTGTAATAGGTTGTGATATATCGTCGGTATTATCAGTTGGGCTTGTGTCTGCATGTAATGTGATTGTTCCAACAAATTGGGCAGCTCCCAGCCTACCATCTGCCTGATAGGAACCAGCACCAATGTTAGGGCCACCAATCGAACTACCTTCGGTAACTTGTGAATGTTTACCTAGCCATGAAAATTGAGCACGAAATGGTTCACCGTTTCTTTCATAGATAACATCGTTTACAGTACTTCGTCCCCATGAAGTATTTTGCGGTAACCAATTATAGCCGTATGGACCGCCTTCTCTTGAAGGAGCATATCTATACTGAAAATATACTACCATGTCATTAATAGTTTGTTGGTTCACGGTTCCTTCAGCATCAACGATCCCAGTATTTTTGAAGATATAATCATAAATAAAATAATTATCATGGTTCTGTTGACTATACGCGTAGACTTTACGAGTCATTGTAACACCCATTCCGGTATTATTTACATTATATATCATTCTATCTGCACGGTAAATCGGGATCAATTTCATCGACAAAATCTAAGAAGTCTAATTTTCCAGAAGGAATCCCATCAACAAATACTCTTGGATGATCAAATTTACCGACCAACTTTATACCATTATCTGGAGAGTTCTCGAATTCTATGTCATTAAAGAGGCATAAACTCACTTTTTATATTTTGAACACGAGGACCCATATGGACAACTTTATAGTTAAAAATCTTTTGGGCTTTTACATCATTATAATTTAGTAGAACCAATCCATAATGACTTTGCTGCCTGGCAATCCTGCCATTTATATAGAGCAGGCCATCTAAGTCCATCCTGCTGATTCGAAATTACGCCCGGTGTTCTGCCTAATTCAATTTCACTTCCCGAAGATGAATACCAGCTATGTAATGAACCAACTGATAGCCACCTGGATGCCTGGCCATGAGCAGGAACTAAGAAAACTATTGCTAAAAGCACAGATGTTAAATTTCTTATTTTCATTCTAATTTAATCCTATATTATAAAGTAGGTTACATTCATCTAAAATTTATAATTAATTGTTATTCCAAAAAATATATTTCTCGGATTTAGGAAGGTAAAATAAGACTGATTTGGCATATCGATATATGCTTTATCTTCTAGGATTTTGTCCATTCTATTTTTTGCTACTTCTTGCCATTCACCATTGATTGGTTCCATATATTTCTGGCTTGAAGCATCATAATAAATTGCAGCATTATTTACAGAAGCTGCATCTCTTTCAGAAATACTAGGGATCCACTCTATAGGATGAAATTCTGCTCCAACCGCTCTGACATCCCCAGGCTGATCATCGCCTGGTATAAAATTGTATTCCAAATTACCTGCCACACTTTCAGGAAGATGTAGTGATCTCATATAGTAATCTCTGTCAAATGCATCTCGGAAAGATAAATTTGAAAATTGTTTAAAATTAAACAGATTACTAATGTCAGCAAAAAATTTAATATCTAAATGTTCTTCTATTGGGAATATTTTTGAGATTTTTAAATCAACGTTGTAAGTCGGGTTCCATTGCGCATTGTATTCAATACCTGGTAAATTATTGGGATTCCAAGTAAACCACTGACCACCAGTCCAATATGAAAGAAACATAAAATGCCAGTCGCCAAAAACATTCTGGTTTAAAAATTTAGGGCCAAAATCAATTGGAGTATGCAGATCAATGTAGGACTTAAATCTCGGTTGAGGTCTTGGTTTTGATATTAATGGATTCTGTTCTAAGTACTCCCTTTGATCAGCTGGATTTTCATAGTTTTCATCAAAGCCAAAATATCCAGAAGTACCAACACGGTATTCAAAATTTATATTTCCATTAATCCAATTTCCATACATTTTGGTTAGATCAACTTCAACCCCAAAAATATCACTATAAGAATTATTAGTTAACTTAAGATAATTAACTTTAGCATCAAAACTTACAAAACGAACATATCTTTCAACATTAGAAATATCTTTATAATAAGCTGCAACACGCACCAAATATTCTTCGAATAGAGCTTGATCAAATCCGAGTTCGTATGAAACAGTTTTTGCAAGAGGTAAACTTGGGTCACCAATTCTTACTAACTCATTACTATTTCCACGTTGGAGTCTATATAAATTCTCAGAAGTCTGTAATTGTCTGTAGTGCCCATAATTAAAATATAATTTAGATGTTTCTGTAATAGGGTGAGATACAGAAATTCTGGGGCTAAGTGTAAAAACACCATCAGCATCTTTATTCAGAAAAGCATCGTCTTCATCCGGATTATAATTTTGAGAATAAAATTCTCTACTATATGTGTCAATATCGTACCATTTACTATTTGCATCAGAATATTCGGCTATTAAACCAATATTTGATACCCAGCCTTCAAATTCAAGTTTGTCTTGAAAATAAGCAGTAAATTTAAGAGGCTGTTGTTTGAAGGTGGAACGGATATTTCCTTCAGGCAAGAAAAAATTTTCGGCACCAAAATCCATATCCAAATCTTCATAGACAAATTCCCCACCAAATCTAAATTGATTATGTCTATCAAATTGATTTTCAAAATCAAATCTTGCTGAGTAAGTTGTAGTTCTACTGAAGTCCCTTGCTGTACTAACGGCTCCTCCGAATGCAAGAGCACCCTCAATTGAGGTTAAATTATTAGGCCAAAAACCAATTGGTGATTCATCAACAAAATAGCCTGGTATTACTTCGTACACTTTAGATGTATCTCTAAATATTCCGTGATTGGTATAATATTTTCGTCCCACAGCTAATAATTGAATTGAGTAGAATGTTTCTGGATTTATTACATGTGTGAATTTTGCTGAAAGTGTATTACTATACCTGGATGAGGGTGAATAATATTCATTAGCGTAAATTCTCCAAGGGACAGTAAAACTTGACGTATTAACCGTATTAGCAACGCCCCAAGTACTAGTTAAAATTCCAGTGTTACCTGTAGTATTTGAAGATGTTCCAAATAATTCTCCGTACAACCCCATAAAAGTCAATTTCATTGACGGTTTTAGATCTGCAGTTAATCTTAACATAACACTTTGATTAGTTAAAGCTTCTCTGGATAGTTCCATTAAATACATGTTTTTTTCCCTCTTAAAAGAGGCAAAGAATCTTAAGTTCCCTAAAGCTTGTGAAACAAAAGGTACAGGCCCACCAAAACCACCATCTATGTAATAATCCGGTTTAGTAATATCACCCTGCTTTCGATATTGCCATTCAAAGATTCTTTTAGCAGCCTCTGGAGTTAAATCATTATTGGGATCATCATCATTCAAGCTCTTTTCCGATAATGCATTCCAACCGCCCCACTGAGGATATTGACGTTGAGTATAAAGATCCCAAGCCCCATTATTAGTCCCGGTCCATGCTACTTCATCATCTAGATATGGTCTTAACCAATAAGAATTGGGGTCATAAGGAGATATTCCAAAATGTTTTGGTGCCGCCGGTTTCATTTTAAAGGTTATGGTTCCGCCATACTTATCCACATCTCCCTTCTCTAGAAACAACATTTACTACTCCTGATCTAACATTATTATATTCTGCACTAAAACCACCTTTCTGAACAGATATTTCTTGAATGGCACTTAGTGGAATATCAGAGATCGGTTCATTACTTCTTCCGTCTCTCATAGCAATTCCATCTACTCGAAAAAGTACTTCACCTTGACCGCTACCTCTAACTTGAAAATCACCCGATACACCTGCTTGCAAACCAATTGCTTCACTAACGCTCGTAACAGGTAAAGCTTCAAGATCTTTTCCAGAGATAGATTGATGACTACCGGCTAAATCTTTGATAATAACTGGTCGTTCGGCAACCACAACAACTTCCTCACTTGTTAATACTGCAGTCGTTAGTGTAAAATTTACAGTTGTAGTCAAATCTGTTCGTACTTGAACATTAGTAACACGTTTTTCTGAGAAACCTATCATTGATGCTTTAACGATATATGTATTTGGAGTAACATTAAGTATTGCGTAATAACCATCTCCATCAGTTGCAGCACCTAAATTAGTCCCTTCAACAATAACATTAACCCCAGGTAATCCCATACCAGTTTCACCATCTACAACACGTCCCGCAATTTTACCAGTGGTTCCTGCCCAAAGAGAGTTAGCCGAAAGTAAGAGTACAATAAATAATACTAATGATTTGATTTTCATCAATACACCTTTTAATTAAATAATTCTAATTTATAATTTACGTGTTTGCTTGTAATTGTAGGAAACAGAAAGTCATCAATGTTAGCAAAGATATGTGAAAAAATAATTATTTCCATTTTTATCGAGTAATTTTAAGAAATATATGAAAACAATATTATTACTTTTAATTAAAATTAGATATTCAAGACCTAAAAATCAAATAAATTTTAATATGATCAATTTACTGCTTTACAAATTCATTAAATTATTTCTAAAAAAGCAAAATTATTATTTCGTAATTTTCCTGGTAACGAATTTGGACTAGAATTGAACCTCCTTATAGTTTCTAAAATGGATATTCTGAAAAAGAACGAATACAAAATTACTGATGAACGATTTCTTCACTTAAAGAAAATTTTAAAAGCCAAAATCAATGACGTAATAGAAGTTGGTATTTTAAATGGACCAACCGGAAGAGCAAGAATAAAAGAATTATCCGATGACTCAGCATTACTTGAAATAGTTGAGTATAATTCTATCAAAGAAAAACTTTTTCAAATTGATTTAATCTGTGCACTTCCTCGTCCCCAAACATTAAAAAAAGTACTAAGTACATGCGCTTCAATGGGAGTTGAGCATTTGTATTTAATTCGTTCGGAAAAAGTTGAAAAGAGCTATTTTCATTCTCCTCTTTTAGAAGAAAAGAATTATTCTAGTTATTTAATTGAAGGACTAAGCCAAGGAAAGAGAACCATTCTTCCAAAAATTTCTATTCATTCAAGATTTAAAAAATTTTTTGAAGACGAGTTTATCAATTCCGAATATCAAATTAATTTACTTGCTCACCCAAATGCAGATAGTTATCTCAACAAAACCCCAATTAGAAATTTTAGTAAAATTGTATTAGCTACCGGTCCCGAAGGAGGCTGGAATGATTTTGAAATCAATTTTATGAAAGAAAAAGGTTTTATTAATTACAAGTTGAGTGATAGTATTCTGCGTGTTGAAAATGCAGTTACTGCTGCTCTGGCACAAATTGAACTTTTAATGAATATGTAATATTTAAAAGAAAATATTACATAATTTTTGACAAATAACTATTTTTTATTGTCAACGTAGAATTTATATGGAATAATTTCTATGAAAATAATATTGATCGTTTTAACAATCTTGCACGGAATAATCCACTCTTTAGGTTTTGTAAAAGCTTTTAACCTCTCTGATATTAAGGAACTGACGCTTTCAATCCCAAAATTTGCCGGACTTATTTGGTTGATTACATCTATGCTTTTTGTAGTGGCGGGCATTTCTTATGCTTTTAACAATAAATACTGGTGGCTGATTGCATTTATCGGTGTTATTCTTTCACAAATATTGATCTTTTATTTTTGGAAAGATTCAAAGTTTGGCACAATTCCAAATATCATTATTCTAATTGCTTCAGTTGTGGGATATGCAAATTATAATTTTCATCAAATGGTTGATTCTGAAATACAAACTATGTTATCTAAAGTTGATTATAGTAAAAATTTTACGGTCAGCGAAAATAATATTTCACATCTTCCACATGCTATAAAAAAATGGATTACAGCGTCGGGTATAATTGGGGAACCATTTATTAACACAGTAAAGTTAAGGCAAATAGCATTAATGAAAATGAAGCCGGAACAAGAAGACTGGTACGAAGCAGAAGCAGTTCAATATTTTACTACCGAACGCCCTGCTTTTATTTGGGAAGTAAAAATGAAGATGATGTCGATCTTACAAATTGTTGGCAGAGATAAGTTAATGAGTGGTAAAGGCGAGATGCTAATTAAACTTTTGGGGTTAATTCCAGTAGTCGATACAAAAGATAACTACAAATTAAATACCGGAACAATTCAAAGATACCTTGGTGAAATAGTTTGGTTTCCCTCAGCAGCGTTAAATGAAAATATTACTTGGGAAGCAATTGATGATACAACCGCAAAGGCAACTTTAACACTTAATGGAACTTCCGGCACAGGAACATTCTATTTTGATAATAATGGGTTGTTTAAGAGATATAGCGCTCAAAGATATTTTGGCGGAGAAGAAGATTCCAAATTAGAAGAATGGGTAATTACTGTTCAAGAAAATAAAGAGTTTAAAGGAGTACTCCTTCCAAATAAAATGAAGGCAACATGGAAATTAGATAGTGGTGATTGGGATTGGCTGAATATTGAGATAACAGAGATAGTATATAATATTAGGCAATAATTTTTTTTATCGAAAATAAATTTTTAGAATGACAATTAAAATTTCTCATGTAGTGAAGGAACCAGATTGACCAATAGTAGGCTACCAATAAATATGGAATCAAAGCAAATAATTAACAAATTTGGTGACAATTATTTAGCTGATGAAGATACTTTTATCATGGGAATTGATAGAAGAATTACTTCAAAAATCGCAGAACGTTTTCAAAATAGAATAGTATTGGAAACTTGCACTGGAGCAGGCTTTACAACCATTTCCCTAGCTAATGTAGCAAAAAGAGTCGTTACAATTGATATTAGCGAGAAAAATCAGCTCCAAGCAAGATATAATATAAAAATAGCTGGCTTAGAAAAAAGAGTTGATTTTATTTTAGGTAATAGCTTGGATGATAAAATACTAAACCAAACCAAAAATATTGATGCTGCATTTCTTGATCCTGATTGGGCTCTTAACGAAAATCAAAATACTTATAGATTTAGGGATTCTCAAACAAGACCTGAATCAGATCTTCTATTAAGTAAGATTTTTACTATTACAAAAAATATTGCAATTATTTTAGCTCCTTTTGTAAATGAAGATGAATTAATTGGATTACCAATTAGTGAAAAACAAAAAATCTTCATGGATGGTGAGTTTGCACTGATATGTCTCTATTTTGGAGAGTTAATCCAAAAAATTGGAGAAACTAGTTTATTTGTGTAATTAAACCAATAATCTGACTAAATATTATTTGTTTAAAGCTGAAAACATTATGACCATAACCAGAAATGCAAAACAGCAAGATGTTGAAATAATTCTAGATTTATGGTGTGAGTTTATGGATTTTCATGAGCAATATGACAGTATCTATAAACGATCAAAAAAAGGACGTTCAAAATTTCTGAAATTTCTCAAAGAAAGAATAAGTGATCGTAATTCTTTAGTTCTTGTAGCTTTGGAAGAAGAAGTTATTTGCGGTTATTTGCTGGCAAAAATCGAAACTAAACCTCCGGTCTTTAACGATAGAAGACATGGAGTTATTTTTGATCTGGCTATTACTGAAAAACTTAGAAGAAAAGGTATAGGTGAAAAGTTATTTCATGAATCTGAGTACTGGTTCAAAAAAAAGAATGTAACTCGAGTGGAATTAGACGTTGCGACCTCAAATCCAATATCAAATAAATTCTGGACCAAAATGGGTTTCAAAACTTATTCCGAAAGAAGATATATTAAAATTGCCCCATAAGTAGAAAATCGCCTGTATTTATTACATTTTTTTAGATTTCAAATCCACACAATAGTGATCGAGTCAGCTCACTTTATATAAGATCTTTAAATTTTTGGAAACTTTTCTTGACAATATAGTTTCCAAACATTATATTGGAAACTGAAAATACAAATATAGTTTCTCTGGTTTATGAAAGAAAAAGAAAAAATATCTAATTACTCACAAGATCTATTCTTTAAGTCCGGTTTTTACAAAATCACAATGGATGAAATTGCAAAAGGACTTAGGATTAGCAAAAAAACAATTTATAAATATTTCCCATCAAAAAAGAATTTGTTGGAGGCTATTGTTAATTCATTTCTGCTGAGTACTCAAAGTAGAATTCTTAAGAATATCGGTGAACAAGAAAACGCTATCCTCAAGATGAAAGCACTGTCAGAATTATTTGCTGAACTATCTTTAAAGATGAATAGAAAAATGCTTTATGATCTTCAAATTCACATGCCTGAATTATGGAAAACGGTTGAAAGTTTTAGGGAGAAGTTAATTAGAAATATTTGGGAAAATATTATCAACCAAGGTAAAAAAGAAGGTTATATAGTTAATAAACCAAATGATATAATTATTACTTTCATTCTCTCATCAATACAGAGTATTATAAATCCTACTTTTTTAATCAACCATAACTATTCAATGAACGAAGCGTTCAAAATTACTTTCGACTTAATTATTCAAGGATTGCTTACCGCAGAAGGGATAAAAGTTTATAATAAAATTGAAAAGGAAAATAAAAAATGAAGACTTTGAAAATTGTAATTCTATGCTTGCTTTCATTACTAATTTCAAGTTGTGGAAACTCTGATGGTGAGAATACGATTAGTGCCACCGGAACAATAGAGGCAACTTTTATAACACTAAGTTCAAAAGTAGCGGGTGAAATTCTGAAAATTAAATTTAATGAAGGAGCTAAGGTTAATTCAGGTGATACAATTTTAATTATTGATGATGAAATTTTAAGACTGCAGCTTCTCCAGGCTTCTGCTGCAAGACAAAGTGCCGAAGCTCAATTGGAACTTTTAAGATCTGGTTCAAGAAAAGAGGATGTTGCTCAGGCGCAAGCAATGTATAATCAGGCAGAGATAAGTTTTGAACAAGCCAAAAAAGATAAAGAGCGAATGACAAAGTTATTAGAAACAAATACAATTACCAAAAAACAATATGAAGATGTATCTGCAAAATTCGAACTTGTTCAATCGCAATATAATGCAGCTAAAGAAAACCTGAAAAAAATAAAAAATATAGCCCGCCCAGAAGATTTGAAAAAAGCGGAAGCGGCTTTGAATCAGACACTGGCAAATGAAAAAGTAATTCAGAAAAATATAAATGATTGTTATGTGAAATCCCCTATTAGCGGATTTGTAGTTGAACTTTTCTATGAGAAAAATGAGAGTGTCGCTCCAATGTCTTCTTTGCTAAAGGTTGCCGATTTAAGTCAGGTGAATTTAGATATTTATATTAATGAGCTAGAACTGCCCAAAATTCAACTGAATCAAAAAGTCGATGTTTTTGTGGATGCATTTGATGATCAATCTTTCAATGGAAAAGTGGTTTATATTTCACCCGAATCAGAGTTTACACCTAAAAATATTCAAACTCCAGATGAGAGAACAAAGCTTGTTTATAAAATAAAAGTTGAAATTGATAATCCCGAATTTTTACTAAAAAGTGGAATGCCTGCCGATGCAAAAATAGAATTGAAAGATACAGACGATTAAAAAAGATGAATGAAATAATTAAAATAACTGATTTCCACAAAACTTATGGTGATGTAAAGGCTGTTCAAGGAATTTCTCTTTCAATCAATAAAGGCGAAATGTTTGGATTAGTTGGTCCAGATGGAGCAGGCAAGACAACAACAATAAGAGCGCTCTGCGGTTTATTAAAAGCAGACAAAGGTGATATTTCATTATTGGGACTAAAAATTGGTGAAAACAAAAAAGCAATCCAAGATAACATTGGTTACCTTTCACAAAAATTTAGTTTGTATGAAGATTTATCAATTGATGAGAATATCGAATTCTTTGCAAAAATCCATAACATTAAAGATTTTAAGGATAGAAGAGACGAACTATTAGAATTTACCCGTTTAACAGAATTTCGGAAACGACAAGCTGGCAGACTTTCCGGTGGAATGAAACAAAAACTTGCCCTAGCTTGCAGTCTTATTCACAAACCTAAAATACTTTTTTTGGATGAGCCAACAACCGGTGTTGATCCAGTTTCTAGGAGAGACTTTTGGAAAATTCTTTCCAATCTCCTTAAAGACGGAATTACAATTTTCATGACAACGCCATATTTAGACGAAGCTGAAAGATGCAATCGAGTTGCCCTGATGAACAAAGGCGAAATTATTACTCTGGATACTCCATTAAAAATGAAAGAATCAATAAATAAAAAAGTAATAGAAGTTGTTTGTGCCGATGTAAGAAAAGCAGCTAATTTAATAAAAGAAAAACTTCATCTAGATGTTCAACTATTTGGAGATAGACTTAATACAGTTGTATCAAATGCTGAAGATGAATTTATTAAGATTGAAGACTTACTAAATAAAAATAATATTGAAATATCCGATCACCGAATAAACATACCTTCATTAGAAAATGTATTTATTCACCTGGTAAGAAGTTCAGAAACAAAATGAGATTAAATATGAAGAAAATAATTTTTATAATGATAATTTTTTCACTGAATCAATTTGCACAGACTAAAACATATTCTCTAGAAGAGAGCATAAAGTTAGGAATAGAGAACAGTAAATCTTTAAAGATATCAAATGCAAAGCTTGCAATTGCTTCAGCAAAAGTAACTGAAGTAAAATCACAAAGATTTCCCAAGCTCAGTTTTAATGCTTCTTATATGCGATTAAGTGACGTACCTCCATTTGAAATAACTACATCATTTTTTCCAACTCCAATAACAATTCAAGAACCAATTTTGAATAGTTATAACTTCAAGTTTTCGCTCCAGCAACCATTATTTACCGGATTTAAATTATCTTCACTTCATTCAGCAGCAGATTATAACATGGAATCTACAAAACTTGAATACTCAAAAGATATAAACGAAGAGGTATTTAAAATTATTTCTTCATTTTGGAACATTTATAAAGCTCAAAATGCAAATAAACTGATTGATGAAAATCTTAAAAGTTTAGAATCACATATAAGAGATGCTAAAAATTTTTTACAAAATGATTTGATCACCAAGAATGATTTACTAAAAATTGAAGTTCAATATTCTACAATGCAGCTAAAAAAAGTTGAAACAGAAAATGCTCTAACTTTAGCAAAAGCAATGTTTAATAAAATTATTGGTAATGATATTTCAAAAGACTTTAATATTGCTGAAGAAGAAATATATACTGAAAATGCAAAATTAGATTTTAATGAACTTTTATTGCAAGCAAAGATGTCACGACTTGAGTTAGAATCTATATCAAATAAAATACTTGCCGGGAGAGAACAACTAGATGCAAGTAAATCGGGATGGTATCCCTCAATATATTTAATTTCAGATTTTTATTACAGTCGGCCAAACCAAAGAATCTTTCCACAGAAAGATCAGTTTGATGATACTTGGGACGTTGGTGTTGCATTAAGCTGGGATATTTGGAACTGGGGATATAATTCATCAAAAACTGATCAAGCAGAAAATACCCTTATGCAATTGGAAACTAGTAGATCACAACTAGAAGATGCGATTGAAATTGAAGTTTATAATGCATTCTTAAATTGCCAATCAGCTAAAAAGAAAGTTGATCTGAGCAGGCAATCTCTCGAACAGGCAGATGAAAACTACAGAATTACAAATGAAAAATATCTTGTTCAACTTGTTAACTCAACTGAATTACTAGACGCGGAAACATCTTTCTATAATTCAAAAACTGAGTTAATGAATTCGCTCATTGATTATGAACTAGCAAAAATTAAATTAGATAAAGTTGTGGGAAAGAAATTGTATTGAAAAGAAAGGACTCAGAATAGAGCATTCAGAATCCAGCAAAATAAATGAGAGAGAAAATGAAAGAGAAAAAAACAAAGATATTTACTGATTTGATTGTTTGGCAAAAAGCACATGCATTGGTCTCAGAGGTTTATAGAATGACTGCATCATTTCCAAAATCTGAAATTTATGGTTTAACATCTCAATTCAGAAGAGCTGCTGTTTCAATTCCGGCAAATATTGCCGAAGGTTATAAAAAACGTGGGCACAAAGATAAATTAAACTATCTCAATATTGCACAAGGTTCACTTGAAGAATGCAGATACTATTTAATTTTAGCACGCGATTTAGAATACGGTAGTTCAGAGATTTTAAATAATCTTATAATTGAAGTGAGCAAATTATTAACTAAATATTCTGATGTAATTAGAAACTCAAACAACTGAGTTCTTGATTCGGAATTCTGGATTCTATCTTTATGTATTCAATAGAAGTAAATAATCTAAATAAAACTTTTGGCAAATTTGTAGCGGTTAACAATATTACATTTTCTGTCAAGGAAGGTGAAATATTTGGTTTTCTTGGTGCTAACGGTGCCGGAAAATCAACAACAATAAAAATGCTTTGCGGAATTCTTGAACCCACAAGCGGTGATGCAACAGTTGGCGGCTACAGCATTAAGTCACAACCCGATATGGTTAAACAAAATATCGGCTATATGTCCCAAAAATTTTCACTTTATAATGATCTTTCAGTAGAGGAAAATATAAAATTTTTCGGAGGAGTTTACGGACTTGAAGATAAAGAATTAAATGAAAGGATGAAATGGATATTGAGAACAGCTAACCTTACTGGACAAGAGAAACTTTTAACCGGTTCTCTTCCAGGTGGAATAAAACAAAGGCTTGCTTTAGGGACAGCAGTTGTTCACAAACCAAAGATAGTTTTCTTGGATGAACCTACAAGTGGAGTTGATCCTATATCTAGAAGGTCGTTCTGGGATTTGATTTATGAACTCTCTGATGAAGGTATTACAGTTTTGGTTACTACTCATTATTTAGAAGAAGCAGAATATTGTGGTAACATAATATTAATAAATGCCGGGAAGCTAATTGCCGAAGGAAATTCAAAAGTATTAAAGACTAAATATTTACAAAATCCAATTTATCAAGTTGATTCTACGAATATTGTGGAGGCAATGGAAATTCTAGAAAAGTCAAATATTGTAGATGAAACTTCAATATTTGGTAATTCATTACATATTATTATGAGCAATAATTTTAATAATGAAAATCAAATTTATGAAGCATTAAAGTCTCATTCGAATATTAAGATTCAAAAAGTGGAAAAAATTACGCCAACCTTGGAAGACGTTTTTATTCATTTACTTGAGAAGGATAAAAAGTGAACTTAAGCAGAATTTTAGCAATAACTAAAAAAGAATTCCTGCATTTGTTCAGAGACATCCGTATGCTCGGAATATTATTACTCTTCCCTGCTTTTTTACTTATCATTTTCGGTTATGCAATAAGTTTCGATGTCAGAAATATTAAACTTGCAGTATATGATCAGAATAATACCGAACTTAGCAGGGATTTTTATAATTCGTTAACCTCGTCAGATTATTTTGTTTTCTCAAAGGTCATAAAAAGTGACAATGAAATAAAGGATGTACTTGACAAAAAAGAAGCACAATGTGTACTAGTTATTCCCAAAGAATTTTCACAGGATTTTTATTCAAAACAAAATGTGAAAATTCAGGTACTCACAGATGGAGTTGATGGCAATACTGCAACTATAATACAAAACTATATTAATGCTGCAGTTGCAACCTTTAATGCAGAGAAAAGTAAAAATGTTTTATCTCAAAAAGGAATAACCGCTTACATTCCTTTTGATTTTCATCCAATTTTCTGGTATAACAAAGATTTACAAACAACACGTTTCCTGCTTCCTGGTTTAATTGCAATGATTCTTGTTATAACAGCTGTGATTAGTGTTTCACTAACCTTAGTAAGAGAAAAAGAGAGAGGCACTATAGAACAAATAAATGTCTCGCCAATAAAAACTTTGGAGCTATTACTAGGCAAAACTTTTCCTTATATAATTCTAGCATTATTCAATGCGGTCTTTATTTTAATTGTTGGTTATCTACTATTTGATATAGAAGTTAAAGGTAGTTACTTACTGCTAACATTTACAACTTTAATCTTTTTGTTTACATCAACTAGCATTGGAATCTTTGTCTCCACAGTATCTGATTCACAGCAGATTGCATTTACTCTAGCAACTTTTGCATCTCTGCTTCCATCGGTCATACTTTCGGGTTTCATTTTCCCAATTGAAAGCATGCCTACTTTGATTCAAATTCTTACAAACATTACGCCGGCAAAATTTTACATCAAAATACTTCGCGCAATTATTCTTCGCGGTGTAGGACTACCGGCTATCTGGGATCAAATAATCTATTTGTTCATTTTTGCGTTTCTGATGTTATTTCTTGCAAGTATAATATTTACAAAAAAGGAAAATAAAGCCTAGACGATGAAAACAATACTACACATAATAAAAAAAGAGTTTCTGCAATTTAAACGCGATCCCAAAATGTTTGGGATTGTTTTGGTCGCACCAATAGTCCAGTTAATATTTTTAGGATATGCAGCTACTTTGGATGTTAATATTGTTCATATCTTATTTATGGATAATGATAAAACTGAAACAAGCAGAAATTTTATTGAACGATTTGAAAGTTCGGGATTTTTCTCAATTGATTATTATGCCGATAACTATGATGAGTTAACAGAACAGATTAATAATGCAAATGTCTTGGTCGGATTTGTAATTCCAAAAGGTTTTTCAAAGAATATTAATAGAAATGAGACAATAAAACTTCAAGCGATTTTTGATGGTTCTGATGGAAATACTGCAAATATTGCGGCCGGATATATAAGTAAAATTATTTCTAAATATTCCCAAGATATTATTATTGATTACCGTAATAAAAGTGGTTTAAAGATAAATCCTGTCGGCCAGATTTCTGCAGAGATTAGAACTTGGTATAATCCGTATCTGAAAACAAGATACTTTATGGTGCCTGCAATTGTTGCCTTACTTGTCAGCATTATCACATTATTATTGACTTCGCTTGCCGTAGTTAAAGAAAAGGAAATAGGTACTTTAGAACAAATAATTGTTACCCCAATTAAATCATATCAATTAATTATTGGTAAATTAATTCCATTTCTAATATTAGGTCTAATATCTGTTGTCCTTGTCATTGCAATGATGAACATTTTATTCGGCATTCCGGTTAGAGGCAGTGTTACATTTTTATTTGTAGCATCATTCTTTTATATACTTTCAACATTGGGTTTGGGTTTATTCGTTTCTACTATTTCGAAAACACAGCAGCAGGCCATGATGATTGCCATTTTTGTAATTATGATGCCAATGATTTATCTCTCCGGATTTGCTTTCCCAATTGAAAATATGCCGGAGATCCTTCAATACGTTAGTTATCTTATTCCGCTTAGTTACTTTATTACAATAATCCGCAGTGTTGTTTTAAAAGGAATCGGTATTGCAGATCTTTGGCAGGAACTTTTAATTTTATTTTTTATGGGCACAATTATTCTTTACCTAAGCTCAATAAGATTCAATAAAAAAATAGATTAATTTATTTTATTCTATTTCTTTTAGCAAGTAAAACATATCTTTAATTTTTGAAATTTCTTAATTATTCCCTTGACAAATCTTACAAACACAAAAATATTAAAGTTTTGGATCCCACTTGCCGCAACTTGGCTTATGATGTCTCTGGAAGGACCATTTCTAGCGGCAATAATTGCACGACTAGTTGAACCCAAATTTAATTTGGCTGCGTACGGAGTTGCCTTTTCTTTTGCTTTAATTATTGAAGCTCCGGTAATAATGATGATGAGTGCTGCAACTGCATTAGTAAAAGATTATTCATCATTCAAGAAATTAAGAAATTTCAATTTTTTGATAAGCGGTTTAATTACTGCAATTATGCTTATAATCTTGATTCCTTCTGTCTTCAATTACATAGCAATTGATTTAATCAATCTTACTCCTGAAGTCGAAAGATTAACATACAAAGCTTTCTTTGTTCTTCTTCCTTGGCCAGGTGCAATTGGCTATAGAAGATTTTATCAAGGCATAATGATTAGGAATAATCTTACTAAGCGAGTTGCATACGGAACAATAGTAAGATTAACTACAATGTCATTAACAGCACTTGTCTTGTATAACTATTCACATTATGCGGGTGCAGTAATTGGGGCATCAGCTTTATCCGCAGGCGTTGTAACCGAAGCAATTGCAAGCAGAATAATGTCAAACCAATTATTATCTAAAATTAAATCAGAGAATCATTACAAGGAACCCTTATCTTACAAAGAAATTCTAAATTTTTACTATCCGCTTGCACTTACTTCCTTAATTGGGTTAGGTGTTCACCCCATGGTTACATTTTTTATCGGTCAGAGTAGAATGTCTTTAGAGTCTCTTGCAGTATTACCCGTAATAAATTCTTTAGTTTTTATTTTTAGAAGTCTGGGGTTATCATATCAAGAAGTTGGTATTGCCTTAATTGGTGAAAAAGGAGAAAACTATAAACAGCTAGTCGGTTTTGCCAAAAACTTAGGAATTATCCTAACCGTACTTTTAGTAATAATAGCTATAACGCCGGCTTCGGCAATTTGGTTCAACAACATCTCCGGACTTTCAGAAACACTTACTGATTTCGTTAAAATCCCCGTAATAATTATTTCAATAATGCCGGCACTGACAGTTTTAATATCATTTCAAAGATCTATGTTAGTTTCATTTAAAGTTACTAGTCCAGTTACTTTGGCAACTGTTATAGAAGTTGTAGTAATTATTTTAACTCTTTTTATCTCAATTAAACTATTTGATCTAACCGGTGTAACCGCCGCAATGATTGCTTTTATAATTGGCAGATTCTGCTCAATCACTTATTTATCATTTCCATTCAATAAAATTAAAAAAAGATTTTAATTTGGATAACCTCATTTGTAAGATTTAAACAATGATTAAGATTTGAAAATTAACTTAAATCCAACACCGTGAACATTTTCTATTTGAATTGATCTATCATTTTTTAAGTAACTTCTTAATTTTGTTATGTAAACATCCATACTTCGGCCGGTAAAATAAGTCTCTTCATTCCAGACTTTTGTAAGGGCAATATCACGTCTTAAGATATTATTTTTATTTTCACAAAGCAGTTTTAATAATTCCGCCTCTTTATTTGTTAAGGTCTGCACATAGCGTTTAAGCTTTAATTCTTTCTTTTGATAATCGAAAACATACTTACCAATTGAATAGTTTTTAGTACTAACAAAATCATTAATTGAAGCTGACCGTTTTAAAATAGCATGAATTCTAAGTAAAAGTTCTTCGGTACTGAATGGCTTTGTAATATAGTCATCTGCACCTAATTTAAGACCTTCAATTTTATCATTCTGCATAGATTTAGCAGTTAAAAAAATAATTGGAATGTTTTTATTTGCCTGTCTTATTTCTTTAGCCAATGTAAAGCCATCCTTCTTAGGCATCATAACATCAAGAAGACATAGATCGTAAATGTTTTTATTATAACTTGTATATCCCTCTTCTCCATCTTTGCAAAGATCAACTTTAAAGTTTTTCATTGTAAGGAATTCAGCTAAAATGGTTCCAAGGTTTACATCATCTTCAACTAATAGAATTCTTTTTTCGCTCATTAGTATTTGGGTAAATTAATTATAAATTTTGTTCCTTTACTAGGCTCGCTTTGAAGTGTTATGTTACCATTATGTGCTTCAATTACTTTCCTAACATAACTTAATCCAATTCCGTTACCTTTAACATTATGAATGTTTCCCGTTGGTACTCTGTAAAATGTCTCAAATATTTTATCATGGTTTTTAACTTCTATACCTATTCCATTATCTCCAATAACTAACTCGAAAGCATTATTACAATCAATTGTTTCAATAGATATTTTAGGCTTGTTCTTGTTATACTTAATGGCATTATCAATAATATTGCTTAGCGCATTTCCCATTTGCTGTTTATCAATATTGAGTATAGCATTTTTAGCCTTAAAGATTGTACTAATTTCACCTTCTTTAGTATGAAGTGTGAGTTCAAATTTTTTAATTATATTAGTTATCAGTTTGTGAATATCAATATTTTCTTTACTAAGATCCAATTCACTATTTTCCATAGACGCCGCAGATAAAATATCTTCAACCATTTCTGTCAGACGTTTACTTTCTGTCTTAATAATTTCTGTGTACTTGTTCAGTTTTAGCTCTCCTGTTGCATCCAATTACATCTGCAGCAAGAGAAATAGTTGAAATTGGGGTTTTAAACTCATGGGTAATATTATTAAGAAGATCATTTTTAAGATCGGTTAATTTCTTTTGATTAATTAACATTCGAACTGTTTTGTAGAATAAATAGATTATTAATCCAGTAAATAAAAGTGAGACAAAAAGCACCCAAAAAATTGAACTTAGTATAAATCCCCTCTTATCCTTAAAATCCACCAATAAATAATTGGGCTTACTAAAAACATCGTAAGGAAATAATTTAGCTTTGTGAGTTGTTGATATTAACCCCAATGTGTCACTATTATCTTTCGTTAAAATTAATCTATCTTTTTTATCTGAACTTATTGCAAAATTATAAGATAAATTAATGCCGTATTTATCAAGCTTATCGGTCAAAATTGAATCGACTACTTCCTTTTTCAAACGATCTTCAATATTCTCAACTTTCTCAGTCATTACAAGTTCATCAAAAACACTTTCAATTACTTTTGTTCTCTTTCTCACAAGACTATCAACATCGGAATGCCAGACTATAGTTTCTTGAATTGAAGAATCACCTTTTACACTTACATTACTGATAACTTGTAATGTAGAATCTGCATCGGCATAAACTTCAATATTAACGTCATCATTGTCAGAGTCAAAATCAAACTTATAACGTTGATGCTGTTTGAAGGAATCAATAGGCGGTTTAGGGATTAAAATATTTTTATTCTTATTTAAATAAACTATATGATTATCACTATTGGATGAAATCTCTTTAACTAATACTCTTGCAGTTTCAGACTTATCTAGCAACTTTACAACTTCAGAGAGAGCGCTTCCTACATTCTTATTAAATTTTTCCTCTTCAAGCTGTAATGCGATGCTAATCCAGTAAAATTGAATTGCAATTAATCCGAGGACAGATATACTCATGAGCGCAATAATTATTTTTAGATGTTTCTGTTTCATGTTACAAAACTATACTTCCAATAAGACTATTTCAGAATTTTAACACTTTTTAACATTTATTAACATTGTTTTAACAAAATCTATTGGTGTAATATTCTATTTTTGCTGTAAAACAATTATACACTTACAAAATAACAAAGGAGCTAAAATGAAAGCAAGAATAATAACAATTCAAATAGGAATTTTATTTCTCTTTTCAATTCTACTTTTTGCACAAGATAAGAAATCAATTAATGAAAAAATCAACAATCTTGAAGGTGATGTAACTAAAATTGTAATCACTTCAGATAAGGGTGAACTAACTTTAGAGGGAGATGAAGCACAAAAAATATTTAAAAGAATTAAATCTCCAAAAATGGAAAAGCATATTACATGGATTTCAGACGATGATCATGAAATTGAAATTGATGGAGATGATGTAATGATCTTTAAATCTGAAGATGGGAAAAGGCATATTATAAAGCATAAAGGGAAAGGCGATAAAATGATGATGTTCATGAATGATGACTTTGAAGGGAAAAAGACAATTGAAGTTAAAATTGAAGATGATTCAGATGAAAGTGGGGGGGAAAAAACAGTAACAGTAACTACTGTGGAAAACGGCGAGAAAAAAGTAGAAACTTATAAAGGAAAAGAAGCTGATGAATATCTTGACAAAATGGAGGATGAAGGTGAAATTATAATTGATATTGATACGGATATTAATGGTGACTCAAAACATGTTTGGGTTATGGACAAACCAGGCAAAATGAAAAACATTGAGAAAAAAGTTGAAGTAAAAGTAGAGAACGATGTTAAAACAGTTACTGTTACTACAACAGAAGATGGTGAAGAAACTGTAAAAGTCTATACCGGAAAAGAGGCAGATGAATTTTTAGAGACACTCGAAAAAAAAGATAAAATGAGTGTTGAAGAAAAAATTATTGATGGTAAAAAACATAAGAAAATAATAATTAAAGAAATTGAAAAAGAGGATTTAGATTAACATATTTAGACTTCTGAAAAGGAAAGCAATCTGTTAAATTAAGTAATTTGGGAAGCGTCTAACGATAGTTTGATCTGGAAAACTTCGGGGAGAATTTCAAGATTTACCTAATACTTATAAGTTTATAAAACTAGGTCATTTCGGCTAATCGGAAAGAACGCTGGAATCTAAAAGTGGAAGTATTGTAGAATAAATAAAGATGCCGGTATTCTGCTATAAAACAGCAGAAACCGGCATGACAATTAATCTCTACCAGATTTCATTACACGGTGATGCAAAACATTTTGTGTAATTAGATTAAGGATTTACAACTGTTTTTACATCAACCTTTTCCGCTTTGCCGCCAAGATGCTTAGCTAAAAATTGCTCCATGGTTCTATTAAACTCAAATCGGTTTTCTTCATTTCTAAAACCGTGACCCTCATTCTCTTTAACCAAATAAGGTACATCAACACCTCGAGCTTTCAATGCCTCAACTATTTGGTCTGATTCATCTATATTTACACGCGGATCCTGAGCCCCTTGAACAACTAATAACGGAGCTTTTATTTTATCCACATGAAAGACGGGAGATGCCTCATAAAGTAATAGGGAATCAGAAGAAGGATTTCCTATCTGTTCATAGAACATATCCAGCATAGGTTCCCAATATGGCGGGATCGTATTCAATAAAGTAAAAATGTTAGAAACACCAACGTAGTCAACACCGCAAGCATATAGATCTGGAGTAAATGCTAAGCCGGCTAAAACTGCATAACCGCCGTAAGATCCGCCGAATATTCCTATTCTCTCTGGATCAGCAATTCCTTCGGCTTTAAGCCATTCAACACCATCAGTAATATCATCCTGCATAGTTTTGCCCCACTGCTTAAAACTTATTTCCCAAAATTCTCTTCCATAACCTGTTGATCCTCTAAAGTTCATTTGAAGAACTGCATAACCTCGGTTTGCTAAAAATTGAACCGTTGGACTAAATCCCCAACTATCTCTGGCCCAAGGTCCGCCATGAGGATGCACAACAACGGGAAGATTTTCTGCTTCAACTCCAACAGGCAGTGTTAAGTAACCGTTGATTGTAAGTCCATCTCGGCTTTGATAACTAATCGGTTTCATTTCAGCCATATGATCTTCATTTAACCAAGGACTAACATCGACTAACTTATTTAATTCTTTTGTTTTTACGTCATACATATAATACGAGCCCAAGGATCTATCACTATAAGTTCTTACTAACAATTTATCTTCATCCTTATTTTGACTTGTTACAGCAAATTCGTAACCGTCTAATTTTTTTTCTAAATCGGCAAAAATTGATTTTACTTCATCATCAAATAATTCATAATGTCTTTTCCATGTAGTATAACTTACACCTTCAATAATTTTTCTTTTCTTTGAATAAAACAAACTTGAAACATCAACTTCAGGATGCTCATAAATTACTTCCAACTCTTTATTGTTGGCTAAATCATATTTAACAATTGCAGCTTTATCCCTGCCAAGGTTGGATGATGCATAAACGTTTTTATTATCAAAAGTAAAAAACAAAGGGGAAAGTGTTTCTTTAAAGTTTGTGGTTAAAACTGTTTTAAATTCATCATCTTCATTTTCTCTATATAGTATTGATGAATTTACGCCATCGGTAGTGGTGGCTATTCTTAATTTACCATCATGATCAGTTTGCCAGCCTACAATATTCCCAGGGTTTTCTGCAACTTTTGCCATTTCTGCTGTATTTACGTTAATTCTAAAAACATCAAAAACTCTTGGATCTCTTTTATTCATTTGAATTAACATTTCGGTATCATTTTCCTCTAAATCATCAACAATACCAACTCTAACTTTTTCGAATGGAGTTAAATCTTTTTGATTTGTGCCATCTTTATCAACTCCAAATAATCTGTAATTTTCATCGCCTTTAGTATCCTGGACATAAATAATTCTATTATTTCCTTTCCAAAGATAGCCAGCAATATCGCGTTCAGTGGCATTTGTAACCCTTACGACTTCATCTTCACCTATCTTCTGGACATGAATGTTCATACGCGATTCATATGGCTGCATGAATGCAAGATACTCTCCATTTGGAGAAAGTTGAAAACTTCTTTTCTCAGGATTTTTGAAAAAATCTTCCATTGGAATTAAGGGTGCCTCGCCGATTGGAGCATTACCTGAATCAGCACATCCTACAACTAAAAAAGTGAGCATAAAGAGCATAATAATTTTTTTAATAATCATTGATCATTCTCCTTTATTTGTTTCAGTTAATACTTAAAATTAACTATTTAACTATATTTACAAAACTTAATTTAAAAATCCTGTAATAAAAAAATGATCGAGATTGTTGACCTACATAAGAGTTTTGGAAGCAATGATGTACTCAGAGGAATAAACCTAACCATTGAGGAAGGTGAAACAAACGCAATTATAGGCAAAAGCGGTAGTGGTAAAAGCGTTTTACTTAAACACATTGTTGGTTTAATTTTTCCAGATAAAGGGTATGTGAAAGTTGGTGGTGAAATAATCAATAACAGTGATTCCAAAAAATTGTATAATATCAGAAGAAAGTTTGGTTTTCTTTTTCAAGGGGCAGCTCTATTTGATTCAATGACAGTGGGAGAAAATATTGCACTCCCAATAATTGAGAATGAAAATAATTTCACTCTATCGGAGTTAAATAAGAAAATATCTAGAATGCTGGATCTAGTTGATTTGCCCAATACAGAAAATTTAAAACCAGCTGAGCTTTCCGGCGGAATGAAAAAACGAGTTGGTTTGGCTAGAGCATTAATTACTGAACCGGAATATATTCTTTATGATGAACCAACAACCGGTCTTGATCCTATAATGTCAGACTCGATAGATGATTTGATAAAACATTTAGCTGACCAGCTTAATGTAACCTCGATAGTTGTAACCCACGATATGTACAGTGTAAAAAATGTTGCGGATGAAATTGCAATGGTGCACGAGGGTAAAATTTATTTTGAAGGAACACCGGAAGAACTTATTAAATCTGATGATTTAGTAATAAAAGATTTTATCAACCGTACTGTATTTTAGTATTATAGATGTCAAAATTAAAAATTAAATATATCTGCTCAAATTGCGGATTCGAATCTCTTAAGTGGCAAGGTAAATGTCCTCAGTGTGAAGAGTGGAATACTTTCTCAGAAGAATTTGTTGAGTCAAAGAAAAACGTAAAAAAGCAGAAGGTAAAAGATGAAAATATTTTTCAATTAAGCGAAGTAAACTCCCATGAAGATATTAGAGTAACAACGGGAATTGCTGAATTTGATAGAGTGCTTGGCGGCGGATTAATTCTTGGTTCAGTTGTTCTTGTAGGAGGCGATCCAGGTATTGGGAAATCAACATTGGTAATGCAGGCGGCTTCCAGTACAAAAGCAAAAGTACTTTACGTAACCGGAGAAGAATCTGTTAAGCAAATAAATCTTAGGGCAAAACGATTAAAAGTAAAAGAAGATAATATATTCATTCTTTCTGAAACTGATATTGATATAATTACTTCTGCAATTGATAAGGTTAAACCTGAAATTGTAATTATTGATTCAATTCAAACAATGCAGAAACCGGAATTCGAAAACGCGCCCGGAACTGTAACACAAATAAGAGAATGTACAAATTATTTGATGCAGCTTGCCAAAACCTTAAACTTCTCTGTAATTCTCATTGGTCACGTAACTAAAGAAGGATTTATAGCCGGACCAAAAGTACTTGAGCATATTGTTGATACTGTCCTTCAGTTTGAAGGTGAAAAAAATTATTCATATAGAATTTTACGTGCACAAAAAAATAGATTCGGCAACACAAACGAAATCGGAATTTTTGAAATGCATGAAGACGGATTGACAGAAGTTAAAAATCCGAGTCAGATTTTTTTGAGTGAACGCAATGAAGATGTAACTGGTGCTGTAGTGACGGCAAGTATCGAAGGCTCACGTCCGGTTTTATTAGAAGTTCAGGCTTTAGTTACGCCAACTAATTTTGGAAATCCTCAAAGAGTAACTACAGGATTTGACTATAGAAGGCTTTCTATTCTTCTTGCTGTATTAGAAAAACGTGCGGGGATGAGATTATCTGCTCATAATGTATTCTTAAATATTGCAGGAGGAATTAAAATAGACGAACCGGCAATTGATCTTGCTGTTTGCGCTGCTGTTGCATCAAGTCTTAAAAACCAACCTGCAAAAAATAATTTTGTCGTTCTTGGAGAAGTCGGTCTAGGAGGTGAAATCAGAAGTGTTGGCCATATTGAAAAAAGAATTCAAGAAGCAGAAAAACTCGGATTTGAAAATGTAATTATTCCGCAGAACAATGTTAAATCGCTGAAGAGTAAAAACAGTATTAAACTAATTTCTGTAGATAATATTGTTGAAGCAATTGATAGAATACTGGCTTAAAATAATGTCAGTCACCATTAAAGTGACTGACACAAAATAAATTACAAAATATACTTACTTAAATCTCTGTTCTTAACAATACTATCCAGTTTGGCTTTAACCATTTCACCCGTTATTTTTACTTCATCCTCAGGCATTTTATCCGGAACATCAAAAAGGATATCTTCAAGCAAAGTAGTTAAAATTGTGTGAAGCCTACGAGCCCCTATATTCTCCACTTCTTCGTTGACAATGGTAGCAGTCTTAGCAATCTCTCTAATTGCACTCTCTTCAAAAACAATTTTTACATTTTCTGTACCTAATAGAGCTGCATATTGTTTTAACAAAGCATTTTGGGGTAAAGTTAATATTTTAATAAAATCTTCTTCGGTCAAACTCTTAAGCTCAACTCTAATTGGGAATCTGCCTTGTAGTTCGGGAATTAGATCAGATGGCTTAGATACATGAAAAGCACCAGAAGCTAAAAATAAAATGTGATCTGTTTTAACCGGACCGTATTTAGTATTTACAGTTGAGCCTTCAACGATAGGTAGAAGATCACGCTGTACACCTTCTCGTGATACATCGGGTCCGCTGTGCCCTTTACTGCTTCCAGCAACTTTATCAATTTCATCTAGAAAAATAATTCCTGCTTCTTCAACTCTTCTGACAGCCTCTTTCTGAACGTTATCCATATCAATTAACTTTTGTGCTTCTTCCTGGGCCATTACTTTTCTGGCGTCTTTTATAGTTGTCTTACGTTTCTTCTTCTTCTTTGGCATCATATTTCCAATAATATCTTGAATATTCATGCCCATATCATCCATTCCAAAAGGTCCGACAACCTGCATTCCAATTGCAGACGTAGTAGTATCAAACTCAATCATTTTTTCATCAAGATCACCCTTTTTCAGTTTTTCTCGCATCCACTCTCTAGTTTTTTCATTTCTTACATTTTCATCAACTTCTTCGTCCTCGTTTCCTTCTGCAGTTTTAACAACCGGTTTAGTTGGTGTTCTAACGGGAGGAATCAAAATATCGAGTATTTTTTCTTCAGCCATTCTCTCAGCTTTTTCCTGCACCAATTCAGTTTGCTCAGCTTTTACCATGTTGACAGAAAGTTCGGTCAAATCACGTATCATCGATTCAACGTCTCTTCCAACATAACCGACTTCAGTAAATTTTGATGCTTCAACTTTATAAAATGGTGCGCCTGTTAGCTTAGCTAATCTTCGCGCAATTTCAGTTTTACCAACGCCGGTTGGACCAATTAAAATAATATTGTTGGGCATTATTTCTTCTTTAATGCTTTCATCAACTTGCTGTCTTCTCCATCTGTTTCTTAGTGCAATTGCAACTGCACGTTTTGCTTCATCCTGACCGATAATAAATTTATTCAGTTCATTTACTATTTGAGTAGGCGTTAAATTCTTCATTATTTCGTTTTGCATAATTCTCACTTAATTTTCTATTGTTTCAATATTTATTTTATCATTTGTATAAATACAAATATCGGAAGCTGTTTTTAATGCTTCCCGAACAATTTCTTCTGCAGGCAGATCACTGTACTTAACAAGCATTTTTGCTGCAGAAAGTGCAAACATTCCACCTGAACCAATTGCAATAATTTTATCATCCGGTTCAATCACATCTCCGGTTCCGGAAACTACAAATGTTTTATCAGATGAAACTACTGCCAGTAATGCTTCCAGTTTTCTAAGATATTTATCGGTTCTCCAATCTTTAGCTAATTCTACTACCGAACGATCAACATTTCCCCGGTATTGTTCAAGCTTTTCTTCAAATCTGCCCAGCAATGTAAAAGCATCTGCTGCCGATCCGGCAAATCCAACAAGAACTTTACCATCCAGCAGTTTTCTGATTTTCATCGAGTTGTGCTTCATAACAGTATTGCCTAAGGTAACTTGACCATCACCACCGAGTGCAGCAACTCCTTTATGAATTACTCCTAATACTGTTGTAGATCTTATTTTTCTTTTCAATTTTTTCTCCTTATCAAGTTGTTCGTCATTCCAGACCTGCTTGCTGCACGCAAGCTTGGATCGGAATCATGCTGCTAATTAGATGCTGAAAACAAGCCTGCCTTTCGGCAGACAGGTTCAGCATGACAAAACACAATTTTTATTAACCACTTTGGTTAAAGCAAATCGCTAATTTAAATAATATGTTTTATAGTAAATCTTTCTTTTTTTGTTCCCATTTTTCTTCCCACTTATAAAACGGGGAAGAATAAGGATAAGCTTGAATCCTTCCGCCAAAACCCATGTAACGATAAACCATCATTTGCACATTTAACAGCTCAAGTGAATTTAATACTTCTCTGTTGATAGTTACATTGTTTTCTTCAGCTAATTTAACAGCTAGATTTTCAAGTTGGTTCATAATTTTATCATACTTGACTATTCGTTTGATATTTTCATCAACGTCTGTGGTTATTGCATTAATTTTTGTTTCCTTTTTGTCAATTAACTTAAAAATGGAATAACCGCCTTCAGTTTGAAGCGGACCATAAACATCACCAATTTCCATCGATTCAACAATTTTACCAATATCTTCAAATTCAGATACAGTGAAGTAACCAAACTCTCCGCCATTCAATTTTGTTCTTTCTCTTTGAGTGTATTCAAGTGCAAATTTTTTCAAGATTTCATCGTCTTCGCTTAGACTTAAAGCTTGTTTTATTATTTCCAAATCATCTGTCAGAACTTCAATAATATTATATTGTGATTGACTTAATGTGTCGGATTCCTGAGTCTTGAAGTATTCTTTAATATCCGTCTCTGTAAGTTCGGTATTTAAAACAATATCTCTTTTAAGCAAGGTAGCTAAATAATTTTCTTTCCACAATTCTGTTGAAATATTAACTTCAGGAATACTTGCTATCCCTTTTTTGTAGGCTTCACGTGTAAGCAGTTCCAATTCAATTTGACGCTTGGATCTTGATTTAAGCTGAGCTGCAATAGTATTAAGATCAGTTGAGTATGTATAAAATCCTTCAAACGAAAAATCCCTCAAAAAATCCCTTAAAGAAACAGGATCTTTATCAAAGAAAATATAATCTTGGTCCAGTGAATCCTTTTCTAAACTTTGTATAAATTGGGAGAGCTGCTCGTTAGAAATTGGAATTTTTTCGCCATCTTCAATATTTTCTGCTGTTTTAATAGATAGAACTAGTTTTTGAACTCCCTCGGCAAGATACCAAAATAAACTGCCGTTTGTAGTTACCCTCTTATCAGCAAAAAATTTTGTTCTAAAATCATTGTAGATTGAATCCTCTACCCTTCCTTCAACAACTTTTTCAACCATTGAGTTTTTCTGATCATTACTTGTAAAAGTTGCCGGAATTTTACTTATAAGTCGGAAAATATACCAGCCATCAGGTGATTCTATTGGTTTTGTAAACTCATTGATTCCTAAACTATATATTGCATCTTCTGCATGTTCATACATTTTACCATAAACAACTTCGTAAGGTTCGCTTACATACTCAGCATTAGTAAGCTGTGTTACTAGTGAATCGAAATTTGAATTACCTTTTAACAATGTATAAGCCGAATCAATATTTTGCTGTTCCACGGCAAAAACATAATCAACAAAGCATTTGTAACTTGCAAGTTTAAGACCTTCATTAAATTTTTTGATATTCAGCTCCACTTTATCAGCAATTTCTCTTTGATATAAAGCATCTCTTAGAAACATTTTCTCAAGAGGAATATAATTATTTTTTAAGACGCTCAGTGTATCAAGTCCTCTTCTTTGCGCCTCAATTGCAAAAAGGTTTTCTGCAATTAATGTGTAAAGTAATTCATCTTTTGCTGATTCATTATCTGAATTTTTTCTATTTATTTGCGGAGTGAATTCAAATCTGTACTTAAATTCATCAACTGTTAAAATTTTATCTCCAACCTTAGCAATTATATCTTTTTCATTCTGTGCAAGTAATTGACTAAAAAAGCTTAATAGCAATATTATTATTGAAATTTTCATGAGTTCTCTTCAGCAAAATTTAATTTTAAAAACGGATTTGGAATTAAGCGAGGGACTTTAGCTTTATATTGTAAATATTTGTTGCCGTAACGTTTTTCAAGACTCCTCTCTTCATACATTGAACCAACATAAAAGTAAGCGAGCATGCAGAGAAAAAAGACTAAATAAAACAAATCCATTGTTGGTCTAAAACCAAGCACAATAATTGTAAAAAAATAAATTGGATGACGCGAATATTTGAATGGACCCTTAACTACCAATTCGTGATACTCATCTAAATCATCTAATCTATAATTTCCTTCAAAATATCTTTTTATTTGAGTTAGACCTAAAAACTCTTTTCCGTTAATTTGCAAAACTGACCAAATTAATCCAATAATTCCAAATACCTGAATAGTAAAAATAATCATATCATAAGGAAATTGTAAGTCGTAAATAACTACATTTGGTTTTGGGGAAAGATAATAGACCGATATAAATATAATAAGAGAACTAATGTTATAGAAAATTCGGTAAAACGCTATTTTGGTTCCTATCTTTTCTGTCAACCGTTTCTTAACGTCAAAAGCGGCGAGTATTGAGTGTGAAGATGCAAATAAAAAAAATAGAATTACAATAAGCGCTAAATCAAAAACTAAACTCATAATTCTTTTCTTAAACGGGCAACTGGTACTTGCAATTGTTCTCTATATTTTGCCACTGTTCTTCTAGCAATGTGAATACCTTTATCAACTAAAATTTTTGCAATTTTTTCATCACTGTAAGGCTTCTTTTTATTTTCCGAATCGCAAATTTCCTTTATTAGTATTCTGATGTGTTTGTTTGAAACGTCATTACCCGAATCGGTAGATAATCCTTCACTGAAGAAATATTTTAATTCGTGAATGCCTTGTGGACTTTGAACATACTTCCCATTTACCACTCTACTTATTGTTGAGATATCCATCATTATCTCATCTGCAATATCTTTGTAGATCATTGGTTTCAAGTACTTTGGTCCGTTCTCAAAAAACTGATATTGTTTTTCTAGAATTGATCTCATAATTTTCATTAGTGTTTCTCTTCTCTGCTGTATTGATGCTATAAACCATTTTGCAGATTCAAACTTTTCTCGCAAGAATTGATGAGTCTCTTTCTCCATTTTAGAAATTTTTCTTTTACGCTTTTTGCTTTCAATCATTTGAAGATAGGTGTCACTTATTGTTACAGAAGGAACACTTCTATCATTAAGAGTTATAATATAGTTTTCTTCTATCTTCTCAATAATAAAATCGGGTGTAACTTGGTTAGCTTCCTCAGATTCAATTGAACCGCCGCCCGGTTTGGGATTTAATTTATGTATAAGAGCCAAAGTTGAACGCAAAGTCTCTGTTGATAATTCCATTTTCAACTCAATAGCATCAAATCTTTTATTCACAAAATCATTGTAATGTTCACTTAATATTTTTTCTGCTAGATAGGAATAGTAAGGATCGTACGAGGAATTTTTTATCTGAACCAATAAACATTCCTGTAAATCTCTGGCTGCAATTCCAACTGGATCAAAAGTTTGAATTTTCTTTAAAACCTTTTCTGCATCTTCTTGGCTTACCTCAATATGTTCAAATAATGTCAGGTCCTCAACAATTTTAGCCAAATCTTCTCGAAAATAACCATCCTTTGAAAGACTGCTGATTATTACTTCACCTAAAATAATTTGTTCTTCGGGCAGGTCTAAAATATGAAGCTGATCTAATAATCGCTCGGTTTGAGAAATTCGTGAAGGAGCGATCGGACGGTTATCCTCATCATCAGGACTTTTATTAATTCTATCATTATCAAGGTCACCATCATTCATAAAATCTTCAACATCAAACTCATCACTACTATCGGATTCATATTCATCTGTCTGGTCATCGGGAGAATCTTCTTTCTGCTCTTGAGTTAATTCAAACTCTTCATCTAGAGTCTCTTCAAGAACCGGATTTAATTCTAATTCAGTCTTAATTCTCTGTTCTAATGCCATTGTATTTAATTGCAGCAATTTCTGATATTGAATTTGCTGAGGTGATAATTTCTGCTGTAGGGATAATTTTTGGTGAAGTGATAACATATTTATTTTCCGTTAAGATTTTCTATTTTTGAATAAAAATTACTGTTATAAGCTCTTTTGATAGATTTTTCACAAAACTCTGAAATTGACAGTCCAGTTTCCTCGCCTAATTCGAGAGCTGGTTTACAGTCTTCATATTTCTCGTATCTCATTACATCTCCCCCAAAATTTGTAATTCTAATTGGGAATAAATGACATGAAATTGGTTTAATAAAATCAATTTTCCCTTCATTAAAGGCTTTTTCAATTGAACACTTAGCAACATCGCCATCATAATAAACAAATACGCAATCTGTGTCGCCATGACTTCTGGTCATCAGTTCATCTTGTTTTTTCTCCCAAAATCCATTTTTTTTGATTTCATCGATACTTTTTTGAGGTAAATAATCTTCTATTTTTGGAAGATAATCATCAATTATTGCAATCTCCTGCGAAGTTAAAGGGGCACCAAACTCACTTTTCATTGTACAGCACGCACCTTTACATGCCTCCAAATTGCAGGTAAATTTAGTATTTATTACTTCATTACTGACTAAAACACCGTCAATATTTTTAAAATTGATCATAAATTAAACTTTGGAATAATTTTTGTTAAGATAATGAAATTTGATCTGGTTGTAAAGTAGAAAGAAACCGGGAAATAACAAATCAATTCAAAATTAGAAATTCAAAAGTAAAAATTAATAAAAGCAAAATGATTAAGAGTTAGAACTTAGATAGAAATATTAAACAAAATTCAAATAAACTAGAAATTCTATTGTTCATATATTAGTGTTTATTACAAATTTGCTGCTTTTAAGATTTTTTCATTTTTTGATTTTTATTTGAAGTTTGAATTTTTGTTTGTGTTTTTGAGATTTCGAAATTATTTGAGATTTGTTTTTTTCAATTTGTATTTTTTATTGATTCTAAATAAGACCTTCCTTAACACATTGGGCAATTAGTTGTGCAGAATTTTTACATCCCGATTTTCTCAGAATATTTTTACGATGGAAATTAATCGTATTTTTAGCAACAAATAATTCATCGGCAATTTGTGAATATATTTTACCTTCAGCAATTTTCTTAAGTACCTCAATTTCTCTTTTTGTAAACTTATTCTGCTTTATTCCCTGGTTATACAAATACTTCCCTTCCTTTTCAGTCGCAAAAAAGGAGGGAAATTCCTGACTAATAAAGGAAATATTATGATTAAATGGTATATTGAGAAAAGTAACATCGGAGTGCACAGTTAACACTTGCTGAATTTTTCCATCATCAGAAACTGTTATTGCCCTTGATTGATGCAGAATTGTCTTATAATTTCCACTCATATCTTTAAGTCGGAGCAAATAAACAACTTTATAAAATGTTATTTCAGTGGGTGTAATCTTTTCATATAAAAAATTTCTAGCTGTGTCCTCCTTAAGGTGCAATTTTTCAAGGTCTTCCGGGTGTACTCTATTGAAGAAAAGCTCAAGATTAAAGTCTTTGGAATCAATTTCTAATATATTTTTTACATTCTCATCAATGTAATCGAACTGTAAATTTTTGAAATTAAAAACCACAAAGTAGTATTGCCCCATTGCAAAAGCTGAGGCGATCTGGTTTATAATTTCAAGCTGAAGCTTTTTCTTAATTGGACTCTCTGTAACATTTACAGATTTCCATAACTCCATTACCTTATTCGCATTCGTGTTGTTCATCATATTAAAAATTTAAGTTTTTAATAATTTATAGAATCGAAGACACAAAGTCCACTTTTATTATGTAAAAAGCATTTAAAAACTACCTCTTTTGGTTATAGCATTTATCAAAAACATACATTATATTAAAATTTAATTAGACAATTAGTCTTATTATTGAATTAAAAATATAAATGTCATTCCCGAATGATTCTATCGGGAATCCAGATTTTAATATTTATCAAGTAATAGAACTTTTAGAAACGATACAAAATGGAGCCACAATGAAAACAACCAAACTCAATATATTTTTTTTCACCCTCCTAAAATATGGCGGGCAGGCTTTTGCCATTTCACTTTTAACTTTTTCTTTCTCTTTAGCACAAGTTGAGGAAACAACAAATGCCAAAGTAGAAGAAAAAACTAAGGTTGAAAAACCAAACTCAACTCAAGCTATTACAGATAAAATTGAATTTAAGAATGAAACAACTAATCCAATCCTTACTATTACTGATGAAGGAAGTAATGCTGCCTCAATTTTAATTCCTCAAGGACCAATATTAACAGACCCAAATGATAATGATAAACTTTATAATGTTGGTGGCACTTTACATTGGAACGGAAATGCAGTCGGTACATCTGGGAGCGCTGGCGGTTGGACTGACGATGGTACTAATATTTATAATACAACATTAACCGATAAAGTTGGCATTGGAACCAATTCACCTAATGGTAAACTTGGAATTAAACACAACAGTTCAATTTCAGACCCACACATATTCTTGCATGAAGATGGAAATGATTATGCTAGAATGAATTTTAAGAACAATAATGGTAGTAATTACTGGACAATCGAAGCTTACGTTGCATCAAATTCTAGAAATGATAGACTTAATTTTTGGAATGGAGCTTCTGGCGACTTATTATCGCTAACTGGTGATGGTAGGTTGGGGCTTAATGTTGGTATTTCTCCAAAAACTTCTTTCCATGTTGGGGATGGGGGTAGAGTCTTATTTGGAGCCGATACACTTGGGAACGGAGACAAACTTATGTTTCTGCCTGATTTACATGCATTTAGAGTAGGAACTCTTGCAACAGGTGCTGCTAGTACTTATTGGGATAGAGACAGCATCGGACTTTATTCTTTTGCCTCCGGATATAATACTCGTGCTCAAGGATATGGTGCAACCGCAATGGGAAGAGATACTGAAGCAACCAATAGTTATGCCTTTGCCTCTGGCTATTTCTCAAATGCTGATGGACAGTATTCTACAGCAATGGGATTTAACACAGATGCTTTAGCTATTGCTTCATCAGCATTTGGATATAGTACAAATGCAGAATCTTATTCCTCTTTTGCTATAGGCAGGTTAAATGTTGGGGGAGGTAATCGTAATAGTTGGGTAGAAACTGATCCACTTTTTGAGATAGGGATAGGAACAATTAACGCAAAAGCAAATGCAGTAACTGTTCTAAAAAACGGGAATTTTGGAATTGGTGAATCTTCTCCTGGCTATAAATTACATGTTAAAGACGATCAATCTAACAATTTTGTTGCCAGAATAGAAAATACTTCAATTGGTACAGATGCTGACGGATTAGCAATATTGCTTAATGTTAGTACTCCTGCTAGTAGTAACCACTTTATTAGGTTTCAAAAGTCTGGGGGTGTTAACATAGGGAACATAACCGGAAATGGAAATTCTGTAAATTACAACACAACCTCAGATGCCAGATTAAAAATGAATATTGAAGAATATTCAAATGCCTTAAATACTCTTTCCAATATTGGTATTAAAAAGTATGAAAGAATTGCAAATCCCGGAATTGAGGAAATTGGTGTAATTGCACAAGAGCTTCAAAAAGTTTATCCGCAAGCTGTTTCTGGTTCCCCGGATGGCGATGTTAAGACAGAGCCAATGATGGTTGATTATAGTAAACTTACTCCCCTACTTGTTAAAGCGGTGCAGGAGCAGCAAGAAAAAATAAAAGAACTGGAAAGACAGAACTCAGAAATCAGACGTCAGAATATATTAGTTGGAAACAAGAATATAGAATTAGAAAATAGACTTAGCAAAATAGAAAGCCTTGTTGATGGGAAAAGATTTACTAGTTTGAATCAGTAAAGACGGAAAACGTTAAAACTATTTCGGTTGAACCTCCCCAGTGACTGGCCAAGTGAATACCGAAATCTACAATAATTTTGTGAAATATTATTGAATAAGTAATACTTAAATGGAGCTACAATGAAAACAACCAAATATACTTTTCACCTTTGCCTTTTCACTTTTGCCTTCTTTACAGCTACTTTTGCTCAATTAGAAACTAAAAAAGAAAATAGCAAAACAAGCGGATCAGATAAAACGACATCTCAAAGAAACTCCACAAATGGAATAAATGGAATTCAAGCAGTTGGCGATAAAATTATTATTAGAAACCAATCCGATACTGAGATTCTTAATATAACTGAAGAATCTAACTCAGCTGCTTCAATTTATTTCTATGATAAAAATGACTTTTTTGCACCTGGGAAAAAACTAGTAAACGATGGAGGAAATTTATATTGGGGAAGCGACCAACTTGGAGTAGCGGGAAGTGCTGGCGGATGGACGGACGCTGGCTCACAAATTTATAATTCAACTTTAACAGATAGAGTTGGAATTGGAACAAGTAATCCCCTTTCTAAACTTAGTGTTGGTGGGAATGGCAGTGCACTTTATTCAATTTTTGGATCTAATTCATCTTCCAGCGGAGTTGGAATTTATGGTTCTGGATCAGGAGCTTTTGGAACAGGGGTTCAAGGTTTTTCATCTGCATCTGATGGAAAAGGAATTGTTGGGTATACTACTGGGTATAGTGGTCGGGCAGTATATGGTGAATCCTCAACTTCAAGTCAATTTGATAAAAATTATGGTGGTTATTTTAAGGCAACTGGAAAATATGGGATTGGCGTATATGCTGAGGTAATTGGAACTAATGGAACAGGAATTATTGGTAAAGCAAGTAGTCCTCAATCTTTTGCCGCTGAATTTTATAACACAGGTGATAATTCTACTTCTGTTTATATCGAAAATCCAGCTCCAAATGGCACAGCGCTACTTGCAAATGGAACCAGGGCCGCTCTTTTCGGAGGAGAAGTTAAGATTGTTGGTTCGTTAAAAACAGAAGGACCCGTTGATCTTGGCTTAGGTGGAACACCATTTTTAGAGATTAGAGAAATAACCGGAACTAATGGAAATGGTGTTGCCCCACAATTACCAGTCGGTTGGACAGGAGCCAAGACCAGATTATTGAGTCTGGAAATGAAATTCGGGACTTCAGATGAATGGGTCTCACTTGGTTTTTATATAGATGATTGTACGGGTGCCATTTTCAGTCCTGGTCATGGAGAAAGAACCGTAAGTTTAGTTTTTACAGAGCCAAATGGAAGAGGATTAAATATATTTTATCCGTTATGTGGAGATATTTTTGATAATTCTCCTTGGCGTGCAATAATTATGAGAATGCCATAAAACTAAAAAGAAGATATAAGTATCAAGACACGAGATGAAAGAATAAAAGAACTAGAAGATAAATTGAGCAAAATAGAAAACCTTCATGAGGTTAAAAGAATTACAAGTGTGAGTAACTAGATAGCCATCATCATGAACGAAGTGAAGAATCTCCTTTACCTTGGGAGAAGCTTCGTTCATACCTTCGGCAGATAAATTCACTCAGAATGACATATTCTTGCTGTAATACCTAATTTATTTGGGAATTTAATTGCTAATTAATTAGTTTTACCCAAGATGCCGGTACTAGTCCGGCATAACAATATTTAACAGCTTATAAACCACATATCCATTTTATCAATTCTCTTTAATTTTCTTTTCTTAAATTTAAAAACTATTTCAATTTTTATATTTTATTGTATATTATGGATTTTAACAACAAAGTAATTTTAATAACCGGAGCCTCAACCGGAATTGGAAGACAGTTAGTTAAAGATTTATCCCAAAAAAAATGTAAAATTGCATTTGCCGCAAGAAGAAAAGAGTTACTAAATGAATTAACAGAAGAATTAGCAGAATCAATCCTCAGCTGAGTTATTCCCAATTAAATGCGATGTCAGTAAAAAAGAAGAAGTTGCTTCTGCTTGCAGACAAATAGCAGAGAAGTTTGGCAAAATTGATATTGCAATTCTAAATGCTGGTTACTCGGTAAGAATGTCTGTAAAAGATTATAATTCAGAAGCTGCAGAACAAATATTTGGAGCCAATGTTTTTGGAATTATTTATTGGGTTGAGCAGTTATTACCAGATTTCCTAGATCGCAAAGATGGAATGATTGTCGGTGTTTCCAGTCTGGCAGATAGTAAAGGTTATTCAAAAAGTGGATTTTATTCTGCCAGCAAAGCTGCGGCAACAATTTATTTGGAAGGTTTAGCTGCTGAGTTGAGAAATTATAATGTAAAAGTGTTAACGGTTCGTCCTGGATTTGTAAAAACACCAATGACCGATAAAAATGAATTTGATATGCCATTGATAATGTCTCCGGAGAAAGCATCAAAAATAATTATTGCTGGAATTGAAAAAGAAAAACGAATGATTCAATTTCCTTGGCAATTGGTTTGGGCAACAAGATTAATCAGATTTGTACCAAATTGGCTTTTTGAAAGATTAGAAGGCTTTTCTATGAAAAAATACGAGTAATTGAAATTTAACAAGAAGAATAAAATGAAAAAATATTTAGTCTTATTTATCACACTGATATCAATAAACTTAATTGGTCAAGAAATGAAATTAGAGATAATCCCAACTTCACAAAAGGTAATTGAAAAAGAAGCTGAGCATTTTGTTTTACCGGAAAGAATGAAAATAAACTTTAATCATTCTGAAGTTGAAAAGCATAAAACAATAAAGAATGTTTTATTTGAAAATATCACAAATCTAATTCAATTTACCTTTAATGAGAAAAAGTCTGCAGATATTCAATTCAATATTATAGAAAATTTTAGTGCCGAAGATTTAATCCCTACTGAATTTTTAGACGAGGCTTATACATTAGAAATAAGTGAAAATAACATAATTGCAGAAGCAAAATCGCTTAAGGGCATTTACTATTCTGCTTTAACATTATCCCAGCTAGTAAAGAACTCGATTGGGAATGTACTTCCTCAAATTAAAATAATTGACTACCCCGATATGAAATTCAGAGGTATTTCTGACGATATTAGCCGTGGACAAGTTTCTACACTCGAGAATTTCAAACGAATAATCAAATTTATCTCTGAATATAAAATGAACACATATATGCCATATATGGAAGATGTGATTCAGTTTGATAAGTATCCTGAAATTGGTGTTGGAAGAGGCGCATTGACAAAAGAAGAAATTAGAGAGATAGTAAAATTTGCTGATGAACATTTTGTAGAAGTTATTCCGATTTTTCAGACTTTAGGTCACTATGAAAATATTTTAAGTCAAAAAGAATTTATCCACTATGCAGATTGGCCCGGTGCGGCTTCACTAGATGTGACAAATCCAAAAACCTACGAATTTTTAGAATCACTTTTAGATGAAGTGTTTCAATTATTCCCTTCGAAATATTTTCACATGGGTGCAGATGAAAGCTATGATGTTGGTTTCGGCAATAGCCGTAAACTAGTGGAAGAATCAAGTCTGGCTGATGTGCATGCTGAACATTATAAGCGAATTTATGACATCTGTAAAAGAAACAATAAAGAAGTAATGATGTACGGGGATATTATTTTGAGTCATCCTGAAATACTTGAGAAAATCCCAAAAGATATTATAATTGTTGACTGGCATTACTTCCCTAGATTTAATTATCCATCTACAAAAACATTTAGCGATGCAGGATTTAATTACATTGTTTCACCAACTGTTTGGAATTTTAATGCTGCATTCCCGGAGAATTTCTTTGCAATACCAAATATCCAAACTCTGATTGTAGATGGTATTAAAAATAACTCTATTGGAATGATAAACTCCAGTTGGGGAGATTTTGGAGCTGAAACCTTTAGAGAATATAATCTTTATGGTTATGCTTTGTCGGCTCAGTGTGCGTGGAATATTTCAGAGAGCAAAATAAATGATTTTAATTACTCCTTCTTCTCTGAATTTTTTGGAGAGTATCATCCTCAAATTGAACTCATTTTTAAAGAATTAACTGATCCTGTAAATCAATTATTGTGGGGAAATTTATGGAGACACCCGGTTCTTGATTATCGAAGTCCCGATTGGCGTCAGATAAAGTTACCTCAACCCAGCAAACTCTATTGGATGAATGAGAATAACGATGGTGAAGATTTACTTAATGAAATTAAAGGCAAAGTAACTAAAAATCATGAATTTATAGAACTTCTTGAATTTACGTTAAACTTAAAAAAATGGTTTATTCTTAAACAAGAGACACAAATATTGCTTCACAATATGATGGATAGTAATTACAATAAAAGTGCAGCAGCACTTAACTTGGTTGAGGAAAATATCATACAATTATCAAATTTAAAGCAAGATTATTCACAATTATGGAAAAAGTATAATAAAGCCGAAAACCTTTGGATGATTGAAGACAAATTTGACAGACTTATAACTTACTTTGAAGAAACAAAAGAAGTAATAAGAAAACAAGAATTAAGTTCGCCATTGCTGCAGAGCAAATGGATTTATTTTCCAGATGAAGAGAATGAATTTATCTACAAGGTTAAATTTAAAAATGAATTGCAAATTGCTGATAAAATTAAATCTGCTCATTTACAATTAATTGCTGATACTTTCGCTAAATTATGGATTAATGGGAAAGAGGTTGATTCAGTTTATACCAAAAGATCGGGTTCACTTTGGATTGAACAGCAAAGGATTAAATTGATTGATGTTACTAAATATTTAAATAAAGGTGAGAATAAAATTCTTGTTGAAGCCAGAAATTATTATACTGCCAAAACGCCGGGGATAAATATTACTGCTGAAATTTTTACACAATCTGGATCAATTAAATATTCCTCAAATGACACTTGGAAAGTTAGAAATTCGGATTCTGATGAATGGATAGACGTTGAGGTTAAAGAAAATCCTTTGGAAATTATTGCGCCAAATTTTACAACCAAAAGAAAAAGTTGGATTGAGAGATAGATGAGAATAAAAAATCTTATAATAATTTTAATCGTCATATTTATCTTTACAAACTGTTCAGAAGATTTTGAAATCGTTGAAGATCTTAGCGGCAGAAATTATCAATTACTAAATCAAGACAGCTCCGAAGTTAATTTTCCTGAACTAATAAAAGGTAAGGTCGCTGTTGTAGGTTATATATTTACTAATTGTCCCGATATTTGTCCGCTTACAACAAACAACATGCGCTTAATTAGAGAACAAATTGAAAAAGATAATATTGACAACGTAGAATTCGTTTCAATCAGTTTTGATCCAGAAATTGATAGACCAAGTGTACTTAAAAAGTTTTCCGAGCTTCACGGTGTTAACTTTAACAATTGGGAATTCCTAACTGGTGAAAAAAGTGTGATAAAGAATCTTATGAATGATATTGGCGTTGTTGCAATTGTTGGTGATTCAACCACTTTTGATGATGGCTCAAAAAGCTACTATTATATTCACACAGATAGAATCCAGCTATTTGATGAACAAGGACGAGTTAGAAAAAACTATTTGGGCAGTAAGGTAAATATTAAAGAAGTTGCGGAAGATTTGGAAAGATTGATTGATTGACAAAAAGATTGGGTGATTGGGTGATTGGGTGATTGGGTGATTGGGTGAAAAATAATTAGTTTTTGTCATTCCAGAAAGTTCGAAGAACTTATCTGGAATCAATAAGAACGCTGTCCCTATTTTTGATCAAAAATTTTCCTTTACGTCTCAGCGTCTGTGCAGCTAAATTTTTAAATATCTTGGAGAAATATAAACATGAAAATTA
>CAVQBF010000011.1:0-45609 GCA_963710615.1 uncultured Ignavibacteriales bacterium
TTAGTACTATCATATAAGGCAATTAGTGCAAGTGAATCTTGCTCTGAAATTTGGGCATTTGAATTTTGATTTATCAGTAATAATAAAGAGATGAAAGTTGCTGATAATAACATTCTCATTTTATCCTCCGAGGAAATTCATTATTGTATTTCAAAGAATATTAATAGGTCCCTTGGGAGAAGCACAATAGATATGCTAGAGAGAATGTTTACGACAGTAAGTCAAAACGTTTCTCTCAAGGAGGAGTAATTTATATTTTTAATATAATTTTCTATTTCATCTGGAGATTCTTGGGAGAAGTGCGGTAGGTTGGAGTGGTGAAGATAGTATTCAATATGCTTCTCTCAAGAAAAGCATAATTGTATTAGTAAAGTAAGGATTATTAGATAGTTATTAATCAATAATTAAATTATCTTAGTTTAAGGATATGGGGTGTTATTAAATCAGCAACTATTGTGTTCAGCTTAGATTCCCAGCTCAAAATTGATTTAATAAAAATTTTCAAAACGATTTTTCAATCCGATAGGTACCCACTTCTTAGTGAAGATTTCAGCAAGGATTTACTTTTATTCGATGACCCAGATTTCGCCCAGGAGTGGGGGTATGGAACCAAAAAGCTTGATGACGATTTTGACTTAATTTTGGGGACGTAGTTTGGTTAGTCATGCGCTGTTTCCCACCAATAATGCTTGAAAACTTTTCACCTTCATTATCCCCGAAATCCTTCCAATACAGCTCCTAAACGAACAAACGAGCTCAAAAAGCTACATGGGTAATTGCCCAGCAAGAAGAAGATGGCTTTTGAATTTATGGAGTAAGAGTTTTTAGCTTATGCGGGAGGAGTCTGGGGCCGTGTTTGTTGTGAAGGCGTTCGTCAGATGCTGGCAATTGTGATAAGCTAATTCTCAATGCAATAAAAAGCCAAGCGGAATCCAATTGAGAATGCAAAATGTAGATTAAGATTAGAATCACAACCTATGTTATAAATAATGAAATCAAATGAAGGGTTAATATTGCTGTCAAACCTTGTATCAGAGTTCCTATTGTAAAGGATTTCAAAGCTTGGGAGGTTGTAAACCCCGAAAACTGCGCAACAACCCAAAAATAACTATCATTAAAATGTGAAACAGTCATAGCACCGGCGCCAATCGCTAATACGACCAGAGCTTTTGAAATATCTCCATCCAATCCAAAGCTTGGTATCAAGGGAGCAATAATTGCAGCTTGACCTGCCCCCCAAAAAGTGCTCCAGTTTATTAACTTAGTATAAAAGGAGAAAAACTTATGGGAAAAGTAAGATTTACAACAGAACAAATAATAAGCAAACTACGAGAAGCAGAAGTACTTCATTCACAAGGAGCCACAATCAGTGAGATTTGTAAGCAATTAGAAATACATGAACAAACTTATTACAAATGGCGAAAAGAATATGGAAGTATCCGAGTAGATCAAGCAAAGCGGTTAAAAAGTCTTGAACAAGAGAATGCCCGGTTAAAGAAAATAGTAGCAGATCTTACAATAGATAATTCAATATTGAAGGAATCAAGCCGGTTAAATTGACTTCCCGGCGAAAAAACGTCGGGCTATAGAAGTGGTAGTAGAAAAGTTAAAAGTTTCAGAAAGAAGAGCTTGCAGAGTATTGGAACAACCACGTTCAACTCAGCGGAAGAAGAAAAGAGAAAAACTGGATGAAGCTCAATTAACCTCTGAGATAATAGAATTAGCAAAAGATTATGGACGCTATGGATACCGACGAATAACAGCATTATTAAAGCAAAAAGGATGGCAAGTAAATCATAAAAGAGTAGAAAGAATATGGAGAAGAGAAGGCTTAAAAGTACCACAAAAACAGCCCAAACGGAAAAGATTATGGTTTAATGATGGTTCATGTATAAGATTGAAGCCGATTGTATAAAAATCATGTTTGGAGTTATGATTTTGTATTTGATAGAACAAGTGATCGAAAGGCAATAAAAATGTTAAACGTAATAGATGAATATAGCAGAGAATGCTTATCAATTTATGTAGATCGGAAATTAACATCAACAGAAGTACTTTATAAGCTATCAGAATTATTTATAATCCATGGAGTTCCGGATTATATTCGTTCAGATAACGGGAGTGAATTTATAGCAAAAGAGCTTAGAAAATGGTTACAAAGAATAGGAGTAAAAACAGCATATATAGAACCGGGAAGTCCATGGGAGAATGGATATATAGAATCATTTAATGGAAAATTACGTGATGAACTATTGAATGGAGAGATATTTGATACTATATTGGAAGCAAAAGTTTTAACAGAAATGTGGCGGAAACATTACAATAATATCAGACCACATAGCTCATTAAATTTTTCGCCTCCGGTACCGGAGGTAACAGTTCCACTTCTAGCAGTTAATGCTTGAAGTTGAAACTATATTTAACACTGGTACACTTAATGGGGGCAGGTCATTCCCATCATTGATTTTGCTTCTGTAATAAATGAATCATTTCCAGATGCCTTTCCATATTCTGATAACCCAAGAGCATAAAAACATTCGGAGAATATTTTCCTTTGGAGATATGCAGGGTTTCCATTTTCAGAAAGTGAAAAGTAAACTCTGTTTTCTCTTGTCTTTGCATATTTAATTAGAAATTCTGCACCATTTTTTGCAATTTCTAAATATTTTTTTTCTTCAGGGATTTTTTCTAAATAATTTACTAAACATCCAAACTTGTCTGCCTAAAAGCCAGACATTCTTTGTTGTATCATATAAACTGCCATCTCTGTCAAGGTGGTTATAAAAACCTCCGTTAGTTTTATCTATTGAATGATCAATCCAGAAAGGTAGAACAGAGTTATAAAGTTCTTCTTCAAACTCATTTTTAATTTTTGTAATATTTTTTTCGTTCATTTACTATAACACATAATTGTTAATGAATAGCTAATAATTGTAGAGGTTATTCCCTAAAGTATGATAAATATCAAATAATTTATGTCAAGTGAAATTCAATAAAATTAAGTTTTAAATCAAGTTATTATTGGTAAGTTTTCAAAAATTCATTCAATAATTCAGCCCATTTTTCATAAGCTGGTTCAGTCAGATGAAGTCCATCTTCTGTAAATTCAGTTTTTAGCTTACCTTCACTATCAATAAAGTAAGGATGGAGATTTAGAAATTTTGTATCTAACTTAACTGCAAGCTCTTGAAGTTCAAGATTGAATTTTTCAATTCTATTATTTGGTCTTGGTTCATTATCACGAGTTGGAAATATTGAAGTCAAGTATATTGAATGTAGAGAAAGTTTAGTGGGAATTTTTTTTACGATTTTGGTAATGTTATCCAATATATATGAGTTATTACGATCCCTTGCCATATCATTTGTGCCAATACAAATAAATGTAAAATCCGGAATTGGATCAAACCATAGATCGCTCATTCTGCTTATTGTTTCAATTGTACTATCTCCAGCTACTCCAACATTTTTAACTTCAAACTTATTCAAATATTTATTAGTGTTAAACCAATCAGTTAATGAGTCGCCGATAAATAGCAATTTAATATTTGGTTGAAGTTTTCATTCGTAAAAATATAAAAAATCTAATGTTGCTAAAACCTCAATTGTAAAATATAAATAATAAAGCTTGGAATTGACTACCTTATCCAGGACATGAATAATGTTTGGTCATAAATAAATGTCAAATAATAGTTAGAGAGGCTTAAATATTTTATTATCATCTGAGTGTAGGTCATCAGATAAACTCTATTTAAGCTTAGATTTTCTAACAAAAATTTCTCAAAAAAAAAAAAAAAAAAAAAAAAAAAAAAAAAAAAAAAAAATGATTCCAACTTTATTTTTAGTAAAATATTTGAGTTATTCGCTCAGAACCAGAATCAACCGGGGGTGGGTATATGGGACCCAAAAGCTTGATCCGAGTTTTAAACTTTTCTGGAACCAGGTCAGGAAGTAAATAGTTTTTTAATTTTACTTATGAAAAATTATAAAATTTTCCTCTCCAAATCACCGCTAAACAAATGTAACTTCTCTCGATTAATATACAGATCAATATAAGATTGAGGTTTTCAAGTCCTTCTCAGAAATTACTCTTGCTGTAAATTGGATGTCGTCCAAAGTAAAATAAATAAATGTGTCATTGCCCATTGGTTCTACTAACTCAACTTGAATATTAAGTTTGGGAAATTTGCTTTCATCTAGTTTTTGCAGATGGAAATTTTCTGGACGAATTCCTAATATAACTTTTTTATTTATATACAAGTTTAATCCAGAACTATGTTTTTCAGAAAGAGGGATGTTCAATTGTTTTTTTTCTGAATTAAAGAACACCTCATTGCTACCTCCGTTTACTAATGTTCCTTCAATAAAATTCATTGCAGGGCTTCCTATAAAAGAAGCTACAAATTTATTATTTGGATTATTATATAAATCAATAGGCCTATCAATCTGCTGAATAATTCCATCTTTCATAACAACAATCCTATCACCCATTGTCATAGCTTCAACTTGATCATGAGTTACATAAATCATGGTAGCTTCCAGTTTCTTATGTAACTTCGAAATTTCAGTTCTCATTTGCACTCTTAATTTTGCATCAAGATTACTCAAAGGTTCATCAAAAAGAAAAACTTTTGGTTTCCGAATAATTGCCCTGCCGACTGCGACTCTTTGTTTTTGACCACCTGATAATTCCTTCGGTTTTCTTTTTAATAAATCCCCCAATCCTAATATATTAGCAGCTTCTTCAACTCTTTCCTTAATTTCTTCCTTTGAGTATTTTCGTAACTTTAATCCAAACGCCATATTATCAAAAACAGTCATATGCGGATAAAGTGCATAATTCTGGAATACCATTGCTATATCTCTATCTTTTGGAGGAATTTCATTTACTAATCTCCCATCAATTAAAATTTCACCTTCTGTGATCTCTTCAAGCCCGGCGATCATCCGAAGTGTTGTTGATTTTCCACAACCAGAAGGACCAACGAGCACTACAAATTCTTTATCATTTACATTTATATTTACATTATCCACAACCATTGACTTGTTATCATAACTTTTGCAGATATTCTTCAATTCAACTTGTGCCATTATTTTCCCGATTTTATTTTCATATAAATTATATGCTGAGCTCTTAATTAGATGGAACCAATTTCCGCTCTGATTTTACAGATTTAAACTTCGTTAATTACATCATATTTTTCTACCAGAATATTATCCACTATCATTCGTTTAACTTCATTTGCAGAAGTCAATTCAAATTCAACTCAATGATCTTTTAAAAGATACAAATTTGTAAACCAAAGAATTATTCTTTCTGAAAGTAAGGTGATCATTATGGCTGTTAATTACTCCCTTTATGGAATTAATTATATTCATAACTGATAATTCTGCATGATTGACCTTTTAAATACCAAATCTATTATCTAGCAAGTTCTATTTTTCAAAATATATCAACTCAAGACTTTCAATTAACTAAAAGAAAAAATTTTTATCGAACATAATATGATTGTAGAAAGAATTTTTTCATGATAAGGAGTTATTTTATGACAGCAAATTTTCCTATTTTCTCTCCAATTCTTGGAGCACTTACATGATATACATAAATTCCAAATGATATATCCATTCCGTCTTTTGAAACTAGATCCCATGATTCAGAGCCATCTATTAATCCAGAATTATGATCTATTGTCTTTACATGCTTTCCTGTTATTGTAAATATCCTTATTGTACAAACTGCAGGGAGATGAGCAAAATATATTCTTCTTTCCCCCCTGCCAACTTCAACTTTATCAGGTTCCCAAGAGGCAGCACCTGTATAAGGATTAGGGACTACAATTATTTCAGATAATTGCGATTTAGGATTATCAATCTCAAATGATTGTGCCAAAGTAGTAAATTCAAAATATTCATTATTCCTAAATGGTTTTTTTGTTACAACTTTATAGACATCTCCAAATTCGGGATGAATTCTATTTTCTTCAGCTAATGTAGTATCATTAAAAATACTCAATGACCATGTTGCATGAAGATTTTGATTATTTGTAACTGGTTGACCGGCTGAATCTCCAATTATTAAAAAGATTGCATCCCCATCATTAAATAATTCATCTTTATTTTCGTCTCTAAATATAAATTGTGCATGATCATTACCATCAGTAATATTTTTAACGATTATATTTGATTGAATGGGTTGACTAAATGTTGATGCAGGGTATGAAAGATCACCCTGACCAGGTTCGGTAATTTGTATTTCATAGTCAGCAGGGTAAAATACTCTTTTCCCTTTATAAGCTGCCTCAAATCTAGGATCAAAACCAATTTGAACTATATAATTACTATTACCTGAAATCCACCCCGAATTATCATAATCAATAGTAACACTTGTATCAGTTTCAATATTTATAGATATCCCATCAAACAGACTAGTCTCTTGTTTTACATTCAGTATTTTTGACCCATATATCAGTGTATCATTTGCAGAATAATCAATAATATTATAGAAAGGATGAGCTTCGTTATGATATTTTGATTTTTCAGCAAATTCCAAACGATACACATGATTACTCTTTACAGAATCAGGATCAAGTACTTCAATAGAAATATTTCCTGTTCCAGGTCCACTTGCTAACTTATTTTGAATTTCTGGTGAACTATATCCCAAAGCTGGTGCTTGTGGTGTAACCACAGCAGTATTAACATCTGTAGTTACTTTGCCATTAATATCAACACGTATAATACTTGAAGTTTCAGCAGGTGAAATCCCTTCTGATTCTCCTCTTACGTTAATTAGCTGAAATCCTTTATCATAAGCTACTACAGCATAATAGTAGGTTTGTCCATTCTGTACGTCTGTATCTATGAAGGAATGTTTAATTCCTGTATCGTTACCTAAATAAAACAGTGCTCCATTTACATCAATTGGATGAAGACCTTTAATCCCATCAATTAGATCAAATTGAGCAATTGGATCTATATATGTTGGTTTGCCGTAGGCATCAGTAATTGTTTTATTTTCTAGGAAATTTGGTTCTGTTGACCGATAAATTTTATAACCTTCAAAATTGTAGGTTTGATAAAATGGATCAAAAGTTTTTTCAGCCCTGTCATCCCAAATTAGAGTAACTTTTTTATCACCCGGAATAGCTTTTAAAATTGGTTTGTCAGGAGGTTTAGCAAAGCGGTAATGAGCATTATAAATTTTTTGAACAGTTCGCTTTCTTCTGAATAAATCGTTTTCATTCATGGCAAAAATTAATGCCATTGAAAACCTTTCTGTTTCACCTGTTTCCTGCTGTGCACCTATCTGTTGAGAATAAGATTCTCTTCCATTCATATGAAATAACGAACTTGAGAAACTGTTAGCTAGATTAACTCCAATCAGCGGCTGCTCTTGAGGTTTCGGCAAGGATGATAGTACTTTCCAGTTTTGTTCATCATTGCGCAGTTCATAATCATGAACCGCATAAATCAGAAAGCCTGTTAATCCCAACTGGTCAGATTCATCTTTATCTAAAATTCCAAAATTTGGTTCACCTTGATCAGGTCTGCCATTCCCTTCTGTCCCATCATCATCCGGACCTTCGTAACCTTGGTCGAAACTACCAATCCCATCAGTCCCAACATCATCAAATAAAGCCTCGCCATCATCATAAATTCCATTTTCATTAATATCAAAAAAAGTGCGCCAATTCACATTTTCATCAGCATCCCAGTGAGGTTGCCAAGAATAACCATAGAATTCTCTAAAATTAATCGTATCCATAGAATTGTTGATCAAAAAAGGATCATTATCCGGACTTTCAATAAATATGTTTGCATTATTATCCCGGCGTTCATCTGTTAATCCATCACTATCATTATCCTTCAAATCATCTGATATCCCCGGACTTTCAAGAAATGCATAACCAGCCATTCCTACTGGTCCCCAATTACCAGGAGAACCTAATGGTTGGAGTGACCAAGCATATGATATATCAAGCAGTTCATTGTAGTCACCATTGTTATCATTCCCTCCTCCTATTCCCCAGTCTACATATTGTGCAAATAAAGTTTTATCATAATCATAAGTTCCCATATTCGTGATTTCGTAGTACCAAAATATTACATCAGTAGCCAAAATATGTGACCATTGAAATCCCCTAGTCTTCACCTGCATCCCAAGTCCTCCACGAGATAAATCGTCTTTATCAGGGTGGAATCCGTATTTATTAATGTATTCTCTATCTTCATCATCATCAAAGACAAAATACGTTTCCAAATCTGCATTTTTTACGCCCTTTCCAAAAAATCCATTCCAATATCCATCCCAATCTGCTGGTCTATCAGGCCAATGCTCAGGCCACGTTACTTGGCTTGTAAATTCATCATCACTTCTTGCTGGACTTGAGTTAAATGGATTAGCATAATTTGGCAGAGGCCACCAGCCGTAAGTAATCCCTGTAGATGGATTATACCTGGTAAACTCATAATAATTTGTTTCTAGTGGATGTATTTTGTTTCCATTGCTATCTTGAGATTCGGCCTGAACAATTATTGCCACCCCATCTAAATATGTATGAACAGTACCTTTAGGCCAAACGCCGCTTCTGTTTTTCTCATTCAAATAATCGCCCACTTCACCAAAATTATAGTAAACTGTACCCACTAGATTGCCGTCCATGAATCCCTTTTTGGTATTATTGTGGTTACCTTTATTCTTATCAACAATTACTTGGGAGAAAATGTTTTGGAGACATAAAAGTAATAATATAGCACTTACTAATTTGTAATTGGTGAAAACATAGAAGTCTTTCAATTTCTACCTTTTATAAAATGTAATATCATTTTTTAATTCTTTTTCTTCATTAGATCTCAATCTTCAATCATACTTTCTATTTATTATAGTCGGGATCCATATCAGGAGTTCTAATTCCTGCCACTTCGTTAGCCATAAGTATAAATACATTCCAACATAGTCCACGAGTCGACACCCACCATTCATCAGTTGATTTCCATTTTGTAGGTATAAACTCTTTACTAAATGGCCATTTAGGATTAAGGTAGATCTCCGCCCAAATTCTATTTTCCATTAAGATTTTTGCTTTATCCCATCCATGTTTTAAGCCAACAACATATGCACAATATTCTGATCTAAACCAACTTCCTCCGTTGTAATAGAATCCATCTCTTTTACCATCAGCATAATTATTTATTCCAAATTCTTCAAAAGGCTGATAATCCGCTGAAAGATATGAATATTTTTTTTCATCATTAGTTAATCTTACACATATGGGTGCTGTTGTACCATATTCAGGGTGAGGGGAATTATCAACCTTATTTAAAACCGGCATCTGATCAAGATGATTTATTACCATTTCATGAGTTAGTAAAGATCTGTTAAACAACCATAAAGAGAAAAATTCCGGCTCCAGGTCTGTGAATGTTATTACATCAGGATAATTCCGGTCGAATAGTAAATGTTTCCTATCAGGATCATAAAAATTTCTATACTCTTCTTCAGCTTTTTGCAAATAATCTTCAGAGATATCAAATCCTAGTTCTTTTATAGTCCTCAATGCTATTGCTAACATTCCCTGGTTAACCCCAAGCCTATCTGTTTTAGGATTAAAATCTACAATATCTACTTGACTTAATGAAAAATGAGCTTTGCATTTTCCATCTCTGTCAGCATCTAATTCATTCAGAACATAATTAACTGCTTTTTCAATTTTTTCCTTAGGAAGATTAACATTGAATCTTCGCTTGTTAAGCATAGCCCAAATTAACCATTGAATAGTAGCTTCATTATCTTTGGCTTCTGTTGATCCCATTAGCGGTGTAACAATGGTTCCTATTGCTCCCTTTTGTGTCTGTGTATTTCCCCATTGCTCCCAAATGGAAAGGTTTAATTCTTTATTATACGTTGCAACAATAGCAAAAAATGCATCACGGTTATACATGTCAGGGGCATAATTCATATTAGGGACATTAAAAGGAGTAAAATCTTTTGTATCTGTAATCCAGGTAAGCATATTCAAATTAGCATATAACATTTTTTCAATTTGTGATCCCTTAAAATTTTTCCCTTCTGCTAAACGAGTTTGTGATGAAATCATAAATTGCTGATGAGATTCCCAAGGTTCAACAAATATGTAAGTAGTTTTCTTAACTTTTTTACCAATCGGGAGAAAGTTGTATGCTTCCCTATGCGGTTGATGCTCAACAATCGATAAATTTTTAATTTCAAGTTTGCATTCTTTTACCGACTGAGTGCCAATAAACATAGCTACAGAATCACTCTCTATATATGGAATTAGTATGCTGCCCTTAAAGGGTGTCCATTCATTTTCTACTGTTGTGAAGTTATCGATATACTTTACACCATGCTCAAGTTCAATAGTCTTTTTCCCATTTTTAACTCTGAAAAGTTTTAATGCTACACCTGTATTTCCTTTTGATAAAAATGAGATTGTGTATAAATTCTGATCACTGAAAGGAGCAATAAATTCTATTCCTGCTCTCCCACCTGCATGACTATTTATTTCTATTAGATTCTTTTGAATTTGAATATCTGCATTACCTTCCTTCTTAACATTATGATGAATTTCTAGTTCTGTTTTTGAACCAGCGTCTAAATTATATAACTCACCAAATGTTTGCTTAATATAATTATTATTGGCAGCTCTTTCAGATAAAGTGGCAACAGAAAATAAATTAACATCTGGCAATCTGCGCATACCTACAAATCCTCCTCCGCGGAGAACACGCCGACGTGTATTTCTAGTAAATTGATTTTTATAACCTGCATCTGTTAAGAATCCAACTAATGTATTTTCCTTAGTTATAAAACCTGCAGCAGGAAATATTTCATGTACAAATCCTCCTGGGAAATTATCGTATTCGAATGACACATAGCGCTCTGGTTTTTCTGCAGGTTTGGAGATTTCGTTCAATATGTAATAAATATTAGGCATGTTTGGTTGAAATAACTCAATGCTCTTTTTAATTACATTTTCATTAACAACTTGATATTTAACTTGAACAGATAAGTTTACTTCAAATTCTTTTATGTAAGATTCTCTTGTTAAAACTATTTGCTCCTCATTGCCAGTCCATTCACGACCAGTCCAATTTTCTAATTTAGTAAGTATACTTTCATCAAGATTGTACATTTCCAGAGAAAATTCTTCAGTATTCTTAAGTAATAATTTTTCATCATCAAAAATTGCAACGCAAAAACCTTTAATGGTATCTCCTTCTACCCTTAGTTTAAGGTTCTGACCAAAAGTAGCAGGTCCAATTGAGCTAAGTAAAATGATAAATTGAATTACTCTTAATTTTATTACCAAATTGTTTTTTTTATAATACATTTTTTGCACTCATTTTAAATACGAATATTATATACAAAATAGATTCTTTATTGAATTAAAATTATTTTTTTTGTATCAACAAACTTGTCTGACTTTAACCGAATAAAATATATCCCAGATGCTAATTGACTTCCATTCTTGTCTTTTGAATCCCATGAAATTGAATGCATTCCAGATATTTTATAGTCATCTTCAAGTTCAATTACTCTTCGCCCCAAAAGATCATAAATATTTAATTTTACTATGGAAGAATTCTTTACGAAATACTTTATCTGTGTCTGACCATTAAATGGATTTGGGTAGTTCTGAAATAATTTTGTGGATGAAGGGATTTGCTCAATTCCTTCATTTGATATATGGGTTGAAAAATCAAACAACTCATCAATTTTGTCTAATGAAAGAGGATAATCATATATTCTGATATCATCCAATATCCCTTTATAATTATAGTTATTATCACCTGGAACAGTTTGGGCTATTGTTAAATCAATATTTGTTGTAAGAATGTCACCTGTCCAATTCTTAAATGCATCTAATTTACCATTTAGATAAATTTCCATTTCATTACCAGTGTAAACAGCCGTTAAATTATATAATTTATTAGGGCTTAAGAAAGATTCAGAATCTAAATCAGTAACACCTGCATTAGTTTTAATTGTCCAGCGCAATCTGTTATTTGATATTGAGATCTTCCATCGTCTTTCCCAATTTCCATGAGAAATTATATATTGTTCTCTCTCAAAAAATGTACTAACATTCATCCATAAATTTATGGTTATTGCTTTGGTAAAATTTATGTTATTGTTATTTGAGACAGTTACATTATCATTTATTCCATCAAAACTTAATGCACTATTGTTATTCATAAAACGATCATTTGTAAAAGTTGCACCGGATATAATTCCATTGTTATTATTTCCACTCTCATCATTTGCATTACCAGTAAAAGAATAAAAACAGATCAGATTACCAGTTTGAATATTTGATAAATCACGAACAGAAATTGAAATGCTATCTATTGCTTCTCCTCCTTTCCCATCAATAACTTTGCAAGAGACAAAATAATTACCTACTTCATTTGGAGCAGTCCATGTTATGGTTTTACCAGTTCCAGAAACATTTCCAAAAATACTTTCCCATTCATAAATCAATTCATCACCATCCATATCTTCTGCATTGCAAGTGATTTCTGTTTCTTTTTCTAAATCTATTTTTCTTGGGATAGCATTAAAATTCAGAATTGTCGGATTGTCATTAAAACTTTCAACAACATTGATAATTATTTCAGAGGAGTCAGTCCCTTCTTTATTGTCACTAACAATTACCTTAATTTTATATTCTCCAATTTGATTTGGAGATTCCCAAATTATATTATTTTCTGTTCCGATTATTTTTCCAGCTTCACTTTGCCATGTGTACTGAAGACTATCAAAATCATTATCTACTGCTGTACAAAATACATAAACGCTGTCACCATTTAAAATTGATGTCTCTTTAGGAGCAAGAGCTTTTACTCTCGGAGGAAAATTTGATATACTTTGCCCGGAATTATAATCAACTACAATTCCGCCTAAAATAAATTTATTTAAAATATAATCTCCGGGAATTCCTGAAGGCGTTAAAACAATTACAATAGAGCTTTTTGCCGGTATTGATATTTGAACAACTCCACTTACGCCTATGGAAATAAAGCTATTTGAAATAGATTCATATAAATCAAGATTATCATCACCAACATTTAAATCAACAATTTTATCATCATTATGTGGATTATAAAAAAGAAAACTTGGATAACTTTCGTTAAAGAAATCCGTTTTTGTCAAATTTAATTTTAATATTCCTTCAATATTTGTTGTGTCAATTATACCGCCAAAAATTCCAACGTGTGATGAGCCATATAAAGCTAAATTGGTTTCGCCCCAACCACCATCAATAGCATCACCAGTTGCATAAGGACTTGCACCATATTTTGATTGTCGCATTGCTTCATGACCAATGTATGAATTAGGATCATATTGATGTGACCAATCTTCGCTGTCTTGCTTGTTATCAGGGAGATATTTTGTGTAAAATAGTCTTGCAGCATTTGAAGCATTAAGCATCCATTTGCCAATTGCATCTGCAAATCTTTCATCATATCTAACCATTGGAACTAGTGCTGCGGCTTGTTCAAACGTATTCATTAAAAACGCATAATCATTTGACCCATTTACCTCACCAATAATCCCCGAAACATCAAGTCCGCCCCAATTTCCTACTATTGCCCCCCAATTTCTTAAAAGGCCTACATTGAAGCACCAATTAACCATCTTTTCTAAATCATAGTTTGTCCCAAGTTCTGCATTCATTTTTGCTGCAATATATACTCCATAGGGTAGCTGCAGTTCATAAGAAGGATTTGTAATTAATCCATCCAGAAATTCCATTGACCATTCAGCACCAATTCTATACTTGATCTCGTTAGTCTGTTTATATGCGTTATATAGAATCCACGCTATTGCGCCAGCAGCTTCAGGTTCCTTAACCCCAAAATCATATGGTGTCATGCTTTCAAAATTCCACCCTCGGTAATTCATATAAGGTTTAGTCCAAGGAGTACTTCTTCCTCCCATTAATTTGACTGATTCCAAAAATTGATCTGCAACTGAAACGAACTGATCATCAAAATCAACTGTGTTTGGGTAAAGATTATAAAGTTGATAGAAAAATACATTAGGCATTGTTTCGTACCACCAGTCATCGTAAGTATCATCCTCTGGATGGTTTTTATAAACATTTTGTTCAGGCCGATTATTAAAATATTCTCGACACATTTTAACCCAATCGTATCCATTTTGATTTGATTTATCGATCCCCACTAAGGAGGCACCTATAACAGCTGGCAATACGTTTATGGCTTCCCCTGAAAATGTAGAACTTGTCCCAACAACAGTATGAAGCCCAAAACTAATATCAGGATAATTAACTGTATTATTTCTGAAAAATATAAGTGGTAAATATTGACCGGTTGCTGATGTATTAAATACTAATGAATCATATCCAAGGGTAGCTTTTTCCCAATCTCTCATTAAGTAAGGTTGAGGAAAATCTGGCATGCTATTTATCCGAGGAATTGTGATCTGCTGAGAAATAATATCGAGTGATAATATTTGCATTAAAATTATTAAAAAAATATGCGTGGAAAATATTTTTAAATTATTCATTTTATTTTTTTCCAAGATAATTATTCAGACAATAAATTTTAATTTTATTAATATTTACTTCTTCCTTAGAGGTACCTTCAAACTCAATTTCAATCTCTTCCTCTGGGAGCATGATTAATCCCCTTGTATTGAAAGTCAAATTTGGATGATATAAATCAACAAATAACGAAAGTGAATTCGATCTAATTTTTACTATATCTTTATCATTTTTACTTTCTGATAAACATTCAATTTCACACTTTGGTAACTGAATATTTTTCCATTTTTTATTTAATTGATAATTACGATGTATAATCTCATCAGTATTATCATATACTGTTCCCACCAATATTGATTTATTTTCGTCAACTAATGCAGAATTTGATAAACTTACTTCAAATTTTTCATTCGCTGGCATACTAATTATATATTCTTTCGCTTCTATAACTTTACCCTTGGGAAGTGAGATTTCAACGATTTTTAAAGTTCCATTAAATAAATCATTTGAGTGATTGTAAATGGTACAAATATTATTTCCATTAAACTTTACGAACACTTGGCTAAATACATTTTTAACAAAATGGTAAGCCATCTTGGGTGCTAATTCAGAATCTATTAATGACCAGCTAGTAACAGGCCAGCAATCATTTAACTGCCAAATAATACTGCCGTTGCTTTTTTCGTTTGTTCTCCAATGTTCAATACAAGTTTTTAAAGCCAGCCCTTGATTTAATTGAGTTAGATATAAATAGTCCTTCCATTTATTTTTTATCGGCAAATGTGACGAGAGAAATTTGAATATTCGCTCAGGACCTTCTACTTGTTTATTATGAAACTCAAATACATCATCCTGAAACTTTCTATTTTTTTTAGGTAATGCCTTTTTCCAAGTATTAATATTAGCTGGACCTTGAAATCCAAATTCAGTCACAAATAAACTTTGATCACTTTTAACTTCAAAATAATCAATCCAACTGCTCCAAATACCCCATTGATGTGTATTGCCACTTAATTGAGAATTTGGATCATTTTCACTACCAAATGGAGATGAGGGCCAATAAGCTCTTCCCGGATCAATTTCCTTTATTATATCTGGGATAACAAAATGATAAATTTTATATCCCGGCATTTCTTTGTACGATGAGTCATTCTGCTGGTACCATCCCCATTCATTCTCATTATTTCCGCACCAGATAGCGAGCGATGCATGATGTTGTAATCTGTATATATTTTGAGAAACTTCTTTTTGAATAATATTAATAAATTCCTCATGCTCAGGATATGCTCCGCATGCAAACATAAAATCTTGCCAAACTAATAATCCAAGTTTATCACAATACTCATAGAAGATATCATTTTCATAAATACCTCCACCCCAAACTCTGACAATATTCATATTTGCATTTTTAGCTTTATTCAACAAATTATAATATTTATCATTTGATACTCGGGGTAGAAAAGTATCAGCTGGAATCCAATTACTTCCCTTACAATATATTTTTTTGCCATTAACTTTAAATGCAAATTGAGGTTTGCCATCTTCCTCATTAACTAATTCAATAGTTCTAATTCCTACTAATTTATTAATTTCACTTAATAATATTTTTTTGTGATTAACTAACTGAATTGATAAATTATACAACTTTTGTTCACCTTCACCATTCGGGAACCATAATTGTGGTGAAGGTAAATTAAGTCTAATAGTTTCAGCATTTTTACAATTATTTATTTGCTTTTCCACGTACTGAATTTTCATGCTGAAGTTTAATTATCAAATTTAGCTTACTGTTTCTATTATTAGTAATAACTGTTTTAATCTCTACTTCTGCAGAATTATCTTTGATCGAAAGTGTATTAAAAGTAAAACTTTCAATTTCTGAATCACTTTTCTCTTCCAAATAAACATCTTTCCAAATTCCAGATGTAGTAAATATTGGACCCCAATCCCACCCAAAAGAATATTGAGCTTTTCTGAGATAAACTCGATTTGAGTTAAGAGCAACGGGAAGTTTAACATATTTTGATTCTTCACTTTTACTATAATTATTTGGTGATCTAAGCAAAATCTTTACTTTATTAATTCCCTCTTTCAACTGATCAGTGACATCAAACTTATAACGAAGAAACATATTATTCGTTTCTCCAATTAAAATATCATTAAAATAAATTTCTGATATCGTATCAACTCCATCAAAAACTAAATTATATTTTGCACCGGAATCATTATTTAGAATAAATTCTTTCCTATAAATCCAATTACATTCGGCAATCCATCCCAGCTCTTTTTCATTATCAGAATAAAATGGATCAACAATTAAATTGTTATTTAGCAAATCAGTATGAATTGTTCCTGGAACTTGGGCTTTATAATATTTTCCTGGAAGTATTTCAGACATTTTATCATCAATTAATTCAAATGATGAATTATCTAAAGCGAACTGCCATTTATTGTTAAGTGATATTCTATTCATTTTTTTAATTTTTTCATTAATGTTTTTTTATTAATATGAGTAATTCTGCAACATAGATCAATTTCTCCAGAGGCAATTATATATTTGTCATTATGATTTTCTATTCCTGTTGTAAAAACAACATCATTAACATATTTGAATCTCTCTAATTCCTCAGTTAGCGAAGGATTACTTTCTAAAACTGGATCTTCATAATTTATCGATAATATTTTATAAGGATGATTTTTATCCAATAAGCATGAAAATGTCCGATAGATACCAATTACGCCTTTCTGTTCTACACCATGAAATAATATTAACCATCCATCTTCCGTTTCAATTGGTGTTGCTCCCCCACCATTTTTATTTGATAATAGGCTATTGCGTTTTAGTTTAATATTGAAATCTTCAACAGGTTTCCAATGCAACAGATCTGGTGATTGCGCCATTTTGATTGACGGACCAGTCATATTTTCACTAATATAGTTTGTCTGAAAATAATGATCCCCAGTCGGTCTTGTTAATGAATAGTACAAACCATTTATCATCCTAGGGAAAATAACCATGTCTTTATTTTGGTGATCAAGAATTACACCCAATAAATTGTAGTTTAATCCATCTTTTGATAAATAAAGAATAGTAGAATGACGACTAGAAGAAACTGCACAAGCTGTCATATAATATGCATTATCAATTTTAGTAATTCTTGCATCCTCAACTCCAAATTCCTGATATTCTTTTTCAGGCTCAATAATTTTATCGTAGTGAATTTTTATAATTTCTGTACCATCTTGATTTAATTCAACAGGCAATAACCAAGAAAAAGAAGTTAAACAATATGTTTTATTGGAAAAGTTTTTAAAGACATATTTTCTTGGATCAGAAGTATCTAAATCAGACAAAGAGATTTCATCAATAACATAACCATGTTCTAAACTCCATCTGATAGCACTAAATTTATCGCCTTTAATCGGTTTACTTAGTGATTCAGCTATTCTCACCATAATTAGCAAATTATTATTTGGTAGTCTAGTTAAACCAGGATTGAAAGCTCCCAAAATGAAAGTATCTAATTTTAATTTTTTTCTAATTGGAGAAAAACTCAGGTCAACGTCTTGAGGGGAAAATACAATTTTATCAACATCATTTGCTTTCATTTAATTTTAGTATTTAATAGTGGAATTATATTCCAAAATGCGCTGCATCGCTAATAGAGCTTCAATAGTTGATTCCGCTCCAGAATTCATATTTACTTCTTTATTTGAATTAATTCCATCAAATACAACTCCACTTTTACTATTATACATTAATGATTTAGCCGGATTATCACCAAAGAACCATTTGTTTATATTAACAGCAAGTGTTAAATATTTTTGATCATTTGAGATTTTATATGCTTCGCATAATGAATAAATCATTGGTCTAATATTATAAGCAATCTGCGAAAATTGATTTGTGTTTTCAATTTCGATTAAATCGTTATTTTTAATTACACTATACGAACTAATATATCCTTCCCTTACCACTTGAGGTAAAAAATTATCCAATTCAATTAGAGCACTTTGTAATATTCTATCATCTTTTATAATTTGATTTGCTTTGATCAACGCATAGGCCTGACTATTACCATATGCATGCCAAATATTTTGCCAACTTAAGAATGCTCCATAATATTTATTTGTATTATCTTTGATCTGCATATGCATAATCCCTTCACATAGCATAGAGATATATTTCTTAACAGTTTCATCATTTGTTTGATTATAATAATTAACTAATCCTAAAATTAATACTGAACTTTGATCAGCTGCATAATTGTTTGGTAACCATGTCGGAATATCTAAACCATTAATATTCTCAGTGTTCATTTCACTGGGAATTTCATTTTTTATATTAGTGACCAATCTTTCAATACTTTTCCAAACTTTACTGGCAAATAGTGAATCAGCCGTTTTGTAATAACCGTGTGATTCTGTAAGTGCCCACAAGGCCCGCCACGACCACCAATTTGGTTCTGCCAAGCTATTTTTATGTTCAGTATTAATTGAATAATCACTCCATACAAAATTGTAGAAGTAACCATTATCAGACTGCATATACAATAAAAACTCAGTTAAATATTTATGTTTTTTAAGAAATTCATTATTGTGAGTTGAATTGAATAATTCCAAATAAAATACTGCAGCCCTTGCTACATCATCTACACATGCCATGCCTTCATCCTCATCATCAACGTAGTTGTAGTCTGGATAATCGGCATAAATGTGAATCACTGCCATGTTAATTTCATTAACTTTTAATTCTTCATAAAGATGGTCTAAGTGATTAGTATTCAATGATACTATTTCTTGATGCGTACTTTCACTTTTACAATAAGTTAATAATAAGGCTATCAATACTATTATAACACTATTTAATTCTAATTTATTTTTCATAAGCATAATGATAAAAGATGATCAATTGTTGTTTCTGCTAAACAAATATTCATATCAGCACCTGAGTAGTAAATTTTTATATCTCCATTTTCTTCCTCAACCCAGCCATTGGAAAATACTACATTACCCACATCTCCAACACGCTCGTAATCCATTTCGGGAGAAAGAATTGGATTAACACTTTTACCTATAACTTTACGGGGATTTTCTAAATCAAGTAATACTACACCAAGCTTATATATTGATGAAATACCAAAACCTCTAACACCATGATAAAGCATTAGCCATCCATCTTTAGTTTTTATTGGTGGTGTTGAGCCTCCAATCTTATTCGCTTCCCATGTACCTTGCTCAGGCTCCATTAATACAGAATAATCTCCCCAATGAATTAAATCAGGACTTTTGCCTATCCAAATATCCCTCCTGTTATTAGCTTCAGGTCTATCGACTTTCCAGTAATACCCATTTATTTTTTCAGGAAATATCGCACAATCTTTATTTGAGGCTTCGCTTATTGGACCTATAATATTGAAATTCTTAAAGTTGGTTGTTTCAGTCAGAATAACCAAAGGATTGTACTTTGAATAACCAGTGTATGTTAGTAAATATTTATTTTCAATTTTAGTTATTCTTGCATCTTCAATTCCCCAATTTACGTATTCTAAACAGTTTACGTGATCTTCAGGTACCAATACTGGTTTATCTGACAAATTAAAATCGATACCATTTTTGCTTGTCGCTAAATAAAAAGCGGATCTACCTATAGGTAATTCAACTCGACAAAGCAAAACATATTTTCCGTTGTATTTTGTGGCACCGGCATTAAAAATGCTATTAACTTTATATGGAACATCTTTACTAGTTATAATCGGATTATTTAAATATCTCTCTATTTTCATCGTTATCACCTTTTATGTTCAAGAAATGTTATTAAGCTACAGTTAATTTTTTTATTAATTCACTTACATTGACTTTTGCAATACTACTTGCTTGATCAGACATAGCATACGGAATAATAAGTTCATCCCCATAAATTGCACCACCGCAACTATAAAGTACGTTTGGAACATATCCTTCCCTTTCATTTTCATTTGGAGATAGTAAAGGTTCTTTCAAGCGGCCAATAACTTTAGTAGGATCATCTTTGTCTAATAAGAAAGCACCGATTGAATATTCACGCATTGCTCCAACACCATGACTCAATACTAACCAACCTTCTTCTGTTTCAAGCGGGGAACCGCAATTACCAAGTTGAACAAACTCCCATGGATAAGTTGGTTTGAGTATAATTTGTTTAGTATACCAGAAATGTAGATTCTCAGAATACATTAAATAAATGTTTTCATTATCCTGCCGGGAGATCATTGCGTAAAGACCGTTAATTTTTCTTGGGAAAAGTGCCATCCCCTTATTTTTAACTTCAGGTCCATTTAATGTACTTATCTTAAAATTTATGAAATCCTTTGTCTCAAGAAGCTGAGGGAAAATGACTTTCCCATCATATGCAGTATAAGTTGCATAGTAAGTTCTTTCTCCATCGTCATCTATAAATTCAACAAAACGAGCATCTTCAATACCATTAATCTCTGAGGGTGAATGGGGAAATATTACTCTTTCAGAAAGTCTTTGCTCAGAATTATATTGAATTTCATAATTTGAAAGTGCTAATGATAATATTGCTTTTGAAGTCAGTTCATTTTCTATGCCTTTATTCCTAAAGGATCGCATCAATATATTTATTATATCTTCAAGTTCAGCAAAAGTGAAATTATCATTCAAATCTTCAACAATTTTTTGAGCAAATTCATTTAATAAACCTAGCTCAATTAACTTTTTCTCAAATAGAGCTTTTTCATAAACAGGATTTGAAATATTTTCTGAAGTAGTTACATATTTACTTGGTTTGTCAATATTAATATTATATTCTTTATCAATCACTCCCGATCTAAATGTTATTGATGAAATATGTCCTTCGCCTGTTGCCCTTAAGCTTAAAATAAAACGACGACTTCCATTAGGTAAGTTTGATTGATCAGGATGCCATACCATTGAGGGATTAAATAGGGCAGCAGATTCAAGCGAGTATTCTTGCGTGAAATATGCACCAATTAATAACTTTCTTTCTATGCTTAGCTCTTTATCCGTTAGCAAATACTTTTTCATTTGCTCAAACCTATTTATATAAAAATTACGAAGTCTTTGATGACGCTCTTCAAATTCCGTAATAACTTGATTAAGTTCGTTTTTAACTTCCTCTTGAGAAAGGGTAAGAATTCTACCAATAATTCTTGTTATTCTATCCTCAGATACGATAATAAAAGGTCTATAAAGAACTCTTTTATAGTCAGGATTAATAACAACTCCGGTTCTAGTTGCCTTCATGTTTTACCATTTTTTATTTTTCAATAATATTTTCAAGTTGTTCAATTCCTTTTAGTCTCTCAAAAGAGCGAATAGAATTTTCCATAATATGCATTTCAACCAAAGAGAGTAAAAATGCAAGTGTTGATTCCCCGCCTTGGTTTTGATTTATTCTGTCTACATGAAGTCCATCATAACATCCCCCGGTCTTCGTATCATATAAAGGTGTATCTAAGTCATTTCTTCCTAAAAACCATTCAAAGATCATCTTTGCCGCTTCTAACCATAATTTATCATCAGTTGCTTTTGTAGCTTCCAAACAAGCTGATAACATTGAATAGGCCTCAATAGGTTGCTGATCAAATTTTGCTCTATTTCCATTTTTTATATAGAATCCATTTGAGCCAATAGGTCTAAAATTTCCATGTTCATTTGTTTGAATTTTTATAAGCCATCTTAAAGTTTTTAAACCTATTTCTAAGGTTCTTTCATTTTGAGTATTAATTCCACTTAGAATTAAAGATCTTGGAATTACTGCATTATCGTATGTTAAGATGTCTTCAAACCAGACCCATTCTTCATCTGCAACGGAATCATAAAGATGAGTCAAACGTTCAACAATTAATTCTCTTACTTGATTTGCAATTGTATCTCCACTCATTCTTTTAAAATACTCCTGAATTCCCATCAAAGAAAAGGCCCAAGCCCGCGGGGAGGATAACTCCTCAACAGACTGAATTGCCTGATTAAATAATTGTGTCCCCCACATATGAAAATTTGTATATTTTGATCTTCCCGCACAAGTTCCTAATGCCCAAATTGATCTGCCTTGACAGTCATCTGAGCCAATTGAATTAGTCCATTTTCTATCATAACTCATAAAATTTCTAAAGTGTTTAGTCTTTTTATCAAAAGCATAATTCACAAATGCTGAGTAGCGGCTTGATAGATCATGAATTATTTGATTATCTGGATATGTTTCCTCAAGCAATACTGTAAGAATGAGTGCACGTGCATTATCGTCAGTACAATAACCCTCTCCGTAATTTGGAATTGATCCTATCGCATGGTGGTACAAACCTGTAGAATCTGTCATACGGATCAAATGATTTAATTTAATTAAAGGCAGCTCTTCTCTTTTTTCTTCAAGGGTTTTAACGACGTAAATACGAGATGCTTTTTCATTTTTTGGAAGTCGTGCTTTTTGAAAAGAGTGCATATATTGGTGAGCAGTTTCACTCCAAATCATTTTACGCCCAAGCAAAAAGGCTTTTTTCCTCATTGCATGACGGCGTTTTTCATCTTTTAATAAACTTATTATTTCCGTTGAAATAGCCTTTGAGTCGGAAAAAGGGACCAAAACTCCTCTCCCATCTGCTAAAAGTTCTTCTGCATGCCAGTAAGGTGTTGAAATTACTGCTTTCCCACTCCCAAAAGCATAAGCAAGAGTTCCAGAGGTTATTTGGGCTTTATTTATGTATGGTGTAATATAGATATCACACATTCCAATGAATGCTTTTAGTTCTTCAATATCAACAAACCTGTTGTAAAAGATTACATTCTTTTTAATTCCAAGATCTGCAGATATCCGTTCAAGACTCATTCTATATATTTCGCCTTGTTCTTTAACAAGATTTGGATGTGTAGCCCCAAGAACAACATAAACTACATTTGGAAATTCGTTAAGTATTCCCGGCATTGCTCTTAGAACATTTTCAATTCCCTTTTGAGGCGAAAGTAGACCGAAAGTTAAAAATACTTGCTTCCCTTCAACACCAAATTGGTCCTTATAAAAATTTGGATCAACAAATGACATGTCAGGAATGCCGTGGGGAATAACATCAATTTTACTAATCGGTGCTTTATAGATTTCATGAAGAAAAGTTTTACCTTTCTCAGTCATTGAAATGAGTCGAGATGAAAGTTTTATAAGCTCCAGCATAATTAAAAATTGACTATTAGTTGGCTTATCTAGAATGGTATGAAATGTTGTTACAACAGGCACATGCAAATCTCTTAACAGTCCCAAAATATGACTACCAGAATGTCCTCCATAAATCCCAAATTCATGCTGAAGTGAAACAATTTCAATATTGTTAAAATTTATGAAATCCGCGGCTCTCTGATAAGATGCAAATTCTTGCTCTTCAATTTCGAATTTTACCTCTTTGGGATAATCATAACCCTCTTTTCTGTCATTAACAGAAATTACAAAACAATTATTCTGTGGATATTGTTCAGTAATATTTAAGAAAATATCAGATGTAAAAGTTGCAATACCACATTTACGTGGTAAATAATCACCAATAAAAGCAATTTTGTTTGGTAAATTTTTTTTATTCATTTAAATTTCGTTCAAATTTTATTTTGCTTTGTTACTGACAAATCAATGAGTTATCCAATTCTCAATCAATCTGTCAAAAATTATTATTCTTTAATTCCAGATGATGCCATACTTTGAATAAAATATTTCTGGAAGAATATATAAGCCAATACTATTGGTAAAGCTAACATGACAGCAGAAGCAAGTTTAACACCTAATTGGGATTCTGCTCGACCTCCAACCGCAAATAATGTTACCAATTGTGGCATTGTCATTAAACTTTCATCTCTAACTACAATTAACGGCCACAATACTTCATTCCAAGAAGCCATAAATGTTATTATTCCAATAGTAACAAGTGCGGGCACTGAGTTTGGCCACAATATCCTAAAAATTATCTGTAGTTCATTACAGCCATCAATTTTTGCTGCGTCTAATAAACTTTGAGGCAAAGTTTTAAAATATTGTCTAAACATTATTATACTAAGAGTATTTATAAAATACGGGACTATAAGCGCTAAGTATGTATCAACCCAGCCAAATCTGACCATTATAATGTACTGTGGTATAAGAGTGATTTGAAACGGGAGAGTCATTGTAAAAACAATTATATAAAATATTATATTTCTTCCCTTAAATTCCATTCGAGCTAACGCATATCCAATCATTGATCCAAATATTAATACACCTGCAGTTACTGATGATGCAACAATTAAACTGTTGATAAATGATTTGCCAATTGGGATTTTATCAACCACTTGAGTATAGCTTGTGAGTGAAAAATAAGATGGAATAAAGGTCAAACTTCCAATTTCACTTTCAGGTGCAAGCGAAGCAACAATCATCCAGTAAAAAGGATAAATAAATATTAGTCCGCCAATTATTAAAGCAATATAGAATAATATTTTATTTATATTTTTCAAACATCCCTCTCAACATATTTCTTTTGCAATACAACAACACCCATTATAATTATTGCAAAAAATAAACCTAAAGTTGCAGCATAACCCATGTGATAATAGAAGAATCCTTGTTTATATATATATAAGACGGCAGAAATTGTACTATTTAATGGTCCACCGCCGGTCATTACATATGGCTCAATAAATAAAGAAAATCCTCCTACAGTAGATAAAAGAACAACCATAAATATTGTTGGATTGATTAGAGGTAGTGTTATCTTGAAAAACTTTTGAGATCTTGAAGCTCCTTCTAAATCAGCAGCTTCATAATAATGAGTTGGTACAGTTTGTAAACCAACTAAAAATAGGACAATATATAATCCAACGTTTTTCCAAGTTGCCATAACAGCAATTGATGCCATTGCAACATTGGGATCTGTTAACCAGCCAATTTTGGGTAATCCAATAGTGATTAAAAGTCTATTCAAGATTCCAGCATCAAATCCATATAATTGCTGCCAAAGAATTGTAACGACAACTCCTGAAACAACAACGGGTAGGAAAAAAGCAGCTCTAAAAAAACCTCTAAACTTTATTTTTTGATTTAATACTTCAGCTAGAAATAATGCAATAATTATTTGCAATGGAATATGAATAACCAAAAACAGCAATGTATTCATAATTGAAATTAAAAAAACTTTATCGCTAAATAATCTTATATAATTGTTTAATCCAGTATACTCCATTGGAGAAATAATATTCCATTTATGAAAAGTTAAAACAATTGAAAATATAACTGGGAAAGCAACAAATAGAGCAAAGTGCAATAAATAGGGAGATACAATAAGATAAGGTAATATTTTAGTTTTTGTAATCTTCATACATTTATTTGAGATATAATAAATCAACAGCATCTGAAGCATCTTTTATTGCTTGTTTTGGAGACTTAATTCCATAAACAACACATGCCTCATATTCTTGCGAAATCAGATCAAATACTTCCTTCAAATAAGGTGATGCATCGGTTCCTTTTACAAATTTAGCTTGTTCAGCAAAGGTTTTCATTTTAGGATTTAACTTAAAATAGTCCTTAAATATTGGATTTTCTAAAAGGTCCTTTCTTCTGGGTAATTGATTTGTAATTCGGAGTAAATCTAGTTCAACTTTTTGATCTAGAATAAACTGCAAAAACTGCCAGGCTTTTTGGGGATTAGAACAAGTTTTAAAGATTACAATATTTTTAGGATCTCCGTACGTAAATGATGGACCTTCATGACCATTAGGAACTGGCATTGGAACAAAGTCATATTCAAAACCAGCAGGCTTAAAATTATCGGCATGCATAATTTCCCATGGCCCAGTAAATCTTGTTGCAATTACACTTGATAAAAATACGTCTTGTCTAGCAGATAACCTTTCAGTAGAAAAATATTCGTGTTCGTATAACTTTCTCAAAAAGGCAAAAACATTTATAGCAGCATCGTTGTTAAAATTTGATTTCTCATCTTTAATTAATGGAGCACCATTTGAAGCGGCTAAGTACAATGGATAGAAATCAAAAAATCTCTGCCACCAGGTTACTTGAACTTCTGCGTATCCAAACCACCTGTCTGTGTAACCGTCTCCATCAATATCCGCTTTAAACTTTTCACATGCATCATAAAATTCGGAATAAGTACTTGGAGGATCTTTAAGTCCAATACTCTTAAGCAGAGCCTTATTATAAATGAGCATAATTGGATTTATTTTCCATGGAATTTGATAAATATGCCCATCCAATGAAGTTATCTCTAATATAACACTAGAATCACAACGGTCATAAATGAAGTCTAAAAACCCATCTAAAGTATCCAGAGCAATCAAAACATTAGCCTGGGCATATGCTTCAACATCCCCCTGCCACATATTAGAATATAGGTCAGGCGTTGTTTCTCCGACGACCGCTGCTAATATAACTTCTTCGCTAGATTGACCTTCGGGAACAGGTTGAAAGGATATTTTATATTCGGGATGATCTTTATTCCATTGGTCAGTCACTATTTTTGCAAATTGTATTTCATAACTGTTATTTGAAGACCAATAAGTAAGGGAATTATTTCTAATATCATTGTTTTTGCATGACCATGCAAAATAGGCAACTAAAACTAACAAAATATATGTGTTACAAACTTTTACTTTTATTGCCATTTTGCCCATTCATTGTCAATTGATGGATAAGCGGGACGCGGGATTAGTCCGCCCTTTTTAATTGAATAAAAATCTATGGCTTTTCTGTCTTCTTCGGTACTTACATTTATTTTATTTAAAACTTCTTTATTAATACTTACTTTAATTTCCTTTTTTAACTGGAGTATTTTATGCAATAACTTTTTAGAAAGTTCTAAGCTCATTTTTTCAGCATCTGTATTTTCTTTATTTTCCTGCTTCGATATTTCAGAATGCTCCAACATTATTGAATTTGCATAGTCATTTCTTAAAGATGAGTATGCTATTTTTTCTTTCCACCATTGGCTTTGCTGCTTAACCCAATCATTTTCAAAATATTTTTTATCTTTTGCAATTTCAGTAAGCAAATCATCTCTCAACATTTGCCAAACAAGGTTTTCGAGTGATAAAGAAAAATCTTGAAGACTATTTTTATCAAACTTTATATACAATTCTCTATTTTTATACCAATAAATAAAATCATCTAAATTAACATTTTTATCTGCTGATTCTATCAAAACAATTCCGGGATATTTATCGTCTTTAGATAAACCTAAATTGTCCAAAGCTGTTTCTAATTTATCGTCTAACTGCCATTCATCATAAATTTCTTTTGATAAAATATATTTGCCGAGATATGAACGAAGAATATTAAAGCCATCTCTCTTTATTGTTGGCTTACTATTAAATAATATCTCGTTGACGTATGTATCAGAAAGTGAATCCATTTTATATTTTTTTAATGCTTCTTTTGCCTCTTTTCTCAATTTATCTATTTCAGATTTTGGAGTTATTAAGTCAATTATTTTATTCTCAAATTTGATTATATACCAGCCATCTTCAATTATTATGGGATTTGTAAGCTCGCCAACTTTCATAGTATCAATTATGTTAGCAAGAGTAGGATTTTTTTTGTTTAAATCAAATTCAGATATTTTCATTGATCGTTGATCTATAAAAACAGAATCATTTATTTGATTGTAAAAAAGCGAATCGAACAATATTTCATTTTGTAATAATTCGGCTATATTATCAATTACATTTTTATCCGTTGAATAAATCCATTTAATTTCCAAATCAGTTTTTTTTTGATTTACAATTTTATTTATTTCATCGTCACTGATTTTTACTTTGCTAAGAATTTCATCTTTAAATAATTCTTCGGTTGCTAAATCAGCAGTAATGTCATTGTAAATACTTTTTGTTTCTTGATTTTCCAGCAAACCGTTTTTTATTCCTTCTAAAGCGAGTAGTTTTTCATTAATCATAAAATTTAAATGAACTTCCTTTGAATCTTTCTGTCGCCTTGTGAAAGATGGACCAAATTCATAATTATAAAAAAACTCTTCTGCTGTAATATTTATCTTATCAATGGAGGCAACAATTTCATTATTATTAATTATGTTTTTGTTGAATTCATTAAATAACGTTTGGCCTTTGACAGAACCAATAATGCTTTGAATAATTATAAATAATAGAAAACTAAATTTCATAGAATCTGTAAGTATTATAAAGAAATAATATCAGAATTTTACGCCCAGAGAAAAAGTATGAATGTTATTTAATCTGCCAAAGTCTCTAAATGCATAATCAAAATTAACTGTTGCTATACTTAACAACATTTGAGAATCAACTCCAACTCCAAAAGATAAGCCACCCTCAGCTTCATTAAGAAAGAGTGAATTGTAACCGCTTCTTAATTTTACAATATTCATAAAAGAAAATTCTGCGCCAATATTAACACTTTGGTAATCGTTATTTGGAACAATTGCATCAGTCGCAACGGTTAGCCTGTAATTATCCACTTCTAAAACATTTGTGGAAACACCAATTTGAAAAATTAATGGCAGTTCCCAAGAGTCTAATTCAATGCTTGTTGGTATTCTTTCATTTGAACCTAACTTATTCGGATCAACTCTAATAAAATAGCGAGCATCTCTTCCCTCTAATTTCATTGCAGTTCCAAAGTTAGATATAGCGGCACCGATTGTCATTCCGCCAAATAAATCTGTTTTAAATACTGTTCCGGCATCAATTGCAAAGGCGTTTGATTTCATGTGCCAAATATTTTGTTCAATATATTTTGCAGTAAATCCTATTGAAAAACGTTCGGTTAAATTTCTTGCATAAGAAATTCCAATTGATAGATCAGAAGCAGAAAAATATTCCCCAGTTCCATCTGGTAATTCAACTGTTCTAACTTTCATATCATCCATTGAAAGCGATGTAAAACTAAATCCAATTGTTCCAAAATCGCCCAAAGGTATTGCTAAGCCAGCATAATCAAAATTGGTTTCAGCAATCCAATCAGTATGTACAATAATCGCTTCCGACTTAATTAAATTCGCTATACCGCCAGCGTTCCAATATAAAGAAGAAGCATCATTTGCAATGCTGACAAAAGCTCCACCTATTCCAGTAGCATTAGCTCCTACTCCTATTTCTAAAAAGTCAGCGGCTGTAGTTCCGGTTTTGGAAACATTTTGAGATAAAGCATTATTCCCATTAAAAATGATAGTAGCTGTAATTAATAATATTTTTGCAAGATTATATTTACGCATAATATCTCCGCGTATTTGAAATTTATTTATTCAATTATTATTTAACGATTGCAAACCTGCCGATTTTTTCACCAATTCCTGGAGCATCAACGTGAAAAACATAAACTCCATAAGCTATATCCATTCCATCTCTCGAAACTAAATCCCAGCTTTCTTGTCCATCAGCAATTGTACTATTGTGTTCAATTATATCAACAAGTTTGCCGCTTATTGTATAAATTCTAATTGTACATTCATGCGGTAAATGTGTGAAATAAATTTTACTTTCACCTCTTCCAACTTCATTAGAAAATTTTTCCCATGAAGCAGCTCCTACATATGGATTTGGTACAACTGCAATATTATCCAATTCAGATTTAGCATTTAACAAATCCATTGCTTGAGCTTTAGTTGTAAATTCATAAAACTCGCCATTTCTAAATGGTTTAGTTGTAACAACTTTATACACATCTCCAAATTCAGGATGAATTCTATTTTCCTCTGACAATGTTGTATCATTGAAGATGCTAACTGACCAACTTGCATGTAGGTTTAAATTATTTGTGACAGGCTTGCCAATAGAATCACCAAATACTATAAATATTGCATCGCCATCATCAAATATTTCATTCTTATTTTCATCTCTAAATATGAATTGAGAATTTGTATCATCAGTAATATTTTTAACAATTATATTTGATTGAATGGGTTGACTGAAGGTTGATGCCGGGAATGAAAGATCTCCCTGACCAGGTTCAGTAATTTGTATTTCAAAATCTGCCGGATAGAATATTCTTCTTCCCTTGTAAGCTGCTTCAAATCTGGGATCAAAACCAACTTGAACAATATAATTACTGTTACCTTCAATCCATCTTGACTTATCATAATTAATTGTAACTGATGTGTCATTATTTATATCTGCAGTAAATCCATCTTTAACAGGAGTCTGTTCAGAATTACCGGAAATAGTTTTTTTATTAATTAAGGTATCACCCTCTAAAACATCAATAAGAGAATAAGATGGATGAGCATCATTATGATAAATAGAATTTTCATAAAACTCTATTCTATAAGTGTGAAAATCTTTAACGGAATCAGGATCAAGAATGGCTAATGAAACGCTCCCAGTTCCTGGACCACTTCCCTCAAATGATTGAATGGCTGAAGGAATATAACCAGCAGCGGGTGCCCTTGGAGTAATTACCGCAGTGTTAACATCAGTTGTAACATTTCCATTTATATCTTGCTTAAGAATTGTAGTTGTTTCAGAAGGAGGGATTCCTTCAAATTCCCCTTGAATATTTGTTGTTGTAAAACCCCTATCATATGCTGAGACCGCATAGTAATAAGTTTGTCCATTTTGAACAGTTGAATCAATAAAAGAATGTTTTAAACCAGAATCATTCCCAAGATAAAATAAAGCTCCATTTACATCTATTGGATGTAATCCCGTTTCACCATCAACTAAATCAAATTGAACAATAGGTTCCCTATAAGTTTCCTTTCCAAATGCATCTGTAATTATTTTATTCTCAATAAAGTTTGGTTCGGTAGATCTGTAAATTCTATATCCTTCGAAATTTACTCTTTGATAAAATGCATCAAAAGTCTTTTCAGCTCTATCATCCCAAAATAGAGTAACTTTTCTATCGCCCGGAATAGCTGTTAAAATTGGTTTTTCAGGAGGTTTGGCAAATCTATAATTTGCATTATAAATTTGCTGTACTGTTTTCTTTCTTCTAAAGAGATCATTTTCATTTATTCCAAATATCATAGACATCGAAAATCTTTCAGTTTCACCTGTTTCTTCAATTTTACCAGTTTCAGTTGAGTAAGAATTTCTTCCATTCATACTGAAAAGTGAACTGGAAAAGTAATTAGCCAGATTAACTCCCACAAGTTCTTGACCATGAGGAGTTGGTAGGCCTGTTAATACTTCCCAATTTTCTTCATCGTTATCTAATTCATACTTATGAACAGGATAAATTGCAAAACCAGTTAATCCCAATTGGTCAGATTCATCTTTATCGAGAATTCCAAAATTTGGTTCACCTTGATCCGGTTTTCCGTTTCCTTCTGTTCCATCACTATCCGGTCCGGTATAATCATCATCAAACGGACCTAACCCATCAGTTCCAACATCATCGTGTAAAGATTCACCTTCATCCCACACATCATTTTCATTAAAGTCCTCATAAGATTTCCAATTTGCATTTTCATCTGCATCCCAATGCGGCTGCCATGAATACCCGTAAAATTCTCTAAATTTTGCTGTATCTCTTGCATGTATTTAGAATGAATGGATCTTGATTTGGATCATCAATAAAAAAGTTTGCTTGATTATCTCTCCTTTCATCTGTTGGACCATCTGAATCATTATCTTTTCTATCATCAGGAACTCCTGGACTTTCCAAGAAAGCATATCCTGCCATTCCAACTGGACTCCAATTGCCTGGACTTCCAAATGGAACTACTGACCAAGCATAAGACATATCTAGTAATTCGTTATAATCTCCTGCATTATTAGAAGAATTATCGTGCCCGCCAATTCCCCAATCAACATATTGTGCAAATAAGGTTTTTTCATAATCGTAATCACCCATATTAGTAATTTCATAGAACCAAAATATTACATCTTCTGCTAATACTTGAGACCATTGGAAACCTCTTGCTCTAACTTGCATTGCAAGTCCACCTCTGTCTGGATCTTCACTATCGGGAGTAAAATTATATCTTAATAAATATTCTCTATCTTCGTGATCATCAAAAACAAAATATGTTTCAACATCAGCATTAAAAACACCTTTGCCGAAAAATCCATTCCACGTTCCATCCCAATCAGAAGGTCTATCGGGCCAACTTACTGGCCAAGTTTCTTTGATCATCACTTCTTGCGGGTTCTGAACCAAATTTTGCTGCATAACCGGGTAATGGCCACCAACCGTAAGTTACTCCAGTTGATTGATCAAAACGAGTAAATTCATAATAGTTAGATTCTAATGGATGAATAATTGTACCATCCGGAGCTTGAGCTTCTGCTTGAACAATAATTGCAACTCCATCAACATAAGTATGATTAGTACCTTTAGGCCAAACTCCGCTTCTACTTGGCTCATTTTCCCAATCTGCAATTTCACCAAAATTATAATAAACAGTTGCAGCAAGGTTCCCATCCATAAAGCCTTTTCTAGTTTGGTTATGGTCACCTTTATTTTTATCAACTACTCTTTGAGCAGTTAATACGCTCACTGATAAAAGTAAAATTAGAAGGATTAAAAAACTAACATATTTTTTTACCTTCACCACATTTTCCTCCATAAAAATATATCTTATAATGAAATTGAAGCACCAATTATTATTTGTCTTGGAGCCGAATAATAATCAGGTCTTGTAAAAAATTCTTCCAAAGTATTTACTCCACGCGGCGGCTGTTGATTTCTTGTTAATTCCAGTGTATAACCTGCTCTACCCGTATCTCCAAATACTTCTAATTCATTTGCAGTATCCAATAAATTAAAGACTTTTGCAAAAACTGAAATTTTGCTATTACCTAAATCAAAATATTTTGTTACATAAAAATCAACATTATAATAAGTTGGTCGATTATCACTATTTTCTAATCCAGTTCTTTGATTTTGTAAAGATGGGGTATATGGTAATCCCGATCCAAGTCTTCCTATGAAACTTGCAATGTAATCTCCTGGGACTCCGAGTGTTAAAGTAAAGTTTAGCGAGTGTGTTCTATCCCAATTTAATGGAACCAATTGTTTGTTAATTGCAATTGGCGGATTAGCTTGAACTTTATTAAAAGCATCATTAGGATCAGAAGCATTGCCCCTTGCAACTTGATAAGTATAATCAACAGTAGCACCTACTCCATCCAAAAATCTTTTTTCAAATGATAAAGTCATTCCTTTCACAGATCCGTAATCTTTATTTACGAGTTTGCTGAATTTTCTAAATTCATTTTTAATAAAAATTTCTGTGCTAAGTAAATTTCTTATATCCTTATAATAGCCAGTAATTGTTACCCCAAGTCCGCTAAACAATTCTTGCTGTAAACCGATTTCATACATTATTGTTTGCTGAGGTTCTAAATCAGCATTTCCAATAGTATTTCCAATATTTTCTGGAAAGTCACCGGTTAATGGAATCCTAAAATTTGGATTTCTATAAAGATTTTCAAATGGAGGAATTTGGAAAAAATGACCATAAGAAATATGAATTGCACCTTTATCAGTAATTGGATAGGACAATCCAATTCGTGGACTAACTTGATATTTAGCATCTGCTTTTTCTAACAAGGAATCCGGGAAAGGAGGCTGAAGTTCATCTAGAACATTTATTCTATTAGGATTCTTTAAAAACTCTCCATCTGGTTCAAAGTAATCAAACCTAATACCTACATTAACAATTAGATAATCTAATTCTATTTTGTCTTGAATATAATAGGCAAATTGATAAGGATTTGATTTATAAGTATTAAAATTAAAAGCGCCCGGTTGTGGAAGTAAAGGTTTATAATTAGAAGAAGCATCAATTACAATTTGAAAATCTTCATAGTCTAATGAGTGACTTTGAAATTCAATTCCCGTTTTTATTTGATTTGTATTATCAAACTGCCACGTAAAATCAGTTTTTGCAGTTAATGTTGTTGTCGCATGATTAAAATGCCAATTCTCTGTACCGGCAGTTAAGAATGCACTTCCGCTAACTGCTTGCTTTAATTGAGGATCAACATACCTTGAGTCAAGAGGGTCTTCAAACACAAATTGATTATACTCAGAACGTATTGCAGAACCAACAATATCAATAAAAGCAGAATTGTTAAGCACATAAGTATAGCTTACTATACCCAATAAACTTTTTTGATATTTTGTATAATCACCAAGCGGATTTAACTTAAATGCGTGGTTATAATCCCGATATTGTTGATCTTGATACATTCCAGTTAGAACAATGCCTTTACCGTCTCCAACATCAATAGATAATTTTCCTTGTAAGGAGAGTCTTTCGTTATATTTCATCGGTTCATATCCGCCATCACCAGTTGCACCTATGTACCAATCTGCAGGATCATTTGCCGAAAAGTTTGATGAATCTGAAGGATTAAAAAGTCTTTTTCCATAAATATATCCTTCGTCATAATTATATCTTCCAGAAATAAAAAACTTTAAAAGATTTTCCAAACCCGGGACTGGTCCACTGAAATTCCCTTGAAAATTATAAACATCAGCTGGACTAATTTCATCAATATTAGCAAATAGATTAGTACGGTTACTAAAATAATCGCCTGAGTAAGCTGATACTTCCCCTTTATAGCTTTCACCTGCTACTTTGGTAACTTGATTAACAACTCCGGATAAGGCTTCACCATATTCAGCATTAAAAGTTCCCGTTAGTACTTGAATCTCTTCAATACTATTAACTTCAGCCGATAAAGACGATTGCCCGGAAAAAGCATCATTAACAGGGACTCCATCAATTAAATATTTAACTTCGTTGTTTCGTCCCCCTCTAAAGTGTCCGTCAACAACACCTGCTTGCAAATTAACAACTGCCGATACATCTTCTAAAGGAAGCATAGATATTTGTTCGCCGCTAACTTTAGCTTCCGTTGAAGTTAAATCATTTTGAACAATGGGTTTTTCTGCTGCAACAACTACTTCGCTAATCTCAATTGATTCTTCATTAAGCTGAAAATTAATATTTGTAGTTTGATCAACAGAGACTCTCACATTCTGAACAGTTGTAGAAGAATAACCTATGCTTGATGCTCGTATTTCATAATTACCTGGAGGTATATTTATTATAAAATAATTTCCATCTATATCAGAAGCGGCTCCCATACTTGTTCCAACGATCAATATGTTTGCACCAATTAGAGGTTCACCGGTTGTTTTGTCAAATATTTTACCTGCAATCTTACCTGTTGTGCCTGCAAAAGAATATTGCGAGAAGCAGGTTAAAAGTATAATTGCAAAAATTCTTATTATTTTTTTTGTTCTAAGAGTGAACATTCAATTCACCTACTTTTGATTGAGGTTTACTTTTAAATTCAATAATTACAAACTATGTTGACGTTCTATTATTCTTGTAAATAAATGAAGATGGGCTTAAAGAATATTATGCCCATCTTCAAGAGTCTGTTCTCAATTATTATGATACTATTTTAATAATATCATCTTTTTAGCTTGAGTAAATTCCCCAGCTTTAATCATAAAAATGTAAGTACCACTAGAAACTTTGGAACCATAATTATTATCACCATTCCATTGGATACTATTTACTCCAGCATTTTGTTCTGTATTGATTAATGTTTTTACTTCCCGTCCAAGCATATCATATATTTTAATACTTACATGAGATGTTTTAGGTAGTGCATAACTAATTAAGGTTGTTGGGTTAAACGGATTCGGATAATTTTGGAATAAACTATAACTAACAGGAATAAATTGATCCTTAACATTTGTTACTTCATTTGCTTTTCTCACTTCTAAAGCATCCATATAAACCGTACCCTTAAATCTTCCTAATGGATGTAATCTTACATCTAGTGATTTTGCATCCGCTACTACTGGTATGTCTACATAAAATTGTGTCCAGTCAAATGAGGTAGTCTTTGGAAATACTAGTGGTATATCACTTGCCCATATATCACCAAAACCTTCATTTCCGCCCATTGTATTATGGAATATTGGGGTTATTGCCACACTCCATTGATCACCTACTACATCTACTGAATCCGGCTCTAAATTCTCCCCTTTTATCCAGACGCTGATTCTTAATACATCTCCAACGTTTACTTCATCTATTGATGTTATATCATTTGATTCTTTTATACTGCCTGTACTAGCACCTGTACCACCACTATTTAAGGCATAGAATTTTGTTCCGATAAATCCATCATGTGTTCCATCCAACATATCAAACTTTAATGAATATTTACCATGATATGCTTCTTCATCTGTTATTCTTGTTCTTTCATATCCATCCGAAATCATTCCATTTTGACGTGGTAACCAATATATCCAACCTTCCGGAACTCCTATCGTTTCATTCCATATACCTCCGGCCCAACCGCCACGACCACCAAAGATAAACTCATCTGCCCATACTGTACCTACTGCATCTTTACCGCCTACAAATCTTATTATTGTTGTCCATGAATCTTCTGGTAATACCAATGATCCTACTTCATTTGTATCGGCTACCCAACCACTACTTGTACTTACACTTTGATCTATTGGTAATTTTACTTCTCCTATCAATCCACCAGCTTCATTCATAAAAGTATAGGATACATACCACTTCTCATCTTCTGTCGTTGGATTTGTGTTAACACCTTCTGTTTTTATCCACGCTCCTATCTTTATATCTACATCTTTACTATGTACCGGACTCCAGATATCACACATATTATCACTTTCCCACATCGCTGCTTCTGGTGTCGCTTCCTTTGTTATCTTTAACGATCTTCCTAATGTGATATATTCATCACTTGCCCAACTTAAACTTGATCCGCCTGGCTCTGAACTCTTATTCCAATATGATGGATCTCCCTGCTCAAAACTGCCTATTTCACTCAATTCAGGCATATCTAGCTTCTCAACTGTCAATGCATCCATGTAAACCGTACCCTTAAATCTTCCTAATGGATGTAGTCTTACATCTAGTGATTTTGCATCCGCTACTACTGGTATGTCTACATAAAATTGTGTCCAGTCAAATGAGGTAGTCTTTGGAAATACTAATGGTATATCACTTGCCCATATATCACCAAAACCTTCATTTCCGCCCATTGTATTATGGAATATTGGGGTTATTGCCACACTCCATTGATCACCTACTACATCTACTGAATCCGGCTCTAAATTCTCCCCTTTTATCCAGACGCTGATTCTTAATACATCTCCAACGTTTACTTCATCTATTGATGTTATATCATTTGATTCTTTTATACTGCCTGTACTAGCACCTGTACCACCACTATTTAAGGCATAGAATTTTGTTCCGATAAATCCATCATGTGTTCCATCCAACATATCAAACTTTAATGAATATTTACCATGATATGCTTCTTCATCTGTTATTCTTGTTCTTTCATATCCATCCGAAATCATTCCATTTTGACGTGGTAACCAATATATCCAACCTTCCGGAACTCCTATCGTTTCATTCCATATACCTCCGGCCCAACCGCCACGACCACTAAAGATAAACTCATCTGCCCATACTGTACCTACTGCATCTTTACCGCCTACAAATCTTATTATTGTTGTCCATGAATCTTCTGGTAATACCAATGATCCTACTTCATTTGTATCGGCTACCCAACCACTACTTGTACTTACACTTTGATCTATTGGTAATTTTACTTCTCCTATCAATCCACCAGCTTCATTCATAAAAGTATAGGATACATACCACTTCTCATCTTCTGTCGTTGGATTTGTGTTAACACCTTCTGTTTTTATCCACGCTCCTATCTTTATATCTACATCTTTACTATGTACCGGACTCCAGATATCACACATATTATCACTTTCCCACATCGCTGCTTCTGGTGTCGCTTCCTTTGTTATCTTTAACGATCTTCCTAATGTGATATATTCATCACTTGCCCAACTTAAACTTGATCCGCCTGGCTCTGAACTCTTATTCCAATATGATGGATCTCCCTGCTCAAAACTGCCTATTTCACTCAATTCAGGCATATCTAGCTTCTCAACTGTCAATGCATCCATGTAAACCGTACCCTTAAATCTTCCTAATGGATGTAGTCTTACATCTAGTGACTTTGCATCCGCTACTACTGGTACGTCTACATAAAACTGTGTCCAATCAAATGAGGTAGTCTTTGGAAATACTAATGGTATATCACTTGCCCATATATCACCGAAACCTTCATTACCTCCTATTGTATTATGGAATATCGGGGTTATTGCTATACTCCATTGATCACCTACTACATCTACTGAATCCGGCTCTAAATTCTCCCCTTTTATCCAGACACTTATTCTAATAATATCACCTGGAACAACTTCATTTAACTTAACAAATTTTGTTCCGATAAATCCATCATGTGTTCCATCCAACATATCAAACTTTAATGAATATTTACCATGATATGCTTCTTCATCTGTTATTCTTGTTCTTTCATATCCATCCGAAATCATTCCATTTTGACGTGGTAACCAATATATCCAACCTTCCGGAACTCCTATCGTTTCATTCCATATACCTCCGGCCCAACCGCCACGACCACTAAAGATAAACTCATCTGCCCATACTGTACCTACTGCATCTTTACCGCCTACAAATCTTATTATTGTTGTCCATGAATCTTCTGGTAATACCAATGATCCTACTTCATTTGTATCGGCTACCCAACCACTACTTGTACTTACACTTTGATCTATTGGTAATTTTACTTCTCCTATCAATCCACCAGCTTCATTCATAAAAGTATAGGATACATACCACTTCTCATCTTCTGTCGTTGGATTTGTGTTAACACCTTCTGTTTTTATCCACGCTCCTATCTTTATATCTACATCTTTACTATGTACCGGACTCCAGATATCACACATATTATCACTTTCCCACATCGCTGCTTCTGGTGTCGCTTCCTTTGTTATCTTTAACGATCTTCCTAATGTGATATATTCATCACTTGCCCAACTTAAACTTGATCCGCCTGGCTCTGAACTCTTATTCCAATATGATGGATCCCCCTGCTCAAAACTGCCATACCCATTAATTCCACTTTGCGCTAAATGTGGAATGGTTACTGCAAAAAAGATGATGGACCAAAATGCAATCCACCATTTTTTAGAACTTAGCAATCTGTTCATGCTGCCTCCTTGATATTGTTTGTTATTTGATATTTAACTGCCCGTGAATTATTATTTATACTAAACACTTCTTTAATTTCTTCAAGTGGAATTTGTTTGGATATTAGAGAGTGCAATTTTAACTTTCTGTTATTTATTAATTCTATAGCATCATTAAATAAGAATGGATTTAAAAATGAGTTGATAATTTTAATTTCATTGTAAAATAAATACTGCAAGTTTACAGTTAAATTATGATGATCCGGGGCAAGACCAAAAATCACTACTCTACTTCCTTTGCTTGCAAGATTAATTGATAATTCGACAGTATCCTCTCTCCCTACACATTCTATTATAACATCTACAGAAAACAATGTTATATCATTGTATAATTCTCTAAAATTTTTTTGATTTGGATCAAGACAAAAATCTGCACCAAGTTTTAATCCTAAATCTCTTTTGAACTTTATTGGTTCGATTAAAATAACTTTCGCAGCACCGGATAATTTTGCCAATTGAAGCATAATTAATCCAATTGAACCGCCGCCAACAATAACTATTGTTTCAGCAAGTTTAATTTCGGCTAGTTGTATTCCTCTCAAGCAGCATGAAACAGGTTCAGCAAAAGCTGCAATTTTTAAGTCTAATTCCTTTGGTAATAAATATACTTGTGAGCTTGGAACAATTGAATATTCTGAAAATCCACCATTAAGAGTTACACCAAGGGCTTTTAAGTTTTTGCAAAAGTGAATTTTCCTTCTTCTGCAATATGTGCATTCCCCACAATGAATGTTGGGATTTATAGCAACTTTATCTCCAATAGAAAATCTATTTCCATTTTTGGATTTTTCAACAACAATTCCTGAATATTCATGACCAAGAATCACAGGAATTTTTGAGGGAGCTTTGCCTTCAAAAATATGTCTGTCAGTTCCACAAACTCCACAGTTTGCAACCTTTATCAGTAACTCGTTCTGTTTTAAAGTTCTTAGTGAATAATCTTCAATCTCAATATTTGAAATTGATCTTAAGACTGCTGCTTTCATAATTTATTTTCCACTCAAATATGGAGCTGTTGATTTTCTTATTATTAATTCAACAGGTACCAATATTTTTTTTGGTGTTGTCTTGTTTCTAAGATAACTGGTTAACGTTCTAAATGCTTCTGCACCGAGCTCAATTTTAGGGACTCTTATAGTAGTTAATGGTGGATCTAACAATAAATCTGCTTCAACATCATCAAACCCGATCAAAGATATATCTTTGGGAATATTATAATTATTATCTTTTAGGTAATGCATAACTCCAATTGCCATTGCATCGTTGCAGGCAAATACTGCACTAATATGCTTATTAGTCGTAAATAATTTTTCTGCAGACTCATAACCCGACTGTCTGTCAGGATATTTTGCGTCTGTTACAATATGTTTTTTATTTAATTTAACTCCTGCCTGTTCTAATGCTTGTTTGTATCCAGTTAATCTATCTTTAATACTTGGGTGATTAATATCCCCGCCAATAAATCCAATTTGTTTGTGCTTTAAGCTAAGAAGATGATTCGTTGCAATTATGCCACCTTGGACATTATCAATTAATACCTGAGAACAGCAATTGGTATTAGTAGAATAATCAACAAAGACAAGAGGTAATTGTAGTTCAGTAATCCGTTCAATTAAATTTCTAGGGACTTTTCCTGCAATAATTACTCCGTCAACACTTTTGTTTAAAATAAAACGTGGTAAAGGACGATTTTTACTAAAATCAGATTGAATAGTAGAAAGGAGTATATAAAATTCGCCATTTCTTGCTTCAATTTCAGTTCCTAAGAAAATTCTTGTATAAAATGGTTCTGTACGCAGAAAGTGATCATCTGTTAGAATAAATCCAATATTTCCTGTCTTTTTTGAAACAAGGTCGCGAGCTGAACGAGAGGGATAATAATTTAAGGTTTTTATTGATTTTAAAACTTTTCGTCGTGTATCTGAGGATATGCGGGCATTATTATTTACAACAAGAGAAACTGTAGCAATAGATACTCCTGCATGTCTTGCTACATCTTTTATTGTTGAGTTCAAAATAAAACCTCTAAGTTAAACGTTTAACTGAATAAAGTTACTAAAAGATGGTGCTTTAGTCAAGGATATTTTCGAATTTGTTAATTTATTATTTTACAATAATTTACTGATACGTTTTACTATTAATTAATAAATTTTTTATTTAATCGTTTTAATAAAAACTCATTTCTATTACAATTTAAAGAAAACACAATTACTTCTTAATAATAATTTTTAGGCTAGGTTAGGATTTTCCAGAAAGTGGTTAGCAAGGTTTTGAATAAAACTAATCCAATCTATATATAGATATAAAAAGGATCTGAAATATATCCTAAAAATTCACCATTTTTAGAATAATTATGAAATGCTAACATTCTAAGAACACTATTCTGATGGTCAATAACTTTTCCACTATAAAGTGATCCATTTAAATCACCAAACAGAAAGTCATCGCGAAATTCGTAATATGGTCCAATTAAATAATTCGATTTAAAACAATATGTCCCATGTACTATTTTTTTATGGGGGATTCTTTTTCTTTCCTCTGAGGTAGTCTCAACCGCTGTGCTAAAAATTAAAAGATAATTATCCTGATATTTGATTATTTGTGGGACCTCAAGCTGTCCAAATTCTCCCGGTTTTGTAACAGGCTCATTAATCTTCCAGTTAATTAAATCTAAGGATTCAGCACATGCGATCACACCTCGACCGTCTGGTGGGCCATAATTTACCCTAGCTGTGATAAATGCATAGAATTTATTTTTATCTTTGAAAATATATGGATCCCTCCAAGCTTGATCATGCCAAGAATTGAGATCTAGTAATTCGTACCAGGTTTCATCTACTTGCATAATTGGGTTTTCTGGAATTTTAGTCCAATTGACAAGATCATTCGAAGTAGCAAGTCCTATCCTCTGAATTAACCCATGTTCAAATTTATTTGCACCGGTATAATACATATACCATTTTTTTTCATGCTCGATGACACTACCGGTCCAAATTGCTAAGTCATCCCAACTCCCAGAAATACCTGGATGTAATGCATCAGGCAATACTTCCCACAGTATAAGATCTTTTGAAATTGCATGACCAACAGTGGCATTATGATGTCTAAGCTTTTCATCACTTAATGATTTAGGAGCCTGTAAATAAAAAATATGATAAATTTCCATATTTTTAATCATCCAAAAATCCCAAATCCATTTATCCTTAATTTTTAACATATTTACTTCCTCTGAACCGTGAGATATTAGAAATGTTAATTTACTTAACTACCGCTTAAAAGGCCCAAGTAACGAATAAATCTTACAAACTTCCGATCTAAATATTTTTGCATGAACCTCATTTTTAATAATTCGATTTTCTTGCTCATCGAATTCAGGCTCTACCAAAAAGAAAGAGATTCTTTTCCAACAGAGATTATACTTTTTCATTGTTCCTGCTGACTGGGCTGATTCCCTTTGATTCATAATATAAGGCTGCAGCACCAAGTACTGCAACTTGAGGGAGCGTGCTGACTTCAATTTTAAGATTTTTCACTGAAGATGTATAGGGAATTTTTTTTAATTTAGATAACATTGAATTTTCAAAATATTTGAAAGACCTACTTACGGAGCCTCCGAATATAATTACTTCTGGATCTAACATATATATTATAGTAGTTATTGCATCGCCAACATGAATTCCAAATTCGGAAAAAATTTCTAATGCTGTTTTGTCGCCCTTTTCTGCCAATTCTAAAAGTTCGTTCCCTTGAATGTTATAATAATTTTTAAAATACTGACCACTGCAATAGTTTTCGTAAGTGCTGTCTTTATATTGAACCATACCTAATTCACCGGCTCCACAATTTGCCCCCATAAACAAACTCCCGTGATAGTAATAGGCGGCACCAAGCCCTGTGCCCATAATTAATCCAACAATACTTTTATATTTTTGTCCAACACCAAAATACTTTTCACCAACTACAAAACAATTTGCATCATTATTAATGTAAACCGGGACATTAAATTTTGTTTCCAAGATCTCCTTTAAATTTACTTCATCCCAAGAAGGAATATTTTGAACATCATAAATAATGCCTTTTTCAACATCAACAATACTTGGGACACCAATTCCAATACCATCAACAGATTCATCAAATACTTTTTCAATTGATACTATCACTTGATTAACAACAAACTCCTTTGTTTCACTGCTGTTTATTTGTTGAGAGTATATATCAATAATTTCGTTATTCGATACTTTTCCCGCTCGTACATTTGTACCTCCTAAATCCACGCCAATAATCGATATATTTTGCATCTCTTTCCTCAAGCTGATTTTTCAGAATAATCTATTAATCATTCCCTTTACTAAATATTGTTTTATTATTGATTATTGGTTTTGCCCAGAACCCTATGCTGAATATGTATGATAACGGAATAAACAAGAACATCATCCCAAATCTTAGTCCAATTAAATCGGCAAGCCAGCCAACAATTAAAGGAACAATTGCACCGCCGATAATACCGGTGCATAAAATTCCTGAAAAAGATCCATGATGCTTTGGAACTGAGTTCAGTGCCAAAGAAAATACGATTGACCACATTACAGATAGGAAGAATCCAATTGCCGGGAAACAATAAAGGACTATTTCACCATTAGCGAATAATGAAATGAGCAGACAGATCATTGCAGCCAAAGTGAATACTTTCAAAATAATTTTACTATCAAAAAGTTTTAATAGAGCCAAACCGAGCAGACAGCCAATTGTTAATAGTCCCCAATAATATGATACAATATTAGCTCCCACCGTTTGCGGATCGTAATCATGATATTTTGATAAAAATTCTGATATCCAGTTGGCAATTCCTTGTTCACTGCCCACATAAGCAAATATTCCGATAAAATATAATAACACCAGTCTTTCTTTTAGTAATACCTTTATAGTGCTCCATGCTCCAGTTTTTTCATCTTCTTTAAGCTCAACTTTTGGAAGTTTGGAAAATGCAATTACAACTACCATTAAAAATGCAATTACTGCAAATATCCAATATAATGAAACCCATGGGAGCGCTTTGGGGACTACATTTCTTAATAGTGAAATTATAAAATCCGGGTTCGACTTCTCTGAATTTAAATTAGCAACTAAATAGGAATAAATCTGTGGACTCAAATAAGAAGCACCACCAAAAAATAACTGTGCAAATACTGAATTAAATGCAAAGTGCTCTTCACCGCCGGCGGTTCTAAGCAATGGATTGATTGCGACCTGGAGCATTGCCATACCAAATCCTATTAAAAATAATGATATCACTGCCACGCCGAAAACAGGGAACATTGCAAACAAAAGTGCACCAAATGTAGCAAGCAAAAAAGCAGCAATCATTACAGTTTTTTCTTTATACTTTTCAATTAGCATTCCGGCAGGTATTGATGATAAGTAAGCAATGAAGAACGCAAAGGGTAAAAATCCGACCATAAAATAGCTTAATTCAAAGCTCTTTATTATGTCCGGGATTATTGGACCCATAATATTCGTCAGTAGTGAAATAACAAAGAAGACAATAAATACAAGTCCTACAATAAATGGATTTCTTTTCATATTATTAAGCTGTATAAAAAATGAGAAATAAATTATTTTGTTTACTTAAGTCTTTGATACACCTTTTAACATTTACCAACCGATATTCAAATGTTCAGAATAAAAATAGCTTTTATTTTTGATACATTTCATAAATTTCTTCATTATAGAAATAGGATATTATATACTGACCTTCACCCAAAAAGTGCTCCAGTTTATTAACTTAGTGTTAAGGAGAAAAACTTATGGGAAAATTAAAATTTACAACAGAGCAAATAATAAGGAAGTTGCGAGAAGCAGAAGTTCTTCATTCATAAGGGGCTGAGGTAACAGTTCCACTTCTTGCAGTAAATGTTTGAAGTTAAGACTATATTTAACAGTGGGACACTTAATGGGAGCAGGTCAGAG
>CAVQBF010000012.1:0-102957 GCA_963710615.1 uncultured Ignavibacteriales bacterium
TTACTGAAGTATCAAAAACATCAGCAGTATTTTCTTATAACCGGCCAAGAATTGGAGAGTCCGAAAATGATAGCACCCCCCAACCACAAAACATATTGTAGAAAATTTAAAGAAGATGCTTTTAGAAAAAATCTTAATCCTCCATACTTATTAGTAGCACATTCTTTCGGCGGAGCGTATATAAGAAGTTATGCTTCATACTACCCTGATGAAATTGCCGGACTTATATTTGTTGATCCTATAGATTTCACAAAAAAGAAAGGGTATGGAGATCTTCCATATTTAGAAATTGGATTATCTCAGAGATCAAATCGATTCTATGTTCGCAAAACCGTATGGTGATTTCAAAGAAAAACTTTATGCCGAAATGCCAAATTTTTATGTTGAAGAAGTGAAAATATCCTGAAAATTAAATGCGTCTGGATTGGATGTACCGCACCCCTTTACCGGATGTTCCTGGTACATTTTATAATGGCGGGAGGTTATTCGACTGAGGGTGAAGATAGAGGAGAAAAATCTTTGATAAACGGAGATTATTCAGAATTAGTAATAACCTGAAAGATGAAACGGTGGATAGCATTATTAGATCCTTTGAAATATGGAAAGTTCTTTTATTGTTCCAACTCCGGAGATAACGTTATGCAGGATGATCCGGAAACAGTTATTTCAAGTATCAAGCTGGCTTTGATGTACTATGATAGAGTTAAAAGGACGAAATATTTAAGGATAGTATATCAATAAATTACAGGCCCTTTATATTTCTTTAGGCCCGGTGGTTTTACTCAGTGGTAGATCTGTAGATACCATGAAGACAATACTGATGTTGTAGAAATGATTGTGGGTTCGGGTAAAAGATAAAACACATACCCATTCTTATACTCGATTCTTATAGCTTCTTTGTTACATGGTATTTGTACTTGAGGACTTTGGGCAGAAAAGTTATGAATGGTTGATCCCAAAATTTGGAATATTTTTCATTAACATTATTCTGTGTTCAGCAAAACTATCTCCATAATAAAATCGTAATTATATTAAATATATCGGATATGCTGGGAAAGTTGGTTTTATTTTGGCGATCATATCTATTTAACGAGATATTGGGATTAATTATATGACATAAAAGGTTTTGTGCAAAATAATTGTTTTTTCTAAGAATATGCAAGTCTTAAATGCTATGTCACCTTAAATTCATTTATATTTACTAGATAAAAAGAATCTGACTAAAATAATATTATTTATAATTATAGATTTAAATTATTTTTGAAAAATTTAAGCAAATAATTTTGTATTCAATTAAGATATGGAAATAGTTTCTGAAATTTATATTTTTTTAATAGTGTTAAAAAATGCTGCTTTATTATTAATCTTCTTTTTTCTTACGGGATGCGGTAGTGATCCCAATTCAACTAATAGCAATTACTATAAATTTATGCCATCGGTTCAATCGGTACAAGCAAAATATGGCTCTCTCCTCTTAACAGAGAGACTAACCGGTGTTGTTAAAGCCAAAAATCAGGTAGCAGGCTTTTCCCACAAATCAGTGCAGTAATTACTGAAGTTTATGTTAAGAATGGTGATATGGTGAAAAGGGGTGATCCTTTAATAAAATTAAGAGATATAGAATATCAGGAGCAATTAAAACAAGCTGAGGCGAATTACCTCATAACATCTGTCAAAAACAGGCTCAGGCCCAATTAACAAATTTTGAGTTAAGAAGAACTGAGACATTGGCCGAAAAGGGATTCAGTAAGTGCCTCGGAACTTGAAGATGTTAGCACGCGTGCACTATCAGCAGAGGCAGATCTTGAATTAACAAAAGCACGTGTTAGATCAAGCTAAAGCAAATGTGATGAACGAAAAGGAAAATTTATCGAGAACAATTATCAAGGCTCCAGTTTCCGGCTCAATTGGCAATCGTTATGCTGAAGTTGGAATGCGTGTTAATTCCAATTCCCGACTTTTTACATTGGGTCAATTAACTGAACTTAAGATTGAAGTTGTTTTGACAGATTTGATGATGAATTATATTAAAGTTGGTCAAAGAAGTGAAATATTGTCCAGTAATATAAACTCAGGAAAATTCGAAGGATCAATATCGCGGGTCTCCCCTTTTTTAAACCCGGTCACGCATAGTACAGATGCTGAAATAGATCTTAAGAATCCAGAAGGGCAACTTAATCCAGGGATGTTTGTTACTGTGGATATATTTTATGGTGAGAGTGAACAAGCTACGATTGTACCCCTCAGTGCTTTATATGAAAATCCAGCTACTGGAATAACAGGCGTTTATGTTTCGATTGATACATTTAAATATCGAACTAGATCCATTTCCGATTATCCAATTAAAATTTCTAATCCTTATTCCATTTCAATTTGTTCCAGTTAATGTTGTCGCTAAGGGACGAATGGAGGCGGAATCATCGGTTTAGAGAAAGATAGGTGGGTTATAACACTTGGACAAAATCTTTTCAAGGTGAAATAGATAGTGCACGAGTAAATTTAATTGATTGGGATCGAGTTGAGGAATTGCAGGAAATGCAAAGTCAGGACCTATTAAAAAAAGTTATGAATCAAGGTGAGAGAAGCAGACGTTAAATCTGTGAAAAGTAATTAAAGCGGTAAGAGGAGAATAATTAAAAATGAATATTACTGAAGCATCTGTAAAGCGTCCTATTACAACTGCAATGGTATTCCTTATCATTATTGTTCTTGGCATGCTGAGTCTAAGATTTTTTCCTGTTGACCTGCTTCCAGCAATAGAATATACTCGTCTAAGTATAAATACTGTCTATCCGAATGTTGGGCCTGAAGAGATTGAGACAATAATAACTGACCGTGTAGAAAATGCCGTTGCAAGTGTACCAAATTTGGAAGAAGTACGTTCTTCATCTCAAGAAGGACGAAGCAGGGTTAGTCTTGAATTTGCTCAAGGAGTTAATATTGATGAAGCAGCCAATGATGTAAGAGCAGCATTAGATAGGATACGTGACGATCTCCCACCTGAAGTTGAATCTCCAAGGTTATGGAAATTTGATCCTGATAATTTTCCCGTTGTTATACTAGGGGCTCAATCAACTCGTAATATGGAGCAATTAACAAGAATTCTGGAAAGAGAAATTTCCCAGCGATTCGAGCAATTGCCAGGTGTTGGTTCAGTTGATGTTTGGGGAGGTGTTTATAGAGAGATTCAGATTCAGATTAAGAGAGATAGATTGGCTTCAAGTCAGCTTTCTGCTACTGATGTACAACAAGCTTTACAGCGAGAAAACGTAACACTACCCGGGGGCGATATGCGCGAAGGGATGAGTGATATGTATGTAAGAACCAAGGGTGAATTCCAATCGATCGAACAAATTGCAAATACAATTATTAAAATTGTTGATGGCAAACCAATCAGGATAAAAGATATTGCTGAAGTTGTTGATGGATATGAAGATGTTAATAGAGTAGTATATATTGACGATAAACCTATGGTAAGGCTTGGCATTCGCAAACAATCCGGGGCAAATACTGTACAGGTAGCAGAAAAAGTGCGCGGTGTAATGGAGCAAATTAATAATGAGAGAAAAGATATAAATCTTATAATGGTGATCGATCAAAGTGAATTTATTCAGAATTCGATAGATAATGTTCAGAATTCAGCGATTTGGGGTGGCTTACTAGCTATATTTATTTTATACATTTTTCTGCGTAATGGTTCCTCAACCTTCATTATTGCTCTTTCAATTCCTATTTCACTAATTGCAACAATAGGATTACTTTATTTCAACGATCTGACATTGAACCAAATGAGTTTTGGTGGCCTTGCTCTAGGAATAGGATTAATAGTTGATAATGCTATTGTTGTTCTCGAGAATATGGTTAGACTTCGTGAAGATAAAAAAAGCCCATTCGAGAGTGCATTAGTTGGGACCAAACAAGTCGCCGGGGCAATAACCGCTTCCACACTCACTACAATGGTGATATTTCTCCCAGTTGTTTTTATGCAAACAATTTCTGGAATGTTATTTCAGGAATTAGCATTAGTGGTTGTTTTTTCTCTTCTGTGTTCACTTTTTGTTGCTCTTACCCTTGTCCCTATGCTTGGAAGCCGCTTCCTAAAAATCAATAATAATAATCGTAAAAAGAGGAAAACCTTTAAAACTTGGTTCACTAAACTTGAAATTCAATATTCACAATTATTAGAAAAAGCTATTAACCATAAAAGAATAGTTATCCTCTCAACACTTACGTTATTGCTAATCACAATATTCCTATGGCCACTAATCCCTGTTGAACTAGCTCCACAGACGGACGCGGATGAAATCGACGTAGAGCTTGAAATGGCACAGGGAACAAATATTGCGGTAGTTCAGGAATATTTGACTGACCTAGAAAAACTTGTAAGAGAAGTCACACCAATGGATCAAGTTAAACATTTATCGGTTCAAATAAGATCTGGAGATGCCGAAGTAGAGCTCTCCTTAAAAAGTGCCGATGAGCGGGAAGTAAACAGTTTTGAATTAGCGGATAAAATTAGAAAACATGTCGAGGGAAAGATACCGGCGGTAAAATAAGAGTAAATGCACAATCAGGCCTTTGGATGTTGAGAAGATTATTCGGTTCCGGTGGAGCAGAAGCAGTTCAGTTAGAATTAAGAGGGTATGACCTAGATCTAGCTGATAAAATTTCACTGGAATTAGAAGAAATAATCAGAAGGGTACTGAGATAGAGGATGTGAGGATTAGCCGCAGGGAAGGCAGACCTGAACAGAACTTAATTATAGACAGAGAAAAATTAGCCGAGTTAGGTCTATCCGTTAGACAAGTAGCGGAAGTTATTCAGACGAATATTGGCGGAAGTCGAGCAGGAGTATTTAGAGAAGGAGGTGATGAATTTTCTATCAATGTACGTCTTCGACCCACGGACCGGTTAAGTACGCTCGATCTAAAAAATGTTTCTCTACGCACTGCTACTGGTGAAATTGTACCAATATCATCTGTTGTAAAAACAGAAAGCAGAAGAAGTGCGACAGAAATCGACAGGATAAATTCTCAACGTGTTACATATATTACGGCTAATCTAATTAGCGATGCAGCTTTAGGAAATGTTGTACAGAAATTACAGAATAGATTAGAAAACTATACTTTACCGGAAAATTTCTCTCTTGTATTCGGCGGTGAATATGAAGAACAGCAAAAAGCTCAAGATGACTTTACTTTATCTATCATTATGGCAGTTATACTAATTTATATGGTCATGGCTGCTCAATTTGAAAGATTCCTCGATCCTTTAATTGTTATGGTCTCAGTCCCGCTTGCTCTTATAGGTGTTGTCCCGACTTTACTTCTAACGGGAACATCACTGAACATTCAAAGCCTAATGGGTATTGTTATGTTAATCGGCATTGTGGTAAATAACGCAATTGTTCTTGTTGATTATATTAACCTGATGCGCAGGGAACAAAATTTGAATATCAGAGATGCTGTCATTCAGTCTGGGAGATTAAGATTACGACCAATATTAATGACGACATTTACCACTGTTTTGGGAATGCTGCCTCTCTCATTTGGGACTGGTTCAGGCGGAGAAATTCAGGCATCACTTGCAAGAGCTGTAATTGGAGGACTAACAGTATCAACATTGATAACACTTATACTAATTCCTACTGTTTATATTAGTGTTTATAAGTTTTTAGAAGACCGAAAATTAAATCCGAAGTTTAATACAGCAACAAGCATAAATTAATTTATCGATTAGTTTTCTGAGTGACTTATTCTTGATTTTGAATTCAATTGTAATTTCCCCAGATAGATTGCTATTATTTGGTTCTATTTTCAGAAGTAATTTGATCTATTTGTTGGACTTGAATTCGACCTCTAATACATATTGGGCATCATATTTCTTCAATAGTGATATTAAACTTTCTTTGGGACAAGAATGGCTACTCGGAAATTGAATTTGAGAAACTCTTGAAGTAATAGAAAGCTACTTATATCTTTTCTGCCTATTCAAGAATTGGTTTAATTGATTAGCAAATTTTTGAACATCCTTTTTATTAAACGGAGCCGGACCTTTAGTAATTTCGCCGGTATCTCGTATGGATTGCATTAAATCGCGAATTGCTAAAGCCTGTTTTACATTATCTGCATCAAATAATTTACCAGAATGGTTAATGGCATAGGCACTCTTTGAAACAATACGATCAGCCAGAGGAATATCAGAAGTAACTACCAAATCACCTTCTTTAACCATCTCAACAATCTTGTTATCGGCTTCATCTGGTCCGGAACCAGCAATAGTATAGGAAATATATTCAGAATCACCAATATGTATGCGTTTATTAGATACAACAATAGTTGGTAGTGATTCTCTTCTTATTGCACGAAATAAAATTGGTTTTAATAAGTTTGGAAGTGCGTCGCCATCAATGTATAATGTCATGATATAAGATACTAAAAATAATGTATTTTCAACTCCCTCAATGGCAAGAAGATCCAATAATCAAAATCACATTTCTCATAGTGTCAACTTTTTTCTGGTAATTTGATTTAATTTAATTATATTTCATATCAGTATAAAGAGATCGTCTATCCCTTTATATATTCTTATCTCATTAAGTGATAAAAAAATGGATTTAAGTTAGAAACTGGTGAAATAAAAAAATAATCTGATAGTAACAATAAAAAACAAAAGGAAAATATGAAAATAAATGCATATGCGGCTATGGAGCCAAAAGGCAAATTGAAACCTTATTCTTATGAGTTAGGTGAAATAGGATCTGAACAAGTAGATATTAAAGTTTCATATTGTGGTATTTGTCATTCCGATTTAAGCATGATAAATAATGAATGGGGAATGACACAATATCCAATTGTTCCTGGTCATGAAATTGTTGGTGAAATAGTAGCTATTGGTAACGCTGTTAAAAATGTAAAAATTGGAGATAAAGTAGGATTAGGCTGGATGTCTCGTTCTTGTATGAGTTGTCAGCAATGTATGGATGGTGAACATCACCTCTGTTCTAAGAGCGAGTCAACAATTGTTGGGAGGCATGGTGGTTTTGCTGATTATGTTCGTGGACATTGGTCTTGGGCAATTCCTCTTCCAGAAGCTATTGATATGAGCAAAGCCGGACCCCTACTCTGTGGTGGGATTACAGTTTTTAATCCAATAATATTAGCTGGAGTTAAACCAACAGATTCTGTTGGCGTTATTGGAATTGGTGGTTTAGGACATATGGCAATTAAATTTTTAAAATATTGGGGTTGTGAAGTTGTTGCTTTTAGCTCAAATCCTTCAAAAAAAGATCAGATTCTTAAAATGGGCGCAACAAGAGTAATAAATTCTAACGATCCCTCAGGAATTAGAATCTATTACCGGAAGTTTAAATTTTATCTTAAATACAACTAATGTTAGCTTGGACTGGAATTCTTACTTAACCACATTAGCGCCTAAGGGAAAATTTCATACAGTAGGTGCCGTTTTGGAGCCGATGGCAATTCCTGCATTCAGTTTAATTACAGGTGAAAAATCAGTTGGTGGAAGTCCACTAGGAAGTCCAGCATTAACTAAAACAATGCTTGATTTTTGTGTAAGACACAATATTTATCCTACAGTCGAGGAATTTCCTATGGATAATGTAAATGAAGCTATTAAACATCTTGAAGACGGAAACGCTCGATTTAGATTAGTTTTGAAAAATTAATAATTGTTGAGAAAAGGTAAAGAATAATAGCAATTTGAAATATTTTACGATTGCGCTGTTTTCACTCGGAATCACTAATTCCTTGAATGTGATATTTATTATCTCGTTTTTTAGTTAATTCATTGGTAGTTAATAGCGCCTATTTTGATTAAAAAATATTGTTTTGTGACTGAAGCTAACACTAAAAAAGTAAAATTAAATTTTGCGAGAAGCTGGTTGGGAACATTATAGCTGTTGATTAACCTAACGAACCCAATCAGGTTGTCAATATTGTAAGATTTGGAGTGCTTTTGGTAAATTTTAATAAACTAAAAATGTCCTAAGTGCATTTTTGATTGACTTAAAATCTACTTGATTCTTTCTGCATAGTTAATTTGTGCAAATCTGTCTGGTCAACAATCAAGTTATTTTACGTTTAGCCACTAATAAAAATTCAACCATTGTATTTAATTTAATAAATAAATTTTTAATTCAAATAATATTTACTTATTCAATATTGTCTTCTCCAAAACCCAATTTGTCCTAGCTCCGCTAAGACCAGTACTTACACAAGTTTGATTTCCAAGAATATCTTCAACTACTTTTGATATCAATTGCTGTTGAACATGTTGAGGATAATTGATCTCAAATTTTTCAACAGATCCGTTTTTATTGAGCTCAATTGGAGTTGGCTTAAAAAAAGAAAATGTGATTTTACCTTTACTACCGATTATTTTCGTACTATCCAGTGCCTCATTTTCCGCCGCTGTAAAACACCAAGTTCCGCTGCCAATGATATTATTTTCAAATAAAAATGATGCTGAAACAATATCTTCTACTTCATAAAGTTTTAATTGATTTGTTGAAACTCCATTTACTAATTTAATTGGTTCAAATAAAAAATCTAAAAAATCAAATTGGTGAGATGCCAAATCATAGAAATACCCTCCACCTGCAATTTCTTTTTTAACTCTCCATGGTAAATTTTCTTTATTAAAATCATCTTTATTTGGAGGGAGAAAAAGCCTTATATCAACATATTTTATATCTCCAATTGCTTTACTTTCTATTAGTTCTTTTATTTTCTTAAAATAATCCAACTCCCGTCTATAATAAGCAACAAATAATTTCACTCCATTATGCTTACAAGCTTCAATCATACGCAAACATTCACTGTGAGTAGTGGCCATAGGTTTTTCTACATAAACATGTTTACCAGCTTTTGCAGCTTTAATTGTGTATTCGGCATGAGATGACGGGGGTGTTGCAATGTAAATAGCATTTATCTCATCATCGTTCAGAAGGTCATCCGCATTATTTGTAAATTTTGAAATGCCGTGACGTTCTGCATAGTCTTTGGCTTTTTCAAGATTTCTTCTCATTACATTTACAATTTGCGAGTTTGGGACTTTGTTAAATGCTGGTCCGCTCTTTAATTCGGTTACATCACCAACTCCAATAATTCCCCATTTTACTTCGTTCATAATTCATCCTTTAGTGATAATATTTTTTGCTAGACTTCTTCATCATATATCAGGGTGATTTCTAAGTGCTTTTGAAATAGTAACAGTCGATACATTTAATTTTATTTGCAATATCGCTTAATGTAATTGTGCCGCTTTTCATAGTTAAAACTTTTACGTTAATTTTATTGTTAACTATAAGTTTAATTTTAAGTTACATTAAAGGCAAATTAATATTCTTGTATGTTAATTATTTTGCTAAAATTCCATCTTTTTAATATTGATTAATCTCAATAAACTTTTTTGTACTAATCAGATTTTTTTTGACCTTCATAATTATCTCTATTATTTTGAAAAATTTATAAAATCAAGAAGAAAATATCATTGGATAATTGATTTCGCAATCAATGACAAAATAATTGTGGAGTCACTTTAGTATTTTATAATTCAAAATAAACAAACTTTGTCAAGGAATAATCATGGTATTTGAACACTTTGCATTAAATGTAGAAAATCCCATTGAAGTTGCAAATTGGTATGTTATTAATTTAGAAATGAAAATAGTTAAAGGTAGTGTTCAACCTCCTTTTGCACATTTTCTTGCTGACAAAACCGGGAGATTAGCAATTGAAATTTATCGAAATGAAAGTGCCGAAATTTTAGATTTGAAATCAAAACATCCTTTGGAATTTCATTTCGCTTTTATGGTAAAGAATGCTGAGGAAATTAAAAACAAACTCTTATCTGCAGGAGCAAAATTCGTTGAAGAATTAAAGCCGGAAGATGGCTCACATTTAGTGATGCTTAGGGATCCATTCGGAGTTCCATTACAATTGTGTCAAAGAGGGATACCGATGATGGATATTGAATTATTAAGTTAATTATGAATTTAAAATCATTTATCACTTTTCAAATCGTTAATTTGTTTTGTAACATGCCTCCACCTAAGTTATTATTATAATTTTTACTTTGATTTAATTATAATCCATCGGATATTTTTCTAAAATGGAAACCGTAAATTGTAAATAAGATAGCCAGTGAAAATAACAGTGGTTTCCTAAATAATGACCAGAGAAACAATTTCCAATAATCCATTCCAGTTGCCCAATATGTTTTCATCTGAATTCATTCCTTCTTTATCAAGTAAACTTGTCTTTTCTTCTCCCTTAGTCATAGTTAACGGAAGTGATACCCCTTGTTGATTAAAAGTACCCCTCAAAATCTTTTCTGAACTATCCAATTCTGCTGTATAGTTCATTCTTATAACATTAGCTTCAATGGTCAATTTTCCGTTTTCAAAAGTCTTTTTATCTGTTCCTACTCCGTTTGCATTTTGGTCCGGGCTATCCATGGTAGACTGATATGTTTCATCATTTTCTTTTATATGAAAAACAATGCGCAACTCAACACCCTGGTAGCTGATTTTTCCTTGCCAGTCGTCAATTATGTCTTGAGCATTCATTTTGATTGTTAGTACGATTAATAAAATCAATATAAATCTTTTCATAATTTACCTCCTTTACATAATTTGTATTTTTCGATAATATGAATATTTCAAAGATATTGAGTAATTATTCACCTTGAAATCTAATAGTGATAAATGGTTAGGAAAAATGATGAGTGGTATCAAAAAGGGTGACCTACTTAAACTGACCTCCCCCCAAAAAGTGATCCATTTATTTAATTAGGATCGAAAGGGGGAAAATTAAATCAAAAGATCAGAAAAATAAAAGCCCATATTAAACTGTCTTCTAAATATTTGTTATTTTTGTCTGGATTCTTTTTAAGATATATTGATTTCTCAATTAATGACAAAATAATTGTGGAGTCACTTTAGTATTTTATAATTCAAAATAAACAAACTTTTTCAAGGAATAATCATGGTATTTGAACACTTTGCATTAAATGTAGAAAATCCCATTGAAGTTGCAAATTGGTATGTTATTAATTTAGAAATATATCGTTTTTAAGTCAATTATAAAACTTTCCTATAGTTGCAACAAATCCCTACACCAAAGCCTATTTTTTCAATAATGTATGGCATCTGCATTTACTAATGTATACATTTATTACCATTTAAATCTATTAAAGGTCTTGGTTCGGACATTTACAAGTTTTTAATAAAATTATTTCTCTTATCAGTTAGATTTATTAAGAACTATTTTCATTAAGCCAAATCAGCATTTCTCTAATACTGGCTGTGGCTAAAGCTATGCATGTGTCTGCTGCACCATAATAAATTTTAAGTGAATCCCCATCGTCACCAATAGTATATCCACATGGAAAAACAACATTTCCCACATCCCCTCTTTGCTCATACGATTCTTCAGGAGCAAAAAACCATTCATTGCTACGTTTAATTAAAATTTCCGGTATCTTTAAATCAAATAATGCTAAACCTAATCTATAAATACATCCTCCACAGGATTGTTTAACGCCATGATAAATAACCAGCCAACCTTCAGATGTTTCAATGGGAGGTGGTGAGAGCCCAATTTTATTAGCATCCCACCATGCGCCTTTCCTAGCATCCATCATCAATACATGTTTGCCCCAGTTTTTTAGATCAGGTGAATAAGAAATCCACATATGCGCTCTCATAGCACTTATTGGACGATGTATCATCGCCCAGTTGCCATTGATTCTATGGGGTAAGAGTGCTGCATCTTTATCATCAGGAGGCATTATAACACCGTAGCGTTCAAAGTTATGAAAATCCTCTGTGAGTGCTAAGGCTACTCCTGGCCCGTCTCTTGAGTATGCTGTATAAACAATAACATATTTTTTTAATTCTGGTACAAAAGTAATTCGCGGATCTTCAATTCCCCATAATTCTTCTGGGAAATTTTTAGGATCAGGCAAAAGTGTAGGCTTCGCATCAATTATCCAATTATCAACTCCATTTTGAGAACGAGCAGTACAAAAATGTGAAAGACCACTCCTATTTTCAACACGACATAAAAGCAAGGTTGTGCCATCTGGGAGTAAAGTAGCACCAGCATTAAATACACTATTAATAGGGTATGGCCAATTTTCAGCAGTAAGAATAGGATTTAATTTATTACGATGAAATAGTACTTTATGTAAGGTATTCATTTTATATAGCCTCTAAAGTTAATTGGGTTTGCTCCGCTAAACGTAATTCTAATAATGCCTGAAGATATGCCAACGTAGATTCTGCTCCTTGGTTTTCATTTAAACTGTCTGAATGCAAACCATCTCTGCAACCACCTGTTATGGGATCATATACAGATAAATTTAAATCATTTCTTCCAAGGAACCACTCAAATGCCCTGCGCGCTTCAATATTCCAAGATTTATCTCCAGAAATGCTAAATGCTGCAAGGCACGCTGATACCATAACTTGTGCTTCAACTGGTTGTTGATCAAAACGAGCTCTATTGCCATCTTTCTTATAAAATCCGTTAGATCCAATAGGAACAAAATGACCTTGATCTGAGCACTGGATATGAGCAAGCCAATTCAGAGATTCCAATCCGCTGTCAAGCATTGATTTATTAGGAATTGATTTACCACATGTTAATAAAGCATGAGGAATTACAGCATTGCTATATGTAAGTGTTTTTTCATACCACAGCCATTCTTTCGAATGGTTGCTTTGATACAAATTCATAATTCTTTCTGCCAATTCATCTCTAATCAAAACAATTCTTCTATCACCAGAATATTTTTGTAAATATTCATAGATGCCTAACAGAGCATATGACCATGCCCTTGGACTAGTTGTGTTAAGGATTGAGGGTAAAGCTTGTTCAAACAGCCAGGCTGCTAAACTATTGTATTTAGTTTCTTCTGCATGACTTAATACAGTCCCTAATGCGTAGAGTGCGCGACCATGACTATCATCTGACCCAGTATCTTCTAGCCAATTTCTTTGGTAATCCATAAAATTTCTAAATCGCATATTTTTATCGTTGAAACTATATCTTAAGAACGCAAGATATTTAGAAGTTAATACTACGCTATCACTTTTCCCGCGATCAGATAGTAGTATGCTAACCAAAAGAGCTCTAGCATTATCATCAGTTGTATAACCATGAGCATAATTTGGCACTGTAAAAAATCCGTGTTGAAATATTCCCGTATCATCAGTCATACGATATAAGTGATTTAGTTTTAAGGGAGGTAATTCTCCTGGAAATTTATTGTTTGATTTTACTGAATATCCTGGTCTAATAAAATTACGACGTTCAACTCTTGCGCGATCAAAACTTGCCATATATTTTTTTGCGACTTCAGACCAAATCATTGATCGTCCAAACATATAAGCTCGTTTACGCATTGAATGTCTTTCTGCTTCGTTTAACAATAAGTTAACAACTTGTTTTGCTAAAGCTTTATGATCACCGAATGGGAATAGCGCACCACGACCTTCCGCAAGCAATTCTTGTGCATACCAATATGGTGTGGAAATTATAGCTTTACCAGCACCCAAGGTATAAGCTAAAGTGCCCGATGTAATCTGAGCCTCATTTAGATAAGGTGTAATATATATATCTGCAGCTCCTATAAATTCAATAAGTTCTTCCAAGCTAACAAATCGATTATAAAATTTCACATTACTTTCCACACCGATTTGCTTTGCTAATAATTGAAGAGATAGTCGATAGGTCTCACCTTCAAGTTTAAGTAAATGAGGATGTGTCGCACCTAGAACAATATAAACTATATCTGGATAGCTAGAAATAATTTCTGGAAGTGCTGAAATAACTGTTTCAAACCCTTTGTTCGCCGAAAGCAAACCAAAGCTTAACAATACAATTTTTCCTTCAACACCAAATAAATCTTTATTAAAACTTGGATCAACAAATGATACATCTGGAATTCCATGAGGGATAAAATCAATTTTTTGCAAAGAGACCCCATACACATCATTTAAAATTTCTGAGCCGCTTTCACTCATAACTACTAATCGATCTGATAATGCTGCAACTTCCTCAAGCACTTGTCTTTGCTCATTATTCGGATTTTTTAGTATGGTATGTAATGTTGTTACTATCGGCATATGCAATCCCTTCAAAAGGGCAAGAATATAGCTCCCTGCTTTGCCGCCGAAAATCCCATACTCGAATTGAAGACATACTAAATCTACATTGTTAATATTAAGAAAATCAGAAGCACTTAAGTAAGTGTTAATATCTTTCTCAAAAATTTCAAATCGAACTCTAGTTGGATAAGCATAACCAGTTTCAACATCATTTACCGGAAGTGCAATACAAGTTGTTTCAGCAAATTGGTTTGCTATTGCTTCACACAAATCAGTTGTAAATGTTGCTATACCACATTGACGCGGTAAATAGTTCCCTATAAATGCAATTCGATTTACTATTGAATTTTTAATATCTTCGCCCAATCAATATCTCCCTTTTGATTTTTCTCAAATTTTATTTTTTTTTCTAAAAACCATATCAGCAAACTTTTTTCAATTTGTGTAATGTTTTATAAAAAAAATAAAAGTATAAATAGTAAAAGGATTATATGGTAGATAAAATGTGGCATATCCAAGTGATTTATATTTTTAATTCCTTCATCAGTTATCATGTAATTACCATTATTCGGTTGGAATTTATTTTATCCGAGTGGGAACTCAAACATGCCTCCACCTAAGTTATTATTATAATTTTTACTTTGATTTAATTATAATCCATCGGATATTTTTCTAAAATGAAAACCGTAAATTGTGAACAAAATTGCCAGTGAAAATAACTGTGGTTTCCTAAATAATGACCAGAGAAACAATTTCCAATAATATATCCTTTCTTCTCCCAAAATTCCCAATTTGAGAATTGACTTAAACAACGCCATTATGTAATTAGAGTTAAGGTGAAATGCCTTTTTCTTCGGCTCATAATTTCTCATAAATGTCATCACACGTTCGTAGAAATATTTAGGTGAATAAATAGTGTTTAATATTTTCTTATAACCATCAATTAGTTCTTCAGAATCCATGCAGGGAATAAAATTTATGGAAAAATCTGTGTTATTTCCTGTAAAATCACTTAGCATCCTTCCTTCATCTTGTAATCTTTTCTGAAGTTTTGTCCCTTTCGGTGCATTTAATAAGCCAACCATTGCAGTTACAATACCACTTTGCTGTATAAAGTTTGTAAGGTCTTCAAATATCTTTGGATGATCGTTGTCGAATCCAACAATAAATCCTCCTTGCACTTCCATGCCAGCTTCTTGAATTTTTTTAACACTCATAATTAAGTTACGGTTGGTATTATGATTTTTATTACATTCAATAAGACTTGCTTCATTTGGTGATTCAATCCCAATAAATGCCGACTCAAACCCAGCTTTAACCATTAGCTGCATCAATGTATCGTCATCAGCAAGATTGATTGATGCTTCTGTATTAAAATAAAAGGGGTAATTTCTTTTTTCATTCCATTCAATAATTGCCGGAAGAATTTCTTTTTTAAGTTTCACTTTATTGCCAATAAAATTATCGTCTACAAAAAATACTGGTCCATGCCAACCGGAATGGTATAATTCGTCCAGTTCAGCTATTACTTGCTGTTTAGTTTTAGTGCGTGGTTTTCTTCCGTAAAGAACAGTGATATCGCAAAAATCACAGTCATAAGGACACCCCCTTGAGTACTGAATATTCATTGAAGAGTAATTTTTTCTATTTATAAGACTCCACATTGGTAAAGGTGTTTCAGTAATAACTGCCCAATCTTGAGAAGTATAAAGATGTTGAGGATTCCCAACTTCTAAATCAGATAAAAATTGAGGAAGAGTAATTTCAGCTTCATTAAGAACTAAATGATCAACATTTTCGTAGTATTCATAGCTACTTGTAAATAAAGGCCCACCAGCTACTATTTTTACTTTTAATCTATTGCAGGAATTAATAATTTCATTTGCTGATTTACTTTGGATTGACATTGCGCTGATAAAAACAAAATCTGCCCATAAAATATCTTCATCATTCATTTTTTCAATATTCAAATCAATCAATCTTTTATCCCACTCTACTGGAAGTAATGATGAAACAGTCAATAATCCCAATGGTGGAAAGCTAGCTTTTTTTGATACAAATTTTAGCGCATGTTTAAAGCTCCAAAATGTATTTGGATATTCAGGGTAAACCATCAATATATTCATCTTAGGCCTTTACATTTTTTTGAAATAGGACTATTTTTTATTGGAATCATATTTTGGTTTCGTAATTTTTTTTGTCGATTCCATAATTTCATTCTCTTCTGATATTCCATCAGTTTTTGTTCGAACTTTTATATTTTCATCATTTTTCAACATTTTTTTCATCATATTATGCATCTCTGGGTTTCTTATAATTGTTTTACCTACTCCAAGCAATGCCTCGTCATTTCCTTGACATTTTTCAATTATTAGATTCATCATTTCTATTCTCATTGCACTATCAGAAGCAATTACTTCCATATATTTTTCTACATCTTCTGATTGTACATTAAGGTCTTCAACTTCTTCTTTTTTTTCTTGAGCGTATGTAATCATAAATGTGCATAGGAAAATTGTTACTATTGTTATTGTTACTAAATACCTTTTTAACATTTTATCACCTTTATCTTTAATTAAATTATTTTTATTTACATTAGATAATTTTAAGTTACTTTTCGGCCCATAATTATTCTTACTAGGAATAAAATAACAGCCAGTATAAACAACGCATGAATTGCTCCCCCCATAGTGTAAGATGTAAAGAAACCAAACAGCCATAAAACTATCAATATCACAGCAAGTATATTTAACATGGCATTTTCTCCATTTTATTTCAATATTCAACTACGGTAACAATTTATAAAGAGTACTTATGCATTTCAATCGGTCAAAGGGATGAAAAAGGGACTAATTCTTTAGAATGATTAAATCAACCTATCCGGATTATAATAAATTTGGACAATTTTTTCGGCATCATTCACAGCAACATTCTTTAAACGGCAATAACACAATTATGACCCAATGTGAATTGCCTGGAAGCCATCTATGAGCCCAAAGGCGTTCAATAGCCAGAGAATCACTACAATAACCACTACTGCATTCAAGATTTTCTTGATGGTAGATTGAATTGGGTTGTAATTGTTAATAAGCCTAAAACAACTCCAACAACCAAGCAGTTTAGGAAATAAACTAAAAACACATTTATAATGGACTAAATATTGCAATAATTCCTGCAAGAAATATTATTCCACCAGTGATTTTGTTGATGCGCAGTGACAAATCTAAACTCATCTTACCTTTAAATAGATTAACAATTGTAGTTAGAAGAACAAACCACAAAAACGATCCGATAAATACACCTAGTGCAAGAACCGCCGCATGAAAAATGACTGAGCTCTTTACCTAATCCAAGTGAAGCAAAAATTGTAATAAATGCAAAAATTGTTAGATGGATTTGTTAGCGTGAGTAAAAAGGACGATCCATATAATTTTAATATTCCTGAACTTTTTAGAGGAGCATAATCAGTCTTATATTTCGTTATAAATATTCTTGCACCCACTAATAAAATAATTACACCTCCAGTAATTCTTATCCATGTTTGCTGAGTATTTAGTGCATTTGAAAAAACGGTCAGCCCAAATGCAGCAATGCCGCTGTAAAGCAAATCTGCAGTAGCCGCTCCCAAGACCAACCAATATTCCAGGGAATTGACCTCTTGAAAGTGTTTGTACGTATGCACAAAAAACCAATTGGACCAATCGGTACAGCTAAAGTAAAACCAACAATAATTCCAATTAAAAAAGTATTAAGTTCCATAACAATTATTTGTTTTCTACTTTTTAGTTATGCATTAATTAAATAAACAACTTTAGTAAATATTGTTCATATTTAGATAAATTTGTTGGATTAGAAAATATATCAAGGAATTCCCGATATAATTAAAATTAAAACTTTTCAAAAAATGACTAATTGTAATATCAATTTCTATTTATCAGCAATCCCTTTAATTTTTTAAATCATTTATTTAATCATTGTGAATAATTAAGTCAATCCTTCTATTCTTTGCTCTTCCTTCTTTTGTTTCATTATTTGCAATTGGGTTAGTTTCGCCAAATCCTTTAGAATCTATCATTGCTTTATCAAGACTTGTATTAGCTAAAAGATATTCAGTAACTGCATCAGCCCTTTTCTGAGAAAGAATTAAATTCTGGGCATCACCACCAAAAGAATCTGTATAGCCTTCAATAGATAATTTACTTTCAGGAAATTCTTTCATTGCGTCTTTGAGTTTAGTTAGAAGACTAAAATTCTCAGACTCTAATAATTGCTTTGCCAACATCAAAGCTTAAACCAACCAAACGAATTATTATGTCGTTCTCTTTTCGCAAAACCTGAGCTTCATTAGTTGTAAACATTTTATTAACCTTGGCATATTTTTCTTTAATGATATTCAATCGTTCCATATTAACCGCAAATTCTGAATTTTCTGCACTTAATCCACCTAATTCATCTTTTAACAGTTGTACTTCTTGATCAAGTGCCAAGACTGTTTCATTTAATTTAGCATTCATCGGTTTTTAACTTTTCAATTTTTTCTACTGCATTTTCTGCAACTGGAGAAAGACCGTTTGCAAAGTTCTTTTCAACTTCAAGAGCTGCAGCTACTTTTCCAAATTCAATTTCAGATGAGAGTATTAAATTTTCCAGTGTTTCATCTTTATCATTAAATTCATTTATAAAATCATTAATATAAAATGCATGATTAATTTCATATTGAGCTTGTTTTGCCAAACTTCTTGGGAAATCAGTATCATAACGATTATTGTTTAATTCTTTTTCACAATCATTTACAAGTTTTCGCGAAAGACTAAGAGTGACAGGAGCATTATCATTTACATCTTCATCTTCAGCTTTTTTAATTTGACTTCTTGTTTTAACCAAATAAGATATTTTAATAGCTTCCAATTCAGCAGCACGAAATAGATTCTCAGCGGATTTTGCACTTTCACGGGCATCATTTACATCCCCTTCCTCAAGATCTTCGCCTGCTTCACGAAGTCTTTCTTCTGCATTTGCCCACATTTCCGGTACATTTTTTTGTGATTCTACATTCACTGCATCATCCCTTGCCTCAAGAACATCTGCAAATGTAACTTTTCCAACTTCAGCAGTTTTAAATGCTTTGTCTAATAAAGATTGCGCTTCAGATAGTTGAGCTTCTGATTTCACTCAAACTTAATCCTTCGTTAAAATCTTTTTCTGCATTAGTAAGGTTTTCAAGAGCTTCTTGAAAGAAACGATGGCGACATTAAGTGTATATCTTGCAACATGGCCTCATCTATTCTTACTTTTACTTCATTGAATAAATTATCTTTCAACTCTTGACCATTAACATTGATAAATAGGCCAATTATTAAAATAATTATCAATTGTTTACATATTGACTGTTTCATTTTTTCCTCCAGCTTATTAAAAAATTACATTGTTTACTTTGTTAATAGAAGATGTATTTTTATTTTACTCTCCAAACGTCATTTTTTGAATATTTCATTTTAATAGTATTCATTTTCTACTTGTGCCAAGTTTTTGCTAGCATCTTTTTTTTCATCTAAATCATGAATAACTGCTTCAGTTGTAATTAATAATGACACAACAGATGCAGCATTCTCCAAGGCTATTCTTGCCACTTTTGTAGGATCAATTACGCCCGAGTGCAATAAATTTTCATATTTTTCGGTCGCGGCATTAAATCCAAAGTCTTTCTCTCCCTCAATCACTTTATTCAGAATAACCGATCCCTCAAATCCCGCATTTGATACAATTTGCTTGAGTGGTTCAGCTAATATATTTTGGACTATTTTAATCCCTGTTATTTGGTCTTGATTATTAATATCATGATGATCTAAAGCTGAAATGGCTCTTACGTAAGCAACTCCACCTCCAGGGACAATTCCTTCTTCAACAGCTGCCCTAGTAGCATGAAGTGCGTCTTCAACCCTTGCCTTCTTTTCTTTCATTTCAATCTCAGTAACTGCTCCAATTCTCAGTACAGCAACACCGCCTGAAAGTTTTGCTAATCTTTCTTGAAGTTTCTCTTTGTCATAATCAGAAGATGTGTTTTCAATTTGTGATTTGATTTCCTTTACCCTTTTCTTTATATCATCGCTCGTACCTGCTCCCTCAACAATGGTAGTATTGTCTTTATCAATTACAACTTTCTTTGCCGACCCCAAAAGTTCAAGTGTTGTTTTCTCTAATGTGTATCCTCGTTCTTCAGAAATAACTGTACCGCCAGTTAAAACTGCAATATCTTCGAGCATTGCTTTTCTCCGATCTCCGAATCCTGGAGCTTTTACAGCCGCTACTTTTAATGTCCCTCTCAGCTTATTAACTACTAAAGTTGCTAGTGCTTCACCTTCTAGGTCTTCTGATATTAATAAAAAAGGATTTCCGGTTTGTGCAACTTTTTCAAGAATCGGTAAAAGATCCTTCATGGTTGAAATCTTTTTGTCATAGATTAGGATTTTTGGATCTTCTAAAATAGCTTCCATCGACTCAGAATCTGTTACAAAATATGGTGACAAATATCCGCGGTCAATCTTCATCCCTTCCACCAAGTCTAAACTAGTTTCGGTACCTTTGGCTTCTTCTACTGTAATTACTCCATCTTTGCCAACTTTATCCATTGCATCTGCAATAAGGTTACCTATTAGAATATCATTATTTGCAGAAATTGAAGCAACTTGAGCTATTTCTTCCCTACTTTCTATTTCTTTGCTTAAAGTCTTTAAATATTCAGTTACTTTTTTTACAGCTATGTCAATCCCTCTTTTTAAGTCCATTGGATTAGCACCAGCGGTCACATTTTTTAATCCTTCATGATATAGTTTTTGCGCAAGTACAGTTGCAGTAGTAGTTCCATCACCAGCAACATCACTTGTTTTTGATGCAACTTCTTTTACCATTTTGGCTCCTATATTCTCAGTTTCATCTTCGAGCTCAATTTCTTTAGCTACGGTTACTCCATCCTTGGTTACTAGTGGAGAGCCATATTTTTTTTCTATAAGTACATTGCGACCCTTTGGCCCCAATGTAACTTTTACAGCATTTGCCAATTTATCAACACCTTTTTTTATTGCTTCTCTTGCTCCGTTACCGTATTCAATCTTTTTTGAGGACATTACAATCTCCTTTTACTTTTTTGAATCTTTTATATTGATTATTCCATAAACATCATTTTCACTCATTATTAAGTAGTCTTCTCCTTTAACATTTAATTCTGTACCTCCGTACTTTCCATAAAGAACAGTGTCATTCACTTTAATTTTTGGCTTTATTAATGTTCCGTCATTTGTTACTCTACCCTCTCCAACAGCAATCACCAATCCTTCAGTAGATTTTTCCTGCGCAGTGTCAGGCAATATTATTCCACCGGCTGTTTTTTCATCCTTAGCAATTGGTTTTATTATTATTCTATCTCCCAGGGGGATTATGTTAATATTTGTCATTTTTTCTCCATTAAAATAATTGGACTAGTTTATTTAGTAATTGAAAGTCTTTCTAAATTAAAAACAATATTATTTTTTTAAATTTTTTCCGAGTTCTACTATTTCCTCATCTAATTGTTGAATACTCTTTAATAGAGATGTAAATTTTTTAGTTCTATAAAGTTTGGTGAAAGTAACATTTTCAATTTTATATTTTCTATAAAAATGCTTACCTAAATCTGCAAATAATTCATCTTTTGCAGAATTAAGTTTTTTCATTTCAATTTTATCTTTGAATTGATCAGTGTATTCGGAGGCTGAATAATATAACTCTGTAACTACTTGAGAACTGGTATCGATAGCTTCGGCTGCCCCCTTTTTAACTTTTTTGAATGTTTCTGAAGTTTTATCACTCACTAGCTTTGCCCCTTGCTCAACATTTTCAAATAAATCTGCTAAAAATGTTTTTTTATTTTTTTTCTTATTTACTCTTTCTGGCTTGACAGACTTTGATTTTGACATTTTTTCTTTACTCATTTTCTCCACCTAAATCCTTAGTAGAATTATTTTTTTTGTTTTTTTTACCTAACCAATAGAGGCCGACTATAACTAGAATAATGACTGAAACGAACCAATATATAATTGACTCTGAGCTTTCGGTAGAGTTTTCGTTTTCCTCAATTATTTCTTGAGATTTACTTTGTTCTTCATTTTGTTTTTTTTCACTATCTGCAGATGCTAATTCTTTATTTAATTTAGTCGAGTCAATTTGGATATTTGCACGATTTGGATTTAGCAATTGATTTTTAATTACTGCAAGATTTTGAATTTTTAATAAAACAGTATCTTTTTCAAATTTAAAACCTTTCCATTTTTGACTTAGTTCTGATTTTTGAATTTCTAAATTGTTGATCTTATAAACTAGATCTTCTACTTCAGATTCTACGTAATCTTTAATTCCAGTACTTTTTTCATACTCAGTTTTAAATTGATTTTGCTTAGTCCTTATTTGGTCATCCAAGTTAGAAATTTTTGAGATACTCAAGTTTTCATTTAAATCTTCTTCAAGCAACAAATTCTTGTTTTGTAAAATTTCATTATTTATTTCTTTTATTTTTTTGTTCACTTTTTCAATTTGATTTAGTGTATCTGTTTTAGAGTATAGGTCATTCAATTCTAGTTGCTCAAATTCAAGTTCTGATTTTAATGCTTCATTCTTTTTCGAAATCAGCTCTTTTCTTTTAGCAATCATCTTCAATTTCTTTTCTTCATTAGATTTTGATATTTTGAGACCATTTATGACAGATTCTAAATCATTAATATTGGAAGTTATTTTTGATTTCGCTCTTTGATCTGTATCTGACACATAACTTTTCTTTTTTGTTAAATCGTCTAATCTTATGTCTATTTCAGTTAATTTAGAAGTGTAAAAATTAAGAGAATCATTAAGTGTTTTTCTGGTTTGTTCTAGCAAGAGTATTGAGTTTCTAATTTCATTTATTCTTAATGAGTTATCCAACACAACATCTTTTTTATCCAATTTCACTGAATCTTGAAGTGTTTTCAGTATTAAGACATTTGTATCACTTATCTTTTTATTTTTTGATAAATTATCATCACAATACAATAGGAAAAAGAGCATAATAATTACAGATAAAAAGTATTTATAATTGTTAAGTATTATTGTTTTCATTTTATTTCCTACACTGCTTTGTTGTTAGGTTTTTTTTAACCTTTATATTTGCAGGGATGCTTTTAATTATATAACACCCCCGCATAACAATCTTTTAAAAGAGATTATACTGTAATGAAATACTCGTTCCTAAATCAGTTCTATTTGGTTCCATTCCATTATGCATTAATGACCCATTTAGCCCTAAATAAATCTGATTCTCCAAGTAAAATAAGAATGAGCTTGTTAAGTTATGGACAATGTAAGCATCTAAGTTTGAACCTGCTATGTAATCCATTCTGTAACCATTCACCCAATTAATTTTGTTACTTAATTCATAAATGTAGTCTAGGCCAGCTTCTACTGTTACATCTTCAAAAAACGTAGAATCCATTGGTGTATAAGCATTTGCATAAGCATTAATTTGTGTTCTCCATGTTAACGGATAAGCGAATCTACCACCGATAGTAAGTGAAGGATTTAATGGATCAATATTTTTATTCCACGAGGAAAAGTTAAATCTAACACCAGCAGTTAAATCCCAACCAAAATATCGATCATTTACTCTTTCATTTATGCCTTTTAATACCTGCTGAGTTCTTAAAATTCCAATTGATCCCATACTTTCACCATTTAAGTAACCAGATTTTTTAATAACCTGTTCAATATCATCATACCATTTAGTTTCATAAGTTGCACCATAGACTCCTCTATATTCATCTTCTCTTTCTATAATATTAGCAATTTCAATCATAGCTTCTTTAGGTAGATTACCTTTAATAACATTTTCGCGTATTAAGTGTTCTTCAATTCTTACTGCTTTTGCAAGAGCTGTTGCATTTATGTAACGTCCAAAACCAGCCCCAACAGTACCAAAAGTTTCAATTTGACTAAATGTATTAGCATGTCTTATGTCAGCAGATGCAAAACCAAACCAATCTCTTCTATCCCAAAAGTATTTTCTGATACTTGGAGAAATTTTTATATCATGATTATAACTGTCAAAGTTCTTTCCGCCTGTGGCATCAACATCAAGGAACCAAGCATATGGGAGGGAAGAATAAAATGACCTGTAGAGTAAATTTGCGTTACCTCTATTTGATGTAACATTTGTAATATCATTTTGAGTCGTTTGTGACCAATCATAATTTGCTGTTAATCTTAATATTTGGGCTCTGCTTATCGGAACTTCGTAGTCTTCTACTCTTACATTTTGTGCTAGACTTACTATTGAAAAAACAAACAATAGTAAAATAATTGTAATTATTGATTTCATTTCTGTCTCCATTTTTAGTTTTTAATTATTACTTTATAACTGATCATACTAATTGACTATTCCATTTTTTCCCTTTTAAATAATTGAACAAATTTATTTAGTAACTGAAATTCTTCCTAAAGCCAAATCAATCTTATCCTTTAATTCATCAATATTATTCAATATAATTTCCAGATTGTTTTCAATTTCAGAATTATTGGAATCCTTAATTTTATTTAGCTGCTCATTTATCTTAGCAAGTTTTTTACTCATAATTATCTTTGTTATTGATGAGTAAATCCAAAGTAGAATAAAAAAGAATAATCCTATTAAAAAAATTCCAGCTAATAGAGGGAATTGTACTACTCGAAATCCTAGATTTACTTCAAGTTCAAGTATGAACACATTCCAATTAAAAACAGCAAAGTACATGATTATTAAAATGTATAATCCTATAAGAAACAATGTAAACTTTTTCATTTTTCCCTCAGTTTATTTAACCATTACTTTAAAACCCAAGTTATGAAGTAATTAAGGTAGTATTGACCGAAAATAAAGATGTACTTATTGCAGTTAATTAACAATAGAGCAGAAGGATGAAATTAGGATTAATTCTTTAGTATGAACTATTTATACTTGTCAAGTCTGATATTTAAGTCTTGAGTTTGATTAACAATAAAAATGAATAAATAAGTATTAAAATTACTTTATTGGCTTTGTTACTACTATGAAATCTCTTACTGGAAGTAAGTAAGGTGTTCCATTAACTTTAAATTGAACTTCTGAAGTTCTTTTTTCAATTACAGTTGCAATATCACCACAAATAAACTTTTCATTTTTATTTAAAGAAGTGTAATCGCGCCTAAATTCTCTTTTCTTTTCCATCTCAAACCTACCTTAATGATTTTATTGGCATATAAAATTGTAATAAATGATTTTTAAATACAATAGTCCAAAAGGATAGAAAAGGAACTACATCCAATGAAAGTTAATTTTATTTTAATGAAACTTTCTTAAAAAATTATGAAAAGAATTATAACGTTCTTTTAATCACAACTACAGTTGCATCATCCTTCCATTTAGAATTATTTCCAAATTCATTAGTTGTTTTAAAGATTACTTTTAATATTTCTCCCGCATCTTTATCAAGATTATCCGTTACTAATTGTATCAGTCTTTCCAATCCAAATTCTTCCCCTAAACTATTTTCCCTTTCTAATATACCATCTGTGATCAGCACAAGAACACTATCAGGAAGGAATTCAATAAAAGATCGTCTTAAATCTATTTCCTGTAAGGCCCCAAAAACTAGACCAGTTGATTCCAATTCAATTGCTTTATTGCGATTAACAAAAATTGGAGGGGGATGCCCAGCATTAACATAAAACAAAGTACCATTAGTTTCCATTTCGGCATAAAAAAGTGAAATAAACATTGCTGAGTATGCACTATCAAATATTACTCTATTCAATTTTTTAAGAGTATGTATCATTTTTGTTTGGTTTTCCAAACCCATTCGTAAGCCGATGATAACGTCACGTGCCATTAGAGCTGCCGGTATTCCATGACCACTCGCGTCCCCAATACAAAACGCAAACTCATCCTCGTTAAATTTATAAAAGTCGAATATATCTCCACCAACGAGTTCGGCTTGTTGTGAGTTGCCTGCAATTTGGTAACCGGGAATTTTGGGACATGAAGTAGGGAGCAAGCTTTTTTGAATAAGAAAAGCCTGTTCAAATTCAAATTTAATGGATTCCGACAAAAGTCTGTAATTTAATATTGCTCTAGTGGCATTTAAGCAGAATTCAATTTCTTCTCTTATCCATCCACTTTTAATCTCGAATAATATTATCCATTTTTGCTCATTATTGTGCACAATTATAGCAGCAGGTATTCTATATTCTTTCTTGCCTATGTCTGTAATCGTAAAACCAAAAATTGGGTTATCAAAAATATATGTTTTTGAATTTATTATGGCTTGAACAATATTGGAATCTACTGTTAATTCTTGTTCAATTACAATATCATCGGAATATGAAAGAGGAGATATTAAAATAAACTCATCCCCATTCTTCTCATAAATAAATCCTTTGCCTATATGAAGATCTTTTCCGAATTCAATTTCAATTTCTTCTACAATAGTAAATAAAAAATTTGCTCCTGATTTGACAATATTGATTTTGCTAAAAAGAGCATCTAATTTTCGGTAAAATTCCTTTGGTTCAAGCATTTAAAGTTCAACCATTTTAAAATTTGGGACTATATTTAGGAATCTAATTGACAACTTAATTAACTATTTATTATTGAAAGGCTATCAGTAATTTTTTTAAGTGTTTGGTCTGTATAAGAATAATTAGCAATTTCTAGTCTTGTATGCAAGGCAAGCTTTTCCATAATATTATGGACATGACTTTTAACTGTATAAGTTGAAATATGCATTTTTTGACCTATCTCTTTATTACTCATTCCATTACTTAAAAAACTGATGACTTCCTTCTCACGTTTTGTCATCTTTACCGCATCTTTTAACTTTGGTGTACCTTCTCTTACAGCATGCTCTACAATCTGAGAAAAGAGTGAATCTACTAAAAGTGGAGGAAGAACTGTTGAGCCCTCTGCGACAGTCCTTATTGTAACTAAGAAATCACTCAATGATGCATCTTTAAGTATGAAACCATTAGCTCCTGCCTTAACATACTGCAAAATATCAGCCTGCACTGGGGCAAGATCCATAATAATGATTTTTGCCTCTGGGAAATCTTTCTTTACCAAAGCCACTAAGTGTAGACTATTTTGACTTCGCAAACCTAAATCTAAAAGAACAACATTTGGTTTTAACTGCTGAATAGTGACAAGAGTAATATTATTATCTCCTGATGCTGCAACTACAACTATATCTTTATAAGGTTCGAGAATTTTAAGAATGCCATCACGAAGCAGTCGGTTATCCTCAATTAATAAAAGTCTTATCTTTTTCATTTAATTTCTTCATTTAAATATTATCACTAATAATTAAGTTATTTTGTATCCATAATAATGGGCAATCCGTTTTTCGCACTTCCAACAATTATAAACTTTGCATTATTAAATTCGGCAATTTTTAGTGTTGCCTCAATCCCTTTCCATCTCAATAATTGCCCAATAATACCTACTGCCAAGATTGCTCATAATCAGGCAGCCTTTACTTTAAATAAGTTTTCCATCTATTTGTTCTTTAGTGAGTATAAATTCCATCCTCTGACCTTCTTGATCGGTTTTTACTTTTGTTCGATTGCTTCTGTTTAATTAACAAGAAGATGCAAATAAAGGAGATCATAAACAATGGGTCAAAGGGATGAAAATGGATCTAACTAATTTGGACTATTAAACTCTTATCATCCTTCGTTGATTAGTGAGGTAGAATCTAAAGCATTTTTGAAATCATCTGAAAAATGGGCATGTTTAGCTATCTGTACCCTGGTATTCAAAGCTAATTTTTCAAGAATATTATGAACATGGCTCTTTATAGTATATGGGGAAAGATGAAGTTTTTGTGCTATTTCTTTATTTGAATAACCATCTGCAATCAATTCCACTACTTGTTTTTCACGTCTCGTCATGTGAACCGATTCTTTTATTGTAGATGCTCTTGATCCATTTACAGCATGACTTACTATCTGAGAAAAAAGAGACTCAGTTAAATTATTGGGTAATATTTTGGCGCCATTATTTATAGATCGTATGGTTTTCAAAAATTCTGCAACATTTATATCTTTCAGCATGAATCCGGATACTCCGGCTTGAACAAAATCATAAATATCTGTTTGAAGTGGGATTAAATCCATTACAATAATTTTTGTTTCTTGATGATTCTTTTTGATTAATTTTACTGTATTCAAACTATTTCGGTTTCTTAGCCCCAGATCGAGTAATACAACATTGGGATTCACCTTTTTCATCAAAGATAATATATTTTCGCCATTACCAACAGTAGCAACAACTTGCATGTCATTCTGCTTTTTAAGCATTGCAGAAATTCCATCACGGAGAAGTCTGTTATCTTCAATAAGTAAAATTTTAATTTTTTTTAATAATTTTGCCAATACTTAATGCCATTTTGGAAATTAAAAATTTCTAAAAAATATCCAGGTAATAATATTTTAATCCAAATAAATATTTTAACATTGATATTATTTTTATAAAAGCTATAAAAATAATATAATAAAAACAAAAATTATTCAAAAATAACTATCCAACAAAACATGAGGACTTAAACTTTTTTTCGATTAGAAATTCGATTACTTATAATATTAACCAGTCAAATAAAATAATTGAATCAATTTATTTTAATAAACCGACACAGAGAATTACATAGACCAGTTTTAATCGGTATAATCCAATAAATCTCCCGGTTTGCAATCCAGTGCTTTACATATGGATTCCAGAGTAGTAAAGCGTATAGCTTTTGCTTTTCCGGTTTTAAGGATTGATAAGTTTGATAGAGTTAAATCCACTTTTTTAGACAGCTCATTCAATGACATTTTTCTTCTTGCCATCATAACATCTAAGTTTACTATTATTGGCATAATCTATATCGTTAATTCATTTTCAGATTGGATTTCTACGCCGCGTCTAAATATCTGTGCTATAATGTAAATTATACCAGATAAAAATAAAAATTCTGTTGTTCCCCATTTAAAATTTACTTCTATGCCATTTCCTATGAGCCATTTGCTGTATCCGTTTGCAACCAAAGATACTAATCCGGTGATCAAAGCAATATGACTAATTTTTAAAATTAATAAAGTGACGTTAGAACTAAAGGGGTTCTCTAAATTGAACTTTAAAAAAATCTTAATTACTAGATAAGCAATGTAAGCTTCTAGGACTGTTAAACAAATCAGCAGCGCTACAAAAATAGTATAATGCCAAATGCTCGTTTGATAAATATCGAAAAGTGTTAAACCCATGTATAGATTCTTCGCACCTTCCTCAGTTATAAAAAGACTTATTAAAAATGAAATAATGATAGCCCCCGCTTTTATACATAATCCGATAAAAACAAGCCAAGTAAGAAATTTCATTATTTTCAAGATGCTTTCTGTTTTGATTTTCATATTATATCCCTAAATTGAACTTAACAAATATCAACAATTATTTATTGATAATCAATAATTATTTTTTGTTTTATAATATAATTTAGGATAAATCTAATTTTGAATATTAGTATGAGAGTTTCGTCCCAAGAAGAGAAAATACATCCTGAACTAATTATATAAAGTAGCCAAGTTTACTTTCTACAAAGACCTATTTATTGCATTTACGATAAAATTCACCCTTTGCCTAATTTGGTATAAATACTTCCATCCTCAAAATATTTGTAAATATTTTTACCCGGACATACTGTAATTGCAGAATAATCTTTGTGAGTTTTTACTTTTTCAATGGGTACTTTATAACTGTCCATAAGGTATTTAGTTAGATCAATCATTGATTTTAACTGAGCATCAGAAAGTTCTTGAATTTCATAATTCCCCATAATTTCTATCAGTGCATGGTTTGTCGGATCATATTCTGTATTGGTGTCACCGGGAATGTTAATCGGTCTGGCTTCATAAATATTCCCCTCTAAATCAATCATAAAATGGTAAGGAATATCAATCCAATTCTTTTCTTTCCTGCTCCAGTTTTGAAGATTCTTTACATGTTCCGCCGCATGCTCTTGATCATAGAATTCAACACCACCATGGTGAATAGTAATATATTTAATTTCATGAGTCTTAAAAGGCTCATCTATTGGAACTGAGCCCCATTCAGCTCGTTTGATTATTTTAAGATTCTGAGTATAATCAAGCTCATTAAAACTCATCTTATTTTGGCAGGTAGCACAATTATTAAATATTAATATTGAAATTACTATGAACAAAATTTTTAATAACTTCATGGCTGTATCTCCTTTAAATCTGACTGTAACTTAGCAATACAACAAATATTTATTTATAAAAAAACTATATATAAAACTGAGATCATGAATTTTTATTAAAACTAGTTTTTATTTTCAGTAAGTAAATTAAAACTATATCCTTTTTCTTTTAGTTCCTTTATTAACTCATCAAGTCTGTGGTAAAATTTGTCATTACGTTCGGGATGAGTTCCGACATGCAATAATAAATGGAATCCGTTTAATCCAAATTGTGAATACTGTTCATAATTCATGATACTTCTGTAAATTTCATCACTACTAATATAATTATGACCCATTGATGGAATAGTATAATCAGCATTAGAACGGGTACCCGGTGAAAATGAAATTAATTTTAATCCCATTTCTTCAGTCCATTCCGAGATGGTATTATTATACCATTCATAAGGCGGCAGATAAAACGGTGCGTCCGATTTTTTAATTCCAAACTTTTGCATCTCTTTATAATTATTTTCAATGTCAGTAATAAATTCAAAATTTGTTATAAGAAGACTATCCCTATTCTCCCAAGGCGAATATAATAGATGCTTATCTGAATGAGCACCAACATAATGTTTTTGATCAGCTAATTTTTCTAAAAATTCTATATTACTTTCATTTCTGTAAAAATCACCGGTAAAGAAAAAATTTGCTTTAATATCATTATCATTAAGAATATCTAATATTTGAATACTACCATCATTATAATCACCTCCGCTAAACAATAAATAGATATTCTTTTTACTCTGATCTCCTCTGATTATTCCACCAAAACTTTTTACTTCTTTTTTTGGGGAAATCTCCAATGCTTCATTTTGAAGTGATGATAAGTAGTAGCTAAGTGAGGCAGTGCCGTCCATAGTAGGTTCATTCGTTGAGTAGTCACCATTATCATCATGATAAACAGCAAGATCAGATTGAAAATTAGCATACTCATCTGCATTTTTTAGATGTAATCCAAGCAAATTATTAAATATTTTTGTGTAGACAGGCCCGTCAACAAGTCCTCCTTCAGGCTGCTGACTTTCTAGTACAGAGAATGCAGAATGAGTATCCTCGGGATAATCACCATCTAGCGGTATTCCAACTATCATACTAGTTCCCCAGGGATTACATCCAAATAACCAATCTCTTAGTGCTGCCTCCATTTCTACAAATCTATTATCTTTAGTTATCTTTTGGTAAAGATGGGCTTGAGTGATAGCAGCGGAAACCAAATTGTTTGAGCACCAAATAAAAGGGACACCAAACAAAAATGGATTATCTTTTCCCCGATTATAAATTTTAGTTAATCCTTTCTTCAGATTAAATTTGAATAAACTGGATAGATTACTATCTTTTTCAGCTGCAAGAAGGTAATGTCCAAGATTTACAAACGGATACCATTGATAATGCCTTGCCGTATCAAGTCCCATCCAAGGTGTTATTGGTTCAACACTTCCCCATTCAGCAGCTTCAGTCAAATATTTAGTTTCTCCGGTCAATTCATGCAGTTGAATTGCGGCTAACTCTAGATCATCAACATAATTATCTTCTTCGTAAAAATAGGGTGATTTGTTGCTAGCAGTTTGAGTTACGCCCAAATCTGATTTTGCATAATCATAAGCTTCAACTGCTTTCTTAATGAGCTTTTCAGAAAATTCAGGATAGAATTTTTTCATTATTTCTGAACCTAGAGCAAATGCTGAGGCAAATTTACCTGCTGTTGATGATACTCCTGTTGTTCTATTCTTATATTTTGCTAAGCCTTGTCGTTTACCCGTTACAAGGTAAACCGGACGCTCAAGTCCTTTCCCATAGTTTACGGAATCTTTGTTTGGAAGCCTATAACCGGCATGATCTCTATCATCTGCAATCTGATTATACATCACACCGTTTTCCGGGTTCATTTTCAGTAACCAGTCCAATCCCCATTTGGCTTCATCAACAATGTCGGGTATTCCATTATTCCCGATATTTCCATCAGCATTAAAATTATCGCTAAATGATTCCGGATTGTGTTTATATGCAAAAAGCATCTGGTAAGTTGCATTAGCTGAAGTAGTTGTATACTGCAAATAGTCACTTGCATCGTGCCAACCTCCTTTAACATCAACATATGCTGAATCATTTTCTGGGCTGTCTACAATAAATCCATCTTTTGTGTGACAAGAATCTTGCAAAAACGGATTATAACCGCAACGCTGCTGTCTCATATAGTTTAAAAGAAAATCTGCAGTTCCATCATAAACATCCCGGCCAATTCTAAATGTGGGCGAATTAATTCCATTTGCTGAAATATAGTATAATCCATCTTTTTGATAATTAGAAAAATTTAATCTAAAACTACTTTTAAAGCTTGTATAAGCCCCAAAAGATTTAACTGATGTAAATGTTCCAACTATTTCATTACTACTTACATCAACTAGATTAAATTTTTGTAATTCCGTGTTTTCATGGCTAACAAAAACAGCTACTTTAATAGAATTGTTTTGATATCCAAGCTGGTTTATTCTAATCCAGCTATTCTGGGGAAATATTACTGAAATGAATAATAGGAAAAAAATTAGCGTAGTCTTTTTGAAATTCATAAGTTGTTCACTCATTTAAAAATAATAGAGTTTTTTTACTGAGTATAAATAATAATTTTATATATGAATTTTTCAAAATAAAAAATATTTTTTCTTTTTGATTGACTTTGATAAACAATTTTTAGAAAATTTAAATTAGATAATTATAAATAAACAGAATAAAACTATATGACTAATACTTACCAACCAAACTCGGACAGATACTTAAAAATGGAATATAATTATTGCGGAAACAGTGGTCTAAAATTACCATCAATCTCGCTTGGTTTATGGCACAACTTCGGTGGTGTTGATTTATTGGAGAATTCCAGACTAATGGCTAGAAAAGCATTTGATCTTGGAATCACTCATTTTGATCTTGCTAATAACTACGGACCTCCGCCGGGATCTGCAGAAGAAACAATGGGTTATATTTTGAAGAATGATTTTGCTAATCATAGAGATGAACTAATTATTTCTACTAAAGCCGGGTATCTAATGTGGGAGGGACCATATGGTGATTTTGGATCTAGAAAATATCTTATCTCTAGTTTAGATCAGAGCTTAAAAAGAATGGGCATTGATTACGTTGATATTTTCTATCATCATAGACCTGATCCAAATACTCCTCTTGAGGAAACTATTGGAACTTTGATTGATATTCTAAATAGTGGTAAAGCTTTGTATGTGGGAATATCTAATTACTCCGCAGAGGATACTTTAAAAGTAGAAGATTATCTGAATTCAAAAGGTAAGCATTGCTTAATTCATCAGCCAAAATATAATATGTTTAATAGATGGATTGAAAATGACTTGCTAAATGTTTTAAAAGAAAGACAAATTGGCTCCATTGTTTTTTCACCGCTTGCCCAAGGAGTACTTACCGATAAATATTTAAATGGTATTCCAGAAAACTCTAGAGCTGCAAAAGAGACAGGATTTCTTCAAAAGGATACTATTACAAATAAAGTAATGGAAAAAGTAAAAAAATTAAATGAGCTTGCAAATTCTCGAGGACAAAAATTATCTCAAATGGCATTGAGTTGGGTGTTAAGACATCCAGAAGTTACATCAGCCCTAATTGGAGCAAGCAACACGATTCAGATTGAGGAAGCAGTTGCATCAATTGAAGCACCCAACTTTTCGGAAGATGAAATTAGCTTAATTAATTCAATACTAAATTAGTTTATAACTCTGTATTCTGAATTATTGAGAATCTGTAAATTGTTTTGCTTGTAAATTTTTCTCCAGATTTTAATATCGTATTTGGAAAGTGTGGTTTATTCGGACTATCTGGATAGTGCTGAGTTTCTAAACAAAACCCATTTCTACAATCGTAAATTGTATTACCTCTACCTTTAATTGAATTTTCTAAATGATTTCCGGTATAGAATTGCATCCCCGGTTCGGTTGTCTCAACATCTAGGACTATTCCCGAAGTTTGTTGAATGACTGTTGCAGCCTTTCTTAACTTTCCTGCATCTCCTCTAATAACAAAATTATGATCATATCCTTTACCATTTTGAATCTGAGGATCATCTTCCTCAATTAAATCTCCGATGAGCCTTAAACTGGAAAATTCAAAAGGGGTTCCGGAGACACTTCTCAGTTTTCCTGTTGGAATTGATTCTTCATCTATTGGAGTGAAGTAATCGGCATTAATTTTTATTTCATGATCAAGTATTGAAGTTTTGCCGCCGTCTTTCAAGTTAAAATAAGAGTGATTAGTAAAATTACAAATAGTGTCTTTATTAGTGGTTGCTTCGTATGTTATTTCAATTTCATTTTTATTCGTAATTGTATAAATCACTTTGCAAGAAAGTTTACCAGGATAACCGCCTTCACCGTCTTTGCTGGAATAATTCAAGATTAATCCAATTGTTTTTCCATCTTTAAACGTTTCGGCTTTCCATACTACCTTATCAAAACCAATTTTACCGCCATGGATATGATTATTGCCATTATTTTTTTCAAGCTTGAAACTCTTACCATTTATAGAAAATTTTCCCCCGCTGATTCTATTGGCATATCTTCCTATTGTTGCTCCAAAATAGTAATTATTTTTTTCATAATCGTCAATGCTATCAAATCCAAGTGCAACATTTTGAGGATTCCCATAAGTATCGTTTACCATTATTTTAGTTATAATACCGCCATAATTTGTTATTGATACTGTCATCCCATTATCATTAGTAAATGTAAATAGATCGGCACTTTTCGAATTCTTTAATTTACCAAAGGATTTTTTATCAATTTTCATCAATTTTCTCTTTTCTAGTTTCTTTGCATAAATATATAATAAATATCCCTTCTAAATAAAGAAAAAAATAAATTATTATCTTATTATTGTAAACAAAATCATTTCATGCTCGTCTAAGTTTTTATAAACATTAAAATAAACGGAGATCTTTTATGTTCAGATCAATTTTTTTAATCTTATTCTTAACAATATTTTCAATCTCTAGTTCAGCAACAGATAATTCACCTTTTGTAAGGTTCCCGGATCTAAATAATGATGGTTCAAAACTAACATTCTCTTATCAGGGAGATATTTGGGTCGCAAATTCAACAGGTGGTAAAGCTGATCGAATAACAATTCATGAGGCTTATGATGTTTTACCTCTTTGGAGCAGTGATGATAAATCGATAGCTTTTTCAAGCAATAGGTTTGGGAATAATGATGTATTTATAATTCCTGCTGATGGCGGTACTCCCAAAAGAATTACTTATCACTCTTCTAATGACCTTCTAAATGATTTTGCATCTGACAATAATCTTTTATTCACAACTTCGAGAAATTTTAAGCAAGTTGAATGGGATCATGAAATTTTAAGTGTTAATTCGGCAGGAGGGACACCAACTTTAGCACTTGATGCATTAGGCGAAATGCCTGTCCAATCCCCTAATGGAAGGTTTATTGCCTTTGTTAAAGGTTGGGGACGAGTATTCAGAGAAGCATACAGAGGCTCTGCAAATAATGATATTTGGATTTATGATAAAACCAATAAGACCTATACAAGAATTACAGATTTTGATGGTCATGATAATTATCCAAGATGGGCTGATGATAATACACTTTTTTTTATCAGTGCTAAAAGTGGGAAATACAATATTCATAAAATTAGTATTGACAATAATGGTAAGGCAGCGGGAAATGAGGAGCAGATCACAAATTTTACAGATAGCGGTGTGCGATATTTTAATTTATCCGGTGATGCAAAATCGTTAGTCTTTGAAAGACAAACAAATATTTTCCTAATGGATTTGATGAATAAAAATATCAGTAAGATCAATATTGATATTTCTACAGATTACAGATTTGATCCGGTTGTTTACAAAACCTACTCTGATGATATGAACGAATATGCGGTTTCGCCGAACAATAAGTTTACTGCGTTTGTTGTCAGAGGTGAAGTATTCCTAACAGAAAATGATAAAGAAAAAAGCCGAGCTGTTAATTTAACAAATAATCCATATCGGGATCAGCATCCAACTTGGCTCAATGACACAACTCTTATTTTCACATCTGATCGCACTGGACAGTATGAGCTATATCTGATCCGCTCATCGGACAAAGCAGAAGCAGATCTTTTCAAGACATTGAAACTGGAAACTGTTAGACTTACACAAACTGAAGAAGATGAATCTTATCCTATTATTTCCCCTGACAAAAATAAAATTGTTTATGAAGTTGGCAGAGGGAAACTGCTTCTCGGAGATATTGATAAAAACGGAAAAATTACAAACCTTAAGTCAATTTTGGATAGCTGGGCAATACCAGGGAATGTAAGCTGGAGCCCAGATAGTAAATGGCTGGCATACTCATTAGACGATCTTTATTTCAATCAAGAGATTTTCATTCATCCAATTGATAATCATATCGCACCTGTGAATGTAAGTATGCATCCCCGTGGTGATTATTCACCTGTATGGAGTAAAGATGGAAGCAAGCTAGGATTTATTTCTACTAGAAATAATAATGATGCTGATCTTTGGTTTGTCTGGTTAAAAAAAGAGGACTGGGAAAAGACAAAGGATGATTGGGAAGAATTTGAAAAGCCTAAAGAAGAGAAGAAAGATAAAGATGATAAAAAGGATGAATCAATCAAACCAATTCAAATTGATGTAGAGAACATCTTCGAGCGATTAGTTCAAGTAACTAAGCTTGAAGGAAACGAAAGCAATATACAGTTTTCTGCGGATGGTGAAACAATTTACTTTACTACTAAATCACCAACGAATAAAGGCAGCGATCTTTTCAGTATTAAGTGGGACGGGAAAGATATTAAAGAGTTAACTAAAGATGGTGGAAATCCATCACAAATAGAACTAGGCCCTGAGGGCAAATTCCTCTACTATTCAACCAAAGGTAAACTTAATCGTTTCGATTTGGGTAAAGATAAATCTGAATCATTGCCATTTAGTGCGAAAATGAATATTGATTTCTATACCGAAAAAGAACAAAAATTTGAAGAAGGCTGGCGTGCATTAAGAGATGGATTTTACGATCCAAACTTCCATGGTCAGAATTGGGACGAATTAAAAAATAAATATAAACCATGGTGTTTAGCTGCGTCGACTGACCAAGATTTTCAAGATATATATAATCTTATGTTAGGTGAGTTAAATGCAAGTCATATGGGCATGAGAGGCATGAAATTGCGGGAAGATCTGCAAAAAGAAAAAACCGGTCTTTTGGGCATCAGAGTTGAGCCTGTTGAAAAAGGAGTAAAAGTAATCCATGTAATAGAAAATTCTCCGGCAAGCAAAAAACAGAGTGAACTTAAAATTAATGATATAATCACCTCTGTAAACGGAGAAAGAATAGGCAATAATTTAAATTTTTACTCATTGTTTGCAAATACAACAGACGAAAGACTTCTATTAAAATTAGAAAGAAACGGCGAGAATAAAGAAGTAATTATAAGACCAACATCTTCTCTCTCAAATGAGCTTTATGATGAGTGGGTTGAAAATAATAGAAAATTAGTTGAAAAACATTCCAATGGTAAATTGGGCTATCTGCACATTCAATCGATGGGAATGCCGAGTTTTGAAAGATTTGAACGAGAGTTCACTGCCCAGGCATATGGGAAAGACGGCATTGTTATTGATGTAAGATATAACGGGGGCGGTTGGACAACAGATTACCTAATGACAGTTTTAAATTATAAACAACACGCTTATACAATCCCACGTGGAGCAGCTAAAAATCTTTTAATGGAAAAAGAAAATTTCAGAGAATACTATCCGTTAGGTGAACGTCTTCCCTATTCAGCATGGACGAAGCCTTCAATTGCACTCTGCAATCAAAACAGTTATTCTAATGCTGAAATTTTCTCACATGCTTATAAAAATTTGGGAATTGGTAAATTGGTTGGGGTACCAACATTTGGTGCAGTAATTTCAACAGGAGCTAAAGAACTTATTGATGGTTCTTATGTCAGAATGCCATTCAGAGGATGGTTTGTAAAAGCTGATAATTCAAATATGGATTTTGTACCTGCTGTTCCCGATATAATAATTGAAAATGTGCCAAATGAGAAGACTAATGAAAATGATACACAATTAAAAAGAGCTGTTGAAGAATTATTGAAGGAATTGAATTAAATAGAGTAAGGAAGAACGGAGAATGAAATCTCCGTTCTTTGTTTTTAAGTTGAAAATATTAATAACTATCAATTATTGAATTAAGAGTTTTACTTGGCCGCATCACAGTTTCTGCTCTTTCATCATCGGGTTTAAAATAACCGTCTAAATTAACAGCATTCCCTTGGACTGAAATTAATTCCTCAGCAATTTTATCTTCATTTTTAATCAAATCATCTGCAATTTTTGTAAATCTTACTTTAAGTTCCGTATCTTTATCCTGGTTCGCTAAAGCCTGTGCCCAATAAAGTCCGAGATAGAAAGAACTTCCTCTGTTATCAATCTCATTCACTTTTCTTGAAGGCATCTTACCATTTTCAAGATATTTCCCTATTGCCTCGTCTAATGTTTCGGCTAATACTTTTGATTTTTTATTCCCGGATTTTTCTGCAATCAATTCAAGAGAAGGAACTAATGCACAATATTCACCCAATGAATCCCACCTTAAATGATTTTCTTTCAACAACTGCTGAACATGTTTTGGAGCAGATCCGCCTGCACCGGTCTCAAATAATCCGCCACCATTTAGTAGAGGAACAATTGAAAGCATTCTGGCACTTGTACCTAGTTCCAATATTGGAAACAGATCAGTGAGATAATCTCTCAAAACATTTCCGGTTACAGAAATTGTATCCAATCCCTTGCGGATTCTCTCAAGTGAAAATTTCATCGCATCCACCGGCTTCATTATTCGAATATCTAAACCATTTGTATCATGATTTTTCAAATATTTGTTAACTTTTTTAATAATTTCAGCATCGTGCCCTCTATTTTCATCTAGCCAAAAAATTGCCGGTGAACCTGAGGCTTTAGCTCTTTTTACAGCTAAGCCAACCCAATCCTTAACGGCAATATCTTTAGTCTGGCACATTCTAAATATATCGCCTTTTTCAACTTTTTGTTCCAATAGAGTATTTCCAACAGAACCAACAACTTTTATTGTACCATCAGCTTCCGCTTGAAAAGTTTTATCATGAGACCCATACTCCTCAGCTTTTTGAGCCATCAATCCAACATTCGAAACAGAACCCATCGTTGAAGGATCAAATTGCCCTTTAGCCTTTGCATCTTCAAGAATAACACTGTACATAGTTGCATAAGATCTATCCGGCACCATAGCTATACAATCTTGAAGTTCATCATTGTTGTTCCACATTTTACCGCCATCACGAATAACATTAGGCATTGATGCATCAACTATAATATCATTGGGAACATGTAAATTTGTTTTACCTATTCTCGAATCAACCATTGCTAGTTGTGGTCTTGTCTCATAAACTTTTTCAATATCAGCTTCAATTTCCGATTTTTTCTCTAAAGGAAGTTTATTTAATTTGCTTAGTACATCAGCCAATCCAAAATTTACATTTGCACCAATTTCTCTTAAAGTATCTGCGTGTTTTTCTAATGCTTCTTTATAATAAACTGATACAGCATGACCAAACATTATTGGATCTGATACTTTCATCATAGTAGCTTTTAAATGAAGAGATAATAGCACATCTTCCTTTTTTGCTTCTTCAATTTGTTCAGCAAAAAATTTGCGCAAAGCTTTTACATTCATTGTTGCAGAATCAATAACTTCATCCTTTAATAATGATAAGTTTTCTTTTAATGTTTTTACTTTTCCATTTGTATCTACAAAATCAATTTTTACAGTATCTGCATCATTCATTGTTGTGGAATTTTCACTCCCGTAAAAATCTTTATCTTTCATATGAGCAACACGTGCTTTTGATCCAGTTTGAGGCCAAGGTTTCATCATTCTATGAGGGAATTTCTGAGCAAACTTTTTAACTGATGCAGCTGCCCTTCTATCTGCATTACCTTCTCTTAAAACGGGATTTACTGCTGAACCCAATACTTTAGCAAATCTTTTTTGCAGAACTTTTTCTTCTTCTGTTTTTGGTTCTTCAGGATAATTTGGAATATTGTATCCTTTTTCTTGAAGTTCCTTAATTGCATCTTGTAATTGAGGAATTGAAGCACTAATGTTTGGAAGCTTTACAATATTAGCTTCTGGTGTTTTTGCCAACTCACCTAATTGAGTTAGGTAATCTGGAATTCTTTGTTCCTCTGTTAAGTTTTCAGGGAAGTTTGCAATTATTCTGCCAGCTAATGAAATATCTCTAGTTTCAATCTCAACTCCAGTTCCTTTGGTAAATGTTTTAATAATTGGTAATAAACTATAAGTTGCTAATGCCGGAGCTTCATCAATTTTTGTCCAAATAATTTTATAGTTACTCATTAAATTGTCCTATTTTATAATAGTTAAGAAATACTTTAATTAATAAAATTAAGCATCTTTTGTTTGATTTGAAAGTTGCTTCTTTTTCATCTTTACTTTTAGACATATAAAGGTCAGCATATTCTGACTTTCTTAAAGAATTTTAAATTCTTACTTTCTGATCATAATAACATTTGATGAGGTTTAAAATGAAAACCAAAATTTTTCTTTTCCTAATGTTATCAACATTACTATTGGCTCAAAAAATCCCTCTCAAGAATTCAGATAATCAATATGACTATGTAATAATTACTATTAACGATTTTCTTGAAACATTTACTGACTTCAAGGAGCATAAAGAAATTTATAATATGTTCAATGTTTTGGTAACAACTAAAAATGAAATATTAAAAGAGTTTAACTCAAAGTTAGATGTTCAAGAAAATATTAGAGATTTTATAAGTTTTGCAGGGAATAATTGGAGTGACCCGACTCCACATTACTTTTTAATTGCGGCCGATGTAGATAGTATTCCCAATTTTAAGTTTCGGTCAGTAAATTTTTTAGATTTTATTGATACTTCATATTCTGATTATTATTACTCAGTTGATACTTCGAGTATTGACTCAAATAATATTTCATATGCTGTTGGACGTGTGGCAGCTAGAAATATAACCGAATTAGAGAACTATTTTAACAAAGTTATCAGCTATGAATTGAATTCCCAAATTCAGGATTGGCATAGCAGAGCTTTATTTGTTTCGGATGATGAATATGGAGCTGACAGCAGCTTTAATGATGGAAATATTCATGCAAGTATTGCATTTAATTTAGCAAGTGAATTACCTGATTTTATTAAAAGTGATTATGTAATTCCAATTGACACTTCCAGTTATTATGGTAAAACAGATTCTATTATAACAAAATTGAGCAGAGGACAATCATCTGTTTTCTTTTCCGGGCATTCTAACAATGAATTATTTACACACGATTCCATATTTATAGAAAAGGATATAGAAAAAATAAACAACATTAGTATGCCATTTTTTATTTCAATGTATGGCAAACAAGAATTTGGTAGAGATACTATTAATAGCATTATAAATAGCGCCGTAGTTTCAGAGAATGGGGCAATTGGTGCAATTAGTTTTGTTGGAATTCATTTTGTCCCCATTAGCTCAAAAATATTCAATAAAATTTGGAAAGATTTATACTCCGGATTATCAATTGGTGATATTTATATGAAGTCAGTTAATAATTCAAACATTTTAGAAGAAATACGTAAACTAAATATTTTTGGTGATCCATCAATTATTCTTAAAAATGATTTTTCGACTGATATAAATGAATCTGAATCCTTTATTCCAAAGAAACATTATCTTGCTCAAAACTATCCTAATCCGTTCAACCCAACTACTACTATAAAATATACAATTGGAGCGTCTGATAAAATAACATCAATAAATGTTCAATTAACTATATATGATATATTGGGAAAAAAGATCACCACACTTGTAAATGAGGAAAAATCAGCCGGAACTTATGAGGTAATTTTTGATGCTTCTAATTTATCCAGCGGAATTTATTTCTATTCACTTAAGGCAAACAGCTTTAACCAAACTAAAAAAATGGTTCTGTTGCAATAAGATGTTAATAAATGTTTTGCATTTAACTTAGTCAATTACTCTTAATATTGGGTAAATATTATGCTTCTCATCATAATAAGGTGATCGCTCATAAAAGAAGTTCAGTCTCTGCCATGCACTTTTTGCAAAAGTTGAATCTGATTTAAGAAGATCATTAAATTCATCTCTCAATTCTTCCGATTCATTATACATCTTTTGTGCAATCGGTTCCATTGAGTAAGGTTCAAAATATTCTTTCCTTTCAAAAATAATATTCATGAAGCCCCATTTAACAAAGGAATCATTTGCTTTTGGTTCAAGAAGATGGACAATCATGCCCAAAGCTCTTTGATTTGTCTTAATTCTAAAATCACCCTTATTTAATCTTACTGTGTCAACTATTATATCATAATTAAATGAAGGAATAAATCTTCCTTCGTAAGGCCATTTTGAAAATTTTATATCGCTAAATTTGTACTTCTCAACAAAAACTTTGCTCTCTTCAGTAATCTCCTCAACAATAATTCCATGAAGCTTAATAATGTCTACAAGATTTGCCCATTCTATAGGTACTATGTATTCCTTAGCTAAATAAACAGAGTCCGTTATTTTAGAGTGATTAAAATATGGCACAACTTTTTCGTTTTTCTTAGTTGTGTAACTAACTATCCCAGAACCGGCAACTTCGCTAACCCTTAGTTCTTTTTCAAATCCCTTAAAATTAAATTCAATAGAATCTTTTGAAATACCAAAATCTATTGGATATGCATTTTCTTTTTCAAAATATTTCTCAATTACATACTCATCTGCATTTTTAGTTGCATTCTTGATCACTTCATTATTAGTGCTACAAAATCCAATAACTGATTCAAGCAAAGCCTTTGTGGAAAAAACCCGCTCCTTATAAGGTTTAAGCATATGAGTTTCAATCAAAAGCCCGATTCTATTCTGAACTGAAGCATAACCATTTGAAAATCGAGGAGTGGCAACCCAGTCTCTTATTCCATTAATATAGTCTCCATTGATAAATCCTACAAAAGGTGAAACCAAAAATCCTGCATCTTCAACTTTCTTATCGATCCAAGGAATAATTTGTTCATTGACAAGTTTTTCTGTTTGAGGTGGAATATTCTGATGTCTGGAAATATCATAAGTAATTGTGTACTGGTAGTCAGCACCATCAGTTGTATGAGTATCAATAAATATATCCGGAAGCCATTGAGAAAACAAATTTAGGAATGCTTTCATTTCGGGCGCATCAGCTTTGGTAAAATCTCTATTAAGATTTAAATTTTGAGCCGTAGTTCTCCATCCCATTTCGGTCGGACCATTTTGATTGATTCTATTAAAAGGTGAACTTCTTTCATGACCATCAACACTAAATACTGGGATAATAAGTAGAATCACATTTTCAAGTAGATTACTTTTTTCATTTGTAATCAATATTTCTCTAAGCATTAGCATACAAGCATCTTTGCCCTCAATCTCTCCGGAATGAATTCCATTATTAATAAGAATAACTGCATCTCCACTTTTCTTTGCTTCAGCAGGATCAAATATTTTATTTTTAGAAACTATCATGCATTTTATCTCTCTTCCTTGCGGAGAAATACCAATTGTCCGCAATTGAGCAAACTCAGAATTCTTGTCAATTTTTTCGAAATACTTTATTGTTTTTTCATAGTTATCTGTAGACAAATAATTTGATGTCTCAAATTCAGTTTCCCAATCATTATTTACTCTTTGCTGCGCAAATAATATTGTTGAAAATAAAATTAATACTGTTATTACTTTATTCATTTTTGATCCCAGTAAATTGCTGTCCTTATGCTTTCCAATCTCTTTCTTGTATTGGTTTATTTTGTAATACCTCTTCAATTTTTAGTAAGATTTCTTCTGTAAGTAATTTTACTATATCAAGAGCCTTCATGTTTTCTTTAACTTGTTCCGGTTTTGATGCCCCTGTAATTACTGTACTTACATTTTGATTTTTTAAAGTCCAAGCTAATGCTAAACCTGCCATAGTAATTCCTAACGCTTCAGCTATCTTAGTAAGTTCTTTTACCTTTTCAATATTGGCTTTACCTTCATCTGAAAAAACTGCATTCTTTAACCATTCATAATTTTCTAATGATAACCTACTTTTATCAGGGATGCCATTATTATATTTTCCCGTAAGCACTCCACTTCCCAGTGGGCTCCAAATTGTTGTGCCGAGACCAATTTTTTTATAAAGAGGTAAGAACTCTTTTTCAACTTTTTCTCTATGAAGCATATTGTATTGCGGTTGTTCCATTAATGGCGGGATTAAATGTTCTCTTCGGGCAATTTGATATGCTTCCATTATTTGTTCTGCATTCCATTCACTTGTTCCCCAATAAAATGCCTTACCTTGATCAATAACATGATTCATAGCTCTTACGGTTTCCTCAATTGGAGTATCTAAATCTGCACGATGGCAAAATATTAAGTCGACATAGTCGGTTTGCAATCTTTTTAATGCACCGTCTGTACCTTCAATAATATGTTTTCTTGATAGTCCTTTATCATTTGGACCGTCTCCTCCCCAGAAAATTTTTGTTGACAATACTAAATCAGATCTTTTCCACCCAGCCTTTTTTATAATTTTTCCCATCATAATTTCAGCTTGTCCGGCAGAATAGACTTCAGCATTATCAAAAAAATTAACGCCGCTATCATAGGCTTCCACCATACATTTATAGGCTATATCATCTCCGATCTGATCATTAAATGTTACCCAAGCGCCATAACTTAATGCAGATACTTTTAAACCAGAATTTCCTAAATATCGATATTCCATATTATCTCCTTTCAATTTATATTAACTTCTCTAACATAATAAATTTGCAGTTTCTTTGAGAAAACATTCTTTAATAATTAATGAAATTGTTTCTTTTTAAAAAATTAAATTCTATTTTGAACACAATATTTTCACTAATCTTTCTACTTATATGGAACACTTTCATTTTTGGTCAGTTTTACCACCTCTATTAGCAATAGTATTAGCGATTAAAACCCGTCAAGTTTTCGTTTCTCTCCTTTTTGGTATTTGGCTTGGATGGATAATTTTGAGCGACGGAAATCCTTTACAAGGTACTCTAGCAACAATTCAAGCTCTTGTAGATGTATTTAAAGATCCAGGTAATACACGAACAATTATGTTCAGTTCACTTGTTGGGGCACTAATTGCTTTCATTCAAAGATCGGGTGGTGTTGATGGTTTTATCAATTTTGTAAATAAAAAACTTGATAAAGTTAAAAGTAAAAATCCAAATAGCAAGAAGAAAATTATTCAATCGCTTGCATGGATTACAGGTGTTTCTATTTTTGTAGAATCAAGCATTAATGTTCTTACTGTTGGATCAATTTTCAGACCATTATTTGATAAGTTAAAAATACCCAGGGAAAAATTAGCCTATATTGCAGATTCAATCTCTGCACCGACTTGTATACTTATTCCCCTAAATGCTTGGGGAGCTTATATAATGGGCTTAATTGCCGCACAAGGATTCGAGAATCCGCTTGGTGTTTTAATTGCTGCTTTTCCATTTAACTTTTATCCAATGCTTGCACTTGCTTTAGTACTCGTTCTAATTATTACGCAAAAAGATTTTGGGCCAATGAAAGAAGCTGAGCGAAGGGCAAGGGAAGAGGGAAAACTTCTTAGAGATGGTGCCACTCCAATGATCTCTTCTGATATTATTGCACTTGAGACAAAAGAGAATGTGGAACCAAAAGGCTTCAATATGATCATCCCAATTTTTACAATGGTTATAATGATGCCGCTAATGCTTGTATTTACCGGTTGGAATGAAGTAGAAAATATTGAACAATTTGCATGGTATGAACAGTTATTTTTTGCTTTAGGTAAAGGATCAGGTTCTGCATCAGTTTTGTACTCTGTATTAACAGCTATAACTGTTGGAATAATATTATACACTTCGCAAAAGATTTTTACATTTAAAGAAACTATTGATTTAATATTTAAAGGTATTAGTGGACTAATTCCATTAGCATTGCTAATGATGCTTGCTTTTGCAATTGGTACGGTATGCAAAAATTTAGGCACAGGAATTTATATAGCTGAAATAACTGATGGCTGGCTTTCACCCTCCTTTGTTCCTTTTACAATTTTTATTGTGGCATGTGTAATTGCATTTTCTACCGGAACTTCTTGGGGAACCTTTGCTATAATGATAGCTATTGGAGTCCCAATGGCTCAAACACTTGATGCAAATTTATACTTGACTATTGCAGCTGCACTAGGAGGTGGAGTTTTTGGCGATCATTGTTCACCAATCTCAGACACAACAATTATTTCGTCAATGGCTTCTGCTTGTGATCATATCGATCATGTTAAAACGCAGCTTCCTTATGCACTTTTTGCAGGAAGTATTACAGCTGTAATTTATTTGATATTGGGAATAATTTTATAGTCAATAAAGTTAGGTTGCAACACAAAAACAATTGATAAATTCCCTATCTTGAGCTTTTCATTAAGTTCAAGATAAACTCCAAAAAATTTACCATTACAGTAAGGATCGTAATTTAAAATTCGCGTTAAAAATAACGGAGCAAGCGTTCACTTCATTAAGAATGACAGATATTCGAATCCTGAACTATTTCAGCAAAACTAATTTTAATGTTTTGATCAGATTACCTGCTGAAATCTGTGAGAAATAAATCCCAGACGGTAAATCTGAAGCATCAAATTGTAATTGATATTTGCCTGCAGAATAATTTCTTTTATCAAAAGCAACAACCTCTTTACCCGTAATATCAAAAATCTTTATCCAAACTTCAGATTTTTGATTAAGTTGAAATTCTAAAGTAGTTGTAGGATTAAATGGGTTTGGATATGCAGCAAATAATTCATACTTATTCTCTATATTTGACTCATCAACAGAAGTAAGAATTTTTGTACGGAATGAAATAGTTTGATGCTTACCAAATGTATAACCATCAGTAGTTGATAAACCATCTTTAAGGTAAATAAAATATTGATTATTCTCTGCGAGCGAATTCGTTGGTGTAAACCTTATTATTCCATCCTCATAATCTTTACTGCTAACTGAAACACTTATTGCATTTGAGTCTTGATCAACAAAAGAAATATTTCCTCCAAGAGAGTTACTTGCAATAGGACCATCAAATATTAATTCTATTGTTACATCTGTTGCAATATCAATTGCACCATCATTTGGATAAGTTTCAAGCAGTGATAAGTTATCAGAAGCTTTAGTGAAAAAACTAAATCTGAAATCGTTATTAAGTTCTACGTCCCAAATACTTGATGCCTGCTTAAAGATTGTTATACTATAATTGGTCTGAGGTGAAAATGGGACCAATGGTTTATAATATAAGGTCCTTCCTGCATCATCCCAAGAAATAGTTCCGACAAAGTTTGGAGTAATTGAGAATGCATCTTTTACAGATTCTTGATTCATTGGATGAGTAAATTCAATTTGTATTACTTTTGTTAAATATGCACTATCTTGTTCACTAGCAGGAAAAGTTGATACAATTTCCGGAGCTGTACTGGTATCCCATTTTAAACTGAATGTTTTATCTCTAAGAACTTGAAGTCTATTAATTAACTGTGTGCCTGGGCATGCTGTGCCTCCGCCACTTTGCCCGTGTCCGTCAATATTATCGTTAACTCTTTCAATTGCAGCATGATAGCTCTCGCCAAGCGGATCGATTCCATATTTATCACATAAAAAAGCGGAAATTTCAGCCATCTTATCAAGTCCCATATCACTTGGAATACTTGAGACATAATTACCAATAAAGCAAATGCCAGCAGTATTACCATTTTTACCAGAGTTATGAGCTCCCATTACATTTTCTTCATTCTCCGATTTCCATGCTCTGCCCTTATACAAAACACCATTTGGATCAACAAGCCAATTATAACCAATATCATCCCAGCCATTGCTGTTTACATGATAATCCCAATATGAACGGACTACTGCTGCAAAGTCATTGGAAGTCGTACTGCCTGCGCTGTGATGAATAATCAAATGAGTTACGTTAGTTAATGTTCTTGAACTCACATGTTCGGATTGAGGACAACCCCAATCTTTCCTGCTAACATATACCGGTCTTTCAATTCCATCGCTAATCTTGTCTAAATGCGAGTTGTTCTTATTTTTATTGATCTGCTTTTCTTCAGTATTACCTGGACTAATAAAACTAAATTTAAGCTCTTTCAAATTTGTAAACTCGCTCACTTTAAACTGTAAATATTCATTTTCTTTGGATACGAAGTTTAAAGCGGCTAGAAATATATTTCCTTCACTTCCCTCTTCTTCTCGATTTACGTAAATCCAATCTCCCCAATTATTACCATCTTTTGAGACACGTAAATAAAAATTAGATGAGATATTTGGTGAAATAAATTCTGCTTTAAAGCCAATGGCAATAAATGGCTCAGCATTTTTTAATGGTATTTCAATTATATCTGATTGATATTCTACAGTTGCTATTTTCGCAATACTATTAGACATTGAGTAGACTAGCTTTTTATTTTCAATATCTCTGCCCTCTAGTTTACTAAATAATATCAAAATGATAAATAATGCTAATGTTGTTTTCATACTAAATTGGGGTAATAATTTCATTTAATTTCCAATAATTTTTTATATTCTAAATCAATCGCATGATCTGTTTGGCATAAACTCAATAAACTTACTTACAACCAAGAATTTTCGCTTCCCTTCACCTTCAATTTTGTCACGATCAATAAATTTTCCATTTACTCTGACTAAAATTTCTTGTCCGTCAGTTTCAGCAATTTCTAAATATTTTTTTTCCATCGTAATATAGTCACCTTCCATTGCAACGGGATATTTTTCTTTAGTATCGCAGTCAATAAAAATTGCAGCATCGGCTAAATATGAGAAATATCCTTGATGATGATTTTTATTCTCATTAGTAAAAGATGCGCATGAAAACAAGAGACTCAGCATTAACATTATGATTACTTTATTCATTAATTTTACCTTCAATAAATCGAATAGTTAAAAACTACTTTTCTTAATTTTTATAAATTAATTTTACTTTAAAATTATCATCTTCTTAGTTTCGATAAAGTCACCATATTGCATTTGATAATAATACACACCGCTTGTTAGTTTCGTTGCGTCAAATGAGACCTTATAATTCCCAGCATGCTGAGCTTTATTTACAAGAGTCTGGACTTCTCTTCCCAGTATATCAAAAATCTTAATTGAAACATTCTGCAATTGTGCATTGTTCTGTAAAGCTGATATTCTGTATTCTATAGTAGTTGTAGGATTAAATGGATTCGGATAATTTTGTTCCAAGCTTATTTTATTAGGTATGCTTGCAGTGAGATTTTCTGTATCTGTACTTACATCTGTCAGAGCTGCGTCAAAAAACAATAAACCGTAATCTGCACCATCTTCATTTTGAGTGATTACAATACTATGAAATTTAGCAATGTCTGAATATGCGCCTAAATCAACGTCAACAAACTTCCAGCCGGTCCAATCTAGAGTATCTGCAATAATTGGAATATTCGTTCCCGAATTGTTTCTAAACCAAAATTCTAAAATATTAAAACTCCAATCGCCAAATACCCACATTCCAAACGGAGTAGGCATTGAACTAAATTCCGGCTCCAAAGTATTATAAACTCTACAAACACCACCACTATCATCATCAAAAACATATCTCAATCTTGCAGCAAAATTTTGATCGATAGCTTTTTTAGATGATTGACCAAATACTGTATTGTCTGAATCAATCCCAGTAGTAGAGCCGCTTTGTTCCGGCTGCCACCAAATTGAGAGATCCTCAAAATCCAAAAATGAATTACCCTCTTTTACAATATTTGGTTCTGTAGTAAAAACAATCGCAGTATCACTTTCTAATATTGAACCTTCTATGTCCTTAATTCCCTTTAAAAGTTTCACTTGATAACTTGAATTACTAGCTAAAGGATCTCTCGGTTCAAATATTATCCACCCATTTTCATAATCAAACTCATCCAAATATGGAGTTACTGCATTACCTTCAAGATCTGCTAAAGCAACTTTTCCACCAAGACTTGAATTATCAATTGGGGCATCAAATTGAACTTTTATTTTTACCGTTCTACTAATATCTACTGCATTTTGCTGCGGATAACATTTCACAAGGCTTAGTGCAGATCTTGTGCTAAATGAAGAACTGAAAGGCTGTTCGATAAAAACATTCCAGGCACTCATTGCAAAACTATTTACTGAGATTTGATATGTTGTGCCACTTTCAAGAAAATCATCCGGAGAAAATATCATTCGTCTATCATTGGATTCCCATGTAAAAGTTCCTACTACATTGGGAGTAATTGAAAATGATTGTTCCACTGAGACTCGGTCCATCTTAACACTAAATTCAATAATGATGTCAGAATCTAATCTTACATTTGTGGCTTGTTGAGGTGAATAATTTGTAATAATCGGCGCTGATGAATCCGGTTTTGGTTCCAGATATCGATCTGCAAAAGTTGTTTTATTACCTGCTACAACAACAGATTTCACAGTATCTGTTTCGTGATCTTGAGCCTCTAAAATTAAATCGTAAGTTCCAGGTGCCAGCTCATCAAACATAAAAAATCCATTATTCGATTCATCTCCATTATAAACAATACCATCAGGTAATAATGTTACTTTTATCGAGTTTAAAGGTCTTTTGTTATCTCCCAGAGAAGTAATATAAAAATAATCAGGTTCATCATAAGGATCTCTTAGAATTCCAGCAATTTCACCGTTGCTAAACGGAGTAAGATTGTAATAATCAATAAATGCCTTTGCAATTGCCCAAGCTTCGTGTTTTAAGTAAGCATCATTTTTTAAACGCCATGATTCGGGGATGTAATCATGAAAAGAACCTTCAGAAAGAGTACCTGGCATAGCAAGATTTCTTAACACCCCTAAATTAAACCCTAAAAATGACATGTCACCACGCGAATATTTGGTCGTAGTTCTGTGTGCTTGAAATATTGTGGTTGCCATAATTTCGCACATTTCTTTCGCTTCCGGATAAACAGGTGCTCCGTTTGTTTCTTTATAAAGCATTAATGTATAATTTGCTGTACCCTGAAATCCATTACTGTGTATTGAGTGAAAAAAATCTGCATCATAATTGTTAGCATCAGCAGAAATAGTTGATAAAGGCAGATCGTCAGATGTTCTGTTTTGTGTCCTTGACATTCTAATCTCAGCATTCAGTGATAGGAGAATATCTCTCAAATATAAACCTTTGGTTAGATTACCTTCACTTTCCCAAAAACCCGTAGCCTGAATAAATCTATCATCAGAATCATAACCGCCATGTCCGGGATTAATATAAATACGTGTCCCACCAAAATCTTGACTGTAAATTAAATTGATACTCAATACAACTAAGACAAAAATTTTCTTTATCATCATTATAAAACCTTAATTTTCAAATTGTAATTTTGTAATAAAAATTTCACCATTGTTTGTGTTGTAAACTAAACGACTTCCATCATTCGACCACTCTGCATACATTTCAATTCTATCTTTTGTTTTTGTAACATCAAAGGATTCATTTGATTCAATTGAGTAAACTAATATATCTGAAGAAATATAATTGTAACCATTATCCTTATCATTCATGTAAGAAATAAATTTATCATTCGGTGAGAATTTAGGATAGCGAGCATCTTCAATATTTAGAAGTATATTGCCATCAAGATCACATACAAATGTTCCTCGATTTTCAAATGAAAATAAGATTTTATTCCCATCATTTGAAAATGATTCCCAAACATAAACTCCCTCGCCAAGCGGATTTAATATTTTAGTTTCATTACCATCAACTAAAATCAAATTATTGTCTTCAACATATATTGATCTGCTAGGTTGAGAATTTTTTAATAGTAATTTTTCGCCAATATTTTCTTTTTTCAGAACTGAGTTTTCTAAGAATAGTAATTCTTTGTTTACCATTTGCTTTGGTAATTTTAATAATCGTTTGTCTTTTTGAATAGTATTCTCAATTCCAGTCTTCAGATCATAAAGGTGTAATGAATGATATTTTTTACCGTCTACTAAATCAAATGTCCGATAGACTATTGTTTCAGAATCTAAAATTAACGGATTATAACCGGCTCCATTTGCTTCTGTGATTATTGAGGATTCGCCCTTTCCCAGTTCATAAGTGAAAAGTCCCTTATATCCGGCAGAACTGAACATTATTTTTGTATCATCTTTACTAAATTGAGGGTAGAAAGTTTGTTCAACAATATCAAGAGGAACTTTAGTAGTTTCTATAACTTTAACTTTTTGTGCTAATAGCATACTAGAAAAGGAAATAAATAGTATTAATATTTTTGTAAATCTCATTGGGTTAATTTCTCTAGGTTAAATGAAAGAATGTTTATCATTCCATTATCGGAAGAATAAGCTAATTTATTATTGACTGGAGACCAGTCTGGATTAAATATTTTATTGTTAAAATCTCTGGGAGCACTTATTTTATTAAATGAATTTAAAAATCCAAATTTCAAATTTGATGAAATAATTTTAATTCCGTCATCTTTACCTTCAGTATATAAGATCAAATTACTTTTGTAGAGCTTACTTACATAAGTGGCATTCTCAAATTGTTTTAAAATTTTCCCACTCATATCTAGGACTAAAATTCCATTACTTGCCGTCAACACAAAAACTACTTCCTTATCCTTTGAATATTCACAGCTTATGAATATATAATCTTTAACTGAGTATTTAATTGTATCCAAAGTTTCTGATGCCCTTATTAGTAAATCATTTTGAACAAAGAAATAGGGGAAGTCGAATTTTGCCGATAAGTTTTTATTCAATAAATTAAGGTTTGTTGGCTTCTTATTTTCCAGAAAATAAATTGAATTGCCCTTTAATAATAATTGTGATATCCTATTATCGGAGTTGTAGATTGTTTCAATTTTATCTTTTGATATAGTGTAACGGTAAATCGAATAAACTTGATCTTTGCGATCTCCTACTACACCTTTATTTCTAAAATATATTTCGTTATTATTTTCCGCTATCTGATATCTAAATCCGCATTGAGGCATTTCAATGATTTTTTTAAGATTTTTTTTAATGATGTCATATAGCCAAATTTGTCCATAATTATCATTCGTAAATAGTAAATATCTACCGTTTTGAGAAAATTTGGGATTTAGATAAGAACCTGAAGATTTTTCAGTTAGTACTGCTATGTCCTTAATTTCAACTTTGTAATTAGATGAATTAAAACTTTTTTCATTCTGATCAGAATGTTCCTCCCACTCAGATTCATGTGTTGACTTATGCTCTCCATAATTCTGGTCAGCAATTACTTTCTCTTCTTGATTGTTATTTCCACATCCTAATAGAGTAATTAATAGAATTAATATTAAATATTTAATAAATGCACTCATTATTTCACCACTAACATTTTTTTAGTTTGAGAAAAATTTCTTTTTCCCGAAAAAACTTTTAAGGTGTAATAGTAAACTCCACTCGATAAATTGGACGCATCAAATTGTACCTTGTAATTACCTGCGGTCTTATTACCCTCATTTAGGTTAATAATTTCTCTTCCCATAATATCAAAAACGCTCAAACTAACATTTTGGGTTATAGAGTTATTTCCATCAAAAATATTTGGAATTGAATATTCAATAGTCGTGGTTGGATTAAAAGGATTTGGATAATTTTGTTCAAGTCTATAATTCTCAGGAAGTATTTTACTCCCCTCAACACTCACCGGAATAGTGAATTTTTCTGCAATTAAATCCCAAAGTTCACTTCGCGATCCATCATAACCTAAAGCCCACATTCCAATTCCCTTTAAATTCTCTTCAATTGCAAGATCATATTTTAATCCCATACTTTGTGCATTATCATACCAGACTTGATGATATGTTGAACCTGATAGATAACTATACCATGAATTTTGAAATGTATTAGACCATTTTAATCCATAATTCGCAGCTTCCACTTCAGCATCTCTAAAACGTTTTGAATTTTGAAACGCAATTGTTGCTGATCCCTCGTTGGGTGTTGTTGTAGTCCAATGAGGACCAAAATAAGGAACACCCAAAATTAATTTATCCGGATAGAATAAACTTTCCGATGCATATTCTTGATTAATTGTATTAAAAATATTGTAAGGTGAATTACTGTTCAAAGGTGCAGTTGGTCCTGCTGTAGAACTCCAGCTACCATAAAAATCATATCCCATTATAAAGATGTAATCACATGCATTAACTAAACCGTTAAAATCCCAGCCACCCCAATTAACTGCTGGTCCGGCAAAGGAAACCTCTAAATCCGGTGACCATGAATGAACTGAATCTGTTAATTCCTTCATGAAATTATTTATATTATCTCCTCTATCACTCACATTTATGTGTCCTGCTTCAAAATCTATATTTATTCCATCTAGATTATATGCAGTTATGATCGATTTTGTATTCTTTATGAAGTTTAGTCTTGTTGATTCAGTAACAAGTAAATTGTGCATCTCGGTATTAGAAATATCAAAATTAATAACGCACATTACAACTTTAACTCCATTTTGATGAGCCTCATTTATTAGATTTGTCCATGGCCAGCCAGCCGGATTAGTTATGCTGCCATTTGCCGTTACTCCAAAATCAAATGCTGCAATGTGTGAAAGTAAACTATAATCAAAATTGCGGTGTGCATTATTTAAGTATTCCCAATCGGGTAAATAACCAAAAACAGCTTTTGTTAATTTTTTTTCTACAGTTTTATTTAAAGGGATTATATTTACATGGTTATAAGATTGAGTTTGTTTTTCAATTTTAAGATTTTTATAATTTTCATACTCAATTTTATGAACACTGGGATGATCTTGACCGAGATAAAGTGATGGTATCACTAGTAAGAATAACATGATATTTTTTAGATAATTCATATAATTTTATTTTTTATTTAAAAAAATTTAGTCTATAAAATAACTAATAAGTTATAATTAACAATAGACATAAATAAAATTGCTATATTTAAATCAAATATTTTCAAATTAATCTAAATAGGAAAGGTTAAAAATGGTCTCTCAAAAAATTGTAGATGCGTTAAACTTGCAGTTAAATAAAGAATTATTCTCATCATATCTTTATCTCTCAATGTCAGCTTACTTCGACGGTAAAAATTTGTCAGGTATGACACAATGGATGAAACTGCAGTCTCAAGAAGAATATGAACATGCGATGAAATTTTACGATTTTATTCTTCGTTTGGGTGGTAAAGTCAAGCTTAGTGCAATTGAAGAACCGCAAATAGATTGGGAATCGCCCAAGAAAGTTTTTGAAGATTCTTTACACCACGAGCAATATATATCTAAAAGTATTCATCAACTTATGGATTTGGCAATTGAAGAGGGTCATCATCCAACAAAAAGTTTTTTACAATGGTTTGTCGATGAACAAGTAGAAGAAGAAGATTCTGTTCAACAAATCGTAGAAAATTTCAACATGATCGGTGACGATAAAGGTGCTCTATTTATGCTAGACCGAGAACTCGGTGCAAGAACTGAAGAAACTGCTGAATAATAATTCTATTTCTTTGTAGAAAATTATTTTATTTTATCATAGAAAATAGCTATATTCTATGTTTGAAATTTTTAAGATTTGGAGAAAGTGATGTCAAGAAAATGTCAAATTACCGGGGTTGGTCCAATTAGTGGAAACAGCATCTCACATGCCCACAATAAAACCAAACGAAGATTCTTACCAAATCTTCATAAAAAAAGAATTTGGGTTAATGAATTAAATAGATTTGTGACTGTAAAACTAAGTTCAAAAGCCTTAAAGAATTTAGCAAAAAATGGGACTTCTGAGCTTGCAAAATTAGTGCAGGAAAAGAAGATTAAAGTTACTTAGTTTTATTGCCTTTTTAAAATAATTAAAGGAACTGTTGCATCATGATAAGTATTGCATCAGTTCCTTTTTTTTGTGGGTAGCTTAAATTTTAGGTTCTATTCTAATTACCACGTTCTTTATTTACCCCTGATCTTTTACTTTTTACATTATTATTAGAATTTGATTTTCTCAAATCATTTGTTTTGTTTCTACTATCAGTTTTTACACTAATGCTTCTGTCATTATTCCTTACTTCAGATGTTACTCTTTCGCTAGTTCGTTTTTGAACTTCCCTGCTATTTTTTAATGATGGACTCTTACTTTCTTTGATGTCAGTACTGTTCCTTTCATTTTTTTTAATAATTATATCACTATTTTTCTTAACCGATTTTGGTGCTTCAACTTTTTCTCGACTTTTTTCAACTTTTTTATACTTTTCTTCACCGTAATTATTTCTGTTATAATTCGGAGTTTTATTTCCCTTTTCTGTTTTTATATCACTTTCTTTTTTTATTGTACCATTTCTTTGGTACTCAAAGTTTGTATCCGAATTTCCCTTTTCAACATTTCGTCTATTTAATACAATTTTGTCAGTCTTTAGTGAGTTAAGTTCTCTCCCTTTAACTACTTTTTTTCTATCAAAAGTTGCACTTTTAATTTTACTTTCAGACGGTCTGTAATCAATAATGCCGCCCCTTTTCTTAATATCTTTTGAGTTATAATCTTCAATATTGTTTGTTCTGACTATATTTTTAGTTGTAAGCTTTCTGCCTAATTTGCCTTCAATCAATCTTCTACTTATACCTCCATTTACAATCCTGTTATTTTCAGCAAAGTAATTCGTTCTGTATTTCGTTCTACCAAAAACTTCTTTAACATAGAGTCTATCAACATAATACTTATGAATATTGTAGGAAACAAAGTGATTATACTTTACAAAGTTCCAGTAAACATGACCCGAATGCCAACTGATAGAGAAATGAATTCCTCTTCTGTAATCAAAACTAGCATAAGGTGGCAAAGGAGCCCAACCGATATAATTATCATTATATCTCCACTCTACCCAAGCAGGAGCCCAAACATTATCAGGCATCCAAACCCAGCCATAGTAATCGTCATAAAACCATCTTCCATAATGATAAGTTGCCCAACCGAATGGTTCATAAGAGACCCAATACCAACCATTTCGAGTCCATTCCCATCTCCCGTCAGAATATGGTCGCCAACTGTAATCTGATTTATATGGTCGCCATATAAAATCATCATAACCAATTTCTATCCATTCACCATAAGGTTCCAAAGAATAGTAGAAATAATTAATGTCAATATCTGATCTGTAAATTGTTTTGGCATTTAATGATGTAGCCAAAAATCCGAAGGTCATTGCGATTAATAATATTATGCGTTTCATTTTATACCTCACTGAATGTTTCTGATTTAGGGGGTTCATGAATAGTGCCAAATAAAAAAGCCCAATTTTAATTGATTTTATATTGTTTATACTTTTAGGTGTATATTTTATTGGACAATATATTCAGAAGAGTAGCCATAAGACTTATAAATGTTTAAGGTGGTTCAATTTTTTATTATTTTTGAACAACAAAATATCGAGGACATGATGAAAATAAGTATTTATGTTATTTCAATTTTATCTTTGCTAGTGATATTTGCATGTAATAATAAAGAAAATGAGGAACTGCAAATGATCAATTCCAAAATTGAACAATATGCCGAAACAATAATAAGATATGATGAAACACTTCTTGATGAAAATCAAAAAATTGTAGTGCAGAAAATATATGAAGCAGCTAAAATAATTGATGAGTTATTTTTAGAGCAAGTATACTCTAAAAACTTTGAAATACGGGAACAACTTCGAAATTCTAATAACCCGCTCGATAAAAAGAAACTAGAGTTCTTCAACATAAACTTTGGGCCTTTTGATAGATTAGATCATGATAAACCCTTTATTGGAAATGAAATAAAACCTGAGGGTGCAAATTTTTATCCAGAAGATATTACTAAAGAAGAATTTAACTCGTGGATAAAAAACAATCCTGAGGATGAAAAAGCATTTACAAGTGAATTTACTGTAATTAGACGTAATGGAGATAATTTAGTAGCTATTCCATATTCTAAATTTTACATTGAACAGTTAACCAAAATCTCTGGTCTATTAAGAGAAGCGGCTGAATACGCTAAGAATGAATCTCTCAAAAATTATTTACTCTTAAGAGCAAAAGCTTTTGAAACAAATGACTATTTTGAAAGCGACATGGCTTGGATGGATTTGAAAGATCATACTATTGAAGTTGTGATAGGTCCCTATGAAGTTTATGAAGATGGACTTTTTAATTACAAAGCAGCATTTGAATGCTTTTTAACTATTGTTGATCCTGAAGAAACAAAGAAAATAGAGACATTCGCCAATTATTTGAAAGAAATGGAGGAAAATCTTCCAATCCCTCATAAACACAAAAATTTTGAACGTGGGAGTGAATCACCCATGATGGTTGTACAGGAAGTATTTGGTGCCGGAGATACAAAAGCCGGTGTTCAAACACTAGCATTTAATTTGCCTAATGATGAAAGAGTAAGAAAGGTAAAGGGATCAAAAAAAGTAATGCTTAAAAATTTGCACGAAGCAAAATATGAAAAACTATTAAAACCAATTGCTGAAATTGTATTGGATAAAGATCAACTTAAATACGTTTCATTTGATGGATTTTTCACACATACACTTATGCATGAAATGTCTCATGGAATTGGTCCAGGATTTATTAACTTAAATGGCAGAGAAACCGAGGTTAAAAAAGAACTTAAAGAAACATATTCAACGCTAGAAGAATGTAAAGCTGATATTCTTGGCATGTTCAACAATAAATTAATGATTGAAAAAGGAGTGCTTCCTGCAGAATTTGAAAATGAAATGTGGGTTACATTTTTAGCAGGGACATTTAGAAGTGTAAGATTTGGAATTAATGAAGCGCATGGCGGAGGAAACGCCATTATTTATAATTATTTATTAGAAAATGGCGCCTATGAATTTGATAAAGGTAATGAAACCGTAAAAGTAAATTTTGAAAAAATTTATCCACTTTTAAAAGATTTGGCAAATAAAGTTTTAATGATTCAAGCAACGGGAGATTATCAGGGGGCACTGAAAATAATAAAACAATATGTTGTTGAAACAGAAAGTATGAAAATTCTTGTTGGAAAACTTTCTGAACTGCCAATTGATATTAAACCTGTATTTGAGATAGAACAGTAGTATAAAGTTCACCATTTTGGGAAGAAAAATAATAACTTAGTCGAATTTTAACTTTGTATCTTGATTTACAAAGCCGAAGATTTATTCTTTTCTATTATTTTAACCACTTTATTTAAACCTTTATAGAAACAATATTTGTCTAAGTATTGTTATATTAAACTAAATTATTAACTTTTTTTGAAAGATCACTTTATGAAAATTACTCGGATTGTTCTGATACTCTTACTCACTTTAGTTACTATACACGCCCAACGTAGACAAGGTAATGCAATAACAGGCAAGATATTAGAAAAAGGTAGCAATATTCCAATGGAATATGCCAATATAATATTATTTAATGAGGATGACAGTACTCAAGTTTCTGGAGCCTCAACTAATGAAGAAGGTATCTTTAATATATCACCAGTTCGTCCATCAAAATATTATCTTGAAATAAGTTTTATCGGCTTTAATACTCTTACTGTTGATGATATTGTCATAACTCGTGGAACAAGTGTTGATTTAGGCGAATTATACCTCGAATCTACTGCATTTACAACTGATGATATTGTAGTTAGCGAAAGTAGAGCTCCAATCTCTTATGAGATTGATAAAAAAGTGATCAACGTTAGTGAACAAATAACTGCTCTTTCAGGCAGTGCTGTAGATGTTCTTGAGAATGTTCCATCAATTACGGTTGATATCGAAGGTAATGTTTCGCTTAGAGGAAGCGGTAATTTTCGAGTTTTAGTTGATGGACGCCCTACAATTATGGAATCAAATGATGTTTTGCAGCAAATGCCAGCCAGCTCAATAGAAAATATTGAAATAATTACTAACCCATCGGCTAAATATGATCCCGAGGGAACAGCTGGAATAATAAATCTTGTTTTGAAGAAGAATAAAAATATTGGTTTCAGCGGGGTTGCAGAATTAAGTACAGGCTGGAGGGATAAATACGGCAGTCAGTTATTGGGTGATTATAAAACTGAGAATTATAGCTTTACATTGGGATTGGATTACACTGACAGAAATTACTTTATGGATGAAGAAGAAAATAATAGAACGACTTTTCAAGGAGTTACTTCATTTAGAAATTCCTCCGGGGAATCTGATAGATCAAGACAAGGCCTAGGATTGCGCAGCTGAACTTGGTATAAACTTAAGTGATGCTGATTATTTAATGTTTGGTGGACGTTACCGTGACCGTTCGTTTGGAAGTCATTCAGCGAATAATTATTCAGAATGGAAAGATTTAGATGCCACCAAATTTCTTTCAAATAGTAAGTCAATAAGAAGCAGAGAAGGAGACAATTATTCCGCTTATATTAATTACGATCATAAATTTAATCCTAATGGACATTTATTGAAAGTTGAATTTCAATATGAAAAAGGTACTGGTGACGAACTTACTACAAATGAATTACTTGATGAAAATTTTAGTATAATAAGTGGAAGACAATCTTTTGAAAACGGACCTGATACCGAAATTGAAACTAGAATTGAATATACTTTGCCTTTAGGACAAAAGACTAAGTTTGAAGCAGGATACCAGAATCAGATTGAAAATACAGAAGAGATAACAGGAATAAGAGATTTTAATACAGATATTAAATGTTTATGAGCCGAACAATCAATATGATAAAGATGTGAACTATAAAAAAAATGAGCATGCCGCTTATTCTTTATTTTCTTCTGAATGGGAAAAATTAGGTTATCAACTTGGACTCAGAGCTGAATACACTGACCGAGAGATTGAACTTCCAAAAACCAATGAAACATATATCATTGATCGCGTTGATTTCTTTCCTTCTTTTCATACTTCATACAAGATTAGTAATGAACATGAACTTATGGCAAGCTATACAAGAAGAATTGATCGACCAAGGAGCTGGGCATTAGAACCTTTTGAAACATGGATTGACGCTTACAATGTGAGAATTGGAAATCCAGCTTTGAAACCTGAGTATATTGATTCTTATGAGATAGCATATCAAGCATTGTTGGGTGGTTTGGTTTTTTCTCTAGAAAACTATTACAGAGTAAACCATAATAAAATTGAAAGAATACGTTCTGTTTTTGCAGAGAATATTACTTTAAGTACATCAGATAATGTTGGAACTGACTATTCTTACGGAAGTGAGCTGATGTTCAATTTCGATCCGATTGATAATTGGAATATAAATTTAATGGGCAATCTTTACAATTACAGAATTGAAGGGGAAATCGATAATAGAGATTTTTCAAGGGAGAGCTTCAATTGGAATACAAGACTTAATAATTCAATTAAATTTTCAAAAACTACACAACTTCAACTAAATTTGATGTATAACAGTCCATCGGTTTCAGCACAGGGTAACCGTGAAGGATTTTTAATGACAAATATTGCGGTGCGTCAAGACTTATTTGATAAAATGCTTTCTGCCACTTTACAAGTGAGAGATATATTTGGAACCGGCAAATATGAGTACACGTCAGAAGCATTAAATTATTACAATTATCAGTACGTTGAAAGAGAATCTCCAATGGTAATGCTAAACCTTCGCTTTTCAATCAACAGACAAGGAAGAGATAGAGATCAGCGAGGCGGAGAACAAGGAATGGATAATGGTGGTGGAGATGAATTCTAAAAATATTTAATCACTGTTTATTGCCCAACTGTTAAAGAATAATTGAAAAACTATAATAGTTGGGCATTTTTTTTACGATATCATTTGCAATGGCAACATAATAAATCATCTTAAAATTAATTCAACCCATCCTCACATTCCCAAAGCCAATCTTGTACCCCTTGAACAATTTGTCTGACCATCTTTTCTTTGAATACTCCATCCAACATTTTCATTTCATCATTAGGATTACTCATAAACGCTGTTTCAACTAAAACGTTTGGGATATTCGTAGGAGAATTAAGAGTAAAATTGAAATTACCGATATTACCGAATGAATTCAGTTCAAGTTCCAGCATACGTTTATAAATTGCCAAGGACAATGAACGAAATGCAATGTGTTTGTAATATGTACTTGTCCCGCTTACTCTTTTGGGATCTGTAGATAGTCCGATAGAATTAGCATGAATACTGATTAATATATCTGCATCAAAAGATTCAATCTTATCAAGCCTTTCACTATTTTTTGAAAATGTATCATCTTCTCTCGTCTTAAATACTGTTGCTCCTTTTGCCTTAAGAGCAGTTTCAAGTCTATCTACCATATCAAGTGTAAAATCTTTTTCAAGTAAACCCGTTGCACCTAAAGCTCCCCTATTATTTCCGCCATGTCCTGCATCTAATACAAATTTTAAATTAGACATATTCAAATTATTAGGTTGTTTCTTTATAGAAATTTCTAATGAGTTGCCTGAATATCCAATATCATAACCCCAAATCTGTTTTGAGGTTGGTTCAATTATTACTCGAAATAAATCTTCCTCAACTTGTTCATAATATAGATTTTTTACTGCTTCTGTCGTTAAATGCTGAGTTATCCAATTTGTGTTTGCAGTTGCACCGTAAATATCAACAATTATTCTGGTAGGATTTAGTTCTTGCCTTGTTGAAAAAGGCAATTTTTCATTTAGTCTAATTATTACTCTATCCGAAACACTTCCACCATAAACAGCCCATGCCTCAGTGAGTGATTTTGGAAGAAAAGTTCCAACCGGCAAAAGCTCAACTTGATTCTCAGGTATCCATGCAGTCTGGTTTTCAGTCAGTTTTACTCGGTATTGATCACCAACTTTACCATCAATTGAAAGTTTAATTCCCTCTTCCAAATATGCAAGTTTAGCACCTCCTAATCTGTCTGTTCCCAAACCATAATTTAAGAATGGTCTCTCCCCTTTCGTAACTCCAACTCTTGGAAGAGTATTTGGCAGCATAGATACTGCGGCTGAAGAAGTAAGTTCAAAAGTCTCACCATCTTTTTCTATTTTAAACTTAATTGGGATATTCTCAATATTAATATCAGGATTAACCTTGTAAACCCCTGTGTAAATTCCTTCAATACCTTTTGTTTCATTAGTCGGCAGCTCAATCATTTTTATTCCATCCATAAAAGAAACATTAGCATTTGGAGTCCCTTTTACTCTTACTTCTAAAATATCTCCTGCATCCAGCCATAAATCTTTATCCGGCAAAATCATTTCTTCTTCTAATATTACAACATCTTCTGGTGTTGATTCAATTTTTTTCTCTTCCCTTGTGATCGAAAATGTTTCAGTTACTTTAACTCCTTTAGAAACAGATTCTAATTCAAACTCATTTACCCCAATTTCAAGTTTCATTAGATCCACAACTGCACCGGAGGAATAAACCTTGAGCTTCTTTCCATTTAATTTAACATTACTATTAGGCAGTGTATTGGCTGCTAATCTATATTTAGAAAGTGTTGTAGTAGTTTCTTTCTTTTCTGGTATGATTATAGAGATATAATTTTCCTGAGCACTAATTTTTACTGTAAAGAATAAAAAAATTACAAGTAAATAAACCATTATTTTTTTTGAATAGCTGTCCAATATTTTACCTTTAATAAATTCAATTAATGTTAAAATATACTAAATTGATTTCTTATTTTTTTTATTGTTCACAAAATCACGGAAAGCACAATTAAAATGGGAAATATAATTCAGAAATTTTTCGGGAATAAGAAGTTAGACGAGATTTATAAATATGACGAGTTTCTAAAACTATCCGAAGGGATAATAAGTAATACTGAAGTTGAAAGTTTAACTGGAACTGATAAAATTTATCATGAATATAGAAAAATAAATTTACAGCGGACGAATAGAATAACCAAAACGTTTAAACCTAATGATGTAATTGTGGATTTAGTAAAGAAAGTTGATAATCCTCAGTTGTGGTTAGTAATTACAGAAGATTGGTGCGGCGATTCAGCTCAAAACTTGCCATACATTGTAGAATATCTAAAATTCAATCCCAAGATAAAATTAAGAGTTATTTTAAGAGATTCAAACTTAGAGGCTATTGACAGTCATTTCACAACTGGTAATCCAAGGAGTATTCCTAAAGTTGTTGGATTTGATGAAGCTGGAAATGAACTTTTTATTTGGGGACCAAGACCGAAATTTGCACAAGATTTGGTTCAGCAGCTAAAAGCTGAAGGTTATTCAAAGGAAGAGTTTAATAAAGAATTGCATACTTGGTATGCTAAAAATAAAGGAAAAGAATTAGAGAAAGAATTGTTAGTAATTTTTCAAAACATCAGCCACAAAGAACACTAAGAAAATTTATCCGCAAAGAGCAGAGAAGTGTTCAAGTTTCTGGTTAGCTTTTTTCTAGAATAAAAGGAACAATTATTTCAATTACAGATTCAGTCACTTTTCCATTTTGTTTACCAGGCTCAAATTGGGTTTTAATTACTGCCGATTGAGCTGACTCATCGCAACCATAGCCTAAACTTTCAATAACATCGGTTGAAATAACAAAGCCTAGTTCATCAACTTTTACTTTAAGTTTTACTTCACCGCTAATTTTATTTCTTTTTGCATTAGGCGGATATCTTAAATTTTTCAATAATTCAGTTATTCCGCCAATTGGTTTGGGGCACACATCAATCTCACAAACAATAAAGCTATTTAATTCAATCTTTTCAGTTAAGGATGTATCAGATTTTGCAGCAGCAAATGCATCATTGCCCTGAGCTTCTCTTATTCTAAAATTTAATTTGAATGTAACATCGGTTTCGATAATATCACCATTGTTTTTACCAGGCACAAATTTTGTTTTCTTTACTGCTTCAACTGCTGCTTCACTGCATCCTAATCCCAAACCCTTAATTACTCTTATGTTTTCAGGAATTCCCCTAGCGTTAATTTTTGCAGTAATTAAAACAGACCCTTCCAATTTATACTGTCTTGCCAGCTGAGGATAAATAATATTTGATTCTATTTCTTCAATTCCACCGACCGGTTCTGGACAAATCTCTAATTCACATATAAAGTCATCATTCTCAGTTTTTTTATGATTTTTTCCTTCTTTGTATGCAGAAAGTGGAGCAATATAATTTTCATCGTAACTGATTGAACGAGAACTTATTAACTCACCTTCTCTATAATTTTTTACCTCTTTTATTCCACCATTATCATAAAAACTTTTGAATACACCATCAAGCATGCCATTTCTATAATGAAACTCATCCTTTACTAATCCATTTGGATGATAATTCTTTGCGATACCATTAAGTTTTCCATTTGAATAATTTTTTTCTGATTTAATAAAACCATTCTCGTAATAAGTGTATGAGGTTCCTTCCAAGATATCTTTAACAAATGATGTGCGACTTTCTACTTTCCCTGAACTATAATAAGTTTTAACATTTCCATCTTGCGCAAGAGTTAGGGTTATTATGCAAAGTAATTGAACTAGGATCAAATTTTTCATATCTGTAAAGGAAGCTTAGTTTAGTTTTTAGTAAATTTATTTTTTATTATTTAATTAAAATTATTTTATATGATTATAATAATTCGGTTACTGCTCATTATTATTTTTATCGGTTCCATAAATACATTTGCACAAAATAAAGATTACCTAAAAAACCTTAAAAGTAATTTTGCAAAGGGTGAAAATAAAGAAAAATACTATACTAATCTGGTCAAAAATATTGATTTGACTTTTAACCGAAAAGATTTAGTTAATTCAGCTGAATGGATTAAGGCTTTGAGAGATGCTCAATCTATATTTTTAAGGAATTCCAATGTGCAATTTGGCATTGAATATGCAATCCAGCAAAATGTTGATAATGACCTTAAACTTCAACGTACAGCACTTGAAATTGCATACACTTTATATCCGAAAGAGTTTAAAAGTTTAGTGAATAATATCTTTCAGCAAACTAAGGATCCAATTTCATTTTCAATAGCAACATATTATTTACTAGGTAATAACACATCAAAGGATATAAAAAATAAATTTGCGAGAGATATTCGCGAAAGATTTCCAGAATACATAAAAAACGATATTTTGAATAGTTTATTTACAGATATTTCAGAAGATCTGAATACAATTTCTTATTCAAATATTGAAGAAATACTAAATCATGAATTTCAATCCGGTAAAACCATTATTTATTCATTTCACAGAAAAAATCGAAAATTACCCGGTATTACAATAATTAAAAAACCGGACGGTAAATTTTTAAGAAATCCGGACAATTCATTTTTTAATATACCACAGCTCTCACTTTCTTATTCAAACTTACCTGGCTTTCTTCCAAATGGAAACACTCCGCAAGGAATTTACTCTGTAATTGGCTGGTATATTTCTAATACTGAAACAATAGGACCGACCCCGGCAGTTTTAGTCAGAAGTCCTTTTGAAGTAAACCCAACTATTTTTTACCATAAGAAAAATATTAATAATAGATGGAATATTGAAGATTATAAAAGTTTATTACCTATAGAATGGAGAGATTATTCTCCAATTTATGAATCTTATGTTGCCGGAAAAATTGGAAGAAAATTAATAATAATTCATGGCTCAACCGATGAAACAAAATATTTCGAAAATGAGGAGTATTACCCACTTACTCCCACAAGAGGATGTTTAAGTTCAAAAGAACTTTGGGACTCGAAAACAGGAAAACTAATTGAAAGTGATCAGTTAAAATTAATTGAGGCAATGAAAACAATAGATCATTGGAAAGGTTTTTTAGTAGTGGTTGAAATAGACAATAAAGAAATTCCTGTTAAAATTGAAGAGATTGAAAAATATCTAAAATAAAACGCCCCCACCGATAAAAGGGTTTTATCAATGAGGGCTCAGGGTTAGGGGGTATTCATAAGAACATATAGTCCAAATTGTATTGTTTTTAAAAAGAAATTAATTTTTTTTGAAAAATAATTTAATTTAGTTTTCACAATCTAATTTTTTGGAGATTTTTTGAATATTTTCCGTATAGAAAAGTTAAGAATAGAGCTTCAGGAGAATCTAACAGCAGAAAAATCCCCATTCGTTCAACTTATACTACTAAATTCTTTCTTTTTAGAAATTATTAACCAAAATAATAATTCCCTTTCAGAAGCGTTCATTACAGAGTTTGTTCCAACATATTTAACAGCAATAAAAAATATCAGCGCTATTGGCATTGAGCCAAGTAAAATTAATACTGAATTTTCCACTGTCAAAAAGATTACAAAATCCGAGATATTTTTAGAATTTCACAATATTATAAATAATGAAGTTTCAAGAATAGAGAATGAAATTAAATTAGTCAGAAACTCGCTTGAGGGATATGAATCAGAAGTTAAGCAAACATTACTCTCATTTCCGGTAAAAATCAATGACTCAAACTCAAATTTTCAATTCGGACAAATAGAAACTTTCACTGTAAAAATAGATGCCGAATCTTCTCTGACTGAAGATAAATTTATAATTGTCCCAACTTTCAAAGAAGTTGATAAGCAGCTTGAGGATCAGATAAAAACCTCGTGGCAATTAGCAATTAATTATCTAAAAAAATATTACAAAAAGCCAAGTAAGTTTCATGAAGTTGTCTTAATATTTGCTCATAAATTTGCTCATTTTGAAGGTTTTTCATTAGGATTAGCAATAACAATTGGGTTCATTCAAGCATTATTTAAACATTACAATACTGAACTTTCACTCTCACTTAATAGCAATGTTACCTTTACCGGAGGATTTGACACAAATAAAAAAGTAAAGAATTTAGGTGAAAATATTATTAGACAAAAAACTGAAACTGTATTTTATTCTCCTTACAACTACTTTGCTCTTCCCGATGGTGATGCAGAATGGGCGAAAAAAGAACTTACCGAGTTGAATCTTTCATTCCCAAAGAAAAAGCTTAAGATTATCAACATTCAAGATTTTGATGATTTAATAAATCATCGACAAATAATAACTATTGAGAAAGCTAAACTAACTGAAAGAACTACAAAATTTATGAGAAATAATAAAGTATCTCTTTTACTTTTATTACTTCTCTCAGTAATAATTTCTGTGATTGCGCTTTATTCTTATGATGATAATCCGCACGGATTTGAAGTTAATGGCAACGATGTTAACATTATTAATAAAAGAGGAAGAGTCCTGTGGGAGACTAAACAAAATCTAAGAAATCTTGTTCATGGGGAGTCCTTAGTTCATTTACAAAAAATTTTTGACATTAATAATGATGGGATAAATGAGATTATTTTGTCGAATGAAATAGGGTTAAATAGTATATCCCATGGAAGAATTGCATGTTTTGATAAGTCTGGTAAACTTTTATGGGAGTATGTATTCAGAGATTCAATAGCAAATAGTATTGAATCTTATAATCCCAACCAGTATAATTCATATTTTGTAGATATTGTTGAATATAATAACCGGAAAATTCTTTTAGGTGTGGCTAGACACAATGATGACGCTTCTGCCGTATATCAATTGGACATAACAAATGGAAGAAGAATTCCAGGTACATTATGGAGTCAAGGTCACCATAATCAGAACGCTGTTGTTGGTGATTTTAATAGTGATGGAATACCTGAATTATTTATTGGTGGAATTAACAATTCTATGGAATCTGCTTTCACATATTTAATTGATATAAATAAATTAAATGGTCAAACACCAAATAAACTATTAAAATTATTTAATAACTTGCCAATTGCTGATTTCAAGGAATATATACTAATTGGTAAAACAGATATTTCCAATTTTGCTTCACAGAGATTCAATATTGTTCAATACGCTAATGTTGATATATTCACAGGTGATTTTGTAATTAATACGCTGGAGGCTAGAATTAAACAACCTATTGGACTAGTATATAGAATAAACAAAAATTTTGATAAAATTACTCCGCAAATTGGTGATGAATATTTATATATCCGAGACAATTTAATTAACGAAGGTAAACTGAATCCACCATTTACAAATGATAAAGAATATGAAAAAATGCTAATAAATGGAATAAAAGAGTGGAATGGGAAGGAATTTGTTCAATTTCCCGCACAAAATTAGACCTTGTATCAATAAATATTTTTAAAAATATTAAATTGTTTTTTAAAAACAACTTTTCTTGGACTATATGTTATTAAAAAAAGAGTAAATAATGAGCATCTTCGAAAAAGATCTTTTTAATTATGTTTTTTTTCCGGATATCCTGAGTAAAGAAAAGTATAATTTAATTGAGAATAGTAAGAGCAAATTTCAAAATGAATTAACCTTACTTTCGGAAATTAAGGAAAATCTGAAGGAAAAAGTTTCAGATGATATAATTGAAAGAATTATGCTTAAACTTCATGAATATAATTAAAGACGTTTAATAGTTTTAGAAAAAACAAACAATCCGCATCTATTTCAATCAGGACATCTAGTGTTGGCAGCAGAAAGTCCGGTGCTTGAACAAAAGTTAAGAACAGATACTTATGAAGATAAAAATTCCGAATACTTAGTAAAAATAATTACCGACCAACAGCAAAATAAGATATTTATTTTCAATAAAGATAATTCTGAAATGCGAAATGTAAAAATAAATATTGAACCTTCCGGGAAGTCTTTTATTTTGGAATCATCATTTAAGCCATATATATTAACTCCAAAACAGGAAATAAATAGAATTTCGATTCACCCAAATGAATAAAAAGGAAGAAATTTCAATTCCTTCCCTTTTTAATCTTCAATCCAATCTAGTTCATTATTCCAACAGCAAGTTCCCAATCAAAATAGGCTTCAAGATATTCATACTGAGCAGAATAATAATTTAACTTTGCCTGATCATATGCAAGCCTTGCATCTTTTAATTCAAGCTGTGTGGCTAAACCATTCTCAGATGTAATTTCTGCTATATCAAAAGCTTTTTTACTAATACCTAAAGTAGACTCAGCTGATTCGATTCTTTTCTCAGCCTCGGAAAGTTTTAATTCTAGATTTTTTATTTCAATAAGAATATCATTCTCAAATTTAGAGAGTTGCAGTCCAGCTTTATCAACCTCTATTTTTGCCATTTGTACTTTAGAGCTTGTCATCCATCCATTAAAAATTGGAATATTTAAGCTAAGTCCGGCAATTAAATAATTATTTTCACGCTCGAGTTTAAACTCATCTGAGAGAGCCGAATATTGATAAATTAAACTTGCTGAAAGCGTCGGCAAATGACCTGAATATTCTACGTCAACATTTGTCTCACGTAACTTCATTTCCCAAAGTCTTGCTTTATAATCAGACCTATTTTCTAATATATCTGGAAATTCCATTTTGGGATTTATTTTAGTTACACTTTCTAATTCACCTGTAATCAAAAAATCTTTATTAACATCAACTCCAGCCAAAGTTTTTAGACTGTTTAAGGCTAGCTGGTAATTCCTTTCAGACTGTGTCAACTTTGGGATAGAATTTTTCCAGTTCACTTCGGCTTGCAGAAGCTGCAATTCAGAAACGATACCCACATCAAATTTTTTCTTAACATTCAAATAATTTTCATGAGCATTTTTTTCAGATTCCTTATTTACCTCGAATACTTCTTTCAATAGTAAAGTTTGATAGAAGGCTTTTTTACTTCCGTTAACAACACCCTTAAGAGATGCATCGTAAACATGCTTAGAAAAGGTTTCATATTGTTTTGCAGCTTTAATTGCATTAAATACAGAAAAGTTAAAAACATTCTGAGTTAGAATTGCAGAAGCATTAAATTCATTATTATAATTCACCTTAAATTTTGAAGGACCTCCCATTCCAGGACCAAAAACATCTCCAAAATCAACAAACAAATATGCTTCTTTTAAGTTCCTGTTGTAGCCGGCAGTAGCAGAGAGAGATGGATAAGCACTGGACCTTGCCATTCCATCTTGTGCATCAGCCATTTCCAGTTCTTTTGCAGCAAGTAAAATATCCTTATTATTCTTTTTTACCAGGTCTAAAAAAGAATCAAGATTATAAACTTGTGCATTTATATTTACTGATAAAAAAACCAAGCCAACAATAATTAAAAACTTACTTTTCATTCTTTACCTCTTCAACTTTCTTTTCTCTATGAACTAACTGATATACAGCAGGTATTACATATAACGTAAGAATACCAGAAGCAATTAACCCTCCAATACTTACTACACCAATTGGTTGCCTAAACTCTTTACCGGCTGAGCCAATTCCCAATGCCATTGGCGACATGCCAAGGATAATTGCAATTGTTGTCATTAGGATAGGTTTGAGTTTAATTGGTGCGGCTTCAAGTAGAGCATCTTTAACCGATTTTCCACTTCTAACTAAAACGTTAGCATAATCTAAAATTAGGATTGCATTATTTACAACTATACCTATTAACATAACTATTGCCAGCATTGCCATTACACTTAGGTTCAATCCGTAAAATATAGCAACAATGAAAACACCAATCATTGCTAAAGGAATTGTTGCAAGAATCATCAATGGCTGTGTAAAACTTTCAAGTATAGCTGCTAAAAGCATATATGTTAGCATAAACGCCAAAATAAATGCAAAGCCCATATCTAGTATTGCTTCACCTAACATCTCAGCACTACCAGACCATTGAACTTTATATCCAGTAGGCAAATTTGCTTCTTCTATTTTTTGTTCAATTGCATTTGTTATATCACCAAGTGCGTATCCTGAAGCAATATCACCAGTAAATTGGATTGTTCTTGCTTTTCCCCTATGCAGAATTCTACTGTATCCTTCAGTAAAATTAACTTCTGCAAGCTGCCCAATTTTATACCTTCCCATTGGTGATACAATTGTTAAGTTTGATATCTTCTCGGGTGAATCACTTGATTCGTCGGTCAACTTAACTCTAATATCATATTCCTCTCCTTGATCGGAATATTTCGTAGTTGTTAAACCTTCCATACTCGCTCTGAGTGTCAGCGCAAGGTCATATACTGTCAACCCGACATTTGCAATTTTCACTCTATCTGGTATCAAGGTAATTTCAGGTTTCCCTGATCTTGAGCTTGTGTTTAAGTTTGTTAAACCTGGAATATTTTTAATATCACCAAAAAGTTCACTCTTTAAATTTTCAAGCTTATCATTATCATCCCCTTGTAAGAAGAAGGTTATAGGGGCTTCTCCTCCTCCACCCATACTAGAAGCGACTGCAATCCTATACATAACATTAGGGACTGAAGATAATTCTAACATTAATTTGCTAATCATATCTTTAGTGGTTATTGTTCTTTTATCAGCGCTAACCAATTCAATCTTCATCAATGCCAGATTAGTACCTTGCTCAAGATCATATATTTTTCCCATTTGCGTTAAAATATCTTTTACTTCTTCATGAGATTCTAATATTTTTTCAGTTTCATCTAAAGTCTTTGCAGTCTGATCTAAATTATAGCCTTGAGGAAGTTCAACTTGGATATCGATAAAGCCTTCATCAAGAGTTGGTAAAAATTCGAAACTAAGCTGAGCAGCAACAAAAAAACTTGCAAAAAATAGAATAACTGAGACCAAAATAGTTGCAAAACTCGTTAACCTATTTTTAATTACAATTGCCTAAAAGTCTTCTGTAAGAATCTTCCCAAGACTTAAACATCTTTTCTAATTTTTCACCAATCTTATGTTTCTTGGTTTCTTTATCAGGCAATATTATTGAAGCCAACATTGGCGTTAAAGTAAAGGATACTATTATTGAGAATATTGTTGCATAGGTTACAGTAAGTGCAAACTCTTGGAAAAATTGCCCAACTAAACTGGACATATTTGCAAGCGGTACAAATACAACGATATTTGTCATTGCTGAAGCAATAACCGCAACTACAACTTCTGATGTTCCTTTTGCTGCGGCATCCCTCTTGTTGTTGCCCATATCCTTATGTCGAAATATATTTTCTAATACTACAATTGAGTTTGCAACAAGAATACCGACCGATGTTGATAATCCCATCAAAGACATAATATTGAGAGAGAATCCCGAATATTCCAATCAGCAGAAAAGTAGAAATAATTGAGAATGGCATTGAAAGTGCTGCAATCAATGTTGATCTTAAGTCGTGTAAGAAAAATAGTAATACAAGTGCAGTAAGAATAATTCCAATACCAATATTTGATAGAGTATCTTCAACAGAAGCATTAATGAATACTGATTTATCTGTAATTACTTCTAGATTTGCACTATCGGGAACGTTGTCTTACTTCAGGAAAATTTCTTTACTTCATTGGCTAATTCAACAGTATTTCCATCTGATGCTTTTATAATTGATAGAAGTACGACATTTTCATTTTTCTTTTTAGACTCACTTTGTAAAATAAGTCCCTTTAATTCTAATCTCTTTTCCAGTCATCTAGTACTTGTGATATTGTCCTAATCTTTTGTTCCCAAATGCTGTCTGAACATAAAGATTTCTTAATTTCATCAATATCTGAAATTTTCCTTTTACTCTAGATGAGTATTCTTGTGTCTGTTTCTGAAATTGACCACCGGGCAAATCCATATTTTGATCTGATAACATTTGATTTAGTTGAATAAGTGAAATTGAATTTTGAAAGACATCTCTATTTTCCAATTCAACTTTTATTTCTCTTTCTTGTCCACCAATAATATTTACACTTGCAACTCCAGCAATTTGAGAAAATTTATCCTTTAATGTTTTATCTGCTATTTCAAAAGTTCGATCGGATCATATCACCAGTTACAAGACCAAATCAATAACTGGTTCTGCACCAATATCAAACTTTTGAATTATAGGGCATCCGCATCAGTCTGGCAAAGTTGATTAATAATTGCATCAACCTTATCTTTTACTTCCTGATTTGCAATATCAACATCTTTTCCAGTTCAAATTCTAACTGATAATTGATACGCCTTCAAGAGAATATGAAGTCATTGCATCTATTTGGCTTACTGTTGAAACTGCATCCTCTAGTTTTTTTAGTTACTTGCGTTTCAACTTCTTGTGGACCCGCACCTGGATAAATTGTTTGTATCGTAACTACCGGAATATCAACGTCGGGCATAAGTCAATATTTAGTGAAAAATATGATATCCCTCCAAAAAGTACAATAACCAATAAGAACATTGACATCATTATTGGACGTTTAATTGATAAATCTGAAATAACCATAATGGCAAGCTCCTATTTGATAATCTTTACTTTTGTATTATCTTCTAAATTAATTTGACCTTCCGTTACGAGGCTATCGTTAACATTTAGTCCGCTTTTAATCTCAACATTAAGTCCACTATTTTTTCCAATTTCGACTTCTCTTAATTTTGCTGTATTGTCAACTACTACAAAAACAAAATATTTTTCACCTCGTTTAACAAGATTCTTTCTTTCCAAAACTATTGTTTGTTCTGTTTCAGCGTTTGATAAAGTTATATCAACTGTAACTCCTGCCTTTATGATATTATTTTTATTTTCAAAGGTCACATCTGCATTAAAAGCTTGTGTCATTGGGTTCATAGCCATATCAACTTGAGTAACTTTACCTTCTATCTTTTTTCCTTGCCATTCTGCAACAGCTTTTGAACCAATACTGACGCTTGAAATTTCTTCTTCAGAAATTAGAATGCTTCCTTTCAATTTACTTAAGTTTGCAATTGTTGCTAAAGACGTTTCTTTTTTAACATCATCAGTTTCTCTAACATTAACTTTAGTAACATAGCCACTTATTGGAGCCAGAACCTTTACTAGTTTACGAACATTTTCATAATTAGCTTTGTTCACTTCATATTGAGTTTTTACATTATCAAAATCTTGAGCCGAAACACCGCCAACCTCAAATAGTTTTTTATAACGATTATACATATTCTCAGAATTTTCGTAAGCCACTTTTGCTTGATAATATTGCGCACTTGGAGCATCTGCAGGAAATTGGAATAAAACCTGATCCTTGTTAACATAATCACCAACCTTTACAAGTACCTTTTCAATTCTTCCACCAATCATAGCACTTGCATTTGATTCTTTAATTCCGGTCAGCGTTGCATTATAAGTAGTCTCCTTGCTGAAAGATCCTAGTTGAACTCTTTCAACTCTAACTGGAATACCTTCTTCTTTATAAATTTGCTCCATGTTTTTAGATTCAATTTGCTCTTCACCACATCCACTAAATTGAATCATCATTAGTAATAACAGTAGCACTAATTTGAATGTTTTTTTCATTATAACTCCAATTTATTAATTTTATTAACATACATGATTGTATATATATGGATTACTTTAAGATTCCGTGCAATAAAATATCAATATAATCACCTGATTTTTCTTTAATGGAAAACTGTCTCACCTGCATAAACCAAAGTGAAATAAATCCGATATAAAATGATATGATTGCATGCCCTAAGTTTTCGACTGCAATATCCTTCCTAATTGAACCGCTTACTTGTCCTCTTTTTACAAGGTCAAACATTTTGGCTATCGTTTCTTCTTTATCTTTTTCGAAAAGCGAGTGAAGTGCTTTATCCTCCTTGATAAGAGATGTAAATTCCACTTTTAGAAATAGTTCTTCAACAGCCCTAAATTCTCGGTCTTCTTCAAACTTTGCAAAAATTTCTTTTAATCCATTCTTTAGACTTATTACCGGATCAATAGTTTCATTAAAATATTTTTCGAAAATTAAGAATAATTTCTTTTTATTATTTTCATGAATTGCAATAAGGATTTCGTTCTTACTTTTAAAGTAATGATAAACCGCACCACGCGTAACCTTTGCCTCTTTAGCAATATCTTCAAAACGTGTAGAGCTAATTCCCTTTTTATTCATCACTTTAATAGCAGCACTTAAAATCTTATTCCTTGTCTGCTCCGCTTCTTCTTTTGTTCTTCGCATTATTTTACCAAATTTTGGTCGTAAATATACATACATGTACGTATGTTAGTCAAGATATTTTTTTAATTTTATATGAATTATGGATAAGGTAGACATGTTTAAATGGTAATGGGATATTTCACATTAAAATTTAAGTCACCCCAGATATGCTTTTTTTATACTTACGGTAGGACTTTTGCTCGACAATATTCCCTAAAATTTCTACAACCTTCCATACTTCTTGAAAGGTATTATAAAGTGGACTTAACCCTAATCTAATATTATTTGGAGCACGAAAATCTGGAATAATAACAATTTCATTGTTTTCATCCATAAGTGCTTTGCATATTCTGTAAGCTTCTTTGTGCTGAATAGAGATGTGTGACCCTCTTTCCTTAAAATTTTCTGGAGAACCTAAAGTAAAATCTAGATTTTTCAATTTTCTATTAAATAAATAGAGCAAATATTCAGAAAGCTGGATACTTTTATTGCGGATATTTTTAATTCCGGCTTCAATTGTTATATCAACACTGGAATCTACTGCAGATAAAGATAATATAGGTGGTGTTCCAACTAAAAATTTATGTATTCCTTTGGCAGACTTAAAATCAATCCTGAATTCAAAAGGATCATCATCCCCAAACCAACCCCAAATAGGAGAAATTAATTTTTTCTGTAAATCATTTCTTACAAATAAAAATGCCGGAGCACCGGGACCACCGTTTAAGTATTTATAAGTACAACCTATCGCAAAATCAGCATTAGCTTTATTCAATTCGATATCAACGGCACCTATCGAATGGCTAAGATCCCAGAGAATTAATGCTCCCTTTTTATGTGTAATTTCTGTTATTTTATTAAGATCATATAAAAAGGAACTTTTAAAGGCTACGTGTGAAAGAACAACGAGAGCAGTCTCATCATCAATTGTGGATTCTAAACTTTCGATTGGAATAGTAATACCATCTAAACTCTTTACGATCTCAATTTTATATTCGGATGATAATTGCTTTAAAATTCCTTGAATAATATAGTGATCCGAGGGAAAGTTAAATTCGTCCGTTATAATTTTTGTTTTTTTATCATTTAGTTTCAATGCAGCATGAACAAGTTTGTAGAGATTTATTGAAGTTGAATCAGAAACAATAACCTCATTATTCTTTGCACCAATTACCTTGGAAATTTTTTCGCCCACTGTTTCTGCAAGACTATACCAACCCTCATTCCAACTGCGAATTAATCTATCGCCCCATTGATATTTAATTACATCTTCTAAATGGCTTTTTGTTTTATTTGGGAGTCTTCCCAAAGAATTGCCGTCAAAATATATCAGATTTGTCTCAGCACCAAAGAATTCATTACGAAAGCTCTTTAGTCTATCTTCATCATCATATTGTTTGGCTAAATCGATTGAAAGAGAATTGTAGTTCATATCAGTCTAAAATACTTTTTGCAGGTTCAATCATTCTTTCTACCCACAGAGAATACATTTTCCCCGAGGGGTGCAGTCTATCTTCCGCCAATAAACTCAGATCATTCTCTGCATCTCTGGAAATATCAGTAATGTTGATGTATGAAACTCCCAATAATAATGATTCAGATTCGTTAATAGAATTAAATTGGTCAATTTCATTTTTAATTTTGAGGGGGTCTCGACCCGTATTAGCTGCAAATGGTGTTACTCCCCAATCTGGTATAGATAAAACAATTACATTTTTCGGGCTACTTGTATATGATATAGCCTTATTGAGTAATACTTTAAAATCTTCTCTATATATTTCTGGATCCCCGCCTCTATACTGATTATTAACACCTATGAGAAGAGTAACAAGACTATATTTATTTATTGGTTCGTTTTTATTTATTTCATTTAAAAGTTCATCTGTTGTCCAACCAGTTTTTGCAATTATCTCAGGGTTGCTAACATTATAATTTGAAGAATTCAACTGAGCGGTTAATTGAACCGGAAATCGGTCCGTGGCATTGACGCTTTCACCAATGGTATATGAATCACCCAAAGCTAGATATGTATAATTCTTTTCCTCTCCCATAAACGAATAATTTTTCTCTTCTTCTGAACAAAAAGTGAAAGATAGTAAAAGTAGAGTTAAAATTATTTTCTTTTTCAATTGGTTCCCATTTAATAAAATAATATTTACTTAATGTAAATCTTAATTTAAATTGAATAATTTAGTAACGAATCTTTTCTGCCTACTTTGGGTTATTGCTCAAAATCATGATGTGTATAAAAAACTAGATTAAGATCTTAGCTTGTTATCGTTTTATTTAGTTGCCCCGTCAGGATTCGAACCCGAAACAAAGGTGTCAGAGACCTGTGTGTTACCGTTACACCACGGGGCAATAATTTGAGAACTTAAAAGCTCTTGCTAATAATTATTCATTAGAAAAATAAATATGTATTCTACAAATATCAATTAGATAATTGCTTTGTAGAAATAATTGCTCTCACCAAGTTACAAATCAATGTTACTTAATAAATGAACCAAATATTTTTTTCAATTTTTGCATTTAAGTAACATTTTTATTATCTATTAGTAATTTACTCAACAATAAATCTTTTTAAATGCAAAAAATTACTTCTATCGGAGAAATATTATTTGATATATATGGTAATACTAAAACCTTAGGCGGAGCCCCATTTAACTTTATATATCACGTTAATAAAATTTGGGTGGTACGAATTTTATATCTTCAGTTGGAAATGATAATGAAGGGAAAATAATCCTTGATTTTATGATCGACGAAGGTATTTCAACAGAATATTTAATTATTGATGAAATCAACCCGACAGGTAAGGTAATTGTAAAATTAAATGAAAAGAAAATACCTGAATATAACATTCAAACTAACGTTGCATACGATTTTATTACTTTGAATGAAAGGCAGCATAATAAAATTATCTCAGAGTCACAATTAATTTATTTTGGATCACTTTGTCAGAGGCACAAAACCTCTCGAAACACTATTCAAAACTTCTTCAATAAAGGCGTAACTCTATTTTGTGATTTAAACATCAGGCAAAATTATTTCTCAAAAGAACTTATTGAAGAATCTTTGAATGCATCCAACATCCTAAAAATTAATGAAGATGAATTAGATTTAATTACAAAATTATCTTTAATTAAATCAAGTGGTTACAGAGATAAAGTAAAACAAATAATGCAGAAGTATAATATTGATTTGGTTGGTGTTACAAAGGGAGAAAATGGGGCAGATCTGTTTTCATCCGAAGATTTCATTACTAATAAATCTAATAGAAAAAAAATTATTGATACTGTTGGTGCAGGTGACGCATATTCGGCAATACTTGCTTTAGGTGTATTAAATAATTTGGATATTGAAAGGATAAATATTCTAGCAACTTCATTTGCTGAAGAGGTTTGTATGCAAAAAGGAGCTTTACTACGAAATAAAAATATTTATAAAATTTATGCAGAGGAAATAAAAAATGGATAAGTCTAATAAGGGCCTTTATATCCAGCTTTTCAATATTCATGGTTTTTTAAGAGGAAAAGATTTAGAATTAGGAATTGATACGGATACCGGAGGTCAAACTAAATATGTACTTGAATTTGCCAAATCATTATCAGAATACGACGAAGTAGAAAAGGTAGAAATATTAACAAGACAAATTGATGATAAAAATGTATCAAGTGATTATGCAGAGAAATTTGAAAAAATAAATGATAAGCTAAGTATTGTAAGGATAAGATGCGGCGGAAGGAAATATATACGAAAAGAGCAATTGTGGAATCACATGGAAGAGTTTGCTGATAAAACTATTAAGTATCTTAAAGCACAAAAACGCTTACCCGATTTAATCCACAGTCATTATGCAGACGCCGGATATGTCTGCACACAACTAACCAGATTTTTCGGCATACCATTTATACATACAGGGCATTCACTCGGCATACCAAAAAGAGAATCACTTTTAAGAAATCATCTTTCCGAAAATGAGATTGAAAAACGATATCATATTTCGAAAAGAATTAAGGCTGAGGAAGATGCGATATTTTATGCGGATAAAATTATTACCAGCACCAGCGATGAAATAAAAAAACAATACAGCCTTTACGAAAATTTTAATGAGGTAAAATTTACGGTAATACCGCCGGGAATTGATTTGGATAACTTCTATCCTTTCAACATAAAACGAGAATGGAATGATAAAGAGAAAGAATTACGATTTGGTTTAACTGAGGAATTATGGCGGTTTTTTACAAATATGAATAAACCTGTAATCTTAGCATTATGCCGCCCTGAAAAGGTTAAGAATATTTCAGGTTTAATTCAGGCGTTTGGTCAAAGTAAAAAATTGCAAGAGAAAGCCAATCTTGCCATATATGCAGGCATTAGAAAAGATATTATGAAAATGCCTGATATTGAACGTGAAGTATTAACTGACATGTTGCTATTGATGGATAAGTATAACTTATACGGAAAAATGGCAATTCCAAAACAAAATTTTGAAAACGAAGTACCTGAATTATATAGAATTGCAGCTGAAACTGGTGGTGTATTTGTAAACAGCGCTTTCACAGAAAATTTTGGTATAACTCTTATTGAGGCGGCTTCAGCCGGTTTACCAGTTGTTGCAACGGATGATGGCGGACCAAAAGATATTCTTGGGAACTTAAATAACGGAATTTTAGTTAATGTTAAAGAGACTAAAAATATTTCTGATGCAGTTTGTAAAATATTAAATGATCAAAATCTTTGGAATAAATATTCTCAAAATGGTGTTTCACATGTTGATACTTATTATTCTTGGCATGCCCATACATCAACTTATTTAGAAGAAGCTCTTAAATTGGTAGAAAAACAAAAAGTAGAACCTAAAACATTCATTGAAACAGGAAGAAAATTTTTGAATTATAAAAAACTTATAATATTAGACATTGATGAAACCATAACCGGTGATAAAGAATCGATCCAAAAATTAAAACACTTACTTTTAAGTAAAAATAATGAGGTGGGATTTGGAGTTGCAACCGGTAGAACAATAAAATCAGCAATAGAAATTTTAAAAGAGATTGATTTCATTTTGCCGGAAGTAATAATTTCGTCGGTTGGTTCAGAGATTTATTACAGGAGCGGAGATGAATATGTATACTCTACAAGCTGGGCTTCACATATTAAAAATTCTTGGAAACCGGAGGAGATTAAATCTTTATTAGAAAATCTTCCATCAATAACAATGCAGGTACCAGAAAATCAGAGAGATTTTAAAGTCAGCTATAATTTTGTTGGGGCAGAAGAAGATATAGATGAAATAAAAGAATTACTGAGAGTCAATAAAATTAAAGCTAATCTAATTGTCAGTCATAATGCTTATATTGATATTCTTCCCTTTAGAGCAAGTAAAGGTAGAGCAATTAGATATTTAAGTTACAGATGGAATATTCCATTAGATTCTATCTTAGTCGGAGGTGACTCTGGAAATGATGAGGATATGTTAACGGGTGAATTGCTCGGTGTAGTTGTTGCAAATTATACTAAAGAATTAGAACCACTAAAAGGCAGAAGAAGAATTTATTTTGCCAAAAATAAATTTGCTGCTGGAGTTTTAGAAGGAATTGATCACTATAAATTTTTAAACTAAACAAGAGAGTTCAAGAAATGATTAAAGTTTTAGATTACGTTGAGAAGAATAAAAATGAATTCTTCACTTTTATTAACTCGTTATCTCAACAAGAAAAAAAACTTCTTGTAATTGGAGAAATTTTAGAACATTATAGAAATTTCAGGTTAACACAACAAGAAGAAGATAAATTAAAAAATTTAATAAGTTTAATTCAAGAAGCAATAATACATAATCATACAGTTTATATTGATGTTAGAGAAAAAATTGGCTACTCAAATTTTTATGCAGTTAATTTGGAAGAAAATTTAATAGAAAAAATTACAATAACATCATATCTAAAATCTAAAGAAAAGTTTGTAAACCCCAATATAGATGATAATATTCTTACTCTAAATTTTAAACCATTCTATGAAAATTATCCGTCAGTTAGGGATTATAAAAGCATTGGAGAAGGTGTAAATTACTTGAATAAATATTTATCAAGTAAAATGTTCAATGATATTGAAAAGTGGAAGGAAGTCTTATTCAATTTTGCTAAACTTCATAAATACGAAAATCAACAATTGATTCTTAATGACAGAGTTGAATCGCCTGAAAATTTAATTAACAATATTCAAGATGCTCAAGAAAAATTGAGAGATTTGAGTGATGAAGTATCATTTGAGGATGTAAAACACGAGCTTCAAGATTTTGGTTTCGAAGTTGGAATAGGAAAAGATGTTAAAAGAATAAAAAGTTTCCTTTCACTTTTTTATACATTATTACACTCACCCGATAATACAACACTCAAAGAATTTATCTCAAAAATTCCAATGATATTTAATATCGCAATTATCAGTCCTCATGGTTACTTTGCTCAACATAATGTATTCGGATTGCCGGATAGCGGCGGACAAATAGTATATATTCTAGACCAAGTAAAAGCCTTGGAGAAAACATTAAGCGAATCATTGTCAGAATCTGGCATTAATACTATTCCAAAAATTATTATTCTTACGCGTTTAATTCCTAATGCGGGCAATACAAAATGCAATCAAAGATTAGAAAAAGTATTAAATACTAAAAATACTTGGATTTTAAGAGTACCATTTAGAACTCATAATCCCAAAGTAACGGATAACTGGATTTCTCGATTTGAAATTTGGCCTTATTTGGAAGATTTTGCAGATGATTCAGCAATAGAATTGAAAGCTGAATTTAATGGGAATCCCGATTTAATTATCGGGAACTATTCTGATGGCAACCTTGTTTCTTATCTTCTTTCCAAAAAGTTTAATGTAACACAATGCTGTATTGCACATGCTCTAGAAAAAAGTAAATATCTTTATAGTGATTTATACTGGCAAGAAATGGAAGATCACTATAATTTCTCTTTACAATTTACTGCTGATCTTATTGCAATGAATTCTTCAAACTTTCAGATAACTTCCACATATCAAGAAATTGCAGGAACTGAATTTTCAGTAGGACAATATGAAACGCATAAGCATTTTTCGTTACCTGGATTGTTCAGAGTTGAAAATGGCGTGGACCTATATAATATTAAATTTAACATCATTTCACCTGGAGTTAATGAGAAGGTTTTCTTTCCTTATAACAAAACTAATAAACGAAATGAGCGAATAAGAGAACAATTAAACAAACTTTTGTTTGAAAATATTGAGAATGAGGAAGTTTATGGCAAATTAGAGAATCCCGATTTAATACCTATATTTTCAATGGCTCGATTAGATAAAAACAAAAACCTCACGGCATTAGTTAAATGGTATGGTGAATCACCGGAATTACAAGAAAAAAGTAATCTAATAATTGTTGCAGGTAAAATTCATGCTGAACAATCATCTGATAAAGAAGAGATTGATGAAATACATTATATGTGGCATTTAATTGAAAAACACAATTTGCATAATAAAATAAGATGGATTGGAAAATTATTTAGAAAAAATGAATCGGGAGAATTATATAGAGTTATTGCAGAAAACAAGGGTATTTTTGTCCAGCCAGGATTGTTTGAAGGATTTGGGTTAACGGTTTTGGAAGCAATGGTTTCTGGCATACCAGTTATTGCTACAAAATATGGCGGTCCCTTAGAAATAATCCAACACAAAGAAAATGGCTTTCATATTGATCCTATTAATAACGAGGAGAGTAAAAAAATATTGCTGGATGTAGTTTCCAAATTTGAAGAAAATCCTAATTACTGGGAAGAGATTTCGAAGAACGGAATTAGAAGAGTAAACGAAGCATACAATTGGAAATTATATTCAAATAAACTATTAACTCTTTCAAAAATCTTCGGATTTTGGAAATATCTTACTGATTTGGATATGAAGGATATGGAAGCTTATCTAGATATTATTTTTCACTCGCTCTATAAACCAAGAGCTAAGAAACTGCTGGAAAAACATAATCAAATATAGGAGAAGCAAATTAATTTAGTGGGTGCAAAATATGCATCCACTATTAAGGAACTGCAACACAATATACTGTTGAAGAACTTATTGCAGAAATTGTATAATTATTTAGTATTGCTGGAATTAGATAAAATTCACCTTGATAAACAATTACTTGATTACTTCCCCATTCAATTTTAATCTTACCTTCTAATACAAGAAGAATACTGATTTCACTATTATTACTAAATCTTAAAGTACTATCTAGTTTTAAATGGGAAAGTTCAAATTCTTTAGCTTTTGTCTTATAAATAATTTTATCCTCTGTCTCTCTTCTCTCAACAAAAGTATTATCAGATCCAACCTTTAACATTTTTGTTAGAGTTTTAACATCTTTAAATTTTGGCGTTAAACCGGCTCTCACTACATTATCTGAATTAGCCATGCATTCAATAATATTACCTTTCAGGTACGCATGCGGAATGCCAGCTTCTGTAAAAATTGCTTCTCCTTTTTTCAGACTAACCAAATTAAAAAGTAAAATTGAAATCAGTCCTACATCAATTCCGAAATTTTGATGTTGTGTCAAAAAATATTTTTCATTTATTTGTAGGTCGTTTATCTTGTTAAATTTTTCAACTAAACCCAAAATGCATTTTTCAAGTTTTTCGAAAGGCGCATTCATTATTTGTTGATAAAGTTCTTTAATTATTTTTTCATCTGAGCCAGGTGAAATATTCTCAATTTCTATTATTAGTTCTTTCTCAAGCAAAGAGAATATTTGAGGATACTGATCTAAACAGCTTTTTATCTCCGGTAAACTTTTTAATCCCACAATTGCATCAAGAGAATCAATAGCAATCGCAATTTCCGGTTTATGATTACTATCAGGATAATTTTGGGGATCAATCTTATGTAACTCTGCAGCTAACTTTTTGTTGGGATGAGCTTGTATTGATAAAGCTTTACTTATTGATAGCAGCTTTAAAAGAAATGGAAGTTTGTTATTGAATTCTTGTGCAATCCTTTTACCTAAAATCTCTGTTGGAAATTTATCAATCACCTTATTAATGAAATATTTTTGGTTATCAATTATAATCTCAGATGGAGCATTTGGGTGAATCCCAATCCAGTATTCAGCATAGGGTAAATCTATTTCATAATCTATACCTAATAATTTTGGAATAAATGCATCCTCATTTATGGTCCCCCATTGATAATGCTGAAATTTCCCAATCAATTTATATGGTTTACTCTCAATTTCCATTTAAATCTCATTAAAATTTTAATCTCTAGTAAATTCTAAGAATAATTCTTACAATTTTAATAATAAATCAACTGATAAACAGAATATTTTTCTAATAGATTATCTAAGTAAAAACCATAAATGGTGGATACTTAAAAACAAATAGTTAAGTGATTAATCTAATTTATTACTTTATATTAATTTTATAAATTATTTACTTGCAATAAGTTATAAAATTTAATATTTTTCTAATTAGTCATAGGTTAAAGATATTATCAACATAAATTAACTTTTAAATAAATAGTTCGATAGTACTAACTAGTCTAAAACTGTGAGGAAACATGGGCAACATTAGATATTATTTATTTAGTTCTACTTTTCGGATTATTCGTTTTAATCAATCTAACTTACAAGAAATTTCCAAAGAATCATGATAAGCTTTACAAAATGCTAACTGAAGATCAGTAAACTATCATTAATGGAGAAATTAACCTTGAACGAAATAACATACCTTAACCGCAGCAAACTTATTATTAATGATTCAGAAGATTTTATAAGTCACACTTTAGCCGAGGAAGAAGAAATTTTTGAGGATGAACTTAAAAAGCGCAAACTTACTCTATTGAGTTTGGGTTCACTTTACGTTTTCTTATTACTAATTTCTTTTACACTTTTAAATTAGTATTATTTAAAAATTTTCAATCTCCTTGAACTCGTTATCAACTTGAGATTTATTAGCAATATTTTTATCACTAAAAATTAATATTGCTAATGTAGCTAATATAAATCCCGGAATAATCTCATAAAGATCAAAAATTCCACCATTTAAATTTTTCCATACAATTATTGTAATTCCACCAATAAGCATTCCAGCAATTGCTCCCTTTTCTGTAATTCCCTTCCAGTAAAGACTTAAAATGATGATGGGACCAAAGGTCGCTCCAAACCCAGCCCAAGCATACGCAACAAGATCAAGGACGCTTGAATTGGGATCTAAACCAATTAAAAGGGCAATTATTGCAATGATTACCACGCATACACGACTAATCCACACTAATTCTTTTTGAGAAGCATTCGGTCTTATGAGAGATTTATAGATGTCTTCAGTTAATGCAGATGATGCAACTAAAAGCTGAGAGTCTGCAGTACTCATAATAGCCGCTAAAATTGCAGCTAATAATACTCCGGCAAATAATGGATGAATCAATTGTTCAACCATTAGTATAAATATTTTTTCAGAATCGCTCCCCTGCAAGCTGGTTGGGAATATTGCAAAACCAATAATTCCAAGCAGCATTGCAAAAATAAGACTAAATGTAACCCAAGACATGGCTATCTTTCTAGCCTTTCCCATTTGTTCTACATCATTGAGCGCCATAAATCTAGCTAAAATATGAGGCTGACCAAAATATCCCAATCCCCAACCAAGTAGAGAAAAAACTGTGATAAATGAAATTATTTTCCCATTACTATCAGTAAATATATTTAGATAATCAATATTGAGAACAGCAATTTCATTAAGTGTAAATTGAAAACCACCATTATCTATAACTGCAAAGATTGGAACAAATAGAATTGCGAAAAACATTATTGTTCCTTGCACAACATCAGTCCAACTTACTGCTAAAAACCCACCGAGGAACGTATAACCAACAATAAAAACTCCTCCCACTAATAAAGCCTGCATATAGGTTATATCAAACACTGAACTGAAAAGTTTTGCTCCTGCAACAAAACCGGAGGAAGTATAAATCAAGAAAAAAAATAAAATAAAAACCGCTGAAATAATTCTGATTGCTTTAGATTTTGTTTGCAATCTATTTTCAAAGAAGTCAGGTAAAGTAAATGAATTTCCAGCAATTTCAGTGTATTTTCTTAAACGTGCGGCAATAAATTTCCAATTCACGTAAGTCCCGATTAGTAAACCCAACAACAGCCAGAATGCTTCTAAGCCCGCTAAATAAGCATATCCGGGTAAACCTAATAGCAGCCAACCACTCATATCCGAAGCTTGTGCACTCAATGAAGTTACCCAAGCATTTAATTTACGTCCGCCAAGAATATAATCTGATAAGTCCTTTGTTCTTTTATAAAAATACCAACCGATAAGCAGCATAATGATCAGATAGATTAGAAAAGAAATTGAAATAATTATATCATTGAAATCCATAGAAATATCAGTTTGTTCGAATAAATTTAAAAATAAAAAAGGCACATGATAAACTCAACGTGCCTTTGAAAATTGTAACTTGTTGTTAATTTTAATTTAATATATCAGTAATTTTTTTAGATTTACTACTTTTCGATTGACCATTTCTAGCATAAGAATAAGCATACTTATAGTATGAACCATAGCTATTCTGTACTTCAAAATTATTAAGCAAGGCTCCAACAAAAGAGCTATCTTCACCATGCTTTAAAAGTGCTACTGATTTATTCATTAAATCAGTATCTGTACTATTAGCTGAAACAACCAAAATAGTTTCATCTACTAAACGGGAAAGAATCTCCGCATCTGTAACAGTAAGAACCGGAGGTGAATCAACAATAACAACATCAAACTCATTAGATAGTTTCTTAAGAAATGTTTTCATCCCCCTTGAATCTAAAATTTCACTTGGATTTGGAGGAATTGTTCCGGCAGTAATGAATGATAAATTTTCAACATCAGTTTTACGTTCAATCTCTTCAAATGTTGCACTCCCAACAAAATAATCAGTAAACCCAGGAAATCGCTTTTCATTAAAAATACTATGTACCCTAGGTTTTCGTAAGTCACAATCAATTATAACAGTTCTTTTATTTGCTAGAGCAAAACTTCCGGCTAAATTCACGGCAATGGTCGATTTACCCTCACCAGGAGCAGATGAAGTAATTAAAATAGTTTTAGCTTCACCTTCAACCATTGAATATCTTATTCGAGTACGCAACGCTTTGAAAGCTTCACTAGCAACAGAATCTGATTTATTGGCGACAATAAATTCCTTACCTTTTTTCCCATTCTGACTAATAGTCGCAACTTTAGGAACCCAGCCTAAGAGATTAATATTTTTATCTTCAATATCTTCAGGAGTTTTGACACGCTTATCAAAATAGTTTAATACTAATGCATATCCAATTGCCAAGCCTATACCAAGTACTAATCCAATTAGTATTATAAGTTTTCTATTCGGTTTTGCAGGTTCTTTAGGAACTCTTGCTTGGTTAAGTACAAGAACTGATCCAGTAGTTGACTGTTCATTAATTAGTGCTTCCTGATATTTTTCCTCAAGCAGAAGATATAATTTCTCATAGGCCATTTTTTCTCTTTCCAATCGAGCCAGATCAATTGTTCTTTCAGGAAGTGAATCAAAACGTCGTTCATATCCTCTTAAAAAGCCGTTAAGCTTATCATATGAAGCTTGTAAGTGCTTGAAATTTTACTTGTTCTTCAAAAATTTGCTGAGTAAGAAGTTTTATTTCTTCCGGACTTGAAGCTAAGATTGAAGTTTGATATTCTTTTACACTTCTATTAAGTTTTCTCTAAGGTCAGCTAATTTTTCATCATAGCTCTTAATAAGCTGGGGATTATTCATACCTTTTGTTTTCGCAGTTGAAAGAGCAATATCCTTTTGAGTTTGAATCTCGGCTATTTGTTCTTGTAATCTTGTTAGGTATGGTTCAGCTGATTTATTTTCAAGGTACTGAGAAAGAGTCGGATCTTTTTTTCTTAACTCCTCTTTAAATTGACTTAAATTTTCTTTAGCAATGGATAGTTCAACAGAAGTTGAATTAATTTTTGATTCAAGGTCAGTTATAGTTTCAATTAAGGATTTAGCTTGTTCGCCAAGTTCAATTACACCACCTTTAAGCTGATAGTCTTTAAGCTTATCTTCAGCATCAATCAATTCATTTAACTTTTCAGTTCTCTGCCCAAATAAAAAATCCTTTACCCGCGAAACTTGTTTTCTGTTGTCAAGTAAATTGAAATCTTTATATACATTAGCATAAGTATTTGCTATCAAAGAAGCTTCATACGGAGAAGGTGATTCAACTGAAATCTCAATAAAATCAAGGCCTCTTTTTTGTTCAATGGAAACTTTACTCTCTAATATTTTAATTATATTATCATATTCTTTAAGACCATTTCTACCTTTATCAAAATAGTCTTTATCAATAATGAGAGAAAACATTTCATTATTATCAGCAACAATAAAAGAATCCATTATTTCTGTTGCAACTTGTTCGGTAATTGTAATATTTTTTATTGTCTCAATTTCATTAGCAATAAATCGGTCAGCTTTACTTCCTCCACTCCAAATTCTGGTAAGAATGATGCATCTAAAACACTACCTTGAGGTTCGGAAATTTTTAACATAGTATTTGCTTTATAAATATCTGTAGCAGTAACAGCATATACTACAGCTAATGCTAAAACTATAAGACTTATAAACATTACAGCAATCTGATGCTGACGAATAATATTTATATAATCTTTGAGTGAGTGTGTTTCCTCCTCAAACATTAATTCTTTCATATATTGAAGATCGTTACCGTTTAAATTTTGTTTTGCCAAAATTCAAAAACTCCTAAATTATAAATCTCTAATTGTTAGTAAGAGGATGGTTAAAGAAATTAATGCTGAAAAAACTGAGAGACCAATACTAAACCAATCTAAAAAGTACATTCTTGGCTGCCCAGGTACTACCAGTATATCACTTGGTCTTAGTGTTGGAACTTTTTTATACTTTCCCTCTAATTCATCTTCCCACATTAAATCATTGAAATCTATACGGATCATCTGTTCACGTCTATTATCATCCAATCTATAAATTCTTAAATCATCAAGATTTGAATCATCGGTAGGACCGCCTACATAAGACATTAAGTCAACTACACTTGTGTAATCGGGGATAACATATCTGCCTGGATATTTTACAAATCCCCAAACAGAGACATTAATATTTATAGCTTCAGGGTCAGAATAGTCGTAAAACCCACCGTATATACTTCTTCGCCCTTCGGTAGCCTGCGCACCTAATTCATAATCCCTAATTTGAGCAAAATTTGTGATTGCAAAACTGAATGTAAAAAGAGCAAGTAATAATATTTTTTTCATATTAAGTAAATTTTGTTTTATGGAATAAATTAATATACATATTTAAGATTATACTAGTTAAGAAAATACTAATTTTATGCGAGAAGTAAAATTAAAATAATTATTTGAAGAATAAAAGCTTTTCTTTATTAAAAGAAGTGTAAACTGTTTTTTTTCAAGTAATTAGTGGGGAATGAAAAATGATTAAATGATTGGTTGAATGAATGATTGTATGTAATCTTAAATGTAAAAAATTTAAGAGCTTAGTTATTTCAAAATATTATTAAAATGAACCTTTATTTAAGTGAACCTGCTTGCATCAGGCAAGCCTAACATGCTGAATTTTTTCTATTTATCATCAAGAATAATCTTTAGATCCCAAATAACAAGATTTCGGGATGACAAAAGTTAATGTGTAATGTAGTGGGAATTACAAAATCTGGGCATACTTTTAAATTCCGTAGCCGAATGAAAAAGCTATATCACGATTCAATTGTGATCTGAATTCATCCTCGGTAATCTGCTGTTCATAATCAATATATTGAAAATGACCCTTTACCCAAACATCATGAAGAATCTCGTAACTTAAATCAAAACCATAATAACTGTAATTTTTTCTATCACTAATTCTATCTGTAAATAAAAATCCGGGTTGGGGAATTTGAACTTTATATGCTCTATTCCCAAGAGCTTCAGTTCCCTTTCTGATATGCTGGGTCCATATTTTTACTTTTAATCCTCTAAAAATTGTATAGTCTAAAGCACCGTAAAATAGATCACCATTATCTCCCATCCAATGACCCATTAATTGAAGATGAACTTTCATAAGTGAGAGTTGGAATAAAATGACGATAGTTCCCAGGGTAAACTTTTGTATATTCCAAAGTTAGTCCAAGATTATTGATTGGCATATCTATTGTCGATGCACCAAAAGTAAATGCAAATTTATAATATTGAGTTTTAGGATCGAACAATCCTTCAGGGGTCAATTCATCAGCATGAAAACTTGCATAGAGATGTGTATTTGGGACATGGTTTCTAGAACTTAAGGCTAAAAATAATTGTGTGCTTGCACCTGCATAATTATCATTCCTATTTAAATATTCATCGGCGAGATCAAAAAACATTATTGGAATTAAATAAGCAATTTGCAACTCATCCGAATAGACAACCGATTCACCAAAAGAGAGATCTATTCCATCAAGGAAACTGAACGTAACCGAGTGCATTGCCATAAACTTTGAAATATAAGTATAACGGTTTGGAGAATAATACCTCTGATACTCGCCAGGTAGAATAAAGGGAATTTGTATCAACAACATCAGAGTTCAACCATGCATGTATATAATTAAATGTTAACCAATCTGTAGGTTTTATATCCAAACGAACATATGGAAATGAAGGGGCTTTCTCGGAAAGAACAATTTTTCCATTTTCAGCATATCCCCAATTTAGATGATTTTTACCAATTGTAAACGATCCCCAATCCCATTTAAATCCCAGGTCTACATTCACAATTGAATACTCCAGCCTTTCCGCATCTAGCAAGCTGAAGATCAATTGCTGTTTTATTTGAAAATCTATTGTAGAGAAATTCTCCTAATAATTCTTGGCGATTCTCTAGTCTGTTTTAGTTCAAAATTAAATCCAATTATATCACCCAGTTCACCATTAAAACTTAAACCCAATCTAACATTTTGATAATTCTTCTTTTCCCAATTGGCAATCTCATAACCTACAATTGGATTGATGTTAAGGTTGATATTCTCATTCTGATAATTAAAAAATCTCCATCTATTATATCCATCATATTCAACAAAATCAGTACCATCTCCCCCTTTCACCTTTTCATCAATTCCCCCATTCTCCCACTCCCCTTTTCCTATTTTCCCCTTTACCTTCTGTTTACTTATCTCAAAGCCATACTCACTTTCATAAAACTTTAGCTCATCTTTCTGTAAATTTGATAGTCGGTCATAAATGTCTCTCTAGCTTCAATTAACTTTTCAGCAATGTATCTTCTTGATAAAGGTTTTACCAGATCATCGTAATCTATTATACCTTTACTGCTTAAATTTGATAAATATTTATAAACATCATTATCAAGTTTTACATTTGAAACTTGTGCAGATGCCGGAACTAAACTTACTAGTAGGAAAATTGTGAAAATATATTTAAACAAATCTTTCATTTCTCATCCTTAAATTTTAACAGATAATTGGTATCATGTTATTGAATGAAAAGAAATAATCAATTAAAAAGTTTGATTTATGTAATATTATCGGGATAAAACAAAAGAAAATAAGTAACAAATCATAATGATTTTGGATCTTTCGATTGATAATTTGTTTTAAAAGAAAAGAAATATAATTGATAATACAGGAAGTATGAATGATAAGTTATATAACAGGGGTTCTTGCTTTTCATATAACTTTAATGCTATTAAGTAAATGGAATAAATACTGAATGCAGTTAGAAAAATTACGTTAATCTTTTCGAGTAACGGGTTACTCACAATATCTTTGGCAATAAAAATTAAAATTAGCAAAACAATAAGCATTAAATCTTGACCGTAGAACAAACTAAAATTTTCAATTTCCATATACTCTCTGACGTATACAAAATAAATGATCAAGGAAAAAGTTAAAGTCAGACCAATATAAAGTAAATGATATCTTGAAATTGATAGTAATATTAGATCAAAATACTGAGCCCTGGCAGGAAATTCGAAAAGGGCTGCAAAAATTATAATGTTAAAAAATACAAATAAATGGTTGAAAGTATCAGCGCTTTTCTTTCGATTATACGAAATACCAAAAAGCAAAATATAAAGCAATATGATGTAACCTAATTCAATTTTACTAAAATTTGAATTAATATTTAATAGTGGTCCAACCAATAAAATTATAGAAATAATTGCTACAAGTGGAAAAATATAATAGAAAGCTTTCACACCTAAATTTGGAATACGTTTAATATGACCGGTTATTCTAAAAAACCATTCACGAAAATAATAAACGATTTTCGGTATTAGAAGTACAACAAATACTAGAGCAATTGTTGTGAAAATTACATAAATACTATTATTATCATAATATAGAAATGCAAGGGAAACAAACAATATAGAAAAAAGATGGATTATAAAAGTAGAAATTTTCTGTCTTACTTCCAGCCCAATTATTTTGTGGTGCAAATGACTTTTATCGGCTATAAAAGGACTTTGACCATTTAAGAGTCTCTTAACAATCACTTTTATTGTATCAGTAATCGGAAGTGCAAAAAAGATCAACACAAAAGTGAAATCAATCGAATTTTTTGTTTCTGTCTGCTCAATTCCTGTAAGGAATACTAAATACACTAAGAAAAATGCTAACGATAATGATCCTGTATCGCCCAAAAATATTCTGGCAGGATATGTATTAAACTTCATAAATCCAAGTAAACTTCCGAGTATTCCAACTGATAGGATGATTATAAATTGGTTACCTGACGTGTATCCCAAAAATAAAATTATTACTAGACTTATTATTGAATATCCGCAGACAAGGCCATCAAGTCCGTCAAGAAAATTAATTCCATTCAGTAAGCCCGCAATAAATGTAATGAGCAATAAAACCGCAATAAATTCTGGAAGAACGATCCCAAATAAATATACTTGATCAATCCTGGTAAAAATATCGAATGTAATAAATGAAGCAACAGCAATTTGTGCAAGAAGTTTGTGTGACCACTTTAAAGCAAATACATCGTCTAAATTGCCAATAATTGCAATAATAAAGGATGATATTAAAAAGATCCTATATTCATCAATACCTCTAAAAAAACTAATGAATACAAGTATAGAAACAACAAATACAATTACACCACCCATTCTGGGAATAACTGACTGATGTACCTTTCTCTTATTTGGTTTATCTACTATTCCGACAGATATAAAATGCTTAATAACAAAGGGAGTTATTATCAATGTAATTAAAAAGCTAGTAATAAATATTTGAAGATATAGCATCAGTTAAATTTAGTTTGCTTTTTTTAGCGGAAATTTGATCCGCCCAATTAGACAGCGGACAAGAAATTATAAATTAGAACAAAATATATAAAGAAAACGCATCTGGTTTTCTAATATTAATATATTTAGTTAAATAAGCCAAAAAACAGGTAATTTTAAAACTATTTAAGAGTTTGTAACCCATTCTCAAAAACCGGATCAGAAACTTTGTGTCGTAAAATTACGAGTCGTCAATGTACAAGTTACTGAACAGATTTTCAATTACAAGAAATAATGAAATGATACTTAAAATAATTTTAAACATTTATAGGCAACTGTTTTTTTTTCATTTTTCATAGGCTATCATATTCATTCATCGTAATAAATTCATCATTCTCCTGAATCATTCAACATTCATCAATAATCATTTATCCTTAATCCTTCATCAATCAATATTCTACCTTCTTAATTCTAAATTCAAAACCCGTATCTAACAGACGTACTAAGCGAAGCCCCTTCATCAATTCTGTACTCATCTATAAATCTGCCGTCTGCCTTGAAGATATAACTATAGTCTAATTGGAAAAATAAATCATGGTACGGATTAAAAATTAGGCTAGCTCCGGCTTCTGAATAATTGCTCACCTTACCGGAAAGGAGCGGATATGTCGAAGTGACTCGATTATAATAATCATTCAAATTTTCTTTTGAACCTTTTCTGACGTATTGAAAAAAAGATTCAAATTTTAGAGCCCTTAAGAAATACTGTTCAAACTGAAAATAATACTGTTCCGCATTTGAGCCTATCCAATGGCCTAACTGATAATCTGAGCTGGAATATTGATGAAGAGGGTCAGCATTCATATAAGCATATGGTTTAACAGCATTATACTCAAGAGTAAAATAACTGTTTTGCCACAATGGATTTGTAAATCTTCCACCTATAGTATAAGCCAAAACATTTGCGTTATCACCTGAACCGGTCAAAAGATCAGTAATTGACAGTTCGTCTATAAAGAGTGTAAAATAGAGCTTACTTTTTATTTTTGTCCATACATAAGATGTATTAAAAAAGATCTGGGCATTATCTCCTGTATCACCGCCGCCAATAAAATTATAATGATCAGCTAATCTTAAAAAAACCGGAATAAAATAAATTGGTTCTATCTGATCACCGTAAATTATAGATTCACCAAATGTAAGCCACCAATTATTAAAAGGCTTAAATGAAAATGAATGCTCAACATAATATTTAGGTCTTTTGGAAAAAGTAAGAGATCTATTTTCTTTTGTATTTTCAATTCCAGTAGATCTAATGGATGTGGAATCAATTAGTTTTGAATCCAGCCAGGCATGAATAAAATTGTACTTAAACCAATCAACTGGTTCAACTAATAAACTCATATGCGGTATTGACGGAGCTTTATCCGATAAAATTACTGAACCTTGATAACTTGATCCAATGTGAAGGAAATCCTTTGCAAAACTAAAATTTCCCCAACTCCAGCCAATATTTATTCCGCCTCTTGTCTCACTATATTCTGAATGTTCATTTAAAGTAGCTTTATGATTTTTAACTCCTGTATTAGGCGAAAATAATTTGAAATTATCAACATTTTCTCCATCTTCCATAAAATCTCTGTAAGAGAAGTAATAACCAATATTGTCACTAATTCTTCCATTTAACTCCACACCGCCGAATTGCATATAATTCTTCTGTGCAAAATCATATTTGATCTGAAAGACCGGATCTATTTGAAAAGTGAAATTTTTATCATAATACTTAAAAGAATTGAATCTGTCCGTTTCCCCAAACTTAAATGCTTCCGAAATCTTTGTTGTATCCCCTTCCAGAAATCTTAACTCAAATGCATATTCACGATTGAAGAAATCTAATTGCGCTTTTTCAATTTCTGACATTTTTTTCCAATGACCTAATGACCCAATGACTATGTTGTTTATTTCCTTTAATTTCTCTGCTATTTTTATTCTAGTAATTGGACTTATATCATCAAAAAAAGTTATTAACCCTTTTTGAGCTTGACGATCTAGAAACTTATATATCTCATCATTATAAACCGGCTCGGTTGTGGATTGAGCGGAAAGAAAAGTAAAAATTAAAAAGTATAAAGGAAAAAGTAAAAAGATTTTTTTCATCATAATTTATTATGTCATTCCGGACTTGATCCGGAATCTAAGTATAGAATGTTTTTAAATTTTGATTATAATAATTCATTAAAGCTTCACCACCGGAACTTTTTCCCAATCAATTATTTCATCAGCTGCTTTTAATGTCAACGAATTTGAAATCTGTCAACAACTTACTGGAATTTTTCTTTTGAGTTTTTCAGACCAACATAAGACTTAAGTTTTCTTATACGGGACAAATTTTCTAGAACAGGTTGTTCAGGATCAAAATCTCTTGGGTGAAAATAGGTCATTAAATAATCGGATTTCCTGTAAAGCTGTTTTTGGATAAAATATGGAAGTAATCTGTAATAACCGCCTCCGCTAAAAACAATTTCCTTACCAAAAAATTTATAAGTGTTTATTGGTAGTTCTTTTATATTAAATCCATTTTTAGTAATTATACATGGCTCTGAGTAAGGGAATGATTCATAACCACCATGTCCCCTAGATGTTGGAAAAACCGAGCTATCTACTTCAATATCAAGCTTTTGCAAAATATCAAATGCCCAATTTGTATTGTTTTTAATTGAAAATCCAGGAGCTCTAAAATACTTTACTTTTTTTCCAGATATATCTTCCAATATTTTTTTTGAGTATTCTAAATCTTTAAATACTTTTTCAAAGTTATGTTTATAAATTAGAATATGTGAGTAAGAATGATTGCCAATTTCGTATCCGGCATCAAATATTCTTTTAACAACATTTGGATGTTTTTCTGCAATCCAACCGAGTAAAAAAAAAGTGGCTTTTTGACCACTCTTTGCAAGAATATTAAGAATGAAATCCATACTTTTATCTAATCGTGAGTTATATTTATTCCATTCTGAAGGATTTTCTGTTTCATCAAAATCTAATATGTGGAACCAATCTTCTATATCAAAAGTGAGTATTTTCATTAAAAGAATTTTTTCCCTTTTGAATAAAAATCTTTAACATCTTCACGTGTTGGGAATGAATAGTAGGAACTTTCTTCTTGTGGGTTAGGAATTAACTCATAATTACCGGTGTCAATTTTTTCGATTGCTTCAACAATTGCATCCATTCCAATTTTTTTAGTGTGCTTTATTAAATCACGTTGTGTCCAGCTTTTTTCTATTTTAACTTTTCTCTGAACTAAAATAGGACCGCTATCAATTCCTTCATCTACAAAGAAGACTGAAACACCGGTGTATTCTTCATCATTTTTCATCACCCAAAACGTTGGCATTAATCCTCTATACTTAGGTAAAAGAGCCGTATGTAAGATTAAGTGTACCTTTGGGAGGTAAATTAATTAAGTTGAGACTTGAATATTTGATTCCCGGCAATTGATAAAAGAATGGCTGGTTTATAAGAAGAAATTATATCTAATGAATCTTTATGATTTACGGATTTTTCTAACTTAATTATTGGAATTTTATTGACTTAGTAAGAACTTTCGATGCTTTTTTCGAAGGATTTAGTTTATTCAAAATGAACTAAATTAACATAGTGATAGAAAAAAAGACAATCCAAAAGTTGAAAAGGTTTTTTTTGCTTTCTGTATTAAAGTTTCTCTTTTACCGAAAGGTGAAACATCAAATAAAACACAACCTACAATTTTATGTCTTTGCTGGCAAATTTTTAATTAGATAAGCAATATTCTCTGCTAAATAGAAAGGGTCATTTTGAGTAAGTTAAAATCCTCATTTCAACACACCATTTACTTCATTTTTACTCTTTTCTTTTTTTGGTAATCTTAAATCACCTTGCAATGGATCTTGACCAACATTATATTTTGGGTAGAATTGTGCAAATATCTTTTCCCAAGAAAGATTTAATTCTATTTTTTATTACCCACTTCGTAGGATGTTTAATGTATTTTTTCATAACTGGCGACGCTGTACCAATCATCCAACAATTCTTTGGGCAAGTTTTGACTAAACCTCGTACATGTTTAGCTTTCTCACTATTCCATAATTCCTCAAAGAATCATAATCTTTTATATTTCCCATACTCTCATACCAATATCTGGGCTCTAAACCATTGCAAGGCCAGTATTTCTCCATATGGATCAATAAAAAAGTTTTCACTACCAGCTTCGCAGGGTAACAATCTTTTATTTCCCTTTACATAATTAATAGGCCCAAATTAAAAAATGCTCTGTACCAACTTTTTACACTTTTTTCTTTAAGAAGTGATTGGATTCCAATTTTTTAAACGCCCCCACAACAACTCGTGCTTGGTTATATCGTTATCATATTTATGAAAATAAAAGGAATTGTGAAATGTAGCTGTTGCAAATTCCATCTTAAGCTATGTTTAGCCAATTCATATAACCATTCTAAATCTTTGTAGTTATTTTCAGAAACTGTCATACCAAATCCAACGTCCTTAATTCCCATTCTTCTAATCCTAATAAAAGTTTTAAACCCCTATCAAAACCGCCTTTTCGCCCACGTAAATCATCATTAGTTTGTGAAAGCCCTTCAATACTCACCCTAACTCCAATATTAGGGAATCTTTCAGCTATCTTTAATATTCTTTCTGTATGCCAACCCGCCGTAGAAATAACAACTCTTTTTGCCTTGCAAAACATTACTTCAATGATTTCTTCTAAATCATTACGCATTAGTGGCTCTCCACCAGTTATGTTGCATATATTGAAATAATTATCTGGAAAATATTCATAATCGGATGGAACTAGCTCTAGATTTTTATCCGAATCGGGTCTTCCAAATATCACACATTTTACATTCCATGTTACATCTATAAGTAGTAATAACGGATATATCCATTTATATTTCCTTCTTTTCTTGTTTTTTAAAATTTCTACGCAATACTCAACATATTTTGATGTGATTCTTTCCCAAGTGAAATTTGATTTAACTCTTTCGAATGATTGTAATCCTAAGGTTGAATATTTTTGTAAATTATCATTAAGGTCAATTAATTTACTGGTTAAATCTGTAAAATCATTTATATTAAAGAATATTCCGGTATCCCCAAGAGCCTCTTGACATGCCGGAATATCACTTGCAAGGCAAATTTTTGAATAACTCATTGCCTCGAGAAGGGTTATAGGTAGGCCTTCTAAAGATGAGGGTAGACAAAAGGCAAAACAGTTACTAATCAGAGTCTCTTTTTCAGTACCGTAAACTGCACCAGTAAAGATAATATTGGTATTATTTTCGGATATAGAATATAACCTTTCAATATAATCTTTAGCATTATTGTCAAAACCAGCAATCACTAATTTTTTATTTGATATACCGGCTTCTTTAAAGGATTTGATAAGTTTATCAGGATTTTTTTCAGGACCAAGTCTACCTAAGAATAAAAAGTATCCATCTGTTTCTAATTCATGTTTATTAAAGAATTCTAATTCATTGCTAATGTCATTAGGTAAATTTATCGCAGGAGTTATTGTAACTGCATTTTTTTTATAGATTCTTTTCTATATACTCAGTTTGATCTTGAGAAACCATTGTAATATTGTTATTAATTTTTACAACAAACCATTCAAGGACTTTTATTATTTTCTGCATTAAATTTGACCATTTTGCTCTCTGCCATTCTAATCCATGACCTTGATAGATGACATTTTTGCCAAATATTATTGGAAGGATTGAAAACATTGCTGTGAAGGAATAGCATTATAATGGAAGATATCTGCAGATGGATAATTTTTAAGAGAATGAATGGATGCTTTAAAATTAATTATAATTTTATTTAGAAATTTGTTCTGAATTGACTTAAACGAATGAATTTTAACACCATCTTGAAAATATGAGCTTTTTTATCACCCTCAGTATATAGAATAATTTCATGGCCTAATTTAACTAGTCTAGGGCATAAATTTCGCATATAATTTTCTATACCACCAATACTTTCTAAATTACGCGAAGCAATGAAAACAATCTTCATAACAAACTTCTATAAACATTCATTAGTTGTTCATAATGTCTTTCTTTATCAAAATTATTTTCACTAAACTCAGTTGTATTTTTTGCCAAAGATTGATATTGAATAGTTGAAATATTATTAGCTTGCTTTACTTTTTCAACTAATTCAGTTGCATTGGATGTTTTGAAAAGAAAACCAGTCTTTCCTTCGATTACTAATTCAGGGATTCCACCAATTTTTGAAGCTATCACTGGTTTTCCATATGAAAACGCTTCAATGATTGTCATTGGGTTATTTTCGTACCATTCTGAAGGAACAATTACAAAACTTGATTTTTTTATCAGTTCTTTAAGTTCATTACCTTGCTTATAACCAACGTATTCCATATTTAAATTATCATTAGTTTCATGAACAACTAAATCTCTAAGTGGACCGGTACCCACTATGATTAATTTTATGCCATCTATTTTTTCCCAAGCTTTTAATAAAGTTTCTAATCCTTTTTCGTAGGAAAGGCGCCCAAAATACAGAAAATAGTTACCCTTTACAAAATAAGGAAAAACTTCTTTTTCATAATCAACAAAATTATAAATATGTGTAGATTTTTCTGAAAACTTAGAATTAGTTGAAACATGTTTATTTAACGCAAATTTACTAACCATTATAAATTTATCAATGTACTTTAGAGGATTAAAAAATATATCTCTAAAATAACTTTCTAATGCCATAATAATTGAATAGAATAAATTATCTTTATTGCATTTCCCAATAATACAGTTATAATATTTCCCTGCTATGCATTTTTCACAAATCTTATTATTTGGAGTAAGAAAAGTATATACGGGACACAATAATTTGTAATCATGTAATGTGACCACAACTGGAATCTTTTTTTTTTTAGAATTTTCAGTATTGAAGATGTTAAACCGCCATAAAACAAATGCAACTGTGCAATCTGAGGTTTTTCTTTTAAAATTAGTTGAGTAAGTTTCTTTTTTGCTTCAGAATTATAGAAGAATTTACCAATACTTTTAATTTTTCCAAATACACTCTTATTAAGAAAATTTGGATTCTCTACAAAGTATTTTGACCATTCAGAGGTAATATTAGCAGTATGATTTATACTGAAACTAATAATCTTATTACCTCGTTTTTCCAATAAGTCTATTGTATTGAAATAAACTGTTTCTGATCCACCTTTTCTATAGTGAAAATTATTAATTTGTAAAATATTCATTTTAAATGAATTTTAGTATAATCATATAATCTATTTTTACTTATATTCTTCTCAAAAGACATTAAAAAACCTATTGGAACAAAAATAAAATAAATATAAAAAGTATTACTAAAAACAGGAGAAGTAAAAGCCTCCCAAATAGCTTCAACTAAAATACAAACAGACGAAATACTTAAAAATTTTATATAAAATAATTCACTCCTAATTTTAGACTTTAGGAATAAAAATAATTTCCAAAGCATATATAAAAAAATAATTAAGCCCAATAAACCAATTTGGCCAATTAAATAAGGCCAATATGTATCCATTCCAAACATACTCTCATCAATGCCTGGTCCTAATCCATAAACTCTATTTAATCCATATTCATAATAAGCATTACTATAATTAATAAATGATGTAGCACCACCGAATTGTGCAAATCCCAATCCTAAAGGGAAATATTGTGAACTTATTGTAATTGCAATTACATATAATGCATTGCGCGCAATATCCAAATTATCAAGTTGATAAAAATATGTGTAACCCGATTGTAAAACATCATTAATTAGATCAAAGAACAGAAATGTAATTATTGCTATTAAGGTACCTATTATTGACAATTTCCTAAATTTAAATCTTAGAGTACTTGAAGGAACTACAATAAAAAAAATAATTAATGATAAAATTAATCCAATAAGTGGTTTCCGCCTTGTTGAAATTACAATTCCCAAAATGAATACTAAAAAATAAATTAAATCTATTTTTCTTTTCTGTAATGTATATTTCGTAAAAGACATTAAAGCACAAAATATCATGAATGCTGCAAAATAACCTGCATGTCTAAGAAAAGGAACCAACACCGTAAAACCGTATCTTATATCTCCCATATTAGGTAAATTTGTACCCCAGAGAAGGGTTTTAACTGTAAATGGAAAGAACAGTTCTAGATATCCCAACTACAAAAAATACTAAACCTATCTTAACCCAAAAAT
>CAVQBF010000013.1:0-19115 GCA_963710615.1 uncultured Ignavibacteriales bacterium
TTCAATGAAACCTGCGCCGAAGAAAATGATCCAAATAAGAATAAGGACAAAAATAATTTTTTAAGCATATTTATTTATCTGTTCCCGTATTGAGTTTGATAATAATTCTTGATACTCACCGCTAATTATTCTTTCCCACCAATTTTTATTATTCAAATACCAATCTATAGTATTTTCAATTGCATTTTCAAAGTCAAATTGGGGTGACCAACCCAGTTCATTCTGAATTTTGGAGGAATCTATTGCATATCTTCTATCATGCCCCAGTCTATCTTTAACATACTCAATAAGTTCTTCACCTTTACCTAGTTTGTTGAGGATTAGCTTAACAATTTCAATGTTTGGCATTTCCCTGCTGGCACCAATATTATAGACTTCTCCAACTTTTCCCTTTTCTAGAACAAGATCAATTGCTTTATTATGATCAATTACATAAATCCAGTCACGTACATTCATCCCGTCGCCATAAACTGGTAACTTTTTATCGTTCAGTGCATTGATTATCATCAGGGGTATTAACTTTTCTGGAAATTGAAGCTGACCATAATTATTTGAGCATCTTGTAATAACCACCGGCATCCCATAAGTGTGAAAGAACGACATTGCCATCATGTCTGCTGATGCTTTACTCGATGAATAGGGACTGTTAGGAGATAAAGGTGTTGTTTCAGTAAATAATCCAGTTGGTCCTAGACTTCCATAAACCTCATCGGTTGATACTTGTAAAAACTTTTCAACATTGTGCCTCTTTGCTGCCTCTAAAAGAACATTTGTGCCAATAACATTAGTTCTAAAGAATACTTCGGAACCAAGAATACTTCTATCAACATGAGATTCAGCTGCAAAGTTAACGACGTGAGTAATTCCATACTTTACGAACAGATAGTCAATAAGTTCTGAATTTGTGATATCACCTTTTACAAAATGATAATTTGATTTTGAATCTACTTCTTTAAGATTCTCTAAATTTCCGGCATAGGTCAATTTATCAATATTTACGATCAAATCATCACTTTGGGACAAGATTGAATTGATATAATTACTGCCAATAAATCCGGCACCGCCGGTAACTAAGATTTTTTTCATATTTTAAAACGCAAATAGTCCTATTAAAATTCCTGTTTGAATAATAAATCCATCCCCATTTAAACCTGAGGAAACATTTTTTAATTCCTTACCATTAGCAATTTCCCAATCGCTGCCAAATGTAAACTGGTAACCAACACCGCCTCTTATTGCAAGAAAACGTGTGATGGGAAAATCCAAATTTAATGTTGGTGTTAGAAAGAAAAATGAATGCTGCATAGAAAATTCTTTATTATCAGAATCAGAGCCACTTATAATTTCGTCCCAAACTTGGTTCCATCCAATTTCGCCAGCATTTTGATACACATCAATATCTAATGAACCGCCACCTATCATCAAACCAGCCGACAATGCCATATTCTTTACAAAAGGCATTGTATATTCAATGGTAGCGGCACCTCCGCCAAGTGAGTAAGTCACTTCATTATTTAAATTGTTAAAATTACTTGATGATGATTTAGAGCCACTAAAACCGATCCCCCCTAAACGTAAATTATCAATAATCATAACATATGCATAACCGCCGCCGCCCCAAGCAACAATCGGTCCTTCCAAATTGTTCATTCCCAGTTTTGATATTTCAACATTCAAATCATCATAATTTGGGAACATAATCATTGGAGAAAATCCACCGGCTGCACCAAACTTTGCAATCCATCCAATTTGACTCTCTGACTGAGAAAACATAACAGATGCAAAAAGTAAAAATGATAAAATATATTTTAACATCACTCTCTTTTCAAAATATTTAAGTTGGAAATTTAGTAATTATTAGTTGTAATTAAAAATTGATTGATCACACAAATATTTCATTTTTATAGTTAAAGATTTCGAAATTCTATCCAAAACAAAAAAATAATCAATTAATTAAGAACAAATCACTCGAAGAGCGTAATCGATAAGTAGTAATTTCAAATAATAATTTTTTATATTTGAATTATATTAAAAAGGCTGTGCTTATTTCTAGGGTAATTGACGAGATCACCTACAACAAGGATGAAATAGCCAGCCTTTTTTAATTTTATGTTTTAGTCCATCATCATTCTAAGGAATGAAGATCCGCCTCTGTTTTTCTTTTGTTCTTGTTTTTCCTCAACTTCAGCTCCTTCAAAAGCATCAAGCTGATCGAGTTTAAATCCGCCGTTAGGAATTATTTTATCATCAGATAAAATTTTATTAGTACCTTTTACTCTGAATATTGTTGGTGTATCTAGTTCTTCAGGTTCTGTCGGTAATTCAATATTTTCTATTGTATAACCGGCAAATTTATTTTGTTTTTCTTTTGTTTCTTCTTTTTGTTCTTGGACTACTTTGCTAGTCTTTTTAGTTTCATTACCAAATCCTGTTGCAATCACTGTGTAGGATACATTGTCATTCATTTCTTCTTTACTTACCCAGCCAAAAATGACGTTTGCTTCTTCACCTGCTGCATCATAAATAACTTTGTTGCCTTCATCAATTTCCTGCATGGTTAGGTCATCGGAACCGGTTACATTCAATAAGATATTTTTTGCTCCCTTAATACTAATTCCATCTAATAAAGGAGAAGAGATTGCTTTTTGTGCCGCTTCAATTGCTCGATTTTCACCATTTGCAATTCCGGCTCCCATTAGCGCCTCACCGCTAGAATTCATTACCGAACGTACGTCAGCGAAATCAACATTTATTATACCCGGGATGGTAATAATATCCGCTATTCCTCTTGTAGCTTCGTATAAGACTTCATTAGGTTTATCAAACGCGGTTCGTGCCGAAACAGTTCTATCAAGAATATTAAGAAGTCTATCATTAGGGATAACAATTAAACTATCTACATTTCTTCGTAAGTCGTGTATACCCTCTTCCGCGTTAAGCATTCTTCTTTTACCTTCCCATTTAAATGGTTTTGTAACAATTCCAATTACAAGTGCACCTAAACTTTTAGCGATTGCAGCAACTATTGGAGCTCCGCCAGTTCCTGTTCCTCCACCCATTCCGGCAGTAACAAAAACCATATCGCTACCTTCAAGAATTTTGGTGATTTTTTCTCTATCTTCTTCTAATGCTTTTCTTCCGACATTTGGATCAGCTCCGGCACCCAAACCCCTGGTAATACTAGTTCCGATCTGAATTTTATGATTAGCACTGCTCATCTGTAATACTTGTGAATCAGTATTAACAGCTACGTATTCAACTCCATTAAGACCTTTAGCCATCATACTTTCAATAGCATTGCAGCCACCGCCGCCTACACCGACTACTTTAAGTTGCGCTGATAATAATTCATCACGGTCAAGAGTTACAAAATTGGGCATATCTTCCTCCTTGTTGTAGTATTTTATAATTCGTCAAAAAATTCTTGTACTTTTTTAAAAAATTTATTTATTCCTAATTTTCCAATAGATGTTTTTGTTTTAATGTTGAACATTGCTTGTGAGCTGGTTGTACCTGGCACACCTCTTATTAATCCCGCCACTGTTGCAAATTCAGGACTTTCTATTTCGTTTGATAAGCCTGCGCCTAATTCCAACGGGACACCAATTCTTGTTGGCTGACCAAAGACTTCTTCGGCTAATTCTGTAACACCTTTAAGAAGTGATCCACCGCCAGTTAAAACAATACCGGCTTTAGTTTTATTTTTGAAGCCTGTCTGCCTTAACTCATTATCTATTAGTGTGAATAGTTCTTTCATTCTAACGTGAATAATTTGTGTAAGTAAGGAGATTGGAATTTTTATATTACCTCTGGCTCCTACTCCTTTAATGTAAATATCTTCGTCTTTGATTATTGCTTCCTCAAGAGCATAACCATATTGTTTTTTTAATTTTTCAGCTTCATCTGTTACAATTCCAAGTGATTCCCTTATATCATTAGTAACCTGATTTCCCGCAACACCAATAACCTTGGTATGTTTGATGCTTTTATCATGGAATACCGCTATATCAGTTGTACCACCGCCAATATCTATTAATGTAACACCAAGATCTTTCTCATTTTCTTCAAGAACAGATACGCTTGATGCAATTGGCTGTAGTATATAATCTTGCACAGTATATCCGGCTCTTTCAACGGACTTCCTTATATTTTGCATAGCAGGCACGGAAGCAAGAACTACATGATTTAATGCTTCTAGTCTGGAGCCGCACATTCCAATAGGATTTTCAATTCCACCTTGATGATCAATGTAAAACTCTTCTGGGATAATGTGTAAAATTTGTCTGTCTGTAGGAATTTGAATCGTCTTTACATCAGCCTTTAATCTATCAATATCAGTTTGGCTTATTTCCTTATCTACATTGCTGATTGTAACATAATTTCTATGTCTTAAACTGGTTATATGCTCGCCGGCAACACCAACGTTTACAGCACGAACATCAATGTCCGCTCTATTTGATGCAATACTCATTGCTTCCTTAATAGCTGCAGCGGTTTTAGCAATATTTGCTACGAGTCCTCTGTTCAACCCATCTGAAGTTGCAACTCCAAAACCAAGAATATCAATTTTATTTTCCATCTGTTCGGCAATAACTGCACATACTTTTGTGGTCCCTAAATCTAAACCGGCGATAATATTCTTTTTCATATTTTTCCCTCATCTCTGGTTGATAACTCGTCTAGTCCTAAATAAACCATTTCGTTATATCTTAAATCAACATAGTCCAGGTATTTATTTATTTTACTGCCTTTTATGTGTTTATAAATTTTTGATAAAAAAACCGTCTTCTCAATTTCATTGCTTTTGCCAAAATATATTGGTGATGTTAAATCAGACAAAAGAATTGAAACTCCGCCATCTTTACTCAAATTTATTTCTGAAAGACTTTTATATAATATTTCATCATAAACTTCTGCAGTTGAGATAATTTTCAGTGCGCATAGTAAATCCTCATTACTAACAGCGTTGTCGAAAACGTGAATTCTTTCCGAATCATAATTATCAATAATGACAGGAAGATTTACATTTTTAGTTGATGAAAGCCATGGAATTATCTCTGAATTATTTGAAATCATGTACTGTTTTGATTTACTCAATAAAATAGCATCCATCTTTTTTTCGTATATCTTAACTTGAGCTATTCCTCTTTCAATTAAATTTATATCAACATTTTCTATGTATGGATGTTTTTCAAGTCTGTCTCTAATTAAAGCTGCCGTCACACCCAATAAACGATCAGGACGATTTAACTGTGAATAGATTAAATATTCATCTTCACTTAAAAAATTATTGCCCGTCAGTTCAATTTTGGTAATATCATTTATTTCGCTTTTTTCAAGAGTGAATGCAAGTAAACCTATTATTCCGAGAATAATAAATAAGAGCACAAAATGTTTAATATCAGATTGTGTTTTCATATTTATTCACCTTCTTGAGTTTTAACTTCTTCAACAAACTTTTCACCTAGTTTCCAAATATCTCCTGCACCCATTGTAATTATTATGTCATCATCTTTTACTAATTTTTTTAAGAGAGCAGGAATTTTATTTTTATCCTCTTCGTAAATAACATTTTTATGGCCGAAATCTTTAGCTGCATCGGCAATAAGTTTTCCGGTTACTCCTTCAATCGGTTGTTCTCTGGCCGGATAAACATCTGTACAAATAAAAATATCTGAGTTTAAAAATGACCTTCCGAATTCAGCATAAAAATCTCTTGTTCTTGAATATAGATGCGGCTGAAATACAGCAATTAATCTTCTTTTCCAACCACTCCTAATGCCCAAAAGGGTTGCAGTGGTTTCTGTTGGGTGATGTGCATAATCATCGACAACAAGAATTTTATTATTGTACTTCGTTTCAAACCGTCTATAAACGCCTGTGAAATTAGATAATGCTAATTTTATGTCTTTAAAATCAATCCCCATCTTTTTCGCAATAGCAACAGCTACAAGTGAATTTTTAACATAATGCAGTCCGGGAATATTCAAATTTATTTTCCCAAGCTCCTCACCCATGTAAATAACTGTATAACTGCTTTTATTATTTTCGAAACTGATATCAACAGCCCTTACATCAGCTTGTGGAGAAACGCCATAGGTGATAATTGTTTTATTTATGCTTGGGATTATATCTTGCAATGCAGGTTCATCAAGACATAGAACAACAAATCCGTAGAAAGGAACCTTATTAGCAAACTGAACAAATGCCGATTTAATATCATCCAAATCCTTATAAGTATCCAGATGTTCTTGTTCAAGTGTTGTTATAGCGGCAATACTTGGTGTAAGTTGCAAAAAAGTCCTATCAAATTCATCGGCCTCAACTACAATATAATCTCCATTACCAAGTCTAGCATTGGTTCCGCCTAAACCGCTAAGTTTACCGCCAACAATAATAGTTGGATCAATTCCACCTTCAGTTAAAACTAAACCAACCATTGAAGTTGTTGTAGTTTTACCGTGAGTTCCGGCAATTCCAATTCCATGTTTCATGCGCATAGTTTCCGCAAGCATTTCAGCACGTTTTATTGTAGGAATTTTTCTATTACGCGCTTCTTTTACTTCCGGGTTTTCCAAATTAACAGCCGATGAATAAACTACTAAATCAACATCATGAAGATTTTCGCTATTATGTCCTTTATGTATTTCGGCTCCTAAGTCTTGCAAATGATCAGTAACTTCAGAAAGAGCTAAATCTGATCCCGAGACCTTAAATCCTTGGTTAATTAGAATTTCAGCTAAACCACTCATTCCAATTCCACCGATTCCAATAAAATGAATTTTCTTTATAAAATTGCTTATCATTTAATTACTCTTAATTTTACTATTTTCTGCAAGTCTTATTACGTCAAGTGCAATTTCATAGGCTGCATTGGGCTTTGAAAATTTTTTTATATTTTCTTTCAATTCAATTAATCTGTCATTATCAGAAATAGCTTCAATTACTTTGACTCCAAAATCAATTGGTAATCGACTATCTTCAATCATCAAGCATGCGTTTTTATCCAATAATGATTTAGCATTTTTATACTGATGATTTGCAGCTACATTTGTTGATGGAACAAATATTACCGGCAAACCCAAATAGGCAACTTCTGCAATTGTGGTTGCTCCAGCTCTGGCAACAAGCAAATCGCAAGCAGAAAAAGCTACTTCCATTTCTGAAATAAACGGTTTCACTTTAATACTATTATTTGTTAGATGTTTATATTCGTCAAAATAAAATTCTCCCGTTTGCCAGATAACTTGTATATTTTTATCAGTAAATATTTTAATATTCTCTGATACCGCATCGTTAATTGATCTTGCGCCCAAACTTCCACCAATTATCAAAAGAACTTTTTTGTTTACATCTAGTCCGAAACTTTTTACTGCATTATTTCTATCAGATAGTTTTAGTGTTGTTCTTACCGGGTTGCCAGAAATTTTCAACTTACTCTTATCTTTAAAGTATTCTGCTGAATCTTCAAAGCTAAGATGGATACTATCAGCTTTCTTTTCGAGCATTCTATTAGTAACTCCAGGGAAACTGTTTTGCTCAAGCAACACTATTCTCGCACCCAAAAAAGATGCAAGCCATGCAACAGGACCCGAAACATAAGCACCTGCGCCAATAGCAACACTTGGCTTAAATTTAAAATTGATAAAGAACGATTGAACTAGTGAAACAGCTAATTTTATTGGGAACAATAAGTTCTTTAATGTTAATTTTCTTGAGAATCCACTAAGCCAAATAGACTTAAATTTATATCCCAACTGGGGGATAACTCTTGATTCTATTTTCTTTTTTGTGCCCACAAATAAAATATTAGATTCCGGTTTTATTACTTTTAATTGCTCAGCAACAGCAATTGCGGGATAAAGATGCCCTCCTGTTCCGCCGGCAGCAAACACAAAATTGTAATTATTACTGCTCATGCCCTTGCCTTCCTCATTTCATAATGTCTCTCGGTTCCTTTTGCAATATTTATAAGAATGCCAATTGATATTGAAAATATTATTATTGAGGTACCGCCGAAACTTATAAACGGTAATGTTATACCTGTAGTTGGCAGTAAGCCAAGACCAACAGCTACATGAATAAATGCACTTATCACAATTGTAAATGAAAGTGCGAAAGCGAGAAGCTGACCAAAATTATCCTTTGCCCTTTTGGCAATTAAGATTCCTACAAGGAAAATTGCCATATATGCAAAAAGAATTATAATTGCACCTAGAAAACCTAGCTCTTCACCAACTACTGAAAAGATAAAATCATTATGCGGTTCGGGTAAGAACAAATCACTTTGCCTGCTGTGCCCTATTCCAAGGCCAAAAAATCCACCACTTCCTAATGCGATTTTAGACTGTAACACTTGTATATTTACATTTCCGCCTTCTGTTATACCATTTATAAAAGTTAAAATTCTTTCTCTCGAATGCGGAAAAATCATTGCCCCCGCACCACCAATCATGGTTAGTCCGCCCACAATTGATCCAAGATGAAAAATTCTTGCACCCCCAACAAATAATAACATGAATGATGTAAAAGCTACAATTACAGTTGTACTTACATTCGGCTGCAGAAAGATTAGGCCGCAAACTGCAGCAATCCAAAGCAGCATGTAACTTAGCCCAGATTTTAACTCTTTAATTTCATCACCCTTACGTTCAATCATTACAGCTAGGTGCATTAGTAAAAATATTTTTGCTATCTCTGAAGGCTGAAATCTTATAAAACCAATATCTAACCAGCGTGAAGCTCCCTTTACAGCCGGGGCAAACAGCAATGTATATATCAGAAGTACAACAGTTCCAATTAAGAAAAACTTACTAAATTTTCTGTAGTACTTATAGGGCACAACTGCAAAGAAAACAAATGCAGTTAAAGCAAAAATTATTTTCCCAACATGAGAAATAAAGAATGAATACCCTTTAGTCGAAAATATTATTCCCGCACCGAGAGTCATCAGTATCATTACTATTGCAATTAGTATTCTTGTTAAGTTTTTCATTCTATCTCATTGACAATTTTTTTAAACTGAAATCCTCTGTCTTCATAATTTTTGAACATATCAAAACTGGCACATGCCGGGGATAACAAAAAGATTGAACCTGAATTGGCATCTTTTAATCCTTTAGAGACGGCCGTTTCAAAGGAATTAACTATTTCTGTGTTTACAATACCATTGAAATAGTCAAAAACTTTTTCTGCCGAGGAACCGATCGCATAAATTTTCTTAACGCGTTTCTTCACTTCATTTCTAAGTTTTGAATAATCATTCCCTTTATCTTTTCCACCAAGTATAAGATATATTGGCTCTTTAAAACTTCTCAGTGCGTACCAAACTGAATCTACATTTGTAGCTTTAGAATCATTAATAAACTTTATCCCGTTAATTTCTCTAACAAATTCTAACCGATGCTCAACTCCCTTAAATGATTGAAACGCATTTTTAATACTTTCGGGCTGAATGCCAATATTCATAGCAATATTAACAACTGCCATTGAATTCATAAGATTGTGTTCCCCTTTCAAACTCATGTCTTCAATTTTGCATATATCAGTTATAAAATTCTTTTTTGAAAAAACAATCCATTCATCATCTAGAAAACATCCATTGCTCAAGTTCTTATCAATGGAAAATCCGAATATTCTGGTTTCATTTTGAATGTAGCCAATTGGAATATTGCTGTCATCGCCATTGTAAATAAATATATCATCATTAGCTTGGTTTTGGACAATTCTCATTTTAGATTTAATATATCGGTCGAATCTATTATCATATCTATCCAAATGATCCGGGGTTATGTTTAATATCACAGAATATTTCGGCTTGAACTGATCAATAAAATCAAGCTGAAAACTTGATACTTCAAGAGAAACATATTCATCCGGCTTAACACTCATCGCAATTTCCGAAAATGGCAAACCGATGTTTCCTGCTAAATAACATTTCATTCCTGCATGATTTATAACATGAGAACATAATGTCGCCGTAGTTGTTTTTCCGTTAGTCCCGGTTATTGCAATTATTTCGCCTTTGCAAAACCATGATGCAAATTCGATTTCACTTACTACTTTAATTCCTTTGTCAAGAGCAGTAACAAGTACAGCTGAATTAGATGGAACGCCCGGACTAGTTACAATTAAATCGCAATCAAATACTCTGGATGAATGATTTCCGATTTCATATTCAATTCCATCTCTCTGCAATAAGTCACAATTATGTTTTACTTCATCATTATCTGATAAGTCACTTACAAATGGGATTGCACCATTTTTAAGTGCTAGTTTAGCAGCGCTAACACCGCTTCTAACAGCTCCCAATATGCTTATTTTATTTCCGTTTATATTCATTAACGTATCTTAAATGTCGCCAGACTAATGATTGCAAAAATTATTGTAGCTATATAAAATCGCATTACTATTTTAGGTTCAGCCCAACCTTCTAATTCATAATGATGATGAAGCGGGGCCATTTTAAACACTCGTTTCCCCTCACCGGTTTTCTTTTTAGTATACTTGAAATACAACCTTTGAATTATCACAGATAATGTTTCAATAAAAAATATTCCCCCTAAGATTGGAATAAGGAGCTCTTTTTTAATTAATATTGCAATTATTCCAAACGCACCGCCTAAAGCCAGAGAACCAGTGTCACCCATAAATATTTGAGCAGGATAAAAGTTGAACCAAAGGAAACCCAAACCTGCACCAATAAAAGCTGCGATAAAGACAGTCAGTTCACCTGAACCCGGTAAATAAATTACATTCAGATAATCTGAATAAATTCTATTACCCGATACATAACTTAAAACAGCAACTGCCAGCATCACTATTATCATGGAACCAATCGCCAATCCATCTAAACCATCAGTTAAATTAACTGCGTTTGATGTTGCTGTAATGATGAAAATAACAACAGGTATATAGAATATTGAAAAATCGAAATTGAGATTTTTCATAAAGGGCATTGTTGTTTGTGTATTATATTCACTAAATTCAGGTAAAAAATAAACAGCACAACCAACCAACAAGCCTATCATTACTTGACCAAGCAGCTTATACCTGGCAATGAGTCCTTTCGATTTTTTCATTACAACTTTTAAGTAGTCATCAACGAATCCCACAAACCCAAGCCAGATTGTACCAATTAAAACGAGTACAATATAGACGCTATTTATATCAGCCCAAAGAATTACCGGGACAACAATTGATAGAATAATTATTACGCCGCCCATTGTTGGCGTACCTTCTTTAAGTTTATGGGTTTGCGGACCAAGTTCTCTTACTGTTTCCCCGATCTGTTTCTTTCTTAAAAATGCAATTATTTTTGGTCCAACGTAAAATGCTAAAAACAATGCTGTAATTGCCGCAAGTGATGATCTAAATGATAAAAATTTGAAAATACCAAATCCCGGAGGAGCATAAATTTCATTTATATAATCAAACAAATAATAAAGCATTAATTGACCCTCTTTATTATAACTTCTGCAAAATCTTCCATTTTCATTCCCCGTGATCCTTTTACCAGGATTACAGCATCAGTCAAATCTATCTCGCCTAAAAATTTGCTGAATTGAACTCTCGTTCTAAAATGTTTTTTTTCAGTTACTTTTTTCAAGTTTTCTGAAATTTTCTTCGTTTCTTTTCCAATTGTGTAAACAGAAAGATTTTTAATTTTCTCAAGATCGGTTACTAATTTTGTGTGAAGCTTATCAGAATCTGCTCCTAATTCAAACATATCGCCAAGTAGTATAATTCGTTTAGATCTGCTTTTATATTTTTGTAAAACTTCAATTGCACTTTTTACGCTTTCTGGATTTGCATTATAGGTATCATCAATTAAAGTAAGATTCTTAAACTTTTTAATTTCCATTCTGCCTTTACTTGGTTTAAGAGTTTTTGTGGCTTTAATAATGTCACTTTTACTAACTCCTGCTTTTAGAGCAATTGTTACTGCAGCCAAATAATTCTGCATATTAGCTTTACCAAGTAGAGGAATTTCACTTTCAATTTTTTTGCCAAATCCATCAATCAAAATCTTTTCAGCAGCGTATCTTGTTCCATCAATTATTCTTCCTTTTACATTAGGTTTCCCATTAAAGCCGTAAGTAATTGTATTCTTATAATTTTTCTTAATTTTTCTAATTAATGGATCATCATTATTAATAAATACAATTCCATTATCATTTAGATGATTGAACAATTCAGATTTTTCCACCAGTATTTTCTCTTTAGATTCTAAATACTTTGTATGTGAATTTCCAATGTTTGTTATAAGAGCAAAATCGGGCAGAGCAGATTTAGCAGTAAATTTTATTTCACCGAAATGATTAGTACCATGCTCAAGCACAAGAAAATCAGAGTCAACCGGTGCTGAAAGAATTGTTAGAGGAACACCAATTTGATTATTGTTATTAGAATATGTTTTGTGAACTTTGAATTTCTGTGATAATAAATGAGCAACTATTTCTTTAGTTGTTGTCTTACCATTGCTTCCAGTAATAGAAATAACTTTTGCCGAAAGTTTCTTCCTCCAAATTTTGCCAAGTTCAGCATAAGCTTCTGTAGTATTTCTTACAGAAATTATTGGAACGGTAACATCTTCAAAATTATTTAGTTTTCTACTGCTTACTACAATTGCCTTTGCACCCTTCTTAATAGCTTCATGTACATAATTATGCCCGTCAAAATTCTGTCCATTAATTGCAACAAAAATTGAGTTCTTCTTTATTGTTCTTGTATCAATTGATACAGAAGTAACAGACACATACTTATCGGGATAATAAATAACCGCTGTTGGAATATTAAATATGTCTTGTAAAGTAATTTTCATTATAAATATTTTTGTGCCGTCTCTCTATCCGAGAAATATTCTCTAATTCCGTTAATTTCCTGGTAATTTTCATGTCCTTTACCAGCTACAAGTATTACTGCATCATCCGATGACTGCTCAATTGCTGATTTTATTGCCTCTTCTCTATCTTCTATTACTTTATGATTTTGTAAGGACATCCCTTTAATAATTTCATTAATAATCGTCATTGGGTTTTCAGTTCTAGGATTATCTGAAGTAACAAAAGTAAAATCGCTTAATCTTTCTGCAATTTTTCCCATAACTGGTCTTTTAGTTTTGTCTCTGTCTCCGCCGCAGCCGAATACAGTGTAAACTTCTCGATCATTTTTTACAATATGCTTTATTGCTTTAAGTGCCTGTTCCAAACTATCAGCTGTATGCGAATAATCAATAATTACTTTTTTCTTGCCTGAACTCACAACTTCAAATCTGCCCGGTACTTGCGGCGTATTATAAATTCCATCAATAGATTTTTCTATACTTATGCCTGAGCTTAATGAAGCGCCAATAGCAGCTGTTGCATTGTATGCATTGAACTGACCAATAAGTTTTGTTTTAACTTCATAACTATTGTCTTTATAAATGAGGCTAAAACTTGTGCCATCCAAAGTGTAATCAACATTCTTAATTTCTAAATCAGCAGTATTACCAAAAGAATATGAAACCGCAGATGCTTTACAATCTTTTAATAGAGCTTCATAATTTTGATCATCCTTGTTAAATACTACTCTACTTTCTTTACCCAACTGATCAAAAAGTATTTTTTTGGCGCTGAGATAGTTTTCAAAGGTTGAGTGAAAATCTAGATGATCCGAAGTTATATTAGTAAAAACACCGACATTAAAATCAAGATCAGCCACACGGGAAAGCTCCAAAGCATGCGAGGAAACTTCCATAACACAATCTGTGCATTCGGCTTTAACCATTTTATCCATCAACTCATTTATAACGTGTGCTTCGGGAGTTGTTAATTTTGTTGAAATTTCTTCACTCCCAATCATATTTTTATTTGTGCCAATCAATCCCGATTTTCTTCCGCTATTTTCAAAAATAGTCTTGACGTAATAGGAAACAGTTGTTTTCCCTTTCGTACCGGTTATTCCAACTAAGTTTAATTTCTTTGAAGGAGAATTATAAAAGCTATCTGAAAATTGAGATAACGCCCTCCTTGAGTCTTGGACTAGAATTTTTACTATCTTATTAGAACTAAGTAATTGATTAATTTCCTTATCATCATGGTCAACAACTATTGCATAGGCGCCATTACTTACAGCTTGCGGAATATACTTGTGACCGTCAACTTTAAATCCTTTAATTGCAAAAAAGACTGCTTTTTCTAAATTTTCTCTTGAATCAATGCTCAGCTTATTTATCTCAATCAATTCAGGTGATCCAACTACCTGCATTGCATGAATATTATTTAACATTGAACTCAAGAGCATTAATTACTTCCTGCTAATTTTTCATTAGATAATTGTAATATGCAAGTCATACCTTCAGTAATTGCTTTCCCTTTGGGTATGCTTTGTTCGATCACCCTTCCGCTGCCTTTAATTTTGTAGTCAATATTTAATTCAGTTAAAATTGCTATTGCCTTTCTTACAGAAAAATTTTGAAGATTCGGCATAGTGGTTCTAACTATTTTTGTAGTGTTTTCAGTATTATTTACTTCCTCAGAAACATTTGCAAAAGAATTTAATTCTTCATCATCCTGATGTTCTTCAATATCAGTAATAAGATTTTGTATTATTGCTTCACGTTGAATCTTATCTTTGTTACGTTGAATATCAAAGTCCGTCTCTAAAATTTTCCTAGTTATATTTCCAAAAATCGGCGCTGCAACTTGTCCGCCATATTTACCTTTCTCAGGAGAATCAATAAGAATAAAACAAATTATTTCAGGATCCTCAGCGGGGAAAAATCCAATGAAAGACGAATTATATTTCTTATTAGAATATTTACCATCGACTAATTTTTGAGTAGTACCCGTCTTACCGCCTACATAAATATTATCTTGCTGTGCCAATGAACCAGTTCCATTTTCAACAGCGCCAAGCATTATTTTTCTAATTCTTGCTGAAGTTTCTTCGCTGATTACTCTTCTAATTTTCGTTGAAGCAAATTCTTCATCAATTTCACCATCGGGATCAACAATTTTTTTTAGCAGAAAAGGCTGTAAAAGGTTGCCCCCATTTATTAAGGCCGAATAAGCCATTACCATTTGAATAGGTGTAACAGAAACTTCATATCCGTGTGAAATAAATGCTTTACTGATACCAGAAAATGAATCAGGCTTCTTCAATGAACCTTTTGTCTCTCCAATTAGATCAATTGAGGTAAGATTACCAAATCCGAAATCACGCAGACCTTTATAAAAATCTCTCTCATCAATTTTATCACTTAGCTTAACCATTCCAATATTACTTGATTGTTCAAGAACTTCCTGAACTGTTAACCTTTGATGCTTGTGTGTATCTCTTATTAAAGCTCCCTTAATTTTATATCTGCCATTTTCAGTATTTATCACATTGCTTTCTTTTACTAGATTCTCTTCCAAGAGCATTGCCATAACAATAGATTTTATTGTTGAACCCGGTTCGTAAGTATCAGTCAGCGCTCTGTTGCGTCTTTCAAAATCAGAAAATTTAAAAAATTCTTGAGGATTAAAATCAGGCACATTTGCCAAAGCTAATATTTCGCCCGTTTTAGGATTAGCAATAATTCCAATTCCGGACTTACCTTGAAATTCCTTTATTCCGCTTTTCAGTTCATTGACTAATATTTTCTGATATACTTTATTTATTGTCAAATAAAGTGAATGACCGGGGATCGCTTGAACTGATTTGTCATAATCGATAGATACAGGTCTGCCGATTGCATCATTCTCTACAAATAGTTCACCGTCAATTCCGGTAAGCTTCTCATCGTGAAGCTTTTCAAAACCATCTCTGCCTGTGCATTCGTCATCAACATAACCCAAAATATGCGATGTAATATTTCCGTATGGATAAACTCTGGTGTAATCTTGAGTTTTGTAAAAACCATCAATTACTAATCCTTCAAGCAAAAGTGACTTTTCCTTTGAAATTTTTTTCTCAAGACAAACATTGCCTTTGGCTTTGTTAATTAGATTTATGTACTTATTCGGATTGGTATTAAATACTTTTGCAATTTCTTTGGCCAGCTGATCTCTTTTCTTAGCATTCTTCCTCAACATTCTGGAGTCGGCAAATAAAGAAACATCATCTTTTGTGTAGGCTAAAATTTCACCATTTCTGTCGTAAATCAGTCCCCGTTCTGCTCTGACCGGATAAACTTTATTTTGCTGTTTAATAGCTCTAGCCGAATATTTTTCATGGCTGCCAACTTGAACAGCAAATAAATGCACTATTAGACTTACAAATACTGCAAATACAAATAATGTAATAATAAGGACCCTGGAACTATTCATATTTTTTTGCGATATACTTTTTTAGATTACTGATTTTGTTGTTGTTGACTTGTATTTTATCTAAGTATTCTATCCTTACTAAATCAAATTTGTCTTTAGCCTTACCTACAACTACATCTTCAGAGGTCAATTTCTGATATTCAACCTTTCTCATTTCGAGCTTATTTTCTTTTTCTCTTAATACTTCTAAAAATTTATTTTTATCGGCATTAAGTTCTTTTATTTCCTGCAGAGTGAATAAATATATAAACAGTAAAGGCGTAAGAGTTACTACACCAATAAACAATGCTTTAAAAAAACGATTGCTTTTATTATCTATATTTTTTCTGCGGCCCTTAATTTTACACTCCTTGCTCTTGGATTAGATTTTAGTTCACTCTCACTTGCTACCATTGGTTTTCTAGTTAAAATATTTATACTTTTTTTTTTGTCACAAACACAAATAGGAGCCTCAGGTTTGCAAATACAGCTTAATGCCTCGTACTTAAAAAATTCTTTAACAATTCTATCTTCTAAAGAATGATAAGACAATACAACTAATCTTCCCCCAGGTTTTAAAAGTTTTAAAGATTTATCTAAAAAATCTTTGAGCTCATCAAGTTCATTATTTATGTATATTCTTAAAGCCTGAAAAACTCTTGATAAAGTTTTGTTCAAATTTTTGACGGGTACTACTTTTTCTATTGCTGATTTTAACTGAGTAGTTGTTTTAATTGGCTGAACAAGACGCTGCTTAAAGATGCTTCTCGCTATTGCTCTTGATTTTCGCTCTTCACCAAAATTAAAAATAACATCAGCAATTTCATCAGCTTCCGCTTTGTTAATAAATTTATAAGCCGGCTCCCCTACTGATTTATCCATACGTAAATCAAGAACAGCTTCGTTGCGGTAAGTGAACCCCGATTCTTTATTATCAAACTGAAATGACGACACTCCTAAATCGGCGAAGATACCGTCATAACCATCAATATTTTCAACTAAAGAAATGTTTCTGATTTCTGCAAAGCTTGCATTGTAAATTGTTATACGCTTATCATCTTTAAATTTATCTTCGCAAAAATTGTAAGCATCTTTGTCTTTATCAGTTGCAAATACTTTAGCATTTTCATCTAACCGGGAAAGAAATTTTGATGTGTGTCCTCCGAAGCCTAATGTAGCATCGAAGTATATCCCGGTTTTATTTGTTATTACTAATTCTGCCGACTCCTCTAATAAAACAGGGACGTGAAAACTCATACGTCAATCACCCAATACTTGCTGAGCAATTTCTTCGAAAGATAGCTCGCTTGTTTTTAGGTAATCTTCATAGTTTTTAGGGTTCCATAGCTCAATCTTTTTGATATTGCCAAGAATTAAAACTTCTTTTGAAATTTCGGCATACTCAATTAGATTTTTAGGAATTAGTAATCGTGATTGTGTGTCTAGTTTATCTTCGGCAGCTTGCTGTAAAAACATTCTTAAGAACATTGCATCTTTCGGTTCAAAGCTGTTAAGCTGGTTTAACTTACTCTGAACCAATTCTTCCCATAGATTCATCGGGTAAACATCAATGCATTTGTTAGTTCCCCGAGTCATCACAAAAGCATCATTGCTCTTCGGGTCAACAAACTTTCTCATTTTAGCAGGAATACTTACTCTGCCTTTTGAGTCGATAGAATATTTAAAACTGCCTATAAACATTGTTTTACCATTATTTGGGAATATTCAACACTTTTACCCACTATCCGTAAAATAATGGTTTTACAAGCCAAAAGTCAAGTTTTTTTTTAACAAAAAATTAACATTAAGCGCTAAATTTGCAGAAAAAATATTTTATAGTAAAAAAAATACATCGAAGTGTTAATTATTGGAATTTACGTAAAAGAATAGGTGATTTTTTCTATCAGTTGATTAATCAAAAAAAATCTATATTTTTTTTAATTATATGAAGATATTGGATACAAAATGTGTCCGCCCTAAATTTTACTTCAAGACGGACACCCATTTGGAGGCAGGATAAATATTTGCCACAGCCTAATGTATAAGAACCATAACAACAAAAATTTGCATATTCCGAATAAATGCGTTTATCATTTGATCATCAACATTTTCTTTGTTTGAATAAACTCTCCGGCTTGAAGTTTATAAAAATAAATTCCGCTGGCAAGATCATTTGGATTAAATAAAACCTCATAAAATCCCGGTTTTTGTTTTTCGTTTACTAAGGTTGCTACTTCCCTTCCAAGTATGTCATAGATTTTAAGACTAACATTGGTAATGTCATCCCGAACTTGTTTCGGGATCTGATATTTTATTGTTGTACTCGGATTAAAGGGATTCGGGTAATTTTGTTCAAGTGAATATTCCTCTGGAATAATTTCAAAATAGCCCTTAACTGAAGTTGGATCATCCGGAATAATGATCATTTCTGCCCATCTTGAATGCGGTCCGCCAAACGCTCCCATATCGTTTCTTAATGTTCCTCTTGCCGGATAAAGCGGATCATTATCTCTATCGTTGTAAATTTTATCGGGATTTCCGGCATCTATACAAGGCGATTCTTCAAATGGGAGAATACACATTAAACTATCACAAAACATTGGATCGGAGTCAATGTTTCCTTCTCCTTCATAACCACCTTCAATATTTGAATACTTAACAGTACTTAAACTCGCAGAACCACTAAGTAAAATTTCATTACTCGATGGGTTCGTGTTTTGTCTTATTATATTATTCATGATCTCAGCTTTTAAATTATTAACATAAATTCCACCAACAGTAGAATTTGCCTTATTTTCTGTGATAGAATTGTTTATCACATTTACATTGAAAATTGAAGGG
>CAVQBF010000014.1:0-22223 GCA_963710615.1 uncultured Ignavibacteriales bacterium
AGTTTGGAGTATAACCCATTTTTTCAGCAGTTTTGAGGACTAGTTTTTTCTTTTGATCAGAGATGTCGGGATGATTTCGCAGAGCTTTAGATACAGTTACTGTTGAAACCTTCAACTTCTTGGCAATATCGGATAATGTAATTATTTGTTTGCTCATTTGATAAATCAAAATTTCTCTTTTAATGAAGACAAATTTAAAAGCTTAAAGGTTTACTTTATCGTTAACTTAAAACTATGTAATATTTTTTCTCAAATCAAGTAAATAATTTTTGTTCAATACTGTTTGAATAGAAAGAATATTTAATTCAATTGATGAAAGCTTCAAAATAACTCATCCCGGGAATTATTTACTAATATAGATCAGTCATTGATTTTATTAGCCTATGAGAAAGTTCTTGAATACAATAATTAACCATAACTTCGATTAGTACGTAGCTTGTTGGATAAGGTTCTATATTTGTATCGTCAGGACTATTATTTCGTTTCTATTTTTACAAATATTTCTAAATTTTCGCTCAGAGAAGGATTGGTTATAGAGTAGTTCGTTTTTAAGGGTCCAGTTCTTCAAACCTATTGCTCTAAAACGCCCTGTTTACCGTCAGAACTTAGTGGACAGGTTACTTCTAGACTTCTTATTCCTTAATCTGAATAATTGTGATTAGTTGGGGTTATTGTTGTGTTCTGTAGGGCGCTTGTCAGATGCTGGAAATTTTAATTAACTAATGTCTAACAATTACGTAATGTTTGATAGTGAGGCCAACATTAATGATCTAAAAGGGACAAGTCAATGGTTTAATTGTGTCTTCAATATTAATGGATAAGTATTTACAATTTCTTTGACAAACTTGACCTCCCCCCCAAAAAGTGATCCATTTATTTAATTAGAATCAAAAGGGGCAAAGTTAAATCAAAAAATCATAAAAATAAAACCCCAGATTAAACTGTCTTCTAAATATTTGTTATTTTTGTAAGGACTCTTTTTAAGATATATTGATTTCTCAAAGAACATTTGACCCGAATCAGAAAGATGATAAATAATAAAAAAAGTAAAAGACAACCCATCAGGTTAATAAATACAAGTGAGATAAATAGATACTTTACAATGTCGGAAGCAATTGATAGTATGGCATTTGCTTTTTCAAATCTTTCATCAGGCGATAGTTATGTCCCTAAACGATATATAACAAAAATAAATGATGAATCTTTAACTTTTTTGTTAAAACCTGCTTTCCTTAAAAATCATGACCAATCAAGCATTAAAGTTCTAACGCAGAAAAACTCAAATTACAATTTGGGTATTCCAACTATTCAAGGTATTGTTTTACTAATTGACAATATAACCGGTGAGATACTATCCATAATGGATGGTGCATCTATTACCGCCTTGCGTACCGGTGCTGCAAGTGGCTTGGCCACAAAACATTTTTCAAGAAAAGATTCCAGTAAATTGGCAATTTTCGGATGCGGGACTCAGGAAGAACACAACTTAAAGCTGTTATCGCTGTGAGAAATATTGAAAAAATTTGGTTGTTTGATAAATCACAAGAACAGGGGAAAAGTTTCTTGAAGAAATGAGATCTGATATCACTGTAAAAATAGAATTTACTAGAGACTTAAATGTTCTTAAAGAGGTTGATATTATTTGTACTGCAACAAATTCTGAAAAACCTTTGTTTTATAAATCCCATTTAAAAGATGGAACACATATAAATGCAATTGGTTCATTCCTACCGAATATGCAGGAGATTGATCCTGAAATAATCAAATCATCAAGAATTTTTTTAGATGATAAAGAAGCTTGCATGAATGAGAGCGGTGATTTCTTAAAAACTTTCAAAGATATTTCTATACCGAATGAAAAACTAATCGGGGAAATTGGGGATTATCTATTAAAGAGAATTGGCGGTAGAAAATCTTCGAATGGAACAACTCTATTTAAAAGTGTTGGAACTGCTATTCAAGATCTTGTGGTAGCAAATAGAATCTTTAAAAAATCTCTAGCTAAAAATTTTGGGCAGGACATAAGGTTATATGAATAATAAGCCAAGTATTTTTAACGACGTAATTGGACCAGTGATGCGAGGACCATCTAGTTCACATACTGCGGCTTCATGGCGCATAGCTAGAACCAGTTTAGATATTTTGAACGAACCATTAAAAAAAGCTATTGTACAATTTGATAGGAATAGTATTTGGGCGCATAATTATCGTGAGCAAGGTACCGTAATGGGTATTAATGGAGGATTGTTAGGTATTGAAATAACAGATAGCCTCATGAAGAATACTGAGAGTATGGCTAAGGAGATGGAAATTTCAATTATTTATGAAATCAATTCGTTTTCTACAAAACATGCTAATTCGGTGCGCTTATTTTTGGAGGGAACTTTTGGTAAGACTATTTGTTTGTTAGCCGCCTCTCTTGGTGGGGGCTCTTTTGAGATTCAGAAAATTGATGATTTTGATATTAACATTCATGGTAATTATTTTGAGCTGCTAACTTACTGCAAAACCAATAATGATTTACTTACTGATCTAAAAAAGAATCTTCCTAAAAATATTTTAATAAATGAGTCATCTGGTAAGACCGCAAATTTGATAAACTTGAAATCTCCGAATATAATTAAAGATGACATCATTAGTAATTTTAATAATGATAGTATTTTGGACAAAGTTATAATTATTAAACCTGTACTTCCAATTGTTGCTGGAAACGAAACAGAAATCCCTTTTACAAACATTGAGTCTTTAATAGAATACGGCAAAAAGGAAAATTTGAATTTGGGCGAACTTGGGATAATTTATGAAAAGTGTGTAAGCGGACTTCCCGTTTCTGTTCTTCATGATAAAATGACAGAAATAGTAAAAATTATAGAGAACAGTATTAAAGTGGGTCTTGAGGGAACAATATATAAGGACCGAATTTTACATCATCAATCAAATTTAATTGAGAAAGCTGAAAAAGCCGGAAGAATTCTCCAAAATTCATTGGTCAATAAAATAGTTGCTTATGTTTCAGCAATAATGGAATCGAAAAGTGCTATGGAACTTATTGTTGCTAATCCTACAGCTGGTTCTTGCGGAACAGTTGGTGGTGTTTTAAAGGCCGTAGCTGATGAACTAAATTCTAAGCATGAAGAAAAAATAAAAGCTTATTTTGCTGCTGGAATAGTTGGAGCATATTTTGCAAAAGGTCCTGGTTTCTCGGCTGAAGAACATGGTTGTCAAGTAGAATGTGGTGCTGCATCTGGAATGGCAGCAGCTGGAATAGCTCAATTATTTGGGGGAACTACTGAAGAAGCAATAAACGCAGCTTCAATCGCAATTCAAAATATGATTGGTCTGATTTGTGATCCAATTGCGGACAGGGTTGAAGCTCCATGTTTAGGGAAAAATATTAGTGCATCAGTTAATGCTCTTTCCTCGGCTACTATGTCATGTTCTGGATTTGATGTAGTCATTCCCTTTGAAGAGGTTATTGAAACTGTTTCAATTGTTAGTAAACAAATGCCAACTTGTGTTAAGTGCACAGGCCAAGGTGGATTGGCAATAACACCAACAGCATCGAAGCTAAAAAATATATTAACCAATTTACAATTTAATTCTACTACTCAAACATAAACCCCATGAAAAAATAAAAATGATTATTAACCTCTACATACTCAGAACATCTATTTTAGGTATTAGCTGGACTTTTTTTTTGAGGGGTGATATGCAAATGTGCTAGAAATTATGATTGATTTTTATTCGGATCAACAATAGGCAAGTAGCTTCTAGCTAAATTCTTTATCAATAGATTGTTAATATGTTTTGGTAACTTTTTATTTCTATTATTTTTTACTTAATACAATTGATTACTAAATAAACACCGTACCAGTCCCCTTAAAGTGCTCCATTTTATTAACTTAGTAATAAAGGAAAAACTTATGAGAAAATTAGGTTTACAACAGAGAAAATAATAATAATGAAGTTACGGAGTTTTTTATTTTAAAGCCCCTTATTCTGTAGATCCTACCAAGGGGGAAGTAAATAGTTTTTTAATTTTACTTTTGAAAAATTATAAAATTTTCCTCTCCAAATCACCGCTAAATAAATGTAACTTCTCTCGATTAATATACAGATCAATATAAGATTGAGTTTTCAAGTCCTTCTCAGAAATTACTCTTGCTGTAAATTGGATGTCGTCCAAAGTAAAATAAATAAATGTGTCATTGCCCATTGGTTCTACTAACTCAACTTGAATATTAAGTTTGGGAAATTTGCTTTCATCTAGTTTTTGCAGATGGAAATTTTCTGGACGAATTCCTAATATAACTTTTTTATTTATAAACGAGTTTAATCCAGAACTGTGTTTTTCATTAAGAGGGATGTTCAATTGTTTTTTTTCAGAATTAAAGAACACTACATTGTTACCTCCTTTTACTAAAGTTCCTTCAATAAAATTCATTGCAGGGCTTCCTATAAAAGAAGCTACAAATTTATTATTTGGATTATTATATAAATCAATAGGCCTATCAATCTGCTGAATAATTCCATCTTTCATAACAACAATCCTATCACCCATTGTCATAGCTTCAACTTGATCATGAGTTACATAAATCATGGTAGCTTCCAGTTTCTTATGTAACTTCGAAATTTCAGTTCTCATTTGCACTCTTAATTTTGCATCAAGATTACTCAAAGGTTCATCAAAAAGAAAAACTTTTGGTTTCCTAATAATTGCCCTGCCGACTGCGACTCTTTGTTTTTGACCACCTGATAATTCCTTCGGTTTTCTTTTTAATAAATCCCCCAGATCCTAATATATTAGCAGCTTCTTCAACTCTTTCCTTAATTTCTTCCTTTGAGTATTTTCGTAACTTTAATCCAAACGCCATATTATCAAAAACAGTCATATGCGGATAAAGTGCATAATTTTGGAATACCATTGCTATATCTCTATCTTTTGGAGGAATTTCATTTACTAATCTCCCATCAATTAAAATTTCACCTTCTGTGATCTCTTCAAGCCCGGCGATCATCCGAAGTGTTGTTGATTTTCCACAACCAGAAGGACCAACGAGCACTACAAATTCTTTATCATTTACATTTATATTTACATTATTAACAACCATTGACTTGTTATCATAACTTTTACAGATATTCTTCAATTCAACTTGTGCCATTATTTTCCCGATTTTATTTTCATTTAAATTATATGCTGATCTCTTAACTTGATGGAACCAATTTCCGCTCTGATTTTACAGATTTAAACTTCGTTAATTGCATCATATTTTTCTACCAGAATATTATCCACTATCATTCGTTTAACTTCATTTGCAGAAGTCAATTCAAATTCAACTCAATGATCATTTAAAAGATACAAATTTGTAAACCAAAGAATTATTCTTTCTGAAAGTAAGGTTATTATTATGGCTGTTAAGAACTCCATTTATGGTAGTAATTATATTCATAAACTATAATTCGTGTGATGGACCTTCTAAATGCCAAATCTATCATCTAACAAGATATATTTTTCAAAATATATCAACTCAAGACTTTCAATTAACTAAAAGAAAAAATTTTTATCGAACATAATATTATTATAGAAAGATTTTTTTTATGATAATGAGTTAATTTATTATTTCACAATTATTTATTGAGGCTGATTGTTATTAATTAATAATAAATTTTATTTAATCTTTTTATAAAATATTATTTGTATTGGCATTTGCGGTTCATCAAATACATACTCTTCTCCTTCCTCATCATCATTATATTCTTACTCATCAGACGCTTCTTATCCAAACATAAGATCATTAAGTGCCATAACACTGAAACTGATATCCTTACTTATTATCTTTCTTTATAAGATTGTGCACTAATCCTTTTTATAAACGAAATTTAGTGGTATTGGGAGCAAAACAACTATTGAAATGTGTTTATCCAGGTCTAAATTGCTAAAACAATAACTTTAATAAACGCTTGCGTTTAATAAAATATTTTATTTATATTTATTTTATTAAACGGAGACGTCTAGAAAAATGCCAAAAATAATAGCAAAAAAAAAAGATTGGATAAATTTGGGATACCGCCTCTTTGCGGAACAAGGAGTTTCAGGAATCAATGTAGAGAAAATGGCAAAAACCCTGAAGGTAAATAAGTCAAGTTTTTACTGGCACTTTAAAACCAAGAAAGAATTTATAAGCCAGTTGATAACGTTTTGGAAAAATAAGGAAACTGACCGAATAATAAACTTAACGAATGACAAAAAAACTGGTCTGGATAAATTGAAAGCACTTATACCTTTGATATATAAACAAGATCCGTATTTAGATTTTGTATTCTATTTAAAAAGGTATGCAAGAAAAGAAAAAAAGATTCAAAAAATCATTGATAATATTGACAAAGAGAGAATAGATTATGCAAGTAACCTTATACAAGATTTGGGTTACTCAAAGCAAGAAGCAATAATTAAAGCGAGTTCTTTGCATAAGCATTTCATAGGGTATCACGAAGTTATCAGATATAAAAAGCAAAGTGTTGATTATGTAAAAGATGTTGAGTTAGAGGTAAAACAATTTATAAAATATTGATTGAAGAATTTTGATAAACAGATTAAAATTATTTACCGCTCTGGCTCTTTATGCTTGCTGCCTTTGTTTTGAATAATGGAATATTTGTTTTAAGTGATTAGACTCTTATAAATGTTGAAAATAACAAATCAAAAAAGGTTTTATTTATGAAGCTAATTCTAATCAATGGTTAGAAACATCTCACTTACCTATTAAAAATGTGTTCTTTGGTTGTGTAACTATTGGAAATAAAATATACGTTATATGTGGAAAAGTTGGCGATAACCCTAATTGGGATATCAATCCTGCAGTTTATGAAGGAGAAATAATTCAAAGCTTAAAAACATTTTATGAATAAAGCAACTTTCTATCCGGTCAACTGTCTTTATTAATATTTGTTTTTAATTTTCTTCTGATTTTACAATTATAAGGAACCATTGTTATGAGAAAACCCATAATTTCTAAAAAAGAATATCAATTATTTTCAGGATTAATTGTTTTCTTATTCCTTTTATTTAATACTCACCTCCTTTCCATGTCAAACTTAAAAGTAGACAAATATGATGTGGGGTTTAGATATTATGAAGTATTTGATACAACACGTCTGTATTATAGTAATAATCAAGATACTACTTACCGTCCTCTACTTATAACCTTTTGGTATCCTACAAAAGAGGAATCCGAAAAAGATAATATGAACTTTAAGCAATACATCGACTTAATTTCTATTAGAGAGGATTTTTCAAAAACAAAAGATATGATAGATAGCGACAGTTACAATTTTGTAAATGCATATGCTCAATTTGCAAAAAATTCATATGCGATTGGATTGAATATTACTACTCAACAGATCCTTGACTCTCCTGTAAAAGCATGTTTAAATCTTCCAATTGAAAAAGGTGAATTTCCTTTAATCATTTATGCTCCGTCCAACAGTAAAACACCAATTCAAAATCATATTATTTGTGAATTTTTGGCAAGCCACGGCTTTTATGTTATTTCAGTTCCTTCAGCAGGTCCTAATTCAATTGAGCGTAAAGACATAGGGGAAAGTATATTAGCACAAGTTGAGGATATGGAGTTTATTCTTGATTACATAGAAAACAAGATCAAAATAAATTATTCTAATATAGGGTTAATTGGTTTTAGCACTGGTGGATTGGCAACGGCTATCTTCCAAATGAAACATAATAATGTAAAAGCTATTTTTAGCATGGATGGCAGTCAAGACTATTCATTATACATATCTCTTTCAAAACTAAAAGATTATGATGTAGACAAAACTGATGTTCCATATTTTCTTGTGGGCAATGGTAGTAGCAATTCGGTATATCCTTTTTTTAATTCAATAAAATCAAAAGAAAAGTTCTTCTTTAGAATGCCTCATCTTTCCCATTTTGGCTTTGTATCCTTTTGGACATATTTTGATAATTGCGACACCAATACAACAAAACATAATTTTTCAAATAGTTATCAATTTATTTGTGAGAGTGCTTTAGCTTTTTTTGATGCAACATTAAACGAGAATAAAATATCAGAGAAAAAACTGTTGAGTCTGAGATCACAGAAAAATAATTATGCAGAATATGATGAGTAAAAATTATTCTGAACCAACGAATTTATTAAACACATTTTTACAGGAAAATATTGATTCTGCAATCTTAACTTACAAAAATCATAAATCAATAAATTTTAACAACTATAATTATAATGAAGAGGAAATAAGTGCTTTAGGCAGAACGATAATAGATTATGATTTAGGTGCATCAGAAAAATTATTTTTATTTAATCGGGAAGAGTACCCTGATTCGTGGCATGTTTATTATGATTTAGCGTTTGCATATAAAATAAAAGGAGACATCAACTTAGCTAAAAAAGCTCTATCAAAAGCACAGGAAATCGAACCTAATAATAATGAGGTAAAAGATTTACTAAAAGAGTTAGAAAATGAAGAATAATAAAAACTTAAAAACGACTTAGCTGATATTGCCAGTAAACACAAAATAGACAATTAGTAAATATTATTTGGAGATTAAAGAATGAACAAATTTGAAGAAATTGATGACAAAAGAAAAGAATCAAATGCTCGATTTGAAAAGCTGAATTCAAAGGTTTATAAACTCTTCTTAGAAATGGGGGATGCAACATTTTGTGATGGAGCTTTACCAAAAAAAACAAAAGAACTGATTGCAATAGCAATCGGTGCTGTTACAAATTGCGAATCATGCATGCAATGGCATATTGAACAAGCGTATAAGGATGGTGCTACTATTAACGAAGTTATGGAAGCACTTGAAGTAGCCATCGATATGGGGATTGGACCGGTTACTGTAAATTCTAGGTTTGCGCTTGATGTTATGGAGAATACTTTTGGAAAGATAAAATGAAAAGAATTCTAAGCAACTTTTGGTTCGTTTAGTAGTCTTTATAAATAAGTTACAGCGGTATTATTAAAAATTAAACGGACGCTTAAATATGAAAAATGTAATAAGAAATATCTCTATTCTTTTGATTCTGATAATTCATGTAGCCTTACTTGGACAAGAAAAAACTCCTCAACTTTTGGAGCCAACGCAAATAAAGGCAGATATTGACACTCTGGTTTCCAAATTAAAGGATGTTCATCCTACATTTCTAAATCACTACAAATCCAATAATTTACAAAGCAGAATTGACAGCATAAAGAAAAATATCACCAAGCCAATGTCTTCGCTGGATTTCTTTAGGATTATGCAACCAATTGTCTCTATTGATGGGCATACAACCCTTATAAATAATGGTCCATTGTGTCCCAATGAGGATAGTCCTTTGTTTCCTTTTAAGGTGATTATTTACAACGACTCACTTTATATAAAGGAAAACCTAACTGAAAATAAGACGCTTGTTAAAGGCTCTGTTATTGAAAAAATAAATGAGGTTTCATCCGAAGACATTATCCGGAACCTTATTAGGTATATACCCGGAGAGAAAGAAACCTATAAAACAAAAAGGCTTGAGAAAGATTTTCATATTTATATGGCACTTGTTTATGGTTCTTTTTCTGATTTTAATATTACGGTTGATAAATCCGAGTTGAAATTAAAGGGAGCCAAGTGGGATGACTTTCAAGAACCCTCAAAACCAAAATTTGAGTTGCGTTTTTATGACGATGATATAGCCTACATATATAAAAGAATGTATATGCCTCCAAAGGATTTTATACATTTTATGGATTCTGCATTCACTGTAATCTCTGAGAAACAAATAGATTATTTGATCATAGATAATCTCAGCGGAAGTGGATTAAGCGACTTAGCCGATTCTTTAATGTCTTATTTTACTGCTGAACCATACAGTATGCTCGAGAAAAAAATGACAAAAATAAGTCCCTTAACAAAGGAATTTATTGAGGATAAAAAATCAGAAGGCCATATTCAAGATGGCTATTTTATTGAAGAGTACCCAAAGCATAGTTCTGACCGTAATAATCGGTTCTCAGGTTCAACTTATATTTTAACAGGACCATTGTCTTATTCTACTGGAACCTGTTTTTCTGCGGCTGCAAAATGCTATCATAATGCGTTTATTGTGGGACAAGAGTCAGGACAACCATTATTAAGTAATGGTGATGGGAATCAATTTGAACTACCTGAAACAAAAATGTTTTGCATCACTGCTCTTTCAAAAGTCTATATGCCGGGTCATAATAATGATGAAGTAACCGGAGTGTTACCGGATTATAAAGTAACTCCAACATTAGAGGACTTATTAGATGATAAGGAATATACGCTGGAATATACTCTAAAATTGATTAGAGAAAACAAATTTAAAAAAGAAAATATTATAGGTAATCAAGGATATTATTACAACCAAACCCCACCTGGTGATTCAGCTGTTATTTTTGCTCCCGGAATTGTTTCTGTAAATGGACGATATGAATATGGTATTTCATTTTCTCCTGATTTAAAAGAAATATACTTTACGGCTCACAGGGAAGAAGAAGGTTCAAGTGTTTATTTCTCAAAACTTATAGATAAAGAATGGACGAACCCTAAAAAAGCAAATTTAACAAAAGGGTTAAAAGGAGAAGAAATGGAGGCTTTTGTGAATCATAGTGGCGAAAAAATATATTTCACAGCCTATGATTCTAGAGATGTCAAAATTTGGCAAGCAAGCCGTTCCGAAAACTGGTGGGCCGATCCAATACAACTTGACTCTCCGATAAATGATGATATTGTTTTTTATTCAAATGCAGCAAAAAATGGAGATCTTTTTTATAAAAATGTTTCAAAAGGAAAAATGTATTATGCTCCCAACAGAGATGACAAATTTCCCGAAATATTCGAAGCCGGAATTGAATACGGTAGCCACGGTTTTATTGCCCCATTGCAAGATTTTATGCTGATCGACGCACTAAAAGATAATGACAAAACAAAAGACAAAGATATTCACGTTTGTTTTAAGAAGGATGACGGAACGTGGACAAAACCAATTAACCTTGGAAGTACAGTAAATTCTAATTTTAACGAAACATGCCCGAGTATCACTCCCGATGGTAAATTTTTATTTTTTAGTAGATATAGCGAAGAAGGTGGATTGCCAAACATTTATTGGGTGAGTACGGGAATTATTAAAAAACTTAAAGATAAGGCTATGCAGGAAAATTCCCCACAAAAAATTACTGATCTAAAAGGAGACTATCTCGGGCAGCCTTTACCTGGAGACATCCCTGTTGTGTTTGCTCCTGGAATTATCTCAGTTGATAGTACAGTTGAACATGGCTATCCAACTTTTTCACCCGATGGCAATGAAGTTTACTGGCAATCGAACTTACGTCACAAGGAAGCGAAGACGGAAATATTCCTTAAAACTATGCACCGCTTAGAAGGTCAATGGACAGCATATGTACCCTCTCCAATTGGGGGCATGCCTGCCTTTTCTCCTGATGGTAATAGGCTTTATTTCATTTCAGCCGAGACTGAGGAAGAAAAAGGTCTTTACTTTATAGAAAAACAAGGAGAAAATTGGAGTGAACCAAAAAGTTTGAATCTTATCACACGTTTCCCTGAACTGAAGTATCTGTATGGTCCATCGATTACAAGTAATAGCACACTTTATTTCTTTGGCCATGCTGAAAGCTTAGAGACAATGAACAATTTTGGCATTTATCGGTCAGAATATATTAATGGAACTTATATAAAACCAGAATTACTGCCAGCAAGTATAAATGCTACTGAGGGAGTGCTTAATTGGATGCCTTTTATTGCACCCGATGAGAGCTATCTTCTTTTCTCTTCAAATCGTTTTAATAACCAACAAGATATTTTCATAAGTTTCAGACTTTCCGATGGTAGTTGGACAGAAGCACATAATTTAGGTGAAGCAATTAATACCGATTGGGGTGAGCGATTTCCTGCGTTATCACCTGATGGCAAATATCTTTTTTTCACGCGCTGGTTTGCAAATGAAAACGAGGATGTTATGTGGGTAAGTGCTGAAATCATAGAAAAACTAAAAGCGAAAGTTATGTAAGATTAGATATAAAGGAAAGCGGTTAAAATATTAGCATTAAAAAATAAGCGTGGTTAACACGTGGGATTAGTAAATCAGCCACAGGATAAGCCGGCTTAACGAATAATTATGTGTATAATCTATAAATTTAATCTAAGGAGCTTGGTTAATGATAAATTCAATGAAACGAATAATAATATCGGCAATTGTAATGTTTTTGTTATTGAGTAGTAATAGTTTTGGACAAAAAGAATTTCTCAGTGTGAATGGAAAGAAGGTTGAAATATTCACATCCGGTTTAGAGAACAACCGGAGGGATACTCCGGTAATTGTATTTGAAAATGGCATGGCTAGCAGATATGGTAATTGGGAAACTGTGATTACTGAAGTATCGAAAACATCAGCAGTATTTTCTTATAACCGACCAAGAATTGGAGAGTCCGAAAATGATAGTATTCCCCCAACCACAAAACATATTGTAGAAAATTTAAGGAAGATGCTTTTAGAAAAAGATCTTAAGCCTCCATACTTATTAGTAGCACATTCTTTCGGCGGAGCGTATATAAGAAGTTTTGCTTCATACTACCCAGATGAAATTGCCGGACTTATATTTGTTGATCCTATAGATTTCACAAAAAAGAAAGGGTATGGAGATCTTCCATATTTAGAAATTGGATTATCTCAGCATCAAATCGATTCTATGTTTGCAAAACCGTATGATGATTTCAAAGAAAAACTTTATGCCGAAATGCCGAATTTTTATGTTGAAGAAGTGAAAATATCCTCAAAATTAAACGCGTCTGGATTTGAAGAATGCACCAGCATTCCTTTACCAGATGTTCCTGTACATTTTATAATGGCGGGAGGTTATTCGACTGAGGGTGATGATAGAGGAGAAACCATCTTTGATAAACAGAAATTATTCAGAATTAATAACAACCTAAAGATGAAACGCTGGATAGCATTATTAGATCCGTTGAAATATGGAAAGTTTTTTTATTGTTCCAACTCCGGACATAATGTTATGCAGGATGATCCGGAAACAGTTATTTCAAGTATCAAGTTAGCTTTGAATGACTATGATAGAATTCAAAAGGACAAAATAATCAAGGATTAGAAAAACACACATAACCCGCCGTTAAAAGAGGAGAGCCCCGTAAAAGATCTGCGGGGCAAATTGTTTTTCAGGGTCGTATTATTAATAAATCGTGTTTGTACAGATTGTTGCTGTAGCCTGGAAGTTGATGATGAAATTTAATTAAATACATTGCCCGCTATATTAACTAGTATCAATAATGAAAAGAGAAAATTATAATGAAGACAAAAGCATTACTTACTCTAATATTGCTATCCGCGACTGTTTTATTTAGCCAGGAGATAAATTTCGGATTTAAAGACTCAATTTATTCGACAGTTCTGAATGAAAACAGAAAAATTATAATAAATCTTCCGAAAGGATATGATGAATCAGATAAATCTTATCCTGGTCATTTATCGCCTTGATGGAGACATAGACTTATATTCTGAGACTATTGGGGCAATCAATCGGTTAACCTACATTGACGAATTAATACCTGAAATGATAGTAGTTATGATTGAAAATACTAATAGGAACAGAGACATGATGCCAACCAATACTAGTTTTTTCAAAGGAGAACCGGGTGCCGAAGATTTTAAAATGTTTATCGAAAATGAATTAATTCCTTATGTCAATAGTTCATACAGAACAACAAATGAAAAAATATTATGTGGACAATCTTTAAGTGCAGTATTCACATTGTATTGCTTTTTAACAAGTCCAAATTCATTTGATTCATTTATCACTTGTAGCGGTGGATTTCCTGAGTGTGAAGAATATTTTTTTAACCTAACATCTAATTTTCTAAAGGCTGAGCAAGACAAGCCGACTAATATTTTTCTTACGCACGGTATGACTGATTTTTTAGACACCAAAGGAGTAATAAAAAAGCAGCTTGTAGATTTTAGTCAAAGGATTGCATCAAAAAACAATATATCTTGTAAATTAAAAATCTATGAAAACGAGGGACATGTTCCTTTTCAGAGCCTATATCATGGATTGGGATTTATATATAGATCAAAAGGTGGCGAATAAAAAAAACGACAGGTAACAATATGCATAATGAATAGTGGGACTTGGCGGTTTTAAAGGTGAAAATTCCAGCTGGGAATTTTATTATGGAAAATTATACTTAGATATTAGCCTCGAACATAAATTGGGCTTTAATCGATCATAATAGAATTCAAAAGGAAAAACAATCAAGTAATAGTATAATCACAAATTACAGGCCCTCTAGATTTCTTTTAGCTCGGTGGTTTTACTCAGTGGTAGATCTGAAGATACCATGAAGACAATGCTGATGTTGTAGTAATTATTGTAAAATTCGGGTAAAGATAAAACATATACCCATTCTTATACTCAATTCTTACACTCAATTCTTATAGCTTCTTTGTTACATGAGTATTTGCACTCGAGGACTTTGCAGAAGTTATGAATGGTTGATCCCAAAATTTGGAATATTTTTCAATTACATTATTCTGTGTCCAGCATAATTAACTCCATAATAAAATCGGTATTATATTAATTATTTCGGATATGCTGGGAAAGTTAGTTTTATTTTGGCAATCATATCTATTTACTAGATATTGGGATTAATTATATGACATAAAAGGTTTTGTCCAAAATAATTGTTTTTTAGAATATGCAGTCTATACTAAGTCACCGTAAATTCATTTATATTTACTAGATAAAAATAATTGATCAAAATAATATTATTTATAATTATAGATTTAAATTATTTTTGAAAAATTTAAGCAAATAATTTTGTATTCAATTAAGATATGGAAAATAGTTTTGAAATTTAAGGTCTCTTTTAAAAGTGTTAAACAAAAACTCGCTGCTTTATTATTAATCTTTTTTTTTCTTACGGGATGCGGTAGCGATCCCAATTCAACTAATAACAATCACGATAAATTTATGCCATCGGTTCAATCGGTACAAGCAAAATATGGTTCCCTCCCCTTAACAGAGAGACTAACCGGTGTTGTTAAAGCCAAAAATCAGGTAGAGCTTTTCCCACAAATCAGTGCAGTAATTACTGATATCTATGTAATGAATGGTGACATGGTGAAAAAAGGAGATCCTCTAATAAAATTAAGAGACATAGAATATCAGGAACAATTAAAACAAGCTGAGGCAAATTATCTTATAACGTCTGCTCAAAAAAAACAGGCTGAGGCAGAATTAAATAAAATACTTCTTGAATTAAAAAGAACTGAGACACTGGCAGAAAAGGATTTAATAAGTGACTCGGAATTTGAAGATGTAAAAACTCGTGCAATATCTGCAGAAGCTGATCTTGATTTAGCCAAAGCTCGTGTTGATCAGTCGCGCGCAACTATTGATGAAAGGAAAGAAAATTTATCCAGAACAATTATTAGAGCACCGGTTTCGGGCTCAATTGGGAATCGGTCTGCAGAAATAGGTATGCGCGTAAATCCAAATACAAGATTATTTACATTGGGGGAACTGAACAGTCTAAAAATCGAGGTGGTTCTTACAGATTTGATGTTGAATTATATAAATGTTGGTCAAAGAAGTGAAATATTAGCAGCAAATATACCTTCTAATAAATTAGAAGCGTCTTTATCAAGAATTTCCCCATTTCTAAACCCTATTACTCATAGTACAACTGCTGAAATTGATATAAATAATCCTAACGGCCGATTGAATCCTGGAATGTTTGTGACTGTTGATATATTCTATGGTGAAAGTGATCAAGCTACAATCGTGCCTCTTAGTGCATTATATGAAAATCCTTCAACCGGAGTTACAGGTGTTTATGTTGCAAGTGATTCACTTATGTTAAAGTTGAAACCTGGTGCCATTTCAGATAACCCTATAGAACTTTCGGAACCTGTTAAATTTAAATTTATTCCCGTGGAGATCGTTGCAAAAGGACGTATGCAGGCAGGAATACGCGGATTGGAACCAGGAGATTGGGTTATAACACTCGGTCAGAATCTTTTAGGTGGTGAGTCTGACAGTGCAAGAGTGAATGTTCTCGATTGGGACCGTGTTGAGGAACTGCAGAACATGCAGAGTCAAGATTTGTTAAAAAAAGTTATGAATCAAGATAAGAAAGAAAATCAAAATATTAATTAAGAAAATTTTAATTAATATCCTGGAAGGAAATAAGCAGAATGAACATTACTGAAACAGCGGTTAAACGTCCAATTACGACTACAATGATTTTTCTGATTGTTATTGTACTTGGTTTTATGAGTCTTAGATTTTTACCGGTAGATTTACTCCCCGCAATTGAATACACAAGATTGAGCATTAATACTATCTATCCCAATGTAGGACCAGAAGAGATTGAGACCATTATCACTGATCGTGTTGAAAATGCAATAGCCAGTGTACCAAATTTAGAGGAAGTGAGATCTTCATCGAGTGAAGGCCGAAGTCGTGTAACTCTGGAATTTGCTCAAGGTGTTAATATTGATGAAGCTGCAAATGATGTTCGGGCAGCATTAGACAGAATTCGTGATGATCTTCCGCCTGAAGTTGAATCTCCCAGATTATGGAAATTTGATCCCGATAATTTTCCTGTCGTTATATTAGGAGCTCGTTCATCTCGCAATATGGAACAGCTTACCAGGGTAATAGAAAGAGAAATTTCACAGCGCTTTGAACAAATTCCTGGAGTGGGTTCTGTAGATTTATGGGGAGGAATTTATAGAGAGATACAAATACAGCTTAAAAGAGACAGATTAGCATCAAGTCAGTTATCAGCAACCGATGTTCAACAGGCTCTTCAGCGAGAGAATGTCACTCTTCCTGGCGGAGATATGCGTGAAGGAATGAACGATATGTATGTTCGGACCCGAGGAGAGTTTCAGTCAGTGGAGCAAATTGCAAATACAATAATAAAGGTTGTTGATGAGAAGCCAATACGCGTAAAAGATGTAGCAGAAGTTATTGATGGTTTTGAGGACGTAAATAGAGTTGTCTATATCGATGGGCAACCTATGGTTCGCTTGGGGATACGCAAACAGTCCGGAGCTAATACTGTAGAAGTTGCAGAAAAAGTCCGTGCAATGATGGATCAAATTAATCAGGAGCGTAAGGATCTGAATTTTCTTCTTGTTATAGACCAAAGTGAATTTATACAAAACTCAATTGATAATGTTCAGAACTCAGCAATCTGGGGCGGGTTCCTAGCTATAATAATACTTTACATTTTTTTACGGAATGGTTCATCCACTTTTATTATCGCACTCTCAATTCCTATCTCACTCATTGCTACAATAGCGCTCTTATACTTTAACGACTTAACATTAAATCAAATGAGTTTCGGAGGACTTGCCCTTGGAATAGGACTAATTGTTGATAATGCTATTGTTGTGCTTGAAAATATGGTGAGACTGCGTGAAAATAAAAAAAATGCTATTGATAGTGCACTAATTGGGACCAAACAAGTAGCAGGAGCAATTACAGCTTCAACTCTTACTACTTCGGTAATATTTTTACCGGTTCTTTTTATGCAGACGGTTTCCGGCATGTTATTTAAGGAATTAGCAATAGTAGTTGTCTTTTCCCTCTTATGCTCACTGGTAGTTGCTCTTACTTTAGTCCCAATGTTAGGAAGCCGGTTCTTAAAAATTAGTAATAATGGTAAAAAGCAAAAGAGATTGATATGGGGAAATTGGTTTCAACGATTAGAATCAACTTATTCGGTTTGGCTTGAAAAGGCAGTTGATCATCGGAAGTTAGTTTTTGTTTCCACAGCTGCTCTCTTAATAGCTACAATTTTATTATTTCCACTTATTCCTGTTGAGCTTGCTCCTCAAACAGATGCTGATGAGATCGATGTGGAATTGGAAATGGCTCAAGGGACAAATATAGCAGTTGTTCAGGAATACTTGACTGATCTAGAATATCTTGTTAGAGAAGTAACTCCAATGGATCAGGTAAAACATATGTCTGTTGAAATAAGACCGGGTGACGCTGAAGTTGAATTATCATTAAAAAGTGCTGGGGAAAGGGAGATTAATAGTTTTGAATTGGCAGATAAAATAAGAAAGCATGTAGCCGGTAAAATTCCCGGTGCAGAAGTTAGAGTTAGCGCACAATCGGGATTATGGATGCTGCGTCGACTATTTGGATCAGGTGGTGCAGAAGCAATTCAGCTCGAATTAAGAGGATATGACTTGGAGTTTGCAGATAAAATTGCACTAGATATTGAAAAAATAATCAGACAAGTTACTGAAGTCGAGGATGTTAGAATTAGCAGAAGAGAAGGAAGGCCTGAACAGAACTTAATTATTGATAGAGAAAAAATTGCAGAGTTAGGATTGACTGTAAGACAAGTTGCCGAGGTAATTCAAACAAATATTGGAGGAAGTCGAGCTGGAGTTTTTAGGGAAGGTGGAGACGAATTCCCAATTATAGTGCGCCTTAGACCAACTGACCGTTTAAGCACACTTGATCTTAAAAATGTTTCTCTAAGAACAAATTCCGGAGATATTGTTCCCGTATCAGCTGTAGTCTCTACTGAAGGTAGAAGAAGTGCAACCGAAATTGATAGGATCAACTCACAACGTGTTACATATATTACTGCCAATCTAATAAGCGGAGCAGCACTAGGTGATGTCGTTGAAAAGTTACAAAATAGATTAGAAGGTTATTCATTGCCTGAAGATTTTTCACTAGTATTTAGCGGCGAATATGAGGAGCAGCAAAAAGCTCAAGATGATTTTACATTATCAATTATTATGGCACTCGTGCTTATTTATATGGTTATGGCTGCCCAATTTGAACGTTTTCTCGATCCCATTATTGTAATGGTTTCTGTCCCGCTAGCAATGATTGGGGTAGTTCCTACTTTACTTATTACCGGCACATCACTAAATATTCAAAGTCTAATGGGAATTGTTATGCTGATTGGCATAGTTGTAAATAATGCTATTGTTCTTATTGACTATATAAACCTAATGCGTCGTGAACAAAGTCTTAATATAAGAGATGCAGTTCTGCAATCAGGAAAGTTAAGGCTTCGTCCAATACTTATGACAACTTTTACTACTGTACTTGGAATGCTTCCGCTTTCATTCGGGACAGGTTCGGGCGGTGAAATTCAAGCTTCACTTGCAAGAGCAGTAATTGGAGGACTAACAGTTTCAACATTAATCACATTAGTATTGATTCCTACAGTTTATATTAGTGTTTATAACTTTTTAGAAGACAGAAAATTAAATCCGAAGTTTAATACAGCAACAAGCATAAATTAATTTATCGATTAGTTTTCTGAGTAACTTATTTTTGATTTTGAATTCAATTGTAATTTCCCCAGATAGATTGCTATTATTTGGTTCTATTTTCAGAAGTAATTTGATCTATTTGTTGGACTTGAATTCGACCTCTAATACATATTGGGCATCATATTTCTTCAATAGTGATATTAAACTTTCTTTGGGACAAGATTGGTCTATCGGAAGTTGAGTTTGAGAAACTCTTGAAGTAATAGAAAGCTACTTATATCTTTTCTGCCTATTCAAGAATTGGTTTAATTGATTAGCAAATTTTTGAACATCCTTTTTATTAAACGGAGCCGGACCTTTAGTAATTTCGCCAGTATCTCGTATGGATTGCATTAAATCGCGAATTGCCAAAGCCTGTTTTACATTATCTGCATCAAATAATTTACCAGAATGGTTAATAGCATAGGCACTCTTTGAAACAATACGATCAGCCAGAGGAATATCAGAAGTAACTACCAAATCACCTTCTTTAACCATCTCAACAATCTTGTTATCGGCTTCATCTGGTCCGGAACCAGCAATAGTATAGGAAATATATTCAGAATCACCAATATGTATGCGTTTATTAGATACAACAATAGTTGGTAGTGATTCTCTTTTTATTGCACGAAATAAAATTGGTTTTAATAAGTTTGGAAGTGCGTCGCCATCAATGTATAATGTCATGATATAAGATACTAAAAATAATGTATTTTCAACTCCCTCAATGGCAAGAAGATCCAATAATCAAAATCACATTTCTCATAGTGTCAACTTTTTTCTGGTAATTTGATTTAATTTAATTATATTTCATATCAGTATAAAGAGATCGTCTATCCCTTTATAGATTCTTATCTCATTAAGTGATAAAAAAATGGATTTAAGTTAGAAACTGGTGAAATAAAAAAATAATCTGATAGTAACAATAAAAAACAAAGGAAAATATGAAAATAAATGCATACGCGGCAATGGAGCCAAAAGGCAAATTGAAACCTTATTCTTATGAGTTAGGTGAATTAGGATCTGAACAAGTAGATATTAAAGTTTCATATTGTGGTATTTGTCATTCCGATTTAAGCATGATAAATAATGAATGGGGAATGACACAATATCCAATTGTTCCTGGTCATGAAATTGTTGGTGAAATAGTAGCTACTGGTAACGCTGTTAAAAATGTAAAAATTGGAGATAAAGTAGGATTAGGCTGGTTCTCTGCATCTTGTATGAGTTGTCATGAATGTATGAGTGGTGAACATCACCTCTGTTCTAAGAGCGAGTCAACAATTGTTGGGAGGCATGGAGGTTTTGCTGATTATGTTCGTGGACATTGGTCTTGGGCAATTCCTCTTCCGGAAGCTATTGATATGAGCAAAGCCGGACCCTTGCTCTGTGGTGGAATTACAGTTTTTAATCCAATAATATTATCTGGTGTTAAACCAACAGATTCTGTTGGTGTTATTGGAATTGGTGGTTTAGGACATATGGCAATTAAATTTTTAAAACATTGGGGTTGTGAAGTTGTTGCTTTTAGCTCAAATCCTTCAAAAAAAGATCAGATTCTTGAAATGGGCGCAACAAAAGTAATAAATTCTAAAGATCCTCAGGAATTAGAATCTATTACCGGAAGTTTAAATTTTATCTTAAACACAACTAATGTTAGCTTGGACTGGAATTCTTACTTAACCACATTAGCGCCTAAAGGAAAATTTCATACAGTAGGTGCCGTTTTGGAGCCGATGGCAATTCCCGCATTCAGTTTAATTAGCGGTGAAAAATCAGTTGGTGGAAGTCCACTAGGAAGTCCAGCATTAACTAAAACAATGCTTGATTTTTGTGTAAGACACAATATTTATCCTACAGTCGAGGAATTTCCTATGGATAATGTAAATGAAGCTATTAAACATCTTGAAGACGGTAACGCTCGATTTAGATTAGTTTTGAAAAATTAATAATTATTGAGGAAATGTAAAGAATAATAGCAATTTGAAATATTTTGCGGTTGCGCTGTTTTCACTCGGAATCACTAATTCCTTGAATGTGATATTTATTATCTCGTTTCTTAGTTAATTCATTGCGTAGTTAATAGCGCCTATTTTGATTAAAAAATATTGTTTTGTGACTGAAGCTAACACTAAAAAAGTAAAATTAAATTTAGCGAGAAGCTGGTTGGGAACATTATAACTGTTGATTAACCTAACGAGCCCAATCAGGTTGTTAATATTGTAAGATTTGGAGTGCTTTTGTTAAATTTTAATAAACTAAAAAAAGTCCTAAGTGCATTTTTGATTGACTTAAAATCTACTTGATTCTTTCTGCATAGTTAATTTGTGCAAATCTGTCTGGTCAACAATCAAGTTATTTTACGTTTAGCCACTAATATAAATTCAACCATTATTTTTAATTGAATAAATAAATTTTTAATTCTAATAATATTTACTTATTCAATATTGTCTTCTCCAGAACCCAATTTGTCCTAGCTCCGCTAAGACCAGTGCTTAAACAATTTTGATTTCCAAGAATATCCTCAACTACTTTTGATATCAATTGCTGCTGAACATGTTGAGGATAATTGATCTCAAATTTTTCAACAGATCCGTTTTTATTGAGCTCAATTGGAGTTGGCTTAAAAAAAGAAAATGTGATTTTACCTTTACTGCCGATTATTTTCGTACTATCCAGTGCCTCATTTTCCGGCGCTGTAAAACACCAAGTTCCGCTGCCAATGATATTATTTTCAAATAAAAATGATGCTGAAACAATATCTTCTACTTCATAAAGTTTTAATTGATTTGTTGAAACACCATTTACTAATTTAATTGGTTCAAATAAAAAATCTAAAAAATCAAATTGGTGAGATGC
>CAVQBF010000015.1:0-9118 GCA_963710615.1 uncultured Ignavibacteriales bacterium
CATGAAAATTACATTAATATTTATTTTAGCTTTAGTTCTAATTTCTTGCCAGCAAAAAGAAACTAAACAAGTAGTTGATGAAGAATCATTTATAATTTCCAATACTTGGATGCGTCCGGGCAGTATGAATCGTAATACAGCCGCTTTTATGAAGATCAAAAATAATATGGATATCGATGACACACTTTATGCTGCAAGTTCTGATTTAGCAAAAGTAGTTGAAATTCACGAGACCTATATAAAAGAAATGATATGATGGGAATGCGCCATATTGATTATTTAATAATTCCTAAAAACTCTACTGTTGAGTTAAAGCCGGGAAGTTTTCATATAATGCTAATTGGATTGAATAGGGATCTGGCTATCGATGAAAATAATAAAGTAAAATTATTTTTTAGAGTTAATGGTGAAATTGAGATAGACATTAAGGCTTACGCAAAATCAAATGTAATTTTTGCTTAATACTCATCCCAACTTTTAATTGATATTTCATCAATATCTTTTTTACATAAAGCTGTAATATATGCTTGGGCAAGCTGTACTCATCCCAACTTTTAATTGATATTTCATCAATATCTTTTTTACAGAAAGCTGTTATATATGCTTGAGCCAGCCTGGAATTGGTTATAAGAGGAATGTTGAAATCAATTGCACTTCTTCTTATCGTATAATCATTATCCAATTCATTCTTTGTATGATCTTTGGGAATATTAATTACTAGATCAATTTTTCTTTTGCTTAAATATTCAATTGTATTAGGACTCTTTTTATCACTATTTAGCTTCTCTGGTTATTGAAACTTAAAACTAGTTACTTCAAGGGGAATTATATAAATTAATTTAGTACTTATTACCATTCTTTGACAATTCCATGACATTTCAATTCTATTTTTATTCTAAGTTTCATCAAGATAAAAGATACAAATACTATTATTATTTGAAGCTTGAATTTATTTTTGGTTGTTATAGAAAATTAGAAATAAATTGAGTATTATAAGTATTATTAAAATATAATTCTCTATTCTTATTTATTCTATTGGCTATTTCAAAATTTCTACAATGGAGATTAAAATGAAGAGCCGTCTAAAAAATGTTTCATACGAATTTCATAAGAATGTGGTTAAGAATATTTTATCACGTCATTTTACTTCAAATCGATTTTTGCATTCTCTATCTGTGAGTTTCTTTATTACTCTAAGATGCAATCTTAAGTGTTCCTACTGCAATACATTAATCAAAAATTACCCAGAACTAAATACTGAAAAGATATTCACCCTACTTAATAAAATTCGACCACATAATCCTGGACTTTATATTACAGGTGGAGAGCCTTTGGTAAGAAAAGACATAAACCTAATTTTACAAAAAGCCGTTGAATTAAACTTTAAACCTTTATGGCTAATAACAAATGGTTATAATCTTCACAATAATTTAGACATACTCAAATATTTGGATTACTTAATAGTCAGTCTTGATTCTGTAAATAATAATAAATGGGATAAAATATTAGGTGTTGAGAATGCATCAGATAGAATCATTCGTAACATAAAATATGCAGCAAGTCTTCAAGAAGAGCTAGGTTTTGTAATGGTAGCTAACAATTTGATTAATAAGGATCTAATCAATGATGCTTATGATGTAATTGATTTTTGTGAAGAAAACGATATATACATTGCACCACAACCAATAGATTCTTGGATGGAAGAATCAGAAAATCTTCTAAGTAATCAAGAATATATCAAATTAGTTAATGCTATAAAAAAAATGAAAAAAAATGGTTCTAAAAATTTTGTTGTTACGGATTTATATTTAGATAGCATGTTAAATGGGAATATCCCAAATTGCTATCCTACAATGAATCCCAGAATTTATCCTGATGGTGCAGTATTTTATCCATGTATGACAAAAAATAAAATATATGGAAATTTGTTTGATTACAATAGTTTGCATGAATTGATGTCCGAAGCTTATCACAAAGAGAATTTGCCAGAATGTACAAAAAACCCAAAGCTTTGTACTAGAAATTGTATTGTTGAAATCAACCATTTTATTGATAGACCCGTCAGCTATTTGATAGATTGTATAGATAACCTTACACCGAAATTTTAGTTATGAGTTAATTTGTTATGGTATATTACGGAATAGATATTGGTTCTTCTTCAATTAAAACTGCTAAACTATTTTGTGAGAAGAAAGGTATAAAAGTTGATTCGTTGAATACATATGAGCATTTCAATAATCCTTCAGAAACATTAAAATCAATAATTAAATCTATCGACATCAAGACAGTGAAAAGTATAAATGCAACAGGTTCACTGAGTACCATAACGAATATTTCTCGCCTCCCCAGCAAATATGCTAGATTAAAAGGTTTTAACCATTTATATGGTAACTATAATTGTACTATTCTTTCTATGGGGCATAAAACTAATTCAATTTTAGAAATTGTGGACAATAAAATAAATAGTTTTGAAGAAAATGTAAAATGTGCACAAGGTAGTGGCAATTTTATAAAGTACATTCTTAATCGATTTGATATACCAACGAACCAACCAGAATTGTATAAGAATAATGATTGTAAACCAACTATATTTTCGGGCCGTTGTCCGGTATTATTGAAATCTAGAATAACTCATTTACATAACACAGGTGAACCAAAAGAAAGTATAATTATTGGATTATTTGAAGCTCTTAGTGAAAACATACTAAGCAATTATAACCCTGATCCCCAGATTAAATATTGTCTGTTAACTGGCGGGGTGTCGAAATATTTAAGAGTACGAGAAGGTATTCAAACGATTTTAAAGTCATTCAGTATTGAGCTCTTATCAGCAAATGAAACCGACTATTATATTGATGCTATCGGATGTGCTTTATCTGCAATTGAAAAAGGGAATTTGAACTCAAATTACGAAAATAATCTTATCGTCGAGAATTTTAACTCTTGGGAAAGTACTCCCTCTCTTTACCAGTTTAAAAATAAAGTTAAGAGATTGTCCCATCATTCCAAAATCAATTTTAATGGGGATGTGATCAATACTATTATTGGATTTGATATCGGCTCAACGGGATCAAAATTACTCATGATCAAATATGGAACAAATGAGATTATATATAGTGCATATGTTAAAACTAATGGAAATCCACTAAATGCCGTCAAAGAATTAGTAAGAGATCTGCTTAAAGATATTAATAGCAATATTAGAATTATTGGTTGCGCTGTCACTGGGAGCGGTCGCATGCTGATAGGTTCTTTGTTAAGAAGTTTGTTTAGTAATGCAAGTATAAATATAGTTAATGAAATTATTGCACATGCTAGAGGCGCACTCAATTATTGTGATTCAGTTGATACAATAATTGAAATCGGTGGACAAGATTCAAAATTCATAAGCTTATCAAATGGTATAATTACCGACTTTGCATTAAATGACGCATGTAGTGCTGGCACAGGGTCTTTTCTGGAAGAAATATGCAATCGATTTTTGGATTATCATAATTTTGAAAACTTAAATGAGAATGCATTAAAGGCAACTAGTGGAATTGCTTTGGGTCAACATTGTTCTGTATTTATTTCAGATGTTATTGAAAAGGCAATTGCCTCTGGTTGTAACGAGCAAACTATTGCAGTCGGCATATTTGATGCAATAATTAGTAATTATTTAAATAGAGTAAAGAAAAATCGATCGATCGGTAAAAAAATATTCTGTCAAGGAATGCCATTCAATATGGACGCCCTAGCATGTGCAGTTGTACATCAAACAGGAGGAGAAGTTTTCATTCCCCCTAATCCAGGAACTGTTGGTGCATTAGGAGCAGCTCTTCTAACTAATAGTAACTCATTCAAAAATATAAATGACGATTTAAATATTGTCAAGATTCTAAATGTCAATCTTTTGAAAAAGGAAACATTTAATTGTGAGTTTAATAGCGGCTGTAACAAGAGAGGGAATCAATGTTTAATTGAAAAGATCACATTTACAAAAAATAAAAAGGAAGAAGAGTTCTTTTGGGGCGGAAATTGCAATTTGTGGGAGAAAGAGAATAATGAGAAATTAAATAAAAAATTACCCGATCCATTTTCTGAAAGACAGGAATTGATTAAATCGATCATAATCAATTTAAAGTATCACCAAATCTCAAATACAATTGCGATAACTGATAAATTTCATCTTACAGAATTATTTCCGTTTTTTGCTTCTTTCTTTTCAGAATTGGGATTTCATATCATACATAAAAGTAATCCATCTGAAACATTGTTATCGATTGGTAAAAAACATTGTAATATTTCTATGTGCGCTCCTGCATTAATGCATATAGGTGAAATGTATTCGCTATTTGACAATCAACCAGATTATCTATTTAATCCAATTTTTATTAACTCTACTAACTGTACAATGATTAAAGAAGCAGCAAGTTGCCCATTGTTACAGAATACTTCAAATATTTTTAAAAACTCACTCAAGAGCAATCAAAAATCGAAATGTTTAAGTCCTACAATAAGAATTGGTAAAGAGAATCTAAATTCACCTGATTTTTTTGATAGCTGTAAAAGAATCACCACTTCCCTTGGAATTAATGCTGGTAAAATGAACTCAGCATTTAGAATTGCTCGTGAAACTCAATTAAAGTTTCAATCGGATTGTCATTCTATTGGTCAATACGCAATTAATTATTGTAAGATCAACAATGTTGTCCCAATTGTTGTTCTTGGAAAACAGTATTCAATTCATAACAAATTTCTAAGCTCTAATGTAAATGGTTATTTGCGTGACTTAAAGGTTGTCCCAATCCCTATGGATTGTTACAAGGTTGAAAGCAATGGAGTTGATATAAACGATATGTATTGGGGATTTGGGCAATACGTGCTTCTAGCTGCTCAACAGATTAAGATGGATATAGATGTATTCAGTGTATTTTGTTCAAACTATTCTTGTGGCCCAGATAGTTTCCTAGAAAATTACTACAACTATATAATGGAGGGTAAACCATCAATAATAATTGAGAATGATGGAGATGAAGGTAATGTTGGAACAAAAATGAGATTAGAAATATTCTTGCATTGTGTACATGAGTATAAAAAGACTCCACATGATAATTTTCCTAATAATCACACTGAAATATTCAAAAAAACTAATTTTAGATTATCACAAATTCTAAATTCTAGAGATAAAATATTATTACCATATATTGGGCATGCATCCAGTGCTGTTGCTGCTGCTTTAAGAGGAAGTGGAATAAATTGTGAAGCCCTTCCCAAACCAGATAATGAATCATTGTCTATGGGAAGAAGATTTACTTCAGGCAAAGAATGTTTGCCAATGTCGGTAACGTTAGGAAGTTTATTAAAATATATATATAAAAGTAATTTCCTAGATAAAGATTATAAAATTTATTTTTTTATGCCGGGTAGTGATGGGCCTTGTCGTTTTGGAAACTATCACATATTAGATAGACTCATTATTGAAAAGCTTCGCCTGCAAAATAGAGTATCAATACTTTCTACGACTGACGATGAACTACTTAGTGGAATGCCTGCTAGTTTGAATGGTATCATCTACCTTGCTCTTATATGCATGGATAACTTGGTTGCTTGTGCTGACTATATTAGACCAATTGAAAAGACACGAGGGGAAGCAAATATATTATTTAATTATTATCACTCGTTAATTATTAATCGACTTTCATCAACTAATAGTTTTAATATCTCAAATAAACATTTTATAAAAGAAATTATTACAAAACAAATATTCGGTTTCTCAAAATTATTTGAAGATATTTCTAGGGATTTCGGTGAACTGAAAACGAATAAAAAAGTAAAAACAGTTTCTTTAGCTGGAGCACTTTACGTTCGTTTAGATTCGTTTACAAATCAAAATCTTTCAAAAAAACTAGAGGAGAAAGGATTAAGAATAAAACATATTCCATTCACAGAATGGATTGATTTTTTAAATATCTATGATGGGAAAAATAATAGAAAAGCAAATCTTAGTTCAATAGTAAATAATTATTTAAGAAATAGAATGAAAATTATACCAAATACAATTATTCATGAACATTTGGGTGTCCCAAAATTTCCCGAATTGAAAAATGAAATAAAAGAAATATCTCCATATTTAGGAATTGATTCAATTGGAGAATCAATTTTATCAATTGGTGGTTCAATCATCCAAAATAAGAACTCTGATATAGATGCGATTCTGAATGTCGGTCCCAGGGAATGCCTTCAGTGTAAAGTTGCGGATTCCATTACTAAAAACATGTGTACAAAAATTATTTCAAAATCTATAGAATTTGATGGTGACCCTATATCGCCTTCGATATTAGAAGAATTTGTATATGATATTCAGAATCATTAGTCGGACCCATAGTGGAAATAAATAATTATAAAATAGCTCTGAATAATTAAAAGACTTCTAGATGAGGGACGCAAACCTAAAATATGGCTCAAAATATTATAATAATTTGGCAAACTCAAATTATTTAATAAAAGGCTTTATATCATTTATCCTAATTACAATTTTAGCATTTGTTCTGGTATATAGATATGAGGATATTGAAAAATTCCTTGAATTAGTTAATCAGTTTAATCTCAATTATTTATGGATACTAATTGGGCTAACTTTACTTGATATATATCTTGATACATCTCGCTACTTCGTAATCGCCAAAATATTAAATCCCAAAATTAATTTTAAATTAGTGTTTAAAGCTAACATGGCTGATAGTTTTGGTAGCGCTGTTACCCCATTTCAAGTTGGTGGTGGAGCTGCGATGATTTATGTGCTAAATGTAGGTGGAGTTCCAATTTCAAATGGATTAGCAATCTGTATTGTAACCTTTGTAATGTCCCTACTATTAATTTTAATTTCAGGCTTAATGAGTGTAATTGTACTTCAAGATTATTTTACAGCCACAATCTATAATTATCTTTTGAATTATAGTCTAATCATTTTTCTAATGATATTAACTTTGATTTTTCTATCTCTACTGAAACCTGAAATATTATTATTTAGGATAAAACAAGTACTATCAGATAAAACAAAAACATCAAAAAAATATTTGATAAATATTTTCAAATTTTTTCATCGTCTAGTCCTCGTTTTGGAAGGATACAATTTTACTTGTAGAAACCTAATAAATCGATTTCCAAAATCTCTGCTTATTTCATTTGTTTTCACAGTGTTTTATTATTTAAATAGATTTTTAATCGCTTATATTTTAGTCATTGCTTTAGGAGGAGAAGTAGGAGTAATTAATATTATTGCAATTCAATCTCTCATTCTTTTACTCTCTTTTTTTGCTCCCACACCTGGGGGTAGTGGTTTTGTTGAACTTAGTATTGCAGCATTGATGAGTAATATTTTAAACAGTCCCCAATTATTAAGTTTTACTTTTCTATATCGTTTCTTTCTTTTCTATTTCTATATAATTATTGGATTTTTTGTTGTTTATAAAGTTTTTGAAATTCAATTTACAAAAAGCAAAAATTGAAATGTCATCCCTTGAAAATAGCTTAATTAGTTTACAATAAATAAACACTATTGGGAGGTTTAAAATGGATTCGATTACCCTTGATCACCGTAAGTTGTACAGAATGCCTTGGAATCTGGCAGATAATGCTATTTCTTGGTTGGAACCGACGTCTTCATGTAATTTAGCTTGCGATGGATGTTATAGAGAAAATGAAAAAGATTCGCATAAGAACTTATCGGATATCAAAAAAGAATTAGATGTGTTTGAGAAGAAGAGAACTTCTGACTGCATCTCAATTGCTGGTGGAGATCCATTGTTGCATCCTAATATTATTGAGATTGTGAAGGAGATATATTCTCGGAAGTTAAAACCAATCCTTAATACTAATGGCTTAGCCTTAGATGTTCCTCTATTGAAAAAACTTAAGGATGCCGGTTTGTTCGGATTCACATTTCATGTGGATAGCAAACAAGGTCGCCCAAGAAAGTGGAAAAATAAAAATGAAATTGAACTTAATGAATTAAGATATGAATATGCTAGTATGGTAAATAGCGTTGGTGGAATATCATGTTCATTTAATTCAACAATTTATGAGGATACTCTTCAATATATTCCCCAATTGGTAGATTGGGCCCAGAAAAATATAAATGTAGTTCAGACTATGGTGTTCATTGCTTACAGAAATATTACTCCTAATTTGCCATTCGATTGGTATGCGGGAGGTGAAAAAGTTAACTGGCAGGAGATGAGATATCATACTATGGAAAACCGAAAAACTGATATTCTGTCAACAGATATGTTAACTTTAGTGCAAAAAAATAATCCCAATTTTACACCTTTAGCCTATCTTAATGGAACTGAACAGGTTGATTCATATAAATGGTTACTTACTGAAAGAATCGGCTCAAAGAAAAAGATTTATGGATACCTTGGCCCAAAATTTATGGAATTAATTACTATTGCTTATCATTTCTTTTCGGGAAAATACCTTTCCTATGTTTCTCCCAAAGAAGCTAGTAAAGGTAGGTTAGCTTTAATCTTGTTGTGGCCATTCGATAAAGGCATTAGAAGATCGATGGTGAAAATGTTAAAAAATCCATTCAATTTATTAAAACGTGCATATCTTCAAACAATTTTATTTATTCAGCCTGTTGACTTTACTAAAAATGGTAATCAAAACATGTGTGATGGTTGTCCTGATATTACTGTTTGGAATGATGAAATTGTATGGTCATGTCGGCTGGAGGAAATAAAAAGATATGGAACTTTTCTTCATTCGGTTCCTAGAGAGGATACAATTAAATATTAGGAGTTTTATTTAAATCAATCCCTATTTTTCGTAAATTTTATTATAATAAAGGGAATTGGAATAATTAAAATTCAGTTAGATTGATTTATAATTTCGATTCTTAATAGTGAGCTTATTCTTTCTAATTACTCTAATCATCTTAATGACAACTAAATTAATTTTTAAGAAAAATCCAATTATCAATTTATTTCGCTTCTCGATATTTATGCTTATTTTGTTTCTTAATAGCAACATCTTTCATCAGAATTAATACTCATCCCAACTTTTAATTGATATTTCATCAATGTCTTTTTTACAGAAAGCTGTAATATATGCTTGTGCAAGTCTGGAATTGGTT
>CAVQBF010000016.1:0-16068 GCA_963710615.1 uncultured Ignavibacteriales bacterium
AAAACAAGTATGACTCGATTGCTGAATAATATGGAAAAAAATGATCTAATAGTCAGAAAAAAGGATGAACAGGACAAAAGGAACAAGAAAATATATTTAACTTTTAAATCAAAAATAATGAAGAAGGATACCATAAAAATTGCAGAAAAAACATTGATGGATACCTTAATTGGAATTGAGCACAAAGATTTGCGTTTAAGTAAAAAAATATTGAAGCAAATTAATAAAAATTTGGAAGCCTAAAGACTTTCAAATATTTTACCAAGCATAACCTATATCAAACCGAACAGCTGGAACAGAACCGCTATAATTATTAAAATCATCATCTACTTCCTGAACTGAACCGGTTTAATAGTCAAAGCCAATTCCAAGTCCAATGGCAAAATCGTCACCAGGAAACCACTGCCAGCCGATTAATGCACCTATACTAAAAGCAGAAGTGCCGCCATCAGTAACGGTTAGGTGTAGAATTGGCTATTTAAATAATCCCGAAATAGCAGTGGAACATTAAAACCATTAGATGAGTTTTTAGTATATCCATCCGAATAGACAACTTATTAAACTTACTTCTAACGAAACTTGCATAGTCCCTTAATGGGCAAGAATATTTTCAGTAACATTTCCAATTTATACATAATGTGACCTATATCAATTGTGACATTCATCATCTAATCTTAAACTAAAGTTTACCGAAAGTAGTAACAGAAATTTTAATTTAACGAACTGCATGGGAGTAACAAAATGAAAAAGGTATTATTAACAATTATGGCTGCATTATTTATTATTGTTGGTTGTCAAGATAACAGTTCGTTATTGGAACCAACAAATGACAATATGGATGCTTCAGTTTTAAACAAGGGCAGAGTTATCTTAGACCGTAGCTTAGATGATGATGTTGACTTAAGATTACTGGATGATTTCAGTGATGAAACAAACTACAAAGTTAAGTATACAGAAAACTTTACAGTTGATGGTAAAAAAGGTGGTAGACTATCAATTAAACATTCTTGGAAAGATGCATCTGGAAGCCCGGTTAGTTTAACAGCTGAATTGATTATACCAAGAAAGGCATTTGAGGGAGTTGAAAACTTTGATATGATATTCGACTTAGAAAACTATTCAATGGAACTATATCCTTCACCTTTCGAATTTGATATACCAGTTGAATTCTCAATGTATTTCTACGGTCTTGATTTAAGTGCATTTGCTGGTGCAGAACTTGATTTTAATTACCTTGACGGTGAACAGGAAGATTTAGAATACTATTATAAAGATGTTGACTTCACAAATGGTAATTTAGTAGTCTGGGGAGCAAAATTACATCACTTCTCAAGATATGGTTGGGTTAGATAGAAATAAATAAATAAGAAAATACTTCATACTTCCAACCCACTTTCTACGGCAATAGAGAGTGGGTTTTTTATTACCTAGATTTATTCCCCACATAAGTATTGATACTGATGATTACATCATTTATATATTCTATATTCTCTTGTGGAGCAGTATACTCTCTTTCCAATGGAACTAATTATACATTGACTGTGGTTTGGTATTTCTCGTCACTTAATTAAACACAACATGAAAGCGCTGTAACGTTGAAAAATAATAAAGTAATGGTTTAGGGTAAGAGTTGGTTTTTTCAATAACCTCGAAGGAGCTAGGGAGTATTCGAATATTATTCGGTAGAATCTGGGTTTGTTTCTGTTGTTTTATTCGTTTAAAATCCGCACAAAGATTTGAAAATGTCTTCAGTTGTTAATCGTAAACATAACTGAATAGAATACTAGAAATTCTTTAGTAGAACATTAAAAGCTTAAATTCGTCTAAATTTTTGTATAGCAAGGAGGCAAAGATGTCTGAAAAATATGAATACAAGTTTATTCGATTAGGGCACGGACTTTTGTGGCCCAAAAGTGTGGCAGAAACTTATAAAGACGTAATCAATCAGAATGCAAAAGAAGGGTGGAGGTTGATTCAAGTTTTTGCTCCAAGTAGAACTATATTAGGGATAGCAAATTTCCATGAAGTGATTTTGGAAAGAAAGAAAAAATAAAATTATTTTCATAAGTACAAGAATTATAATATCTAAATTTGTATTTAATAAGTTAATCATGATTATGTAAATAATCAGATAGAAATAGAAATGAATAAAAGTATGTTAATAATTTTATTTGTTTTTTTAATTTATGCTTGTAAAGATAAATCACGTCCCCAAGAACCATTCCCTCCATATAACTATTTAGTTGAAGAAGTTAGGTTTGAAAATCTAGCATATAAGTCCAGTCTTGCTGGTACCTTAACAATTCCCCAAGGAGAAAAAAACTTTCCAACTGTAATACTTATTTCAGGATCAGGATTGCAAGATCGAGATGAGACGGTTTATGGCCATAAACCATTTAAAGTGCTTGCTCACAATTTAACTTCAAATGGAATTGCAGTTTTAAGATACGATGAAAGATCAGTTGGTGAATCAAAAGGAAGTTTAAATAATGTAACTACAGAAATATTTGCGAGTGATGCTTATGCCGGAATAAAATTCCTCCAAAATAGAAAAGGTATTGATCCATTTAAGATAGGAATTATAGGACACAGTGAAGGAGGTTTGGTTGGGTCATTATTAGCCAGCAAATATTCTGACATTTCCTTTTTGGTATTACTTGCAGCACCCGGAGTTCCAATTTGTGAACTATTAATTGAAGCGCATGAAAATAAACTGAGAAAAGAGGGAAAGAGTGAAGCTATCGTTCAAAGCGGAAATGAGCTTCTAGCCAGATTGTTTGAACAAATTAAAAAGGGAGAGGGTTATACAAAGACCAAAAAGGCATTGGTAAAAATAGTAAATGAATGGAGGTCGGAGCTTGCTGGAGAGGCAAAATTAGATTTTGAAAATTTTATTGATGAAAATCCACAATGGATTAAATATATAACAGATGAATGGGCAACAAAGTGGAGTGAATACATTTCAAATTTAGATCCGCGAACAATAATAGAAAACATAAGCTGTCCGGTTTTAGCACTTAATGGGAAGAAGGATATTCAGGTATTAGCTGAATCAAATTTATCGGCAATTGAAAATTCTTTGGCAAGGGGTGGAAATACAAATTATGAAGTGCATTATTTAGAAAATTTGAATCATTTATTCCAGAATTGTGAAACAGGTTTTAGAGATGAATATGCAAAAATTGAGGAAACTTTTTCACCTGAAGCAATAGCATTAATTTCCGATTGGATACAGGATAATATAAAATAATTTTTATATTTTAAATCATCGGCATAATCTTATATCGGCATTCAAATAAATAGGAGTTGATCATGGGTCAGGAAGTAGCTTTTATCGTTCTAATTACTCTCAGTGTAATGATTTTCTTTCAACTTCTTATTACAAAAGCAGAAGTTCGTAAAAACCTTGATGCTATCCAAGATGATTTAATTGCGCTTAGAAAAAAGATTGAGTGTGATTAAATAAGTCTATTCAAAGAATCAATTATCTTTTTGCTAGAGCTTTAATAAATAGAAAAGTGAAGGTCTTTTTAAGTTATTAATCGCTTTTCAAGAGAATACCAACTAACTTTACCGCTCTTCTTCTGAACAAATTTAGAGAAATTTAAAAGAAATTACCCCTTTCAAAGGTTTGTGTTAGTTCCACTATTCCACAAACTAGGAGGAGGCTGTTTATGTATGAGCAGTTTCTGGAAATTTCATTTTTGAATGATTCTTAAATATTTCTCCTCTTACAAACAATCCTGACTGTTCAGAAATGATTTTGTTATACTCATATTCTAATTGATCTGGTGGAAAATGAAAAATGATTTTGTTAATACTTTCGGAAGTAATAATTTTATATAGCACTTCTTGAAAATCAAACTTTTCTTTAAAAATCACCTCCCAAATTTCAAGAATTCCTTCTTTTTCAGTTTTAATAAATATAATTTCTTCTTCCTCTAAATAGAATATATCGTTTGAGTAAATATTTAGAACATGCCACATTGTAACAAAATCATATTTTTCAGCACCGAAAGTTTTTGTTATTGGCTTCCTTTTCTTGATTAAATTTTGCAGTAAAGAATAGTCAGCGTTATTTCTAATATTTAATTTTCTGGCTAAATAATTAATTTTAGGAATATTTTTTTCTAATATGAAATTACTTTCCTTGATGTTTCTGAAACCAAATTTTGGGTAAAAGTCCATTACTGTATCATTTGCGAATAAAAAGAAAAAATGTACTTTATCTTTTAGCTTGTCAATTATATAATTCATTAAGTGACGAGATAAGCCTTGATGTCGATACTCCAGCAATGTTCCAACAGCCCCAATTTGTGCAGCTATTTTTTCTTGTCCATCTACAAAAACATTCATGATGGAAACCGAAACATTTGAAATTATAACATTGTCTTTGATTAGTGAATAAGGAATATAATTTTTAGCCCAAAACCCTTTCTCATACCATTCCCTAAAACTAATTGAAGGAAAAATCTTTGAAATGAATTCATGATACTTTTCTACTAAATTTGTGTCATTTCTGTAATTCTGTAATAATTTATAATTTTGATCGATCATAATTCAATTTAGTATTTATGTGTTTGAATTTCGTGCCATTTATTGCGCAGATTTCCGATACTATATAATGAAAATCACTTTCGCAAAATATTTTCCATCTTTTTGCCTCTGGCTAACTCATCAATCAATTTATCCAAATAGCGAATTTCTTGCATTGTTGGCTCTTTGATCTCTTCCACCCGGATACCGCAAACAACTCCTTTAATTAATTTTCGGTTTGGATTAAGCTGTGGAGCTTCGGCAAAGAAGGTTTCAAAGTCAGTTTTATTTTTTATCTGATTATTCAACTCTTTCTGACTGTATCCTGTGAGCCAGCGTATTATTTTATCGACATCGGATTTGGTATGTCCTTTTTTCTCAGCTTTAGTTATATAGTGCGGATAGACACCAGCAAAGCTCATTGCGTATACTCTATTTTTTTTCATTTATATTTTCCAATCATATTATTATGTAATAGTTTGGGATTAAAAACCCAATTAAAAATTTAATTAAAAATAAAATATTTTTGTATAACAAGGAGGTATATATCCTATATACACAGCAATAACTCCGGTCGGATTTTCGATCATTCAGTTTTTTACAGGAACAGCTAGTTTGACATTATTTATATTTTAAAATAGTCTTTTACTTTCTTATAATTTTCATCAATACTATTCGAACCATCTACCAGAATTGTCCAATAATTTCTAACTTTGGCTTCACTTAGGATTTTCTCACTAAAGATTTGGTCTCTCATCATCCAGTTTGAAAAAGCTTGTTCAGGATCTTCACATTCATTCAATATTTCATGTATCCATTTTCTTTTCGAATATTGATTTAATTGAAATTTTTTTGTGGGGACCATGAATAATATATTTTGAAATTTTACATTATATTGATCAACTAATTTTGGCAAGAGAGCAGCACCTTCTAAAATAATAGGTTTTGAAAGGTCATATTTTTCTAAATCTTCAATAATCATTTCAAAACGTTCTTGATAATACTCTATCAATTCTTGAACTTGATATGACACGGGACGCATCCAAATTTCATTCCAGCACATTTTTGAATATTTAAACATTATCGGATGACGATCTGGTTGACATCTCTCGGAATGTTCTTTTTCATGGTCATCGATTTTGTAATATTCAAAATTAAATTCCTTTGCCAAATACTCGGCAATTGTACTTTTACCGCAACACGGTGAACCACCGATAATGTAAGCCTGACGAAATATTTTTTCTATATTTAGATATTTAGCTTCCATTCAACAATTGATCCCTCCCTAACAATCCTTATTATTATCTGTTGAGAATCGGGTAATGTTCTTTTCTGTTTGCCCACTTCACCAGGGGAGAAGTAAAGGTCGATCAACTTTTTGTCCCTTTCCAATCAATACCAATGTCAGCATAGCGACGGAGCAGAAGACTCAATTGCCCTGCATGGTGTTGAGCGTGTCTGAGATTATTTAATAAGAACTCTCCTACATTCAAATCATACCACCAGAAACCGCATCTTTCCAGTGCTCGTTTATTAGTCAGCTTTTCGAATGTCTCTTTGCATTTAATCAAACAATGATTAGTATAATCAAGCAGTTGTTCCTGTGTAAAGGCTTTATCAGGAGAAGTGACAATCCCGACGAGTTCCCCATAGTCGCCTGGGAGGAAATGTGACTTATCTTTATGATATTCCGTTGGTTTGAAGGATTGATCATTCTCCGATAGGTAAAAGTCAGTATAAAATAATGCATGGTAAGCCAGATGCCAGAAGGGGGAACCGTTTGTGCGATCATTCCACAGATTATCCGGGCATGCTTTTATTGCTAACTGTATCATTTGGATTGTAGCAGCAAACTGACTGCTAATTACTGATTGCCAATAATTATCCATTTACGCCTTCCTTTCAGTTTATCAATTGACAATTTCATCAATATTTTTAAATCTTATTCCAAATAAAGCTTTCTTCTCTTAAAAGTTAGTATGCTTAAAAAGAACAGTAAGCAACCTAGCGATATATTTACAATTGTTGTTGTAGGAATAAAATATAAATCCTTTAGCGATTCTCTTGTCTCAGCAAAATATTCAGGCGAAATGAAATCTAAGTACGTCATGAAAATAGTATTCATCCAGACGTAAATTATCCAAAGTATTGACCAAAATAATAATATTAATATTTTTGATTTCTTACTGAAATAGGTACTATAAAAATCAGAATAAATAATAGGTATTGAATTTATTATAAGAATTATTCCGCTAATACTAATAAGATTAATAATCCAATTTATAGTGGGTAATGCAGCAAAATTTATTAGATAAAAGAAAAACAGAATAATCATTAAGCTAATCCAAAATAGGATAAACGGTAAAAGACGCGCCAATGATATTTGCAGATTATTAAGGGGGATAAGTTTGTGAGTTCTTAATCTTCCACTTTTTCTATTAAAGAGTATTGCAAAAAAGAGCACAACAATTCCAACACCCATCCAAATAACTCGTAAACCCGGAAAGTCATCTTGAGCTTCAATCCATTTACCGTCGATTGTTAGTCCAGTATTAATAATTAGCACTACTATGATACTAATTATGTAGATCCATCTAAAATACCTTATCTCTGATTTTACTAATTTCCACATTGCTAACCTCTATTTATCTTTTGCTCTTCAAGTATTTTTTAATCAAGAAAAATGAATCAATAACACCCAAGATTAAGAGCATATAACCAATATAATTTTCCAATGTGCCTAATAATTCTGGATTAATAAAGAGGGTGTATTTTATCCCAATGACAATAAATATTATTGTTCTTATTATATTCCAGTATTTTTTCATTTATTACCCCAATGTGATTCTCTATTTTGGAAAGTGAGATAAGAATAAATTGCTGAAACTATAACCAATATATAAACGAATATTATATACAAGAATGAATAACTTGCTGTATAGTTGTCTCTGACAGTCACTGCAATGGTTATTAGTACTATCATAATTAGAGCACCTGTAACAATATTAAACCAAATGAATTTTGATCTTTGATAAAATGAAAACAGATCTGAAAGAATTAGATAAGAAAATATAGAGAACAAACCCAAGCCACCAAATAAAAATAATTCTTGAATTGTATCGTGAAATCCCTCTGGGGGAATATTTATAATTAAATAACTCAAAGCGCCTAATGAGTATATAATTGAAAATCCAATAAGGTTGATAACAATCCTAAATTGAGCCAATTTACTTTTTTGTATCCCAAGCAATATATATATCGCACTTCTGTTTTCTTTTATTTGTACTATATGTGTAAACGCGAAAAACTGTATAAGCATAATAAAGCATATTAAATTAACTGGATTAAATCCACGGATCATTGCAAAAACAACTAAAGCAAAAACTAAAATGATTAAGTTGTGTAAATTATATATTAAATAGCTTATTTCGGATTTAATCAATTTGAACATTTTACTACTCAGTTTAAGTAAGATCTTCTTTTTCTGAATGAAAATATAGTTGTCACTAATATTACAAAACCTAGTAAAGTGAAAATCAAGCTTGCATAGTGAAATCCATCGGGACCAAATTTATTAATTAAGACTTCATTTATTCCAGGCTTTCCTGTAAATATGAAAACAACAATTATCTGTATTATAAAAACTGTTACAAATGCCGCTCTATATCTTTTCCCTAAATTCCAATGAGAAAACCAATCGTCTCTGCCTTTTATAAATCCGGCAAAAACGGTAAAAGCTATTCCAATTTGTCCAATCATGCTGCCGGTTTCAGCATGCCAGTTATTAACTATTATCAAGTTTACAATAATTAGGTAGAACAGAATTACTAAAAATGACATTCCGGCAAACCAAAAACGAGAAAGGGAATTTTTACTTTGTGTAATTGGAAGCAGTGAATGTAAACGAATCCTTTTTTCTTTTATTCTTGTTCCCCATACTGAAAATAAAAATATGTAGATAATTAGACTATAAATTCCTCCCCAATAATCAATCTCAAACTCAGGTTTATCGGTTAACTGAAAATCTAAAATCGATAGTATTGTATACGTAAAAAATAATACTGATAGCAATATTACGTAGTACGAATTGTATTTGAGTTCATATTTAATTACTTGCCACATATTTTCTCACACCAATAATGATTGTCTTTTTCTAAACGTAAATTGATCAATATAAAGCATAGCCAAACCTAATATGAAATAAATAATTCCAATACCTGTGCCGGAAATAATGGCACTATCTAAAAAAATTATTCGGTCTGCTATTATGCCTATTACAATAACCGGAATAAAAACAAGGATTCCAGTCATTATTCCTGATAAAGAGAACGCAGAGTTGAAAGTTAAATGAAAATCATAAGTCAATAGAAAAGCTGATATTATCAGAAAGTTAGAACCAAGCAGATAAAATATCCGGGTAACTATTGATTGCCATTCATGCAAAATAATTACATGTACAATTAAAAAATATCCGGATAAAAATATTACAGGAATAGCAGCAGAAATAATTCTACCCAAAGAAAGTTCACTTAACGATATTGGTAAACAATTCTGTATTCTCGAATGTTTTTCTATCAGATAACTTCTTCCCCAAATTTTTACCAATATGAATAGTGGAATTAAACCGACAATAAACGGCCAGAAAATTCTGGTAATCAACTGCTCTTCTTTCATTAAGGGATGACCGATAATTATATAAATTGTAAAGAGAATTGGAAAAATCGAAACCACGATAAAGTCATCAAATGAATATTTCAATTCAGATTTAATAATTGACCACATTTTTTTAACTCAAGAATGTTTTTCGTTTTGTGAACACAAATGCATCAGTAATTGATAGAATAATTCCCCAAAAGAAGAAATAAATCTCTCCATCACCAAAACTTAATGGCTTTAGCAGGGCAGTTGTAACTGAGTATACAACTCCAAATGAAAGTAGAAGAACAACAATAGTAATTAGAACTATGTACACAATTCTTTTGTCGTATCTTTTAGCGCCCAAGGCATACCATGAATTTATTATTAAGTCAATCCCTACCAATGCAATAAACATCATACCCGAGCTGGCCATTAATCCGACTAATAAATACTATTTGTTCTGATGGCAAGACTCTCTCTTAGCAATTCGATATAGAATCCAACTAAAACAAATGGTATAATTCCAAAGAGCCATCTGCTAATAGAAATTGATTTTACACTCATTGGGATAAGTGCATGAACTCTTTCTCTCAATTCCTTTTTCTTAATACTCCACACGATGAATACCAATCCATAAATACCTAAACCAATAACGGTTGACCAAAAATATTTTTTAAGAAAGTAGATTTCAGTAAATACCTTCAAATCATTTAAAGCGGAAAAAGTAAAACTTAGCGGTAGCATCACCACAATGATTACCGGTAAGATAAAATATTCTATTTCACTTTTAAAAAGCTTGTACATTTTATTGCCTATTTATTTTCCTTTAAGATATGAACAGCAATTTCATCAATACCCATTCTTGTTTCTTGAATGTTTTGTGCGCCAATTCCTTTTAATTGTTCGAGAGTTTCATTAAAGTTCTTTGAGATTACCTTATAATTATTACCTTCATTTTCCAGATTAACAACATCTTTGAAATCACTTTGACTGTTATTCAATTTAAAAGAGATCCGGCGCCAGTTTTCAGTTAAATCGTCTTTACCGGTTTTAAGTTTTATATTTCCATTATCAATAAATGCCAATTCATCTGCTAACCGGCTTATGTCTGTAAGAATGTGGGTAGAATAAAAAATTGCTTTTTCACTATCTTCAAGAACTTCGAACAGTACATCTAAGAGCTCTGTTCTAACGACAGGATCAAGACCAGAAGTTGGTTCATCAAGAATTAAAAGTTTTGGCGAACGAGCCAGAACTTGTATCAATGAAAGTTTTACCCTGTTACCGCTCGATAGTTCTTTAGCTCTTTTCTCGATAGGAAGCTCAAATCTTTTGATTAATTCTTTTGCTTTTGTATCGGACCAGCTTGGGTAAAATTGCGATATAAATTTTAGATTTTTCTCACCATTCCAATTTTCGTAGAAAACGTGTTTATCACCAACATAGCCGATATCAAATTTCCAATCAACATCATTTGGATTGTTTTCTCTCCCAAAAATTTCCGTCTTGCCTGAATCAGGCTTTACTAACCCAACCATACAATGCATTGTAGTTGATTTACCTGACCCATTTGGACCAACGTACCCAAGTACTTTGCCTGGCTCAAGTACAAGGTTAATAGGACCAAGTTTAAATTCCGGAAAAGCTTTTGTAAGATCTGCTAACATGAATGCGTTCTTCATTTTATTATTCCTCTTTTAACAATTTATTTATAACATTTATAATCTCTTCTTCATTCATTCCTTCATCTTTAGCAATTTTAATTATTGGTTTTAGTTTTTCCTGAAGATGATCCATTGCTAACTCTTTTTTCTTTTTATCTTTTACATCGGTAACGAAAAATCCTTTTCCTCTTCTAGAAATTATTAATCCTTCTCGTTCTAACATTTCATAACCTCTTTGAACCGTTATTACACTTACTTTTTGTTCCCTCGCAAGTCCACGAATTGAAGGAAGTATTGTTCCTGCATCTATTTCATTTGCTAATATCATTGCCCTCACCTGTCTATAAATTTGACTTTGTAAAGGCTCGTCCGATAAATCTGTTAGGTTAAGTATCATATCTTAATTAGTCATTTCTCTTTTAATCTGGATGATCAAAAACGTTGTATCATCAATTTTACCATTCATTTTTGAAAATCCAGCGACTTCTTCTTTCATTGCATCAATTATTTGTTTTGAGTTATTTTTGCTCAATTGTTTTAGTAAGTTAATGATTCTATTTTCTCCGAAAAGCATGCCGGAATTGTTCATTCTCTCAGACAATCCATCAGTAAAGAAAAAAATCTGATCTCCATCACAGAAATTTTTAACTCTTTCTTGGAATATTGCATTCTTCATAATTCCTAATGCCGGACCAGTTGTTTCTAATCTTGCAATTTGTAATTCTATATTTAAGATTATTGGATGATTGTGGCCTGCATTTACGTAATTGATTTGCTTCTTTTCAATATCAAAGACACCATAAAAGAGAGTTGCGAAATGCTTGGATGCAGAATTTGATTTTAAGTAAGAGTTTATTATCGAAAATGTTTCTGATAATGATCTTTTTTGTTTTGAATCACTTTTTATTATTGCCTGAATTTGCGAAACTAATAATGCCGCCGGAAGACCTTTTCCGCATGCATCACCAATCAGGATTCCATATTTATTATTGTCAATTTCGAAAAAGTCGTAAAAGTCACCTCCAACATCATGAGAAATTGTGGTATAAGCAGAAACTTCAATAAATTCATCGTTAGGTAAATAGTTTGGTAATAATCCTGCCTGAATTTGTCTGGCTGCTTCTAATTCTTTGATGAGAATTTCGTTTTCGGCAAATGAGTGTTCTCTATGAGAATTTTCTTTAAGCAAATTTTTAAGATTTTCTTCTGAGATATCGCTGACTATATATTTTTTATTTTGAAACAGATTAATAGCCCCTAATTTCTGAAGTTTATTAAAAGCTTTTTTAATGCTCGCTTGACCAATATGATATTTTCGAGAGATTTTATTTATCGGTTCAAGCTCATCACCGGGAAGTTTTTCTTTTTCTAAAATTCTTAAGAGAACCTGAGAAACAATTTGGTCATGAATGGGTTCCGAAGAAAAATTTGTTAGGTTTAGTATCATTTCATTTTTTTAAGCTGTTCTAACTGTATAGACGCAATATATACAGTAAAGTTCCGTTTGTCAAGAAAAAAAATTAAAAATGATTAAATAGTTAGAATTTAGGTCAGAATAGCAGTTAAAATTGATTTATAGTCATTAAAATTCTGTGGCCCATTGTCAATTGAGATCCATGCATAGCGTAATTAGAAAGAATAATTACGCCTGTAGAAAGTGATTTGTTAAATCCAATATAAGACGAATGACCCTGAGTGTCTCCGCCCGAGTAAATTATAGTTTGCCCATCATCAAGAGTAAGTATAAACCAGGCTAGCCCTTGTTCTCCCATAGACCCTTGATGTAATTGAGGTTGATGTGTTAATTCCATTGCTTCCTCTAAAGTTGTTTCTGTCAAGCCCATATTGGCTTCAAGATATTTGAATAGATCATTCAAGGTGGATTTAATAAATCCTGTTCCTTGAAAAATATCATTCGCTAAATAGTATGGGACATTTTTAAGCTGTGTGTTATATCCCAGAGAATAATTTGTGAGCTGTCCATTTGTTAGGAACAGTGAACTTCTATTCATATTTAATTTGTCAAATATAATTGTTTGAAGTTGATCTTGATATGTTGAATTATTTACTAATCCTACTAAGTGCCCCAGAAGTCCATAACCCGTATTGGAGTATTCCCAAAATGTACCAGGTTCAAAAATTAAATTACAATGGTTGGTTAGGTAATCATAAACATGGTCAGCAGTATAATTTTGATAAGGATTCTCAGGATTAAAATTTGGAATTTGAGGATAAGTTTCCCCATCTGCATGTGGTGATCTAGGTAAACCGGAGGTATGTGTTGCTAAGTGGATAATTTGAATAGGTGTTCCGTTATATGTTGGCATTTTAACATTTTCAGGAAGATAATGATCAACTGTATCATTCGTAAAATTACCTTGAAGGAAAATATCAGCAAGTAAAACAGCTGTAAATGTTTTGGTCATAGAACCAATATCAAATACAGTATTTTCATCAGGCGCTTCATTTCCATTCAGAGTTTTGGATCCATAAGAGAAAATTATTTTTTGTTGATTTTTATTTATTACTCCAATGACCATTCCGACTTTTAAATTATCTTCCGCAATCTTATTTATTTCTTCTTCCAGCGAAAGCAGCGGTGAAGTAGGCTCGTCATCTTTATTACAGCAATTAAAAACAAAAATTAAAGATAGAAGTAAATATTTGAGAGATACTTTTGCCATGTCTTTAAGCAGATTATAGTAAATACAAATTACAATCTATAATAAGTAACTTCATCTATGAAGTAAAGTGAAAATACTTATATTACAGTGAATAAGCAAAGCCAACCAGCAATTGAATTCCTCGACTATTATATTTGCTCTCTTCTTCATCAAATTCACCATCAAGTTCTAAATGACCTGAGGTTGCTTTAAATTTTCCATCCTTTGCCAGATTTGTTAAGCCGTGCGTATACTTTAGTTCAAAGAATAATTTGTACTTATTTATTGGAAAACTAATGCCCGTACCAAGACATATGCCTATATCAAGTGTTTCTGTTAAATCTGACATATCTGCGGTAAATGTATATGTGTTAATATAAGCTTCTAAATCTGATGTTAAAAGTATTCCCATACTTGGTCCAGCCAAGAAGTAGTATTTTGTTTCCTCGCCTAAGCTATATTTCAAAAGTATTGGTATCTCTAAAAATGATTGATCGATGGTAAGTTTAGGATTTTCATCATTCTGTTCCTGAATACCACCTTTTTTCAAATACATTGGCTCAGTTCTAATAGAAAAATTATTGCCCAAGTTATAATCAAGAACAGCTCCAGCACCCCAAAGCAATCTACTTGTAATATCAACATCAGCCTTAAAATCGGCGATGTTTATACCTCCAATTACTCCAAGCTGCACCTGAGCAAAAATACTTGGTACGATAGAAAAAATAATAACGACCATAAAGATTGTTCTTAAATTTTTCATTTTATTGACTCCAATTTGAAAAACTATATTATTATTGTAAAACTGACGGAAGAATGTAATCGATAATAATCATATCAACAGGATCACTCGTAGCATAATTCCCACCTGTAAAAACCAGAATTATATCTAGTTCTGGGAATACAGTTATCTGTTGACCGCCCCAGCCTCGAGCAGAATACGAAAAGTGATTATTACCGTTTATACTATAATTTCTCAACCACCATTTATATCCATATTTCCAGTTATTATTAACTGCTATAAATTCTTCTGTAGATTTATTTATCCATTCTTTTGAAATTACTTGCTGACCATTCCAGACACCATTTTTTAAGTACAAATATCCGAACTTTGCCATATCTCTTGGACGAATCTTTAAATCACCTGAAACAAAGACAACACCATTACTGAATTTTGCCCAAGTCCGATTGACAATTCCAAGTTTGGAGAATAAATATTGATCTGCAAAAACATCGGGTTTAATACCTGTAGCTTTAAAGACGATTTCACCTAATAAATTTGTACATCCGCTATTATAATAGAATTGTGTCCCCGGAGTTGAAACAATTGGTTTTGATACTAAATATTCAAGCGGATCACTTACATACCACATTTGAATAAGATCATTCTGTAAATTAGCGTAGGTAACCTCCCATTCGTTCCATTCAAATCCCGCAGACATCGTTAACAAATGTTCAATCGTAATGTTTTGTTTCTCACCAATATTAAGTGATGAATATTCCGGGAAATAGCTGAACACTTTTTCGTCAACACTTTTAATAAATCCTTTACTAATTGCAATTCCAATAAGTGCTGAAGCAAAGCTTTTGGTAACTGAGGCTTGATTATGAATAGTGTTCTTGTCATAGTTCTTTACTGATCCGTGAAAATTTGTTCCATTAATATCAAAAGTATGTCCCTCAAAATATTCTTCAAATACCAGTTTGTCATTCTTAATAATTAAAACGCTGTGTACATTATTAATCAAACCAAAATTTAAGTGGTCAACAAGAGTGATAAGTTTTTCAGATTCAATATTTACTTCATCAAGACTACCAGTTTCCCAGCCATCATTTGTTTGCTCAGGGACTAAACATTCATAAGGAGGCGGCGGCTCATTAACGTTTTTATCGGAGCAGAAAGAAAAAATTACTATAAAAAGAAAAAGAGAGAAAAGGTTCAAATTTGTGAGTGTCTTTTTCATATCGACCTCAAACTTGAAATATATTTTGAAATAGTAAATTACTTATTCTAAACAATAACGGAACAGTAATATGCAGTAGAAAAGAGGAAAATTTTTATTCAATATTTTAGACGCTCTATAAATGAAAAAGTGCTGATTAATTGGTTATAATTTATGATAGGATAAAAAAACTCCCAAATATTTTATGGGAGTTGTTAACAAGAAATATTTAAGATGATCTAGTTCTCTTTTACAGGCTCTTCTTTAGCAGACCAAGGTGGAGTTACGCCATAAGATCTAGCATAAGAGATTAAACTCCCCAAATGCTCATGATAATGGTTGTTAATTATTAAAATCATTGCTCTCTGGTTAAATTCACCAAAAGGAGTTTTTACCATTTCATCATAGTTTGCAGTATCATAACCTTTTAAGAATTTAGTTACTGCTCCAAAAGATTCTTTGAGGATTTTTTGAATTTCTTCTTTGCTCTTATATTTTTTTTCAATTTCCATATCAATATGACTAGGCATTTCTGTTCCCATCATGGCGGGTATTCCATAAGAAGCACCAATCATATTTGTCCGCAGAGACTACTTCAGCTAAGCTTGATAATCTCCCTTCCAT
>CAVQBF010000017.1:0-149121 GCA_963710615.1 uncultured Ignavibacteriales bacterium
TTATATCATATTTAACGATAGAAATGTCAATGAAAAAAAATAAAGCAAAAGGGATTGTAAGAAGATATTTATCTCTTTTTATTTTATTGTTTGTAAAAAAATAAATCGAGAAAATAGAAATTATTGATAAGAGTATAATTAATAAGTCTTTATTACTAAAGAATTCATTTTATAGATAAGATCTAATTAAATCTGTATATTTTAGAAAAAAGCTTCTTTTCTAATTTGTCCCATTTTTTGTTCAAACTGACCTCTTTCCGTTAATAATTTTTCATATTGTTGAATCAATTCATCGGAGTTAACATCATTAACATAATAATTTTTAACCCCTATTTGTTCAGTCATCCTTAGCTCGTGAATCATTTCCAATGACAATTGATGGCCTACCAAAACTTGCCATTGCAAATGCGCCATGCACTCTGTTTAAAATTCCAAACTTTGCTCTGCTATAAAATCTCAGATATTCCACAAAATTATTTTTATTATAATATATCGTTGCGTTAGAGTCAAATAGTCTAATATGATTGTACTCTTTTCTTATTATGGCAAACAAAGACAACATTTTCTTTCGCCTTAATTTCGTTATATAATTTTAAAACTCGACCTTCCCATTTTTTAAAATTTATATTTTGGTTGAATGTATAATGAGCCCCCCCAGCCATGTAATTTAGTGCAATATAATCACCTTCATTGGGTTCAATTTTATAAAGATCGCGGGCAAAAATAGAAGTACAAGGAAGTAAATAAGTATTTTGGTCAACTTGGTTTAAAGTTTTAATGACAAATTATCTCGAACAGTTGTAAGAGATGAAAGTTCTGCAAAATTATTTGCATATTCTTTACACCTTTCACAAAATTCACTTCCATCAGAATGATACTTTTGACAACTTCCAGCAGCTAAATTAAATAATAATTGTTTACTCTCAGAAAATCTTTTACCAATAAGTGCTTTGAACCATTCGTTATCTGGACAGTGAAGGGAAAGAGACGGGTGACACCAGTAAACAGGAGCCCCACTTTGAATAACTATATCAGCTTCAGATATTCGGTCACTTGATATATTAATCGGTAGTATTGAATCAAAATATTTAGATAGCCTATAATATCGAAACCATTCAAATCCATATCTTGCCGTTATCGGAGAATGTTTATGTATCTCACTAAATTCAATTTTATCTTTAAGGACCTCTTTGAATAAGTACTTTATTCCTTCTCTTACAAAATCATCACCTACATTATGATTAATCGTCGTAATTATGGTTGCTTTCATTGTCTTTTTATTTTATTTATAATTTTTGTAAAAATATTATTCTCTGCCCAGTATTAAAATATAACTCATCTGATATTCTATCTCTAATCACAAATGGAGGATGTTTAAGCGGAAAGTCTAAACACAAGTATTCATTATTCTTAATTTTTGCTGAGTACATTTTTGTATGAGTAGCCATGGAATCAAATCCAATATTTTTTGCAGTGTTTTTATTTGGGATAATGGCTAAACCATTATTAATAATTTTTGCAAAACTCCATTGGTGTATCTAAGTATCAAAACCTTTTATAATTTCATTTAGTGTTTTAATTCTAAACTTTAATTCTTTTTTATTGTTATAAAAATCCTTTAAATATTCCTTTTGAATAATTTCATCATACAATTTAATATTACGATCATAGTATTTCCATCTATTTTTCCATGTTGCCCATCCCCAAATGGAACCGTAAAAAGAGAAATAATATGAATAACTAACATCTCTTACAAATCCGTGTTTTAAAAAATTTGTTGCAGAAATTTGCCAGATTCTCAGATCATTTTCATAGTAATCTAATAGTTCCTCCGCAAAATAAAAAAAAGATTCATCGAGCAGTACGTCATCTTCAATAATGATTCCATTTTCGACATTTTCAAAAAACCAATCAATAGCAGAGCTCACTGCAATTTTGCATCCTAAATTTTTTTTTCGAAATAATGTTTTTATGTTACATGACCAATCAATTTGGTTAATTATTTCTTTTCTTAAATTATCAACTATTAAGAGTTCATTATTATTTCTTGGCCCATCGGATGCAATATAAAGATTTGAAGGTTTAATGCTTCTTATCTTATTGAAAACAGTTTTAGTATGATTGGGTCTATTAAATATTATAAATAAAATTGGTGTGTTTAACATACTTTATGTCCAGAGAGAAAAAATATTTAGATCATGAAATTTGAATTAAATGTTTCTTTGAATTATACAATTCGTTTTCTCAATTTCGCAAATAATATGTCCAATCAAAATATGCATCTCTTGTATTCTGGCAGTATTTGAGTAACGAATAATTATTTTGGTCGAGTCAAGTAGAGCAATTTTACCTCCTTCATTGCCTAATAGTCCAATTAAATGAGCGTCCTTTTTATAACCAGCTAAAAGTCCCTTATAAACATTTTCACTATTTCCTGAAGTAGAAATACCAATGCATACATCCCCTTTTTCTGCAAGAGCTTCAACCTGTCGAGCAAAAATCATATCAAAACCATAATCATTGCCAATTGCAGTTAATGCACTGGTATCTGTTCGTTAAAGCAATAGCAGGTAAACCTTTTCGTTCATTAACAAATCTCCCTGTTAGTTCAGCAGCAAAATGCTGGGCATCAGCTGCACTTCCACCATTGCCAAATATCAATATTTTATTTCCATTTTTCAGTGCATCAGCTACCACTCTTACCGCAAGCATTATTTCATTTTTACATACTTTTAATGTATTATCCACTAATTCTTTATGTTCATTAAATGCTTTTTCTACTACATCCATATTAAACCTTAAAATTTAATTTCTGACTCACCTATTCGAACTACTCCTGCTTTCTCAACAACAAGACCCGCCGCTATGTTTGCAAGCTCAGCTGCTTTATCAATCTCATATCCTTTTGCCATAGCTACAGTCAATACAGATATTACTGTATCCCCTGCTCTGGAAACACTAGAAACTTTCCTTGCCTGTGTATTAAAATGTTTTGGTTTTAAATTATCCTCGAAAAGCATCATACCATTTTCTGCTAATGTTATCAACAAATATTTTGGGGATAGATCATGAAATATTTTATCTGCTATTTTGATAATACCATAATTATTACGAATTGAAATTTTTGAAATTTGTTTGGCTTGTCGCTTATTTGGTTTGAATACTGTGCAGCCTTTATAAATAGATAGATTGTTTAATTTTGGACCAACTGCTGTATTTTATCGTATTTAATAGCTAGATTTATTATTTATTTAAAAAATCAATAAGAAAGAAGCCCATTGTTGTAATCTTCCAAAAAAAACAGTATCAAATTCTTTAATTTTATTTTTCAGAATCTATTCTTAATAATTGGTGTCCATTAGAAAGTAGTTTAAATTTCGTTGTTGTGGGCCTACTCTCATCTTTGAATATTGGTGACACGTCAATTTTACTCTACTCAAGCAAAGATAACAACAAATCGCCATCACTATCATTTCTAAAATTACCTATTGGGACAGTAATACTATTGAGACTTATTAAATTTTTAAGAACATTTCCAGCATCGCCTAGTATAAAATATTCGTTACGTTTATTTAGTAATTAAACCGGCGCTTCTGGGAAATTCTTGTAACATGCCCTTCTATAGACTTATCAAGCATTAAATCTCCAAATACAAGTATTTTAGGAGAGTTTTTCTTTTCTATCCATAATTATACTTGTCAGGATCTGCAATAATTATTTATAAAAGCTATTGGTCGTCATTTTTCTAAGTTGATTACATTTAATATTAGCTTCCCTAACAAATGTTTCTTTCTAAAAAATTCGGCGGACAAGCTTTTGATATTGTTGGATCGATGATTAAGAGATTTACCTTTTTGGGCGATACTATTTCCAGATTCTTTGCCTTGAGTTTATCCTGGCTTTTCAATGGTCTCAGAATGACGGTTCTTATTCCTGCTCTTACTAAAAGGCTTATCCGATAATAGCATTGAGGTATATATTTATTCTCCGAATTTTAGGAGAAATTCAATTTGTAGATTCCTTTGGAAAGCATCTCTAGATTCTGATCTAGTGCCTCCGGAGATAAGTTTCAGAATGACACGTCTGTTTTGTTTGTCCAGCAGAAAAGTTTTAGTTTACCTACCTCAGGTAGGTTCAGCATTTGCTTTAGATTCTGAATAGCAGCGTTTCAGAATGACTCACCCAATAATATGTTGAGCAAGCCCATCAAAGATGAGCAAGCAAGTCTTTTGTGTTTGGCATGCTGAAGCCTTTCTGTCAAAGTCAGTAATATCCGCAGTTTTCTAATAATTTTCCTTAAATAATCTTTTTAAAATATTCAATAGTTTTTACGAGCCCATCTTCAAGTTTAATTTTTGGTTCCCAGTTCAATTCTTTTTTTGCCAATGTAATATCAGGTTGTCTTTGCATAGGATCATCTTGAGGTAAGGGCATAAATTTCAAGTTTAGATTTGGAATTGGTTAATTCAATAACTTTTTCAGCTAATTCAAGCATTGTAAATTCATCTGGATTACCAATATTAACAGGTCCGGTAAAATCATCTCTGCTATTCATTAATTTTATCATTCCATCAATTAAATCATCAACATAACAAAAACTTCTAGTTTGTTTTCCATCACCATAAATTGTAATATCTTCACCCTTTAATGCTTGCACAATAAAATTACTAACAACTCTTCCGTCATTTGGATCCATTCTTGGTCCGTAAGTATTAAAAATTCTCATCACTTTTATTTTCATATTATAAATTCTATGATAATCAAAAAATAAGTGTTTCTGCACATCTTTTACCTTCATCGTAACAGGCTCTTGGTCCAATTGGATTTACCAATCCTTTATAAGTTTCAGGTTGTGGATGTACATCAGGATCACCATAAACTTCAGAAGTACTTGCTTGTAAAATTTTTGCTTTTGTTCTTTTAGCAAGTCCAAGCATATTTATTGCTCCAACAACAGATGTTTTTGTTGTTTGAATTGGATCAAATTGATAATGAATTGGAGATGCTGGACATGCTAAATTATAAATTTCATCAACTTCAACATAAAGTGGAAAAGTAACATCATGTCTTAATAGTTCAAAATATGGATTATCTAAAAGATGTTCAATATTTTCTTTATTTCCAGTAAAAAAATTATCAACACAAATTACATCATTTCCATTCTTCAATTAGTTTTTCGGAAAGATGACTACCTAAAAAACCAGCACCGCCAGTTATTAATATTCTTTTTTTCATTTATTTATTCTCATTTTAGGTTATATTTGTTTACAGCTTCGCCAAGTCAGTCACAAATTGGCTAAAAATTAAATGTTAATTTAATAATAATTTACTTTAATTAATAAGGCAAAAGTGCTTGTTTTTGAAAAAGATAAAAAAAAGAATGAAAAGATTGGAAAAGAAAAATGATTGGAAAAGAAATGATTGATTGATTGATTGATTGAAAAGAAATTAGAATTAGAATAAATTAGAAATTAGAAATTAAAAATTAAAAAGGGAAAAGATAAAAAAAGAACTGATTGAGAAAAATGATTGACTGATTGGAATGAATATCAATTAAAAATTCGAAATTAAAAATTAAAAAGCATGCACTGAGCCATGTCGAAGTGGAAAAAAAGTCAATAAAAAATTCCAAATTAAAAAGATGCGTGACCATGTCGAAGTGAAAAAGATTAGGAATGTTGGAATTATGGAAAAATGAATGAATGGTTTACAATTAAAAATTAGAAAGGAAAAATTAAAATAAATAATCAAAAATAGAAGATTAAAAAATTATGAGAACATGTCATGCTGATAAGTTTTAGTTCAGCATCTGCAAGTACACTTTAGATTCCGGCTCAATTTGATTGGAAGTTTTGGTCTGGCCGGACATGCCTAACGGCAGTTAAAAATGACAAGCCCACTTGAGATTCTGAACAAAGTCATTTCAGAATGACAAGTTAGCGGCAAGTATCCTTCATGCTGATCCTGAAAGTTTTCGGGACAGCATCTGTCTTTTAGATTTTGAATAAGCCTGTCCCGTGATGTTTTTACACGGGAAACATTCGGGACTTGCCTGCCGGAAGGCAGGGATGACAAAATAATAGATGGAATGACTGATTTGATTTCTACTATGATGTTTATAACTATGCAGATAATCCATTTAACATAATTTCATAAATATCTGAGTAAAAATAATTTATAAATTGGATCCGAAAATTCGTATGTATTTTTAAACTGTTCAATTATTCCCTCTTCAACAAAGGTAGCTATTGCCTTCTGTGTAGTTGAAATTGCACCCAAATTATATTTTTCCGTTGCTTCTCTGGAATATATTCCCGAAGAAGAAGTGCAAAGCGCTTTTAAGACTTTTTTTCTGTAATTAGATTGTTTGTTAGTCAATTCCCAATAATAATCAGATTTCAACTCAATAATGGTTTCAATTGCATTATCAACATGGGATTTTTTTATTGTTTCCTTTTTGTTAATTACCTGCTGCCAGATCTCAGCAGCAATAAATTGTATGTAATAAGGTACATTGTTACTGGTATCAATAATGTGACCGGCTATTTCTTTACTTATTTTAATTTTATCTTTAGCAAATTGTTTATTCAGAAATTTTACTGTATGGTTGTGATCAATAGTGTCTAAGTTCATCAGCATAGCTGAGTTATAAAATGCCCGGTTTTTATTTGAGAACATATCTTGCAGTAAATGTGTTCTACTACCGAGGAATAAATAAGAAACATTTTTATGAAACTGAATTAAACTTCTCAATAATTTTTCAAATGATTCGCCATTTAATTTAGTTATCTCCTGAAATTCATCAAAAGCAATTATCCAGCGCTTATTCTTGGACGCAAGTTTCTCCGGCAAATTTATAATGTCTTCAAGTGTTTTATTTATTTCTGACCCTTCTATCCAGGAAAATGAAAATTCCGGATTGCCTACGTGGTTAAATGTAATACTAGGTACGATACCTCTGATAAATTTATGTATTTTTTTAATTGTCTTTTCTAGCTGATTACTTTCACTATTAGTTATTAATTTTGAATAATTTTTTATAAATAACTCTTTGGAATAAATACTCATAAAGTCCAAATAAACAGTAATATACCCTTCTTTGTTCAATTCATTTAATGCTTTATTTACCAAAGAGGATTTACCATATCTTCTTGGTGCATAAAGTACAAGATTATTGCCGCTTGAAAGTGTAGATTTTATTCTGTCCAGCTCATCTACCCTATTATAGAAATATTCGCCTTCAACTATTTGCCCGTATTTAAATGGATTCATTAGTAATTCCCGAAAAGTTAGATACTAATAATATTTACGCTTCATAGCATAACGCTTTTAAGTGTAATGCAAAATATAATTTTATTTTCAAAGAGTCAATAAACTTTTCATAGATTCCTGAATGAAAAAAAAGTACTGAACACCTAGGTATGTAAAATTTGAGTGTTTGATTGAGAAGAAAATCAATTAAAAATTCCAAATTAAAAAGCATGCACTGAGCCATGTCGAAGTGGAAAAGAAAGATTGCGGAATGTTGGAATTGTGGAAAAATGAATGAATGGTATACAATTAAAAATTAGAAAGGAAAAATTAAAAAGGCAAAAAGAAAGATTGCGGAATTTTGGAAGAATGGAAAGTTGGCAACAAGTATCCGTCATGCTGAAACCTGTGCTGAGGAAACTCAGTGCGGTATAATTTACCTAACTCTGGTGGGTTCAGTATCTTTATTTTCTCTTTCTCGTCTATTGCAAGCAATTTTAAAATAATTTCATTTTTTTTACCGACCTAAAAAGCTATGCGTAAATAATTTTATGAAACGAAACGTAAAAAAGAAAAATCAGTGTCGTTTAGAACAATATATTTTTCTTTAGTGAAGTGTAGTAAAATTTAGCAATAGATTTTTCAGCCTGCCTACCGCAGGCAGGTCTTGATCTGGAGTTTACCCCGAATTTATTTCGGGGCATACTTTTTGATCAAGCAAAAAGTATGAGAGTACACTTTAGATTCCGGCTCAATTTGATTGGAAGTTTTGGTCTGGCCGGACATGCCTAACGGCAGTTAAAAATGACAAGCCCACTTGAGATTCTGATTTTCATCAGAATGACCAGTTGGCGTCTAGGATTCGTTATGCTGAAAAGTTTACCCGATAAAAGCATTCGGGTACAGGTCTATTCAGCATCTGCTAGTACTCAGAGATCCCCCCGCAACTAAAACTGCGGGGTAAACTCTTCTGCATCGGGATGACAAACACAAAAGAACACTCTATGCTGAAAAGCTTTAATTCAGCATCTAAATTTAATTTATGTTACTTATTAAAACCCTCTTTTTAATACTTTTAGATAATCTTCTCGTGCCATCATTCTTGATAATTCGTCAAACTTGGTTTTAGCTTCCCATCCAAATGTCTCTTTTGCTTTTGTTGCATCACCTATCAGTAAATCAACTTCTGTCGGGCGATAGTATGATGGATCAACGGAGACAACAACAGAACCAGTGGATAAGGAATTCGAATAGATGAAAAGTCAAAAGGCATGATTGAATGATTGAGATTCCGGATCGGAGTCCGGAATGACAGTCCTTTGATTTTCTTCTTTTATACTTTGTAATTTTTCATTTTTAATTGCGGAAACGATGCCTTTTTCGTTTTCGTTCTCTCCTTGCCATTCAAGTTCAATTCCTAATTCAGCGAATGCAACTTCTGTGAATTCTCTAACTGTATGAGTCTCACCGGTCGCTAAAACAAAATCTTCAGCTTTATCCAATTGAAGCATCTGCCACATTCCTTCGCAATATTCGGGCGCATAACCCCAGTCACGTTTTGCATTTAAATTACCGAGCAATAATTTTTCTTGCAGTCCGGCTGCTATTCTGGCAGCTGCTCTGGTAATTTTTCTTGTTACAAATGTCTCCCCTCTTCTTGGACTTTCATGATTAAATAGTATTCCGTTGCTAGCAAATATGTCATACGCTTCACGATAATTTTTTACAATCCAAAAACCATATAGCTTTGCTACTCCATAAGGTGAACGCGGATAAAATGGTGTTGTTTCTGTCTGAGGGACTTCCTGCACTTTACCATAAAGTTCACTTGTTGATGCCTGATAGAGTTTTGTACTTTTACCTAATCCAACTTCACGGATTGTATCAAGAAATCTTAACGTACCAAGTGCATCTACTTGAGCAGTGTAATCGGGTACATCAAAGGAAACTTTAACATGACTCTGTGCACCAAGATTGTAAATTTCGTCAGGTTCAATTTTTTCAAGTAATCTATTCAGACTGCTTGTATCCACCAGATCACCATAATGGAGAAATAGTTTTTTATCCATTATCTCTTTATCATTATAGAGATGATCAATTCTTCCAGTATTAAAAGAACTGCTTCTTCTAATAATCCCGTGAACTTCATACCCTTTATCTAAAAGTATTTCAGCTAGGTAACTTCCGTCTTGTCCGGTAATGCCGGTAATTAGTGCGCGTTTCATAATCAATTCCAAATTAAAAAGTCAAAATTAAAAGTAGTAAAAACAATTATACAAAAAAATAAAACACAAAGGGATATGGAAACTAAGGAACAATGGAATGAAAAAAGTCATTCTGGAATATTGGAAAAACTAAACTAATACTTTAGAGATTTACAAATATTTAATAGTGGAAATAAGTATTTATATAAGATTTCTAATATAATTAACAATCCGATGATTGACTCAATTATCTATTGAAATCTGTCTCCCAATCAATTAAAAATTAAAAAATCTAAAGTCTAAAAAAAAATTCATATTTTCACAAATAACTAAGATTTAGTTTTAGAAACTTTTGAGCTTATTGAACCTAAAATCTTCTTTAGTTCTTCTGATTCGTTAATTAAATATTTTAATTCATCATCTGAATTATCTACTGCTTCAATTAATCGTCAGCCAAAAATTTGATTCTCGCATTTCCCTTAATGATATATCTATTTTATTTTTGAAATCTGCTCGTGATGATCCAGCTTGAGCTTCTTCATAATTTGCACCACTTGAAGATGAAGACTTAATAAGCTGATAAACAACAACATCGTGATCTTTTGTTTTCTTTAAGATTCTGCAATATTTAATTACTCTTACTGCAAAATCGAATAATCTACTTATTTCAAATCTTCAAATCCATTTATTTCTCAATTATGTTTGCTATTTCATTTTTCTAATTATCAAACTTTCTTTTTTAATTTTGAATTTTACCTTTGTAATTGTTCACAAACCATTCGTAAGTTCTTTCAATGCCTTCTTTAAGACTAGTCCTATGTCTCCAACCTAAATTATGGAGTCTGGATACATCCATTAATTTTCTTGGTGTACCATCCGGCTTGGTTGAATCATACTTGATTTCACCTGTAAATCCAACGACCTCAGCAATAACATTTACCAATTCTGATATTGATAAGTCCTCTCCTGTACCAACATTTATATGTGTTAGATTATTATCGTATAGATCTTTAGCATTTATATTCTGCATCAAATAATAAACTGCATCTGCTAAATCTTCAACATAGAGAAATTCTCGTTTAGGCTTCCCACTTCCCCATACGGAGACTGATTGGGTGATTGGGTGATTGGGTGATTGGGTGATTGACTGATTGGCTTCGTGGATTTTACGCATAAGAGCAGGAAGAACATGTGATGTTTCTAAATTAAAATTATCATAAGGTCCGTATAGGTTCGTCGGCATTATTGAGAAAAAATTTGAACCGTATTGTTTATAATAGCTTTCACATAATTTAATGCCTGCAATTTTCGCAATTGCATAAGGTTCATTAGTGTATTCTAAAGTATCTGTTAATAAATACTCTTCCTTAAGTGGCTGAGGCGCTAACTTTGGATAGATGCAAGAGCTGCCTAGAAATAATAATTTCTCAACGCCAAATTTATGAGCTGCGTGAATAACATTGGCTTCAATCATTAAATTATCATAAAGAAACTCAGCACGATAAGTATTATTGGCTAATATGCCTCCAACTTTAGCTGCGGCAACAATAACTTGTTCAGGTCTCTCCTCTTCGAAAAATTTTTCAACTTCTGCTTGTCTTGTCAAATCAAGTTCATTTAATTCCTTAGTTATTATGTTTTCATATCCTTCGGCTAAATATTTCCTATGAATAGCAGAACCAACCATACCTTTATGACCAGCAATATAAATTTTTTGATTGTTCATAATCTTATAACCATTTTGTCTTTAGTTTCCTCTAATCTAACTTTGCCACAATATTTAATTAAAGTATCTATTATGCGACAAGTCATTCATCTTGTGTAATGTTCAAAATATTACAATCTCTTTGTTTACTTAACCTTCAAGAATTCTATTATTTTTTCAACAACATAATTAATTTGTTCAGTTGTTAGCTCTGGATAAATTGGTAGCGCCAAAGAATAATCTGCAGCAAAATCTGAATGCGGATATTTATCTTTTGAGCTTTCTAAATCTTGAAAACACTCCTGCTTGTGAAATGGTACAGGATAATAAATCTCTGTCATAATACCATTCTCAGATAAGAAACTTCTTAACTCATCCCGCTTTTCAACCCTAATTATATACTGATTATAAATATGATAATTTTTTAGGCCAGTACTCTGGTAAACTGCTTTTGGCAAAAGGACTTTATTATTTTCATCAAAGTTGATCTTGCCTTCTAATTCGGCGACATTATTTTCAATAAAAAGTTTTGAATAAAGTTCAGCATTTTTTCTTCTGCCTTCCGACCAAGAATCAAGATGAGGCAGTTTCACACTTAATACTGCAGCTTGCAAAGCATCCAGTCTGAAGTTACCGCCAATTATTTTATGGTAATATTTTGGTTTACTTCCATGCATTCTCAAAATTTCTAATTTCTCTCCTAACTTCTCATCCATCGTAACAACCATTCCGCCATCACCATAACCACCTAAGTTCTTACTGGGGAAAAATGAATAACATCCGATATCCCCAATTGTACCGACACATCGTCCATCTTTATACTGAGAGCTAATTGCTTGGGCACCATCTTCAATTACTTTAAGATTATTGTCCTTAGCAATTTTCATGATCTCATTCATTTCAGCACTTTGACCATATAAATGAACAGGAATAATCGCTTTTGTTTTTGATGTTATTTTTTCTTTAATAAGATTTGGATCAATGTTGAATGTAACCGGATCAATATCAACAAATACTGGAACTGCATTAAGCCTTGATACTACACCTGCTGTAGCAAAAAATGAATACGTGGGCACAATTACTTCATCACCAGGTTGTAAATCAATTGCCATCAAAGCGATTAACAAAGCATCAGTTCCCGATGAGATACCAATTGCTGATTTAGCACCTAGATACTTAGCTACATCTTCTTCAAACTTTTTTACTTCGGGACCAAGAATAAAATATTGAGATTCAGCTGTTTTTAGCACCGCTTCATCTAATTCTTTTTTTAATGATTGATACTGAATTTTTAGATCTAATAATGGGACTTGCATTTTATCTCCAACTTCTTTGAATAGAAGAAATGGTGAAAAGAGGAATGGGTGATATTAAAAAGACCACTTTTCTGACTGATTCATCATTACTACCAATTTCCCTATTACATTATTATATGAATTATCAAGTTTATTAAATTGTTGTGAAGAAATATATTTACATTTGAATGAAAATTCCAACCATGTCTGTGTTTCTGTAGCTTCTGTTTCTGAATCACTCAATTTTGAAACAAAAGATTTGGGATATCTCCTTTTTCTAAATCCTTCTGCGATATTTGAGCAAACTGAACGTGATGCTCTTCTTATTTGATCAGTTAGAGAATATTTTTCATCAATCGGAAAGGTTTTACTAATTTCATAAATTTCCATAGCTAGTTCAAAGGCTAAATTATATACATCTAAATCTCTATGAGATTTAATCACTTTCAATTAATCTCTCCGATTATCCTCTTCATCATTTCTCCCCTTCTCCACTTCATCATTTCTCATTTGTATTTTCATTATATTTCAATAACTCTGTCATCTTCCAGTTTATATGTCTTCCCCGATTTTTCACAGTGTGCTAAACCTTCAGCATTAAATTCTAATTTCTTACCCGCTTCACTGAACCACCCTTTAATTCTTGCAGGATTTCCAACAACCAAAGCAAAATCTGGGACATCCTTTGTTACTACTGACCCGGCACCTACAAATGCAAATCTGCCTATTGTATTACCACAAACAATTGTTGAGTTTGCTCCCAAAGAAGCTCCTTCTTTAACTAAAGTTTTAATGTAATATTGAGCCCCAACTTGCGGGTATTTGCTTCTTGGATCAAGGATATTTGTAAATACCATTGAAGGTCCGCAAAAGACATAATCTTCTAACGTTACTCCCTCATAGACCGAAACGTTATTTTGAATTTTGACATAATTTCCAATTGTTACATTATTTCCAACATTAACATTTTGTCCAAGCACACATTTTTTCCCAATTTTAGCACCGCTTTGAACGTGGGCAAAATGCCAAATTTTTGTTCCTTCACCTATATCTACATTATCATCAACAACTGCATATTCATTTACAAAGAAATTTTTGTTTTCGTTATTCATTTTATTACCATTTATTAATTTTTTACTTAATTAACATAGTGTGAGGATTATCTGCAATCTGTTCAATTTTTTTCATCCTAATGTCGTGAACAATTTCAATGGACTGTCTTGCATCATTTAAACCAAAACCTTTCCCTTCAAGTATTGATTGATAAACCTTGGTGTGCAGATCAGTAAATCCTTCACTAAAATGAAATTCTTCACCGTCAAGTTTTAATGATCTAAAAGTTGGTTTACCCTCTTCCTTAGCTTCTACTGGCAAGTCTTCATTTTGCAATGACAAATACCATTTTACATTTGCTTTTTCGAATTCTAAAAATCCGCTTACTCTTCTATTTTCCTTAATATATATTTTATTACTTTGAACTTTACCGAAAATCCATCCGAGCATGTCAAAAAAATGGACTCCAATATTTGTTGCGATACCTCCGGATTTTTCAGGTACACCTTTCCAAGAATAATCGTACCATAAACCTCTAGAAGTAATATATGTTAACTCAATATCATGCTTCGATTTTCTGTTTTCAGATTCAACCTTCTGCTTCAGCTCAATAATAGCTTGATGTTCCCTTAATTGAAGAACGTTATATACCTTTTTACCAGTTTCATTTTCAAGTTCTTCTAATGCATCCAGATTCCATGGATTAAGTACAATTGGCTTTTCACAAATTGCATCTGCATCCGATCTGAGAGCTAGTCTTATATGGGCATCGTGTAAAAAGTTTGGGGAACATACAGTTAAATAATCGATTGAATTATTACGACTTTCTCTTCTACGTCTTTCAATGTGTCTTTCAAATCTTTCAAATTCAGTAAAAAAACTAACATTGGGAAAATATTGATCAAGTATTCCAACTGAGTCGTGTGGATCTAAAGCAGCTATTAAATCATTTCCTGTATCTTTAATGGCTTGTAAGTGTCTTGGAGCAATGTATCCCGCAACACCAGTTATTGCAAAATTTTTCATTTTATATCTTAATTTCGATGTCTTCTTTAAATGAATTTGAAAAGCCCAAAATTCATCTCAATAAATTAACATTGAATAAATTTACTAATAAGGACATTCATTATTAAATAATTATAAATATTAAATATAATAATATTGGATATCATAAAAAGAAATAAATCAATAGACTCAAAAGTTAGGTAATCGGTTTAGTAAATAAGTCTTATGCAACTTTTATAATGTTTGTATTTGTGCTCTAAACATTCGATACAATTATTTTCATTATTTCATCAGGTAATCTTTCAAATAATAATTAGAAAAGAAAAGCTTACTAGTATAAATTTTCAACTAAAGCAAAGCGGCACTATAATTTAATCAAAATAAGAGTTTATACTTATTTCTCAAATGTAACCTCTGTATAAAATGAGTGCTGTAAATCACAAAATTAAACCTTAAATTCTATTTTTTAAGAACAAGATTAAGATTAATAATCATTATAAACTTTTGAGCAAACTATGAAATTTATCTATCGCTTTAACGCAATTTTATTTTTATCAATTGCTTTAATATCCAATGTATTGATTGCACAGAAATTAAACCCTGCAGACGGTATTGAAATAACCTTTTCAAATATTGAAGATTCTGTTAAAGGTAATTTTTACATTCAAGATGATGGTCAAATTCATATTCCATATTTGGGAAAGATAAACACTGTAGACAAAGATTTTTCAGAAATAGAATCAGAAATTATTGCCGGTTATGAAACTCTCTACACAAATCCAGAGATTGTTGTTAGACCACTTTTACAGATAAATATTTTAGGGGAAGTTCGAAATCCTGGAGTTTACTATTTATCAGGATTTGAAACACTCTCAGAACTATTTGAAATTGCCGGCGGAGAAACAAGCGATGCAAATATTAACAAAATTATTCTAGTCAGAAATGACAATATATTGGATCTCGATCTTTCATCTTTTCTATATGGTGGAAATAATCTAAATGATATTGGAATAACATCTGGAGATAAAATTTACATACCAAAAAATTGGTGGGTTGAAGTTAGAGATGCTTCTATTTTAGTTTCGGGAGTTACGGTACTTGTTGCTCTTGCAAGTATAATCACAAATTAAAATTCTTGTTTTTACAACACAATAACAAATACTTCAAAACAAAGTGAAAAATTCTGATATATATTTAACGGATATGCTAGGAATATTATTCGAGCGCAGAGGGATACTTATTATTTCATTTATAATTTCCTTATTCGTATCAATCCTGTTCAATTTATATTTGGCAGGTCTACTTGGTCTAATTGTATTAATTTTCTCAGCATTAGTTATTCAAAGTTATGATACAAAAATTACTGATGTTAAGGAAATTGAAAATTCGTTCAATTACACAATTCTTGCTGTAATCCCTTCTTACAGTAAGAAAACGAAAAATCTTATTACCAAAACAGAGTTTGTTGAAAATAGATTTATTTCAATGATGGAGGAGCAATTAAGTTTCAAGGAAGCTTATAGAAAATTAGATGCCGAACTTCCCTCAGGATTAAAAGGTAACCCTAAAAAAATAATGATAACAAGTTGTGAAGAAAATACAGGCAAAACTACTTTTGCCTCAAATCTGGCAATTACAATAGCTCAAGCAAATAAAAAAGTGTTGTTGATTGATTGCAATATTATAAATCCAAATATTGCAAATCAATTTGGCTTACCAAATTTTTCTTCAGGTTTAATAGATTATTTAAAAGGGAAAACTGATACACCAAATATTTATAAACCATTAAAACTGTCCGATAACATTAACTTAGTAATGAATATCGATATTATTCCTACAGGAGTTTTCACAAATATTTCCGGTGAAATTCTGGCATCTGAACGTATGAAAGATTTACTTGATAGCTTAAAGTACTATGATTTCGTTATTTTAGATACTCCACCCATAAATAGATTATCCGATGCATTGTCTTTAGGAAGAATTGTGGAAAATTCTTTACTAGTTGTAAGATCCAGGCAAACAAGTAAAAAAAATATTAGCCGGGCTTTTGTGGAACTTAGGTCAGCTGATACTAATTTCGTTGGTTTAGTTCTAAATGATTACAAACTTAATTGAATTTTAATAAATATCATCACGGAAACCAAAAGATACGAGTTCTACTTGGAAAATTCAGAAATTAGGTTGATTTACATAACATTTAAATAATAATAAGAACATTTATAAACTTAAACTTCCAAGTACAATTAATCTTTTAGATAATTGATTGAAGTAGGTCTTTTCTATTCTTTTTATCGAGCACTTATTCTAATTCTAAAATATTCTCACGAGTTTTTAATTTTCTAGTGAATATAAAATTAATATTTTGGGATAGGACGGTGATATACATCTCAAAAAGTAGAAAATACTTCTTCTAATTTAATAACAAAATAAAATAATTTAAAGACAGAATGGGTAAAAGATACTCCTATAATAAAAACTCAAGCAAAAGAATTTGGATTGATCTTGATGATTCTACACAGATTCCTTTTTTTGCACCAATAGTTAAAAATCTTGAAGAAAAAGGTTATAATGTATTGATTTCAGGCAGGAACTACTCTAAAATTAAATTATTGGCTGATTTATATAACCTTGACTATATTCCAACAGCAAAGCAATTTGATAAAAATAATTTTACAAAAATCCTCAATTCATTCTTTAGATCTTTTCAACTATTACTATTTGTCATAAAATCAAAACCTACAATTGCAATTACGCATGGTTCTGTCTCTCAAATGATAGCAGCTTTTATTCTTAGAATACCAATTGCAATGTTTTTAGATTACGAATTTATAAGAGCACTCCCGACACTAATAAAACCAAATATAATATTTATGCCAAATATTCTATACAATAATTTACATAGCAGTTTTGGAACTAAAATTTTCTCTTACCCAGGTCGTAAGGAAGATATCTATTTGCATAATTTTGCACCCGATTCAAATATTATTACAAATTTGAAAATTGATACTTCAAGTATCATCATTTTTATTAAACTTCAATCTTATAAAAATTTTTACAAAGATTATGAACGCAAACAACTTTTTCAAGAAATAATTAAAATGTTAACTAATAATGAGTCTACGAGAACAATTATTCTACTACAGGACGAGTTGGGGAAAGAGGAAATACTGAAATATTTTAATATTGATTTAAATAGTGAAAAATTACTTATCCAAACTGAGATTATAGATGAACTAAATCTATTGTGGCATTCTGATATAGTTATTAGCGATAGCAGAAGTTTGAATAGAGAAGCATCATCAATGGGAATACCCGTTTATAATATTTTTCATGACAAATTAGGAGCTGTCGATAGTCACTTAGTAAAAAATAATAGACTAATCTTAATTGAAAATATGAAAGATGTTAGAAATAAAATACAAATCAAAAAGAAGCAAAAACTTATAAAACTACTTAATATTAACTCATTGGCGTTACAATCTGTATCGAATGAAATTGAGAATTTTATTTCTGAGGTTATAGAAAATAAACTTCCGAAAATTAAAGAATATCCTAATGAATTCGCAAAAAATTGAAATTCCAAAATACAATTCTTATGATAAAGGATTTAGTCCAATTAGCAATTCATGGACTGAATGATTTTTACAATGAAACTAATTTACAATTTGCCGAACGTAAAATATTGAATGGTAATAATATTACAATCAAGGGTATGAATGTTAGGTATACGTTAATAAATTTAATTGGTCTACATAAAGCAATAAGTAATGATTTTAATATCAGCTTAAAGTCAAGAATTGATTTAAAGTCAATTTTGAGAAATCAGATAACTAATTTATCATTTTATGAATCTGTCGGAGATATCGGCCTTCTGCTTTGGGCTACATCTTTAATTTCCCCAGATGATCTTAACATAATTATACCCAAAATTAATTTTAGTAATATTCTAAATATGTTTAATGATGCCAGAAGTGAAAACTACTAAGGAGCTTTCATGGTTATTGATAGGAATTTTAATGGCATCGACTTTTAATAAAACATTTAAGAGTTCAATTTCAAATTTGCCAAGCAAACTCTACAAAGTGATTAGAAATAATTATGGTGGTAACGGAGTATTTAAACATAGTTCAAATGAATCACTAAACGGAAAACTTAGAAGCAATTCAGGAAATTTTGCTGATCAAGCCTACTCAATATATGCTTTTGTATTATTCTCAAAGCTAATGAAAAACGAAGAAGCATTGCTAATAGCCGAGGCAACTGCACAAAAAATTTGTGAACTTCAAGGAAATAGTGGCGAATGGATGTGGCATTACAGTGTAAAAACTGGTGATGTAATAAGTAAGTATCCGATTTACTCTATTCATCAAGACGCACTGGCACCAATAGCTCTTTATTCAATTCAAGCAGCAACAGGTAAAAGTTATGAAAAATATATTTTTAAAGGGATCGACTGGCTATTTAAAAACTCGTTGGATATAGATTTAATATGTAATAAGCATAACGCGGTATGGGATAGAATAGGACCGGATAAAACATATAGAAAAGTTAAATCAATCATGTCTCATTTAGGGATAATTAAAAATATTGAATACAAAAACCTAAAAGTGTTAAAAGAGTGTTCGTCATTCCATTTGGGTTGGTTATTGTATGCTTTTGCGGGGAGAGTAAATCATGCAAATAATATCCAAAAAATAGATGAAGACAAATTAAGAATATTTAATCTGAATTTTAGCAAGAACTAAATAGATTATTATTAAAATATGGGTTCTTGATAAAATATTTTTAATAACTCAACACCTTGTAAAATTCAATGATATTGAAACAGATTTGCGTTATCAGGTATTTTAGAGATTTCTAAAATAGAATTTAAGATAAAGTTTATATATTGATAAAAAATAATTAAACTAGCTTTTTAAATAATTAAGTTAAATTCTTGCAAATAATTTCCACAATCCTATCAGCAGCTTTTCCATCCCAAAGTTCTGGAATACTTCCTTTTTTGATATTACCGTTTAGAACATCAAGAGCAGCAAGTTTCGCTCTTTCCAAATCGTTACCTAGGAGTTGGTTTGTACCAACTTCAACTGTAATTGGTCTTTCAGTGGATGTTCTGAGGGTGATGCATTGAATACCTAAATAGGTCGATTCTTCTTGAATTCCCCCGCTATCTGTCAAAATTAGTTCTGCATTGCTTGTTAGTGCAAGAAAATCCAGGTAACCGATTGGCTCTGTTAAAATTAAGTTTGAATTAATGGTTTGCAGCAATCCAAAATCTTCAAGATTATTTTTTGTTCGCGGATGAATTGGAAATAGAACTTTTCGTTTTTCTGCTATTGTATTCAGTAAATCAATTAACTTGATTAACTGTTCCTTATCATCAACATTACTTGGTCTATGGAGTGTGACTAAGACATATTGATTTAGTCGCAGGTCGTATTTTTGATGAATTTTGGAGTTTGCAACTTTAGGTTTAAAGTAGGCTAAACTATCAATCATAACATTTCCGGTAAAGAAAACCTTATCATCAGAGACACCCTCTTTTTTAAGGTTCTCTAATCCACTCTTTTCAGTGACAAATAACATATCAGATATAGCATCTGTAAGAACACGATTTACCTCTTCAGGCATTAATCTATCACCGCTTCTAAGTCCCGCTTCTACATGAACTACTTTGATGTGAAGCTTTGATGCGGTAAGACTGCATGCAATCGTTGAATTTACATCACCTACTACAATTATTAAGTCTGGCTTTTCCTCGATTAGGATTTTTTCAAATTTGATCATCACATTTGCAGTCTGTTCAGCATGACTTCCGCTTCCAACACCTAAGTAAAAATCCGGTTGGGGTAGTTCAAGGTCTTCAAAGAATATTTTTGACATTTTCTCATCATAATGCTGACCTGTATGACAAATTAAATGCTGAATTTTATCAGAATATTTTTGAAATGCTCTGTGAAGTGGAGCAATTTTCATAAAATTTGGTCGAGCCCCTACAACAGAAATTATCTTTTTCAAATTAAATCCTAAAATTTTGTGAATTATATAAGTAGAATACAATTCTACTTTGTAGCAGTAGTTAAAAATTAAGCCGAAAATTAATTAGATTAATTAATTTTCGGCTTTAAATTGTAATTATGATTTTTTAATATGATCTGCTTTTACACCATTTTTTTCAAATGCATTTCTTGTATCAAGAATTAATCTGGAGTTGTCCGCGATGAATTGATAATCATAATCAGAATGATCTGTGCTCAAAACCACTAAATCATACTCTTTCAGTTTTTCTGCACTAAGTTCAACAGATTCCATTGTGTAATCATATTTTCTCATCTTATAAAGTTTCGGAACGTAAGGATCATTAAAATCGACTTCTGCTCCTTCCCTTTCAAAAAGTTCAATTAACCTTAATGAGGGTGATTCACGCATATCATCAATATCCTTTTTATAGGCAGCGCCAAGCAATAGAACTTTAGAACCATTCAAAGCTTTCTTCTGATTATTTAGGAATTTTGCAGCATTATCAACAACATAATATGGCATATAGGTATTTATTTCACCGGCAAGTTCAATGAAACGAGTATTTACTTCAAATTCGCGTGCTTTCCATGTCAAGTAAAATGGATCAATCGGAATACAGTGACCACCTAAACCAGGTCCCGGATAAAATGCATTAAATCCAAATGGTTTAGTAGATGCAGCAGCAATAACTTCCCAAACATCAATTCCCATTCTATCAAATACCATTTTCAGCTCGTTAACCAGGGCAATATTAACTGAACGATAAATATTTTCAACCAATTTTGTTGCTTCTGCTACTTTTGGCGATGAGACAGGAACAGTTTTGACAATAACATTATTGTATAATTCCGTGGCAATTTTAACGCAATTTTCTGTAACACCACCAACGACTTTGGGAATTGTTGAAGTATTGAAATCGGGATTATTAGGATCTTCTCTTTCTGGAGAAAAAGCCAAATAAAAATCTTTGCCCACAACAAATTTTTCAGTAGAAACTCCTTGTTCAATTGGAGCATTTTCAAACAGAGGTTGTAAAATTTCTTCAGTTGTACCAGGATAAGTAGTTGACTCAAGCGTTACTAATTGTCCTTTCCGCAAATATTTAGAGATTGTTTTTGCTGTATCAACCACATAGGACATATCAGGTTCTCTATGCTTATTTAGAGGAGTTGGAACACATATAATTATTGCGTCAACTTCCGGCAGTTTTGCGAAATCATTAACGGCAGTAAAATGACCGCTATCTACAGCTTTTTTGATCTTATCAGCGGGAATATGTTTAATATAACTTTTCCCCTCCATTAATAATGGTATTTTTGTTTTATCAACATCAAATCCTATAACATCAAACCCCTTAAGGGCAAACTCAAGGCCTAAAGGTAATCCAACATAACCTAATCCTATAATCCCAACTTTTGCAGTTTTGTCATTAATTTTTTCTAGAAATTCCATTTAACACCTTAATCTTTATTGAATACTCAACATTTTATTATTACAATAGCTCAAAAAGAAGAAATATTGAAAAATTGTAATTGATTTAAATCATACTATCGGTAATTATGCCCAATGGATTAAATTTAACTCAAACTGATTATGTAATAATGAATGTTTTGGTAAAATTCTTAAGGTATAACCAAATTGTCCCGTTTTATTACATTTAATCTCACCTTCAAAAGTATGAATGTTAAGCTCATTATTGGTTTTAACAAAATCCATAACAACATAATTATTAACGTTTGTTAAAAATCTATCATCTACTTTACCATAATAAATCTGAACTTCTACATCTTCCGGAGATAATTTTCCTAAATCAATTTCACTGACAAGTTTATAAGTTGAATCAACCTTAATTTCTGATTTTGAATTCTCCTCTGAAACACTTACGAACTTAATTCCTTTCCAATTCTTAGTAATTTTTTGTTTCCACTTGGTAAATTTCTTTGCTTCTTCCCAGTCGTTTTGAAGAATAAATTTTCTCCTATCAAGAGCTTTCATGTAATAATTTTCAGTATACTGGCCTACCATTCTGCTCGTGTTGAAAACTGGTCCTAAATTCTTAATGGATTCCTTCATCATTTTTATCCACTTGCGAGGAAGTTTATCTTCGCCTCTATCATAAAAGGTCGTGATGATTTCTTTTTCTAAAGTTTCATATATCAATCTTGATTCAACTTCATCTTGATATTCAAGGTTTTCATACTCTTCACCGTTTCCAATTTTCCATCCTAATTCATGATGATAAGCTTCATCCCACCAACCATCAAGAACACTAAAGTTCAAACCACCATTAGCAATAACTTTCATACCGCTTGTACCGCTTGCCTCTAAAGGTCTTCTAGGATTATTTAGCCAAACGTCACATCCTTCAACCATATAACGTGCTATGTTCATATCGTAATTTTCTAAGAAAACAATTTTCTTCCTGAAATGAAGATCCTTAGATGTTGCAACAATTTCCTGGATTAACTTTTTACCAGCCTCATCTTGAGGATGAGCTTTACCGGCAATAATAAATTGCACGGGTCTGTCGGGAGTACTTAGAATTAAAGAAAGTCTTTCAATATCTCTTAGAATTAAATTCGCTCTTTTATATGTTGCAAATCTCCTAGCAAATCCAATTGTTAATGCTGATGGATTTAATACTTCCTTAGCGGCATCAATTTCTATCGAAGATGCTCCCCTGGCAATTAACTGTTTTTTTAGTCTTTTTCTAGCAAAAGCTACTAAACGAGCTCTTCTTCTTTCATGTGTATTCCAAAGTTCTTCGTCGGGAATTTCATCAACTGCTTCCCAAACGGTTTTATCAGCAAGTCCTTCTGTAAATTCATCACCAAGATATCTTTCTAGTAATTCAGCCATTTCAGTTGAGAGATGCGATCTTGTGTGAATTCCATTTGTAACATGCTCAATAGGGATTTCATCGAATGGGATATTTGGAAAACCGCTTGTCCACATTTTCTTTGAAACTTCACCGTGAAGTTTACTAACACCGTTCACCATTCCTGCCATATTCATTGCAAGATGAGCCATGTTGAAATTTGGTGCAGGTTTATCTTTAAGAATAGTACCCAAATCATAAAATTGCTTATCGTTAATTTTAAGTTCTTCTCTATAATATTTACCAAAATATTTCTCAACCATATCATTTCCAAAAACATCAATACCGGCTGGAACCGGAGTGTGTGTTGTAAATATATTTGAGAAAAATCCTATATCCCTTGCTTGCTCGAAACTAAGTCCTTTTTGGATTAAAATTCTTATGCGTTCAAGTGCCAAAAATGCAGAATGTCCTTCATTCATATGACAGACCAATGGCTTAATATTTAAGGCATGTAGAACTCTGATTCCTCCAATTCCTAAAATTATTTCTTGCTGAATTCTTGTTTCTTTATCACCGCCATAGAGCGCTCGTGTAATCGTTTTATCCGCTTCGGCATTCTCATTAACATTAGTATCTAAAAGATAAAGTGGAACTCTTCCAACTTGAATTTTCCAGACTTGCAAGTAAACCTGACGATCAGGAAAATCTAAAGATATTTTTAAAGGGACATCATCTTCTGTATGAACTAAAGTCATCGGTAAATTATGAAAGTCCGAAAGCTGATATTGCTCTTGCTGCCAACCATCTGCATTTAAGTATTGCTGAAAATAGCCTTCTTTATAGCAAAGTCCAATACCGACTAAAGGAATTCCTAAATCACTTGCAGATTTTAAATGGTCACCAGCTAAAACACCTAAACCACCCGAATAAATTTGTAAACACTCGGTAAGTCCAAACTCTGCTGAAAAATAAGCTATAAATGGTGTATCTGCTTCACCATATTTCTTCTTGTACCATGTGGAATCCTGCATATAAATATTAAGTTGTAAAAACACTCGATTCATATGTGATACAAATCCATCATCTTCAGCTATTGAGTATAATTTTTCTTGATTAATTTTTCCCAGCATCATAACGGGGTTATGGTTAGTAATTTCCCAAAGATCTCTATCCAATCTCCAGAATAATTCGTGTGCATCTTGATTCCATGCCCAATAAACATTATAGGCAATTTCTCTTAATGGTTCTAGTTTTTCCGGTAGTGAAGGAATTACATTAAAATTGCCAATATAATTTATCATATTTACTCCTGGTTATTTATTTTTCATCTTTACAGAAAAATATATAATGAATTGCTAAATTTTTTTGTATAGATATTTTTTTCATTTATTAAAATAATGTAAGTTTGAAAATAAATGTTTATTGAACAAATACAAAATTGATTTTATTCATTTTCTCATTTAGTAGGTAATAATGGAAGTTCTGATTGCAATAATAACCGGTTATTTTATCGGCTCAATCCCAACGGCATTTATTATTTTAAAAGTTAGTCGCGGACTTGATATTAGAAAAGAGGGCTCCGGAAATGTTGGGACACTAAACTCATATGAGGTTACAAATTCAAAAATTATAGGGGTAGTTGTTCTGATTATTGATGCACTAAAGGGATTGCTGAGTGTTGTGATAATCAATTATCTTTTTAACGATCAGTTTGTTTACTCAATGATTTCTCTTCTTTCAGCAGTATTTGGTCATTGTTATTCAATTTGGTTAAAATTTAAAGGTGGCAGAGGATTAGCAACTTTTGGCGGAGGTACATTAGTAATATCCCCGATCATTAATGCCATTTGGGGGATAAGCTGGTTAATCTTATATAAGGGGAAAAAGGATATTCACTTTGCCAATATTGGAGCATCTATTGCCGTTATTTTATCAGTAATATTTTTTGCAGATTTGTTAAATAAACTCTCATTTCCCTCAGCTAAAGAAAGTATTATTTTTAGTTTTTATCTATCTTTACTGATGTTGATTATTTTGTCTAAGCATTGGGAACCATTTAAAGTATTAATAAAAAATAAACAGTCGAATTTAAAATGAAAAACTTCAAGTATATCTTTCTTTCATCTTTTTTAACACTATTAATTGTATCAATTATTTTTGCTTATTTCTATTACAACAAGCAAGTTGATAATAATGTAAATGAAAATTCAAACTCAGAAATATTAAATGAGCAAAATGGGAATGTGGAAGAAAGCTCAATCCTTCCCGTCAATTTAAGAGCACAGATAAATAATAATCTCTATAATAGTAGAGAAAATATTATTACTAATACAGTCAAAAATGTGAGTAACTCAATTGTTGGTATAAATGTAACTGAAACAAGATACTATCGAGATCCGATAAGTAGAGACCCTTTCTTTAGACAATTTTTTGGTGATAGAGTTTATCAAAAAGAGATTAAGGGTTTAGGATCAGGAGCAATTATTTCATCAGACGGATATATTCTAACAAATGATCATGTCGCCGGAAATGCAACTAAGATAATCGTAACAATGACCGACGGTACACACTACAATGCAGAACTTATTGGGACAGATCAGGCTTCAGATATTTCGCTGCTTAAAATTGATGCAACTAATTTGCCATATCTCAAGTTTGGCAACTCTGATGATATTCTAATCGGTGAATGGGTTATTGCCCTTGGTAATCCTTTTGGATTATTTGAATATAATGATAAGCCAACAGTTACAGTAGGTGTTGTAAGTGCATTAGGGATGAATTTAGGCGTAAAAGAAGAACGCTATTATTTAAATATGATTCAAACTGACGCCTCAATTAATACCGGAAATAGTGGTGGTCCTTTAGTAAACAGTCTTGGCGAAATGATTGGAATGAACACACTTATTTACTCAGTTGGAGGTGCAGGAAGCGTGGGTGTTGGTTTTGCGATTCCAATAAACACCGTCAAAAACATTACTGATGAATTGAAATTGAACGGACAAGTTAAGAGAGATTTCTGGACCGGATTAAGTATTCACTCAATAGATAAAGGAATTGCAAAATACTATAATCTTTCAAGTACATTTGGTGTAATTGTAACGAATATTGAAAAAGGTTCTCCAGCAGATAAGGCGGGTCTTGAAGTTGGTGATATTATTTTAGAAATAAATAATATTAAAGTAAATAACGAGGATACAATTGTTTACGTCTTCCATCAAGCAAGAACAAGCGATGTATTAAACTTAAAAGTTGTGCGTGATGATGAACAAATAAAACTTTCACTAAAATTAGAAACTAAAAAATGATTAAAAGATATACACTTCCCGAAATGGGAAAAATTTGGGAAGATGAATTCAGATTTTCAACATGGTTAAAAATTGAAGTACTTGCTTGTGAAGCAAGAGAAGAACTTGGAGAAATACCTGAGGAAGATGTTGATATTATTAAAGCTAAAGCAAATTTTAATGTTGAGCGAATTTTAGAAATTGAAGAAGAAACAAAGCATGATGTTATTGCTTTCCTCACAAATGTTGCAGAATATGTAGGACCGGAATCAAGACATATTCACTATGGAATGACCTCTTCCGATATTCTTGACACTACCCTTTCATATCAAATGAAATCTGCGGGTGAACTATTATTAAATGATCTGCTCAAATTTAAACAGACGTTGAAGAGAAGAGCTATTGAACACAAAAAAACAATTTGTGTGGGCAGAAGTCATGGAATTCACGCTGAACCAACAACTTTTGGATTAAAGTTTGCTCTTTGGTATGAAGAAGCAAAAAGAAATATTATAAGATTAGAATCAGCAATCGAGACTATTAGTGTAGGACAAATCTCAGGAGCAGTTGGAACCTTTGATCATCTTTCTCCAAAAGTTGAAGAATATGTTTGTGAAAAAATGGGATTGAAACCTGCTTCAGTTTCTACACAAATTATCCAAAGAGATCGACATGCCGAGTTTTTATCAACTCTTGCTATTATTGGTGCTTCACTAGAGAAAATTGCCGTTGAGATTAGACATTTACAGAGGACTGAGGTTTTAGAAGCTGAAGAATTTTTTTCAAAGGGTCAAAAGGGATCTTCCGCAATGCCGCATAAAAGGAATCCAATTGTTTCTGAAAGAGTTTCCGGTTTAGCTAGATTACTCAGAGGTAATGCTACGGCAGCTTTAGAAAATGTGGCCCTTTGGCACGAAAGAGATATTTCACACTCCTCAGTTGAAAGAGTAATAGTACCTGATAGCTGCATTACACTTAATTATATGTTTTCACTAATGAATAATTTAATTGAGAATTTGCAAATCTATCCTGAAAATGCTTTAGAGAATTTAAATAAAACACGAGGCTTAGTTTTTTCACAGAAGGTTTTGTTAAAATTAGTTGAAAAAGGAGCAACACGAGAAGACGCTTATCAGCTTGTGCAAACTCCAGCAATGAAAGTTTGGGAGAATAAATCAACAAATCTTAAAAATGAACTTTTAAATTCAGATAAAGTTAAAAAATACCTAAGTAATAATGAAATTGAAGCAATTTTTAATATAACAGAAATGGTAAAAAATGTCGATTTTATTTTTGCCAGATCAGTTGAACTTGATTAAATGAAAGGCAGACAATGAAAAAAGTAGTAATTCTTATCGTTCTTATTTTATTAGTTTCATGTGGCGGGACTGCGGAAAATATTTCTGTTGGTGAAATGGCACCTGATTTTACTTTAAAAGATTCAGAAAACAATGCTTACACACTTTCTGATTTTAGAGGTAAATCACCAGTAGTTATTTATTTTTATCCGAAAGCAGGTACATCGGGCTGTACAACACAAGCATGCGGTATTAGGGACCAATACTCAGATTTTAAAGAGTTTGGAATAGTTGTTCTTGGTATTTCAGTAGATTCTAAAGAGGAGATAAAAGAATTTGTTAAAGATAATAATCTTAATTTCCCTCTTCTTTCTGACGCCGATAAAGTGGTTGCTAAACAATATGATGTGTTAAATAATATTGGTCTTGCAAGCCGTGTAACCTTTATTCTCGATAAAGAAGGAAAAATTGTTAACATAATAAGAAACGTTGAAGTTGATTCACATGCAAATCAAGTTTTCGAATTTGCAAAAAAATTGATATGACACTTATAGCAGATGTTATTCTAATTAAAAGAAAGATCCCATTTAATTATTGGGATCTTTTAATTTTTAATAATAATTTTCTAATCTTTCGAATTTAGTCACGTCCTCTAATATATGCAGGCTCAAGCTCTAATCTGCTTTTCTTCTTCAAGATTAACCTTAAATCACTAATTACATATAGTGCTGAAGGAAGAAGCAATAGTGTTATCAATGTCCCAAAAATCAATCCAAATGCCACCGATACAGCCATAGGTACTAAAAACTGTCCTTGCTCACTTTTCAATAATATTATTGGTGCTAACCCTCCAGCTGTTGTAATGGTTGTAAGTACTATTGGTCTAAATCGCGAAGTGCTTGCTTCCATAAGAGCCTCAAAAACATCCATTCCAGATTTAAGTAAATTGTTATATTTATCTACAAGAACAACTGAATCATTAATAATAATTCCGGCAAGTGCTACAATTCCAAGGAATGATAAAATTGAAATTGGTATCCCTATGATATAATGACCGACGACAGCCCCAATTATACCTAATGGGATTAGGCTCATAATAAGACTCGTTTGTAAATATGACTTTAATAGGAACATAAGTATTGTGAACATTATAATTAGTGCAATTGCCATTGAATACTGAATTGAGTTAATCATTTTCGTAACATATTCTGATTGACCTCCATAGCTTCTAGTAACACCTTCTACTTGACTCAGAACTTTCGGAACAACAACTGAATTTAATTCTTTCAGCACAACACCTAGATCATTTTTATCATAATCCAGATTTGCGAAAACTGTAACTGCTCTTTCACCATCTTCATGTCTTATTCTTCGTAATCCTCTTTCAATTCTGAACTGAGCTACTTCCTTAAAGGGAACATATTCGCCCGCAGGAGTTCTAACCTTTAAATTTTCAATTTGACTAATAGCGACTCTATTTTTCTTATCAAACCGTACCCAAACCTTAATTTCATTACGCCCTCTTTGTAATCTCATTACCTCTTGACCATAAAAACCTTGTCTCAGCTGAGTTGTAAGATCACGCAGAGTGAAACCAAGAGCTTCGCCTTTTGGTTTTAAATCAACTATAAATTCATTGTTACCCAAAGGAGTATTATCTTTGATATCCTTTACTCCAGCAATTGATCTGAGCTCTTCTTTCAATAATTCCTTAGCTTTAAGCAGCTGTGAATAATCAGTTGATTGAAATTTAACAGAGATTGGATTTCCTCCAAAATTCCATCCTCCCACAGTAACATTTTCAGCTTCAGGAACATTACCTATATACTCGCTTAATGAATCCGAAAATTCTCCTATTGTATAATCTCTCTCTCCAGATGATGGCAGAACAAAGAAAACATTTATTGTTCCTCCATTCATCCAAGAGGTGAAGTTTATAATTGGATTTATTTCATTTTTCTCTTCTTCCCATTCCTTCCCAAACGCTAAAGCTTTATCAATTAATTTTGTTCTGATTTTATCAGCAACCTCTGCCGACATTCCAGCCGGAACTTCCGCTTGAATTCTGGCATAAGGCGGTTCTAATTCAGGAAAGAATTGAGCTCTAACATGTGAGCCTTGAAACAATCCTAATACAATTAAGATGGTGGCAAACATTCCTGCAGAAACAGCCCATCTATTATTCAGACAAACTCTAAGTATTTTTGAATAAGCTATTATTATGTATTCATTAAATAATTTATCAAGTCCTTTTCTTATTCTTCCAAAAATATTATTTTCTTTTACATTTATATTCAGTGCCTTTGAATGGGCTAAATGTGCTGGTAAAATTACCATTGCTTCAACCAATGAAAACAATAATGAAATAATAACAATTGCTGCTATTTGCCAAACATGACCGCCAAGTTCACCATAGAAATAAAAATAGGGTACAAATGCAACTATTGTTGTAATAATTGAAATTGTAACTGGTTTAATTACTTCAAGAGTCCCATCAATTGCTGCTTGAATTGGTTTTTTACCATAACGTTCTACCTGCTGAAAAATACTTTCCCCAATGATAATCCCATCATCAACTAAAATTCCAATGACAAGAATTATTCCGAATAAGCTCATTTCATTGATTGTAATACCCATTGCCCAAATCACAAAAAACATTCCAAATAAAGAAATTGGAATACCAAGTGATACCCAAAAAGATAAACGGGTATTTAGAAAAATACTTAATAAAACAATTACCAATAGTAAACCCAGCAAACCGTTTTGTGACATTAAATCAATTCGTTCATCAAGTTCTTTTGTCTCTTTTATGAAAGTGTCAAAAGTTACAAGTCCGGCGTATCTCTCTTCATATTGTTTAGCTAAATCAGAGGTGATTTTATCAATTTCGATCACATCTTCATTATTGTTATACATAACATTAAAACCGACAGATTTTTTACCATTGTATTCGGAATAGAATCTATTTTCCGGCCATTGTTCTTGGACAGTACAAATATCGGTAAGAGAGATTTTTTGTCCATCAATTCCAGCTTTAATTTGAATTCCCTCTAAATCAATTGCTTGGTATTTCTTGTTGTAGGACCTTATTAAAATCTGCTCTTGATCAGTTAAAACAGAACCGGAAGAAATATTTAAATTTGAGTTTCTAATAGCTTGTGCAATATCATTAATAGTTAAGCCATAACGAATTAAATTTTCGGGAGTAACTTCGATAGAAAACTCGCGATCTGGAACTCCCCACATATTTACACTAGATACTTTCCCCGTTCGTAATAAATCATCTCTGAACTCTTCAACAATTTTCTTTAATGTAAATAAATCTTCAGGTCCATAAATTGAAAGCATTACTGCTCTGTTCCACCTAATGGATTGATGCACAACTGGTTTTTCAGCATCGAGAGGATATGAATTTATTGAGTTTACAGAATTTTTAATATCTTGAAGGGCTTTTCCCATATCAAATCCCTCTGATATTTCAACATCTACTGATCCCCATCCATCTTCAGAGGTAGACCAAACTTTTTCAATTCCCTCAATTCCTCTTAAGTTCTCCTCAATCTTTACAACAATTCCCTCTTCAACTTCCAAGGCTGATGCACCGGGAAATGGGACATCAACTTCAATCATTCTATCTTCAATCCGCGGATTTATTCTTTTATTTAAGTTGAACAATGCAAATATTCCAGCAATACAAATCAAAATCATTATCCAATTTGTAATTACCGAATGTTTTATAAAATATTGTATAAATCTCTTTGCCATTTTTTTCTCACAATTCTTTTAATTTACTGCTACAGAGTCATTTATATCTGTTGAATCAAGTTCAGTGACATAATCTAGTGATTGAATTTGCATTCCGAGAAGTGGTTTTTGTAATACAGTGGTTACTATTTCCAGATCATGATTTGATCGATTTGCAACAATTACTTTATCATTTTGGACTTCAAGAACTTCAAGTTTTTCTCTTGATAATTTTCCATTTTCAATTGTATAAACATAATTTTCATTATCTACTAAATGTCTTGGTATGGCTGCTACATTTTTTAATTTTTTACCAGAAATTTTAATGTTAACATAGTTGCCGGCAAGAAAATCTGGAATCATTTTGTTATTAGAAAATGTCACATAAACCCTAAGTGATTGAGAGTTTTTATCTAATACAGGATCTTTTCTAACTAAATGACCCTCTAATTTTTTATCAGTATTATCAGAACTAATTTCAACAGTCGTTCCATTGCCAAAGTGAATTTGATTAAACTCATCAACAAGTAATGGTACAGCAATTTCCAAATTGTAAACATCTTCAATCCTAAATAAATGCTGACCACGAGAAATAAAACTATTCTCAATTACTCCAGCAGACTTTAAATAACCCGAATATGGTGCCCGAACAACATATTTTGAGAATAAGATTTCCTCATTTTTCACTGCATAGTATTTAGTAAATATTTGGCGAGAGCTTAGTTTTATTTTCTCTTGAAGATCTGAAACCGCAGGGAGTTCAGGAATCTTGGAGTGAATATCAATCTCCGAAAAATAAGTAAACCACTTATTGTAAAGGTCTTGGCTTTCAACTTTTAGATCCGGTAATAAAGCTGCAACTGAATTAAGAAAATCTGATCTTAATGAATAGAGTGTATTTTCAATTTCACGAGAATCTACTCTTAATACAATTTCACCTTTTTTTACAAATGTTCCATCTTTCAAGTTATTTTTTGCAAAATCTATTTTCCCGGAAACTTCAGAAATCACATCAAGTGTACTTTGTGATTCAATGATGCCATTCCCGGTCACCTCTAATTCCAGATTATCAAAATGAATTTTTTCTGTATTAACAGTTCTAATTTGAGGTTGAATTGCCCTTTTCTGTGAAGTAGGAGTTGAACTTCCCAGTAAACTCATTCCTAGAATCCCTATTGCAACTATTCCAAAAACAAGCAGAATACTTTTCCATCTAATTTTTTTCATTTTTACCTCAGTATTGTAAAGTTCTTATTACTTTATTTATTGAGACGCATTAAAGTCTTAAAAAGTTACAAAATCGTGTAAAAAAGAAGAATGTAAAAATTTTTAGGTCTAAAACTAACCGCCATAATAAAATCTCGAATTAAAATAATTCTAAATTTATAATGCTATTCAAATTTTATAATTTTCCAAGAGTTGCATTTAGAAACATTTTAAATCCTTTTTCTTCAAGTAACATCAAATAATATTTGAAATAAGATTCTTGACTAATAACATATAGAAATAATATATTAGCACTCTACATTATTGAGTGCTAATATAATTTTATAAATTTATTTTCAAATAAAAAATAAGAGGTAAAAATGGCTGCAAAAATAGTTGAATTTGGCTCAGAAGCCAGATCAGGTCTTAAAGTTGGTGTTGATAAACTTGCCAACGCTGTAAAAGTTACTTTAGGTCCTAAAGGTAGAAACGTAGTAATTGACAAAAAATTTGGTGCCCCAACTGTTACAAAAGATGGTGTTACAGTTGCAAAAGAGATTGAACTTGATGATGCAACTGAAAATATGGGTGCTCAAATGGTTAAAGAAGTAGCTTCTAAGACCAGTGATGTTGCCGGTGATGGAACAACTACTGCTACTGTTTTAGCTCAAGCAATTTACAGAGAAGGCTTAAAGAACGTTACTGCCGGAGCTAACCCAATGGATCTTAAAAGAGGCATTGATTTAGCTGTTGGAAAAGTAGTTGAATACTTAAAATCAATTTCTAAAGAAGTGGGCGGTAAAGAAGAGATCGCTCAAGTTGGATCAATTTCTGCTAATAACGATAAAGCTATTGGCGAGTTAATTTCTGACGCTATGGAAAAGGTTGGTAAAGATGGCGTTATCACTGTTGAAGAAGCTAAAGGAACAGAAACAGGCTTAGAAATTGTAGAAGGTATGCAATTCGATCGTGGTTATTTATCTCCTTACTTTGTTACTGATTCAGAATCAATGGAAGCAGTTCTAGAAGATCCGCAAATTCTTATTCATGACAAAAAGATTTCTGCAATGAAAGATCTTTTACCAATTCTTGAAAAAGTTGCTCAAGCAGGTAAACCGCTATTAATCATTTCAGAAGATTTAGAAGGTGAAGCGTTAGCTACATTAGTAGTTAACAAATTAAGAGGTACTTTAAGAGTTGCTGCAGTTAAAGCTCCCGGATTTGGCGATAGAAGAAAAGCTATGTTAGAAGATTTAGCAATTCTTACGGGCGGTACTGTAATTTCTGAGGAAAGAGGTTATAAATTAGAAAACGCAACTGTTGAATTTTTAGGAACTGCAAAGAAAGTTGTAATTGACAAAGATAACACAACTATTGTTGAAGGTGCAGGTTCCAGCGACGATATTAAGAAACGAGTTAATGAAATTAAGTCACAAATTGAAAACACAACTTCTGATTATGATAAAGAAAAACTTCAAGAAAGATTAGCTAAACTTTCTGGTGGTGTTGCAGTATTAAAAATTGGTGCTGCTACTGAAATTGAAATGAAAGAAAAGAAAGCTAGAGTTGAAGACGCTTTACACGCAACTCGAGCTGCTGTTGAAGAAGGTATTGTTGCTGGTGGTGGTGTTGCTTTAGTAAGAGCTGCATCTGTACTAGTTGATCTTAAAGGTGAAAATATTGACCAAAATACTGGTATCAAGATTATTCAAAAATCAATGGAAGAACCTTTGAAACAAATCGTTAACAATGCTGGATTAGAAGGAGCTGTTGTATTAAATAAAGTTAAAGAAGGTAAAGATGATTATGGTTTTGATGCAGCGAAAGATGAATATGTTAATATGATTGCTTCAGGAATCATTGATCCAACCAAAGTAACCAGAACAGCACTCGAAAATGCTGCTTCAGTTTCTTCATTGTTAATTACAACAGAAGCTGTGGTATTTGAGAAAAAAGAAGAAGAAAAAGCACCTATGATGCCTCCTGGAGGAATGGATGGTATGGGTGGTATGGGCGGAATGTATTAATAGATTCTGTTCAATAAAATTGAGCCCGGCAATTTGTCGGGTTCTATTAACATTCATAACGCAGACTTTTTAGTCTGCGTTTTTTTTTGCCTATCACAAAAAACCTCTATTCTTAGTTATAAGCTTATCTGCGTTTCATCGTCATTTTTTAAAATCAAATTAACTAAGACATTATTAAAAACTGGGAATTCTGAAGTTTTATAGAACATGATGATTAATCAGGGAGCGAAATAAAAAACCCAACTTTTTATAGTTGGGCTTGCAAAATTTACTAATTTATTTATTAAAAGAACTATAAATAAGTAGCTTTGAACTTATCAAACTGATAGATTCTTAACTTTGAGCCTTCTAATTCAATTAGTCCCTTTTTAGCAAATGAATGTAAAGTTCTTGAAATTGTTTCTCTAGAGGTTCCCGCCATATTCGCAAGATCTTGCTGAAGTGGCAGTTTTTCGATCTCAACCGCTCCTTGTCTAATTCTACCCTGATCGTTAGCTAATTGCACAATAACGGTTGCAACTTTTCCTTCTGCATCTTTCAATGATAAAGATTTTATCTGCATATCTGCAGTTCTCAATCTTTTTGAAAGTTCTTGCATAAGTGCGATCGAAATTTCAGGATGTTCTTTGAGAAACTCGAGAAATTGATTTCTTTGAATAATAAATAATTCAGAATCTTCAATTGCAGTAACCGTAGCAGACCTAGTCAATCCATCAAGAAGTGCCATCTCACCAAATATATCAGCCTCAGATAAAATATTCAGGATCACTTCTCTGCCATCATTACTAGTCCTTGTCACTTTTACCTTTCCAGTAACAATAATAAATAATGCTCCGCTTTCATCTTCTTCCATTAAAATGATTGTTTCTTTTTTAAAGGTTTTTCTAATTCCAACCTGGGAAATTTGCTCAATAGTTTCTTCAGGTAAATCGGAAAAAATTGGAACGTAGTATAAAAAGTCGGACGTTGAACCCACTAAACCCTCCTATTGAAAAGCTAGAAAGAAATTTCTTAAAAATGTTCTGTTTCAATACATCAATATATTGATTTTTTTGGAAAATATTCAGAATTATTTTAAAATAGAATTGTAAATTTTATTAACAGTTCACCATTTAAAATATTTAATCCTAACCAGGAAGGTTTTTATTTTTTATTGAGGGAAAATCTGAAATAATTTAGATAGTTTTCTTCTGCTTTGTAACAATTGCTGGATTTCTTTTACCGATTGATTTTTTTATTCTTGAAGGAATAAAAGAATTTTTAAGACTTGTTAGTTTGATCAAATCTTTTTTCTCAATAAATTCTAATTTAGAATTATTATGATATAAAACCAAACCTTTTCCAAACCGTTCAATTTTTTTATATTCAACAGGGATAATTAATTTCCCAAATTTATTGATGAGTCCCCATCTGTTGCCAATTTTTACCTTAGTCATACCAAACATACCGTAGTAAGGATAAATGATATCGAAGTTTTTCGAATTTATTTGGTTTCCTTCAAAATCATAGATTTTCCAATATCCAGCATCCCTTGCGGCAATTAAACCATAACCCGAAGAGAGTGTAAAAACTTCTATAAAATTTGAGGGTAATATTTCATTACCTTCAAAATCATTGATACCCCAGTAGCCGTTTTCTTTTATTCTAACCGAGTTTGGTAAAAATCCAATATACTGATATTTTGATATTAACTTGCTTCTAGAATTTTTCATCATTTTTTTGGGATAATATTTTAAAATTCATATAGAAAAATAAACTTTTTTATGAATTGACTTGTGCGCTGAAGCACTAAACAATTAAAAAATTGAATAGTGTGATGCCTAATATTTAGTGGTATTTGAGTTGAAAAACATTACAGAATAATTTAAGCATTTTATTCTGTTAAATTTTATTGCAATATTTCTGGAGCAGGAGGCTAGTCTCTGTTTTTTACTTTTAAAGCTAAAAATATTTATTATCAAGTTAAACTAATAGTCTCGGATTTGTCTTTGCTGATGCTCTTTTCCAATTTATAGAGTTTATAATTCAATGAATCCGTTAAAGCCATCATACTTGCTTCAATAATGTTCTCAGAAACACCAACTGTTGACCAAGTATTTTCACCATCGGAAGATTCAATTAGAACTCTAACTTTAGCACCGGTTCCATCTTTATCACCAAGAACACGAACTTTATAATCAACAAGTTTTACTTTTTCAATTATAGGGAAAAATCTTGTAAGAGCTTTCCTCATTGCACCATCAAGAGCATTTACTGGTCCATTTCCATCGGCAGCCGTATGTTCAATTTCATCATCCACTTTTACTTTAAGAACAGCCTCAGAATAATCAAGACTATTTTCATCTTTTAGAACATTTATTTTTGCATATACTACTTTGAAATATGGTTCATACTCTTTCAATTCACCTCTTAATAGAAGTTCGAAAGTCGCTTCAGCACCATCGAACTGGTAACCATCATATTCCATGGTTTTTAAGTAATTAACAAATTTTTTACTGAATTCTCTTTCTTTAGGAAGTTCTATTCCAAATTCCTTTGCTTTGTACCGGATGTTACTTTGCCCCGAAAGATCAGAAACGACTACTCTCTGCAAATTTCCAACTAAACTTGGATCTATATGTTCATACATTCTACTATCTTTTAATACCGAACTCACGTGAATTCCACCTTTGTGTGCAAAGGAAGATAGGCCTACAAAAGGGGCTCTATTATCAGGTTCAACATTCATTAACTCAGATATGAAATGAGATAGAGATGTTGTCTTCGTTAAATCTAATCTTTCATTAAAATCATAACCCATTTTTAAACCAAGGTTCGGAATTATACTACATAAATCAGCATTACCGCTTCTTTCTCCAAATCCGTTAATCGTTCCTTGAACATGAGTCGCTCCGGCCTTAACTGCAAGTAAGGAATTCGCAACACCTACACCTCCATCATTGTGGGCATGAATGCCGATTGAAATATTAAACTTTTTCTTTATATCATTTACAATATTAAAAACTTCATTCGGAAGAGTACCTCCATTTGTATCGCATAATACAAGATTAGATGCTCCAGCTTGCTCCGCTGCTTTCAGCATTTTAATTGAAAAATCTTTATCATCTTTATAACCATCAAAAAAATGTTCAGCGTCAAAAATAACCCTTCTTCCCTCTTTGACTAAAAAACTAACAGAGTTAAAAATAAGTTCAGCATTTTCATCATCAGTCAGTCCAAGACTAACTTCTGAATGGAAACGCCATGTCTTACCAAATATTGAAATAACTTCAGTTTTAGCTTTAAGTAATGCTTGTAAATTATTATCTTCTATTATCTTATCTGGATATCTGGCGGTGGAACCAAAGGCACATATTTTTGAATGTCCAAGGTTTAATTTCTTAACCGATTGAAAATATTCCTCATCTTTTGGATTACTTCCGGGCCACCCACCTTCTATAATATCAATACCATAATTGTCTAATTTCTGGGTAATTAAAAGTTTATCCTGTATCGAGAGATTTATCCCTTCACCCTGAGTTCCATCTCTAAGAGTTGTATCAAAAAGTTCAATTTTCATAATAAATTCACTGAAATTTTATTAAATCATGTTATTTTTTCTGGCGTATTCAAATATTCCACCAGCTTCAACAATTGGCAAAACACTTCCCAATTCCTGAAGTTTGTACTCTTTTCCGCTTGTTTGATTTAAAAGTATATAATCATCTAAATCAATCTCTAATTCATCACCGGTTGATATTTCACTATTTACCTTTTCATTTGATTCCAAAGGCACCAAAAATCCTCCGTCAACAGAATTGCGGTAAAATATTCTCGCGTAAGATTCTGCTACAATAGCTTTTACCCCAGCTTTTTCCAAAGCGAATGGAGCATGCTCCCTTGATGAGCCACAACCAAAGTTCGAGCCACCAATTATTATATTATATTCAGAAAAAACTTTATCTCCATTTATAAATGGTGTTCCGCCCTGAGGCAATCCGGCTTTATCAATAGGTACTCCAGATAATGCAAATTGACCATATTTTTTAGATTCTTCTTCATCCTTTAAACTATACACTAAGTGCTCGGCTGGAATAATCTGATCTGTATCAATATTGTCACCTAAAACGAATGCTTTACCTTTAATTTTTTTGTTCATAACTCTCCAAATTTATATTCTCTCTTATCAACTGACATTTTATAAGAAGTTTCTTGGGTCCGTAATTACTCCAGTTATAGCTGATGCAGCAACTGAGTAAGGAGAAGCTAAATAAACTTCTGATTTTTTACTTCCCATTCTGCCGGGAAAGTTTCTATTAGTTGTTGATATTACAACATCATGATCAATACTTCTTCCAACAGTATCGTCTGGTCCTCCCAAACATGCCGCACATGAAGATTGAGCAATTACGCAACCCGCATCATCGAAAATTTGTTTTAGAGTAATGCCGTTGTGTGTTTCAACTTCTAATTCCTTGGCAACTTGTGTGGAAGCAGGCACAACAAAAGTTGGGACTTTAACTTTATTACCAGCCATTATTTTTGCTGCAAATTTAAAGTCACTTAATTTACCGCCAGTACAAGATCCAATATAAGCCTTTGTTAAAGTTCTCCCCTCTACATTTCTGACGGTGTCTTTATTATCAGGACTGTGGGGCTTTGCAACTAAAGGTTCCATTTCCTTTACATTATATGTGTACTTACTATGGTATTTTGCGTCGCCATCACTATTAAATATATCGTATTCATAAACACCTTTAGAATTCACATATTCTTCAGTAATACTATCAGCTGCAATAATTCCATTCATGCCACCTGCCTCAATTGCCATATTCGTCAGAGTCATTCTTTCATTCATATCTAAAGAGAAAACACCATTACCATCGAATTCCAAAGCTCTGTAGGTTCCGCCGTCAGTTGTGATATCACCTAGAATTGCAAGTATCAAATCTTTTGCAGTAAGGTATTCGGGTAATTCACCATTAAAAGTAAATTTAATTGATTCAGGTACTTTTTCCCAAATTTTCCCTGTACCTAAAATAAATGCAGCATCTGTATTTCCAACTCCAGTTGAAAACATTCCAAATGCCCCGGATGTACATGTGTGAGAATCTGTACCGATTAAAACTGTTCCTGGAACATTATATCCTTCTTCTGCTAAAGCTATATGGCAGACACCTTTGTATCTTTCAGTGCCTACATCGTAGTAATTATCAATTTTATAATCCGCTGCAAATTGACGTAGAATATCTATATTTCTGTTAGCATGTTTATTAGCAGTAAATATATAGTGATCTGGAAATATCACCAATTTATCTTTATCCCATATTTTTGCTTTTTCTCCAAACTCTTCTTTCCAGATAGAAATAGTTGGAGGTCCACAAACATCGTGTGTCATTAAAGTATCAACATTTAACCATACACTTTCGCCAGGTGTCACTATTTTATTTCCAGAAGATTTAGCAAAGATTTTTTCAGTTATCGTCATTCCCATAAAGTTAATTCCTTTTACAATTTTGCAAATTGTGGTTCTTCTACATTGTTTTCGTTTTGTTTGAGATAATTAATTTTTTTATTCAAGGCGCTTAAATAAGCTAGGGCACTAGCTTCAATGATATCAGTAGAAACTCCTCTTCCTGTAAATGATTTAGAGTTGCTTCTTATTCTAACTAATACTTCACCAAGTGCTTGTCGGCCTGATGTGACAGATCGAACATTATATGATTCGAGTTCAGACTGGATATCTAAAGCTCGTTCTATAGCATTAAACGCTGCATCAATTGGGCCATCACCGATTGAAGATTCTTGAATAATTTCATCATTAGCTTTAATTTTTACAACTGCAATTGGTATAGATTTAGAGCCTGAAGTTATTTGGAGGTGCTCTAAACTATAGAATTCATTTTTTCTGCTTACATTATCGCCCATTAAAATTCTTAAATCATCATCAAATACTTCTTTCTTTTTGTCGGCTAACTTTGTAAATCTTTCATAAAGTTCAATCAGTTTATCATCATTGATATCATAACCAAGTTGATTCAATCTCGATTTTAACCCATGCCTGCCGGAATGTCTTCCAAGTACAATTTTTGTCTTTGGATACCCGACCAATTCAGGAGTCATAATTTCATAAGTGTCTCTATTTTTTAACATTCCATCTTGGTGAATACCTGATTCATGGGCAAATGCATTTTCACCAACTATTGCCTTATTTCTTTGAACGAGTATTCCTGTAAAGCCGGACACTAATTTACTGGTATTATAAATTTCCTTAGTATTAATATCAGTATCGTAGTTAACTAGATCTGACCTAACTTTGAGCGCCATAACAATTTCTTCCAACGAAGCATTTCCTGCTCGTTCACCAATTCCATTTACAGTACACTCTATTTGTCTTGCACCATTTTCAAGTGAAGCAATAGAATTTGCGACTGCCAAGCCCAAGTCATTATGACAGTGAACGCTAATAATCGCTTTATCAATATTGGAGACATGTTCTTTTAAATATTTAATCTTATTACCGAATTCAGTTGGGAAAGTATAACCAGTTGTATCCGGAATATTCACAACATTGGCTCCCGCTTCTATTGCTGTCTGAATGATTTCTGCAAGATAAACAAGGTCAGTTCTACCAGCATCTTCGGCAGAATATTCAACATCTTCACAAAGAGATTTTGCATATTTCACTGAATCATAGGTCATTTTAAGAACTGTATTTCTTTTTTCTTCTAGTGACCGACCATATTTTTCATGTCCAAATTTCCCCAATATATGATAATCAGAAGTACTGGAAAATGTATGAATTCGCTTTTTGCCTGCATTTGCTAAAGCTTTAGCTGCTGAATCAATATCCTTTTCATTTGCCCTGCACAATCCGGCTATTATTTTATCTACCTCTGTAGCAATTGCGTGTACAGCATCAAACTGAGTCGGCGAAGATATTGGAAATCCAGCCTCAATGACATCGACATTTAATTTTGCAAGCTGATGAGCTATTTCTAACTTTTCATAAAGATTTAATGATGCACCGGGCGATTGCTCGCCATCTCTAAGTGTAGTATCAAATATTAATATTTTTTCTTTCACAATTTTACCTAGTTGAATTTTTATTAAAGTAAAAATACACCAATCGCTTCATCAGTAAATATCTTTTCAATATTATTTGCAATTAAATTGGTGAATTCATCTGTAGTAACTATTTTATCTTCTGCTGAAGCAATATCAGCAGTTCTATATCCAGCATCCAATGTTTGAGAAATACCTTTTTCAATAATTTCTGCTGCTTTTGCCATGTCAAAGGTTAGGTCGAACATCATAGCAGCAGATGAAATAGCCGCAATGGGATTGGCTTTCTTCAGTCCGGCAATATCCGGTGCACTACCATGAACTGGTTCGTATAAACTATATTTATTCCCAATACTAGCAGATGGAAGCATTCCTAAGCTGCCGGTAATCATACCGGAAATATCACTTATTATATCACCAAAAATATTTGAGGTTAGTATCACATCGAATTGATTGGGATTTCTCACGATCTGCATAGCCGCATTATCAACATACATATGATTTAATTTAATATCCGTATAATCTTCATGAACCTTTTCCACAATGTTTCGCCAGAATTGCGAAACTTCGAGCACGTTTGCCTTATCAACTGAAGTCACAATCTTATTTCTCTTTCTTGCGATTTCAAAAGCTTTTATAGCGATTCTTTCAACTTCTTCTATTGAATAAACCATTGTGTTCCAACCTTTTTCACGATCCATTCCACGCGGCTGACCAAAATAAATACCACCAGTTAATTCCCGAAGAACAACAAAATCAGTTCCTTCGAGAATTTCCCTTTTCAGTGTTGAATTATTCAGCATAGATGGGTAAACTCTTGCAGGACGAATATTTGCAAATAGCTGGAGTTTCTCTCTTAGTTTTAATAATGCAGCTTCAGGTTTTAAGTGATGAGGTAAGTTTTCCCAGTCTGGTCCACCAACCGCACCAAGAAAAACTGCATCTGAATCATAACATCCTTCCAAAGTTTCTTCTATCAATGGAGTTCCGTGCTTTTCATAACAGCCACCGCCAATATCATAATTACTATATGATATTTGCATATTAAATTTTTTAGCAATCAAATCAATGATTTTAACTGCTGCTTCAGTCACTTCAGGGCCAATGCCATCACCTGGTAATAAAGCAATTTTATGAATCATTGTTAACTCCTTATTTTTGAGATGATTTAAGAACCCAAGACATCATTTTCCTTAATTCACCACCAACTTTTTCAATTGGGTGATTGATATTTTTTTCGCGAAGTTCTTTTAGTTTTGCTTGTCCATTATTATTATCATCAATAAACTCTTTTGCAAAACTTCCATCTTGAACTTCATGGAGTACTTTTCTCATTTCATTTTTTGTCTCTTCAGTTATAAGTCTGCTTCCTCTTGTCATACCTCCATACTCCGCTGTATCACTAACAGAATAGTTCATTCTTGACAACCCACCTTCATAATAAAGATCAACAATCAGTTTCATTTCATGCATACATTCAAAGTAAGCAAGCTCAGGCGGATAACCGGCTTCGACTAAAACATCAAAACCAGTTTTAATTAATTCAGCGGAACCTCCGCATAATACAGCTTGTTCACCAAACAGATCCGTTTCTGTTTCATCTTTAAAATTTGTTTCAATTACACCTGCTTTAGTTCCTCCAATACCTTTTGCCCAAGCCAATGCTAGATTTAATGTATCTCCTGAATAATCTTGATGAACTGCAATCAAGCAAGGGACTCCATTTCCTTGGCTATATGTTCTGCGAACTAAATGTCCAGGACTCTTTGGTGCAATCATCATTACATTGACATTTTCATTTGGCACGATTGATTTATAATGAATATTGAATCCATGCCCAAATGCAAGTGTATCACCCTCCTCTAAATAAGGAGCTATTTCTGTTTCATAAACAGATTTTTGAGTTTGATCAGGAAGTAGAATCATTATTACATTTGAATCTTTAACCGCTTCAGAAATTGTTTTAACTTTTAGTCCGGCTTCCTCTGCGCTCTGCCAAGAATTGCTATCTTTTCTTAAACCAACACAAACATCTAATCCACTATCTTTTAGATTAAGTGCATGGGCGTGGCCTTGACTACCATATCCTAAAACCGCAATTTTCTTTTGCTTCAATAGATCTAGAGAAGCATCTTGGTCGTAATAAACTTTCATTATTTCTCCATTAATTTTATTTACTTTTTAGTTTTTTTGTTGATATTTGTTCACCTCGTTTTAACGCAACAGTGCCGGATCTAGCCATTTCTTTAATGCCAAACGGAACAAAAACATTAACTGCTGCCTCAATTTTTTCAGGTGGACCCGTTATTTCTAGCGTTACAGTTTTGTTGTTAATATCAACAACTTTTCCCCTAAAAATATCACTAAGATTTTTTATCTCATCTAATGAACTGCTTTCATAATTGACCTTTATTAGAGCAAGTTCTCTAACAGTCTTTGCTTCATTACTCAAATCAACAACTTTAATAGTATCAATTAATCTGTTTAATTGTTTAGTCACTTGATCAAGGATTTGATTATCACCTTCGGTCACGATTGTCATCCGGGATACTTCGGGTATTTCTGTTTGACCAATTGAGATCGAGTGAATGTTAAATCCCTTACCACTGAACATCGTAGCTACTCTATCGAATGCACCAAACGTATTTTCTACTAAAACTGAAATTGTTCTTTTCATATTTTACACCATTTTTTTTGGATTAAGTCTTTTAACAATTATATCACTAATTGATCCACCTGAAGGTACCATTGGGAAAACCATATCTTCTTTTACTACTTTAAACTCGATTAAAGTTGGTCCATCGTTATAATTCAAAACTGTATCAAGCAACTCATCAACTTCTGCTGGATTATCTGTTGAAAAAGACTTAACACCCAGAGCTTCGCCAAGTTTTGTAAAGTCGGGATTACTAGCTCCTAAATCTGTAAAGCTATACTTTTCTGCATGATAAAGTTCCTGCCACTGTCTAACCATTCCCAAAAAACTGTTATTAACAATAATAAATTTAATCGGAAGTTTGTGAGCAGCAGCAGTAATAAGCTCCTGCATATTCATTTGAAATCCGCCATCTCCGCTAATTGATATTATCGGCCGTTTCTTTTCACCAAAGGCCGCCCCAATTGCTGCCGGTAATGAAAAACCCATTGTACCTAAACCGCCACTAGTCAAATGTGAGCGGGGATGATTAAATTTATAATACTGTGCAATCCACATCTGATGCTGTCCAACATCACTCACTATAATTGCATCACCACCGGTTTTTTCCGATAGTTTTTCAATTACATATTCTGTTCTCAACTTGCCATCTTCTTTTTCATAAGTTAACGGGCACTCTTTTGCCCAAGCTTCAATTTGTTTCCACCAATCAGCAATATCAGGCTTTTTATCCATTTCTGCTGCTATTTCGGCAATAATATGTTTTACATCCCCAACTATTGGTAGGTCAACTAATATGTTTTTATCAATGGCAGTTGGATCAATATCAACATGAATCTTATACGAATTTGGTGAAAAAGTTTCAACATTGCCAGTAACTCTGTCATCAAATCTTGCACCTAAGGCAACTAGTACATCGCATTCATTAATTGCCATGTTTGCCCAAAATGTGCCATGCATTCCAAGCATACCTAAAGATTGTTTATCCGTCTGCGGAAAAGCTCCCAGTCCTTGTAAAGTCATTGTTACTGGAATTCCAGTTTCTTTAGCTAAAACTCTTAATTCTTTATGTCCATTTGAATTAATTACCCCGCCTCCCACATAAAGTAAAGGCTTTTTAGCATTCTGAATAACTTTTGCCGCTTTTTTAATTTGATTATGGTGACCGTTGTACTGTGGTTTGTACCCACGAATATTTATTGATGAGGGATAATCAAAAATTGTAGAATCAGCAATAACATTTTTGGGGAGATCAACAACAACAGGCCCAGGCCTTCCGCTAGTAGCAATATAAAATGCTTTTTGAATTGTAGGAGCAAGTTCTTCAATTGATCTTACAAGAAAATTGTGCTTCGTAATTGGTCGAGTTATTCCAACAATATCCGCTTCTTGAAATGCATCATTACCTATTAAATGAGTCGGAACTTGCCCTGTAAAAACAACTAATGGATTAGAATCCATATATGCATCCGCAATACCTGTTACAGTATTCGTTGCGCCAGGTCCAGAAGTAACAAGCACAACTCCAGGTTTTCCGGTCACTATTGAGTATCCTTTTGCCATATGAGTTGCCCCTTGTTCATGTCTAACAAGAATATGCTGCAGAAAATCTACGTCATAAAGCTGCTCATAAATTTTGAGAGTTGCACCTCCCGGATAACCAAAAATATATTCTACTTTCTCTTTTCTTAATGCTTCAAAGAATATTTCTGCACCAGTCATTTTTTTATTGGAAGTCCCCATGGTTTAATTCCCTTTTCACTTATTGGTTAAATTTTAAGTATTGCTCCAGTGTTGGCAGATGTTACCAGCTTAGTATATCTTGCCAAGTATCCTTTTTTAATTTTCGGTTCAAATTGTGGAAGTTTTTCAAACCTTTGTTTAATCTCATTATCAGATAATTCTACTTCTAATTTCTTATTTGGTATATCGATTGAAATAATATCCCCATTTTCAATAACAGCAATTACTCCTCTTTCAGCAGCTTCGGGAGAAACATGACCAATGCAAGCACCTCTAGTACCTCCAGAAAATCTTCCATCTGTTATTAATGCAACCTTACTACCGAGTCCCATACCCATTATAGCGCTTGTCGGAGCTAACATTTCAGGCATACCTGGACCCCCTTTAGGACCTTCGTATCGAATGATTACAACATCACCCGATTTAACTTTTTTATTTTTTATTCCCTCTAATGCTTCATCTTGACTATTAAAAATAACTGCAGGTCCCTTGTGAACAAGCATATCGTCATCAACAGCGGCTGATTTTACAATGGAACCATTTTCAGCGAGATTACCAAATAATACGGCAAGTCCGCCACTCCTCGAATATGCATTATTAAGACTTCTTATTACATCTAGATTTAATATTTCTGCCTCATTAATATTTTCACCAAGAGATTTCCCAGTCACAGTTAATGAATCAGTGTTGAGTAAACTTTTATCCTTACTAAGCTCATTAAGAATTGCAGATATTCCTCCGGCTAATTCAACATCTTCGATATGTATATCAGGTCTAGCAGGACTAACTTTACAAATGTTTGGTGTATTATTAGATATATTATTTATATCATTTAGGTCAATTTTTATTTCTGCTTCATTTGCAATAGCTAGTGTGTGAAGAATAGTATTTGTACTTCCACCCATTGCAACATCTAATGTAATTGCATTCTTAATTGACTTTTCTGTTACAATGCTTGATGGCTTAATATTGTCTTTAACTAATTGAATAACTTGACGTGCAGCTTTCTTAGCAAGTTCTAGTCGCCTCGGATCAACAGCAAGTATTGTTCCGTTACCCGGCAGAGCAAATCCTAAAGCCTCCATTAAGCAGTTCATCGAATTTGCTGTAAACATTCCTGAACATGAGCCGCAAGTTGGACAACTTACATCTTCTAATTCTTTAAGACGGGCTTCATCAATTTCACCGGATTGATATTTACCGACACCCTCAAAAACAGAGACTAAATCTGACTTAGTCCCGTCAGCAAGTCTGCCAGCTTTCATAGGTCCGCCTGAAATAAATATTGTAGGTATATTAACTCTTATTGCACCCATTAACATGCCCGGAACAATTTTATCACAGTTAGGAATACACACTAAACCATCCAATCGATGAGCTTCAGCAACTGTCTCTACAGAATCAGCAATAAGTTCTCTACTTGCCAATGAATAACGCATACCAATATGACCCATAGCAATTCCGTCATCAACCCCAATTGTATTAAATTCGAAAGGTACTCCTCCGGCATCACGAATAGCATCTTTGACAATTTTTCCAAAAGCTTGTAAATGAACATGACCGGGAATCAAATCAATATAAGAATTACATACACCAATAAATGGTTTCTCAAAATCAGAATCATCTTTAATCACTCCAGTTGCCTTTAGAAGGCTTCTATGCGGTGCTTTATCGTATCCTTTTTTAATTGTGTCTGACCTCAAATACACCTCTGTATTTACACCAATTTACAATAATCTTGGTTCAGGTCAGTCCCTAAATCTTTTTGTTTGTATTGTTGAAAGTTTGATTTTGAGAATGACCTGTTTAATTAGCCAATAATAAGAATGAGGCTAATAATAAGGTTAATCCCAAGAAGAATAATTATATCAATTGGTAGGTTAAATAAAATATTAGAACTGTCAGTATTAAATACTGCGACTTTAGTTCCATTTGTTATATTTGTAGTTAAAGATTTCATTATTGTTGGATGCAATATTATTACTAAAATATTTGTTTGTCAAGTATTAAATAAAATATTTGGTCTAATTTTTATTGATTTTGGACATTTTTATTCATGATTATTAATTTATATACATTCTTCTAATCTTTATGGGGTTTTAATGGAAAAAGTTAAGAGTACGGAATCTTGGAAATTCCCAAGAGAATTTTGGCTCGCTAATTTTATGGAGCTGTGCGAAAGAGCCGCCTATTATGGTTTCTTTGTAGTTTTAACATTGTATCTTACTGACATAGTTGGATTTAATGATAAAGAAACTGGAGTTGTGGCCGGAGTATTTTTTGCCCTTCTTTATTTCTTCCCTCCGTTTGTTGGAGCAATTGGTGATAAGATTGGTTTTAAGAATGGATTAATTTTAGCTTTCTCTCTTTTAACCGTTGGATATTTTTTCTTAGGAGTATTCCATTCTAAAGCTTTGGTTGTATTTTTCCTTTTTGTTGTACTAATCGGCGGATCATTCATTAAACCTCTCATCACCGGAACTGTTGCTAAAACAACTAATGAAGCAAATAAAGCTAGAGGGTTTTCCTTATTTTATTGGGTTGTAAACATTGGTGCGTTTGGCGGTAAGACAGTAGTTCCAAGTATACGCCAGGGAATTGGTTTAGAATATGTAAATTTCTTTTCAGCAGGAATGGCCTTTATTGCATTGTTGTTTGCAATATTTATTTTTAAGGTTGATGAAAATAGAATTGATAATGGTAAATCAATTAAGGATGTTATCAATGCTCTAATTAAAATATTTTCAACCCCAAGATTAATTATCCTAACCTTAATTGTTGCCGGATTTTGGATTATTCAACATCAGCTTTATGCAACAATGCCAAAATATGTTATAAGACTATTAGGTGAAGACGCCAAACCAGAATGGTTAGCAAATGTTAACCCATTAGTCGTGGTATTATTTGTTGTACTCATAACTCAGCTTACAAAAAAATATAAAGCTGTATCAGTTATGTTAGTAGGTATGATCATTATGCCTATATCTGCTTTAGCAATGGCAATGAGTCAATCTCTAGAAAGCATAACAGGACCTTCAATTGACATACTAGGATTCTTTGCAATGCATCCCTTGACAATGATGATGATTGTAGGTATTGGAATTCAAGGTTTAGCAGAGTGTTTTATTTCCCCTAGATTTCTAGAATATTTTGCACTCCAAGCTCCTGAAGGCGAAGAAGGCACCTATATGGGATTTAGCCATTTGCATTCTTTCTTTTCAGCACTTATTGGCTTTATTATGTCTGGATTTTTATTAGATGCCTATTGTCCAGACCCAAACACACTTCCTGTTGGAATAACTGAAGTTCAGAGGGCAGCTTATTATGCAGATGCTCATTTATTGTGGTATTATTTTGTTGCAATTGCAGCAGTTGCGGCTTTAGCTTTGTTTATTTTTAGATTAGTAACGAATAGAATAGATAGTAAAATTTCTTAAATTACAATTCCCGACTTATAATTAAGTTGGGAATTATATTATATTTTCTTCAATAATTTGACAGAAGATATGACCGATTAGGATATGCATTTCTTGAATTCGTGCAGTATTATTGGAAGGAATAACAATGTTTATATCAGCAACATTATTTAATTCACCACCATCGTAGCCAGTTAAACCAATAAGTTTGCAGTTAAGCTCTTTCCCTTTAAGCAAACCATTAATAACATTTTTACTTTTACCGGAAGTTGAAATACCAATTAATGTATCCCCCGGTTTTACAATAGCTTCGACCTGTCGCGAGAAAACATAATCAAATCCATAGTCATTACTAATAGCAGTAAGAGCCGATGTATCTGTCGTTAGTGCAAGTGCAGGTAATCCCCTTCTTTCTCTCTTATATCTACCACTTAGTTCTGCGGCAATATGTTGTGCGTCAGCAGCACTTCCACCGTTTCCAAAGAGAATAATTTTATTTTCTTTTTTAATAGTATCTACTAATATTTTAGCAACTTCCTCAATAATTTGCTTATAATCTGAGATTACTTTATTCACAGTCTCTAAATGTGAATTAAGTTCTGTTTGAATGATATTCTTCATGGATTTTTATTCTTTAATTTCAATTTAAAAATATGAATTTATTTGTAAAATTCGACATTTCTTTTAGTTGATTTTTTCACTGGCATTCAGAAAAGTCATTTTAGAATTGTTCTCATTAAATAATTTGATTAAAGAATAAGTAAAAGGTATTTTTTCTGACAGACGATCAGCAACGCTTGACGATATATTATTTTTACTGAAAGGAACTCTTCTAACATATTCCTGAATCTTATTTACTGATCTGCCATATTTATAGTTATAGGTGAAATTTCCATACTCATCTAAAGATACACTGCTATTCATTTTATTAGGAACGCTTATATAAAATTCACTATCCTCTATATTACCGGAATTAAACAATTTTTCATTAGATAAATAATCATACAATTCTTTAGCCGTATAAATAGCGGGATCAATAAATGTGATTTCTTCTTCTAAAATTTTTTGGTATACATAATTTCCATTTTCTGTATAATTGCGAAGATGTTCAATTTTATCTCTAAAAACATCTGTATAGAATGGATAATGAGTACATCCTAAAATTATGCTTTTCAATTTACTAGCATTCTTAGTTATAATAATTTGTTCAAGAAGTGATGTAAGATGATAAGAAATATAATTTTCGATAGAATTAATTTGTATATTGCTCGGCTTTTCTAATGATCCATCAAAAAGCATTTTGTTACTAGACCAATCAAAATTATATCTTGCTAATTTCTTAGAATCGATTTGTAGCTCGTGATTATTAGTCGAAGGACCTTTATAATTTGCTCTTGGTGCTCTAGCATTTATATCAATAAAATCAATAATATTATCAATAGCTCCTGCAAGTCCTATACCGGCTTGTTGATAAACATCAAGATCAAAGTTAGTCCCATTTAGTTTTATCTGATTATTAATTTCGTTAAGATATCCACCAGAAGAAACCGTACCCGCAGTTGCCATTATTGCAATACTTGCACTTTTATTCGGACTAATATTCTCCAATGCTGCCCTAACTCCTGCTCCAATCACACCTATTACTTTTAAGTCAATACCTGATTTATTTATAAACTCCTCAATATCCTCTTTTGCATAAGCAGTAGCAGTGTTGCATGCAATTACCAGAGCTTTAATGGGTGATTTGTCCTTTTCATAATTCTTATGATCTGCAGTTTTATAATATTTGTTGTTCATTAAGAATTGAACATCTTTAATACAATGCTCAATTAGCAAATCTGCTTTATCATGTTTTCCATAATTTCCGTATGGCATATTTGCCTGATCTGCTAAATAGATAAATGATTCATTATTAAAATCCCTTATTGAATCTCCATATACAGAATAAGAATGGTTTATATTATTATAATTATCGAAGTTGACGATTGCATCCATTACAGTTAAACCGCCAGTACCAGAATCAAATATTCCAATTGGTAATTGAGCGTTCTTAATTTTGTATGGATTTAGATCAGTATAGAAATAGCTTGAGGTATCATGAAGAATGGTGTCTATAATCTGCAAATGTCCTTTTTCATCAACGCATGAAATTACCATTTGAGTAATTATTAATACTATAAATATGTTTGTTAATTTCTTCATCAAGAATTCTCAATATTATCAAATGTTATTTTAGGATTCAGAATGCCTAATCACTTTTCCACTCATACTTCTGGTATGCTTACCATTTTCAATTGCAACTTTTCCATTTACTATTACGTATTCAATCCCTACAGCTAACTGATGTGGATTCACAAATGTTGCTTTATCAATAATTTCGTCGGGATTAAAAATAACAAGATCGGCATAGTAATTCTTTTTAATTATTCCTCTTCCTCTTAATCCCAATTTTTCGGCAGGCATGGAAGTCATTTTCTTTACACCTTCAGCAAGGCTAAATAACTTTTCTTCTCTGACATACTTGCCGAGTACCCTTGGAAATGTCCCATAGTAACGGGGATGCGGTTTACCTTCTGACAATTTCCCAGCTGGCGAAACAGCATTACCATCGGAGCCAATCATAACTAATGGATGTGATAATACTTTTTTAATGTTCTCTTCACTCATCGCAAAACCAATTATACTTACTCTATTTCGTTCAGCAATAATAATATTCTTAACAAAATCAAATTCTGACTGTTTAGATTCATCTGCGGCTGCAGATATTGATTTTCCTTCATATTTCTTGTTTTCATCTGTAAAGCAACTACTTAACACAACTTTGCTCCACCCGCCAATTCTTTCTGCTCTACTCATGGCATAGTTTTCTATATCTTTAATTCTTGATTTGTCTTTCAATCTCTCAATTAAATCATCAGTATCACCTTGTCTAGCCCAGAGAGGGATAAAAGTACTCAATCCAGTTCCATAAGCAATGTAAGGATATCGATCGGCATGAACAGGCATACCTGACTTATGTGAAGTTTCAATCATATTTAACATATTATCCACTTTATGCCAGTTAGATGGATTACCCGCTTTAAGATGTGAAATCTGAAGAGAAACACCGGAATCTCTACAAATCTTCAAGGCTTCTTCGATTGCTTCTTCAACTGTATCGTCTTCATTTCGCATGTGGGTTGAATAAACACCGTTCTTACTAGCTACAATTTTTGATAGCTCAATTAACTCTTCAGTTTCTGCATAACTTCCTGGAGAATATTCTAGACCAGTTGATAAACCTAAACTTCCCATCTCCATTGATTCAGCCAAAACTCTCCGCATTTCTTTCATTTGATCGTCCGTAGGTTTAACATCATTCTTACCCACGACAAATGCTCTTAAATTTCCATGTCCCGTAAATGATGCATAATTAATCGATATTTTCCCTCTTTCCAATCGATTAAAAAAACCATCAATATTTTTCCAATCAGCATGTTCTTGATAACTTTCGAACAAGTTTTTATCAAACTCATCAAAATCACTTTGATTAAATGGGAATGGCGAATAGCCGCAATTTCCACTTACTTCTGTAGTAACTCCCTGGAATATCTTACTGTCGGCTGTCGGATTGACAATCAACTCACTATCTGTGTGAGTATGAATATCGATAAAGCCAGGTGATACTATTCTATCTTTTGCGTCAATGACAATTTCAGCGGATGTTCCAAGATTTTGATCTATCGCAATTATTTTATCGTTGACCAGCCCAATATCAGCTTGGTAGCCTTTTGTTCCTAAACCATCTAGAATAATTCCATTTTTGATGATTACATCAAATTGAGATTTTACTGAACAGCCTATCATTATTCCCGCTGCAGCCAAGGAAGATGTTTGAATGAATTGTTTTCTTGTATATTTCTTAGTCATGGAAATACCTCTAATTTAACCAGTAAATCTTTTTTAAATTAGTTTAATAAATATTGATATGCAATTATAGTTTCAAATAAGAATTGTTTTAATAAGTATGCATTTATGGCTTCCAATAATTAATTTCTTATAAAATCGCACTCTTCAATACTCAAATATTTCTCGACATCATGAAAGTTATAAGCCATTAATCTTTTCGTACATTTCATTACATTTTCTTTCATACTTAAAATCTCTTTGATCTCATTAATACATTTTTCATTAAAGTGACTTTCAGAAAAAGATTTGTAAATGAGTTCAAGTTCCAAAGCCTCCTTAGGAGTTATCCTTTCAGTTGAATAAAGAATTCTGGAAGCCTTAGCTAAACCCAAATATTTTGGTAAAAAATAAATGAGTCCCCCAGATGGATGGATGTCCAAATCTGAATGAGATAGCAGAAATAAACTATTATCGGATACAAATCTAAAGTCAGCGGCCAAAGAGACACCTAAAAATGGTGCCACAATTTCACCACTCATTCCGCTAAAAATTGTTTTTGATGAATGAATAATTTTTAGAATCAATCTGTTGATAATCACAATTTGTCTACTCCTGCTTTTAACATTTAAACTACTCATATCCCATTCGTCAGTCATTTTAGCTTTTTTAGTCATTTTTAAATAATCTATATATGCTTTACTTCCCAAAACATCATTTTTATTGAGAAATAAAATTGCAGATACATTTTTATCATTTTCTAATTTATCAAGAGCAATAAAGAAATTTGAGCTTTCAGGAAGATCCGTTACAATATTGTAAACATCTTTCTTAATTTCTACTACTCCTATATTTTCAATTTTATAAGTTTCGAATTTATCATCTTCGAAGATTACTTTTTTTCGATTTTCCATAATTTACCCCACTTTTTAAGAAATTAATTTTTCAATATAATTTAAATCCATTTTCTTGTAGTGTTTTTATAATTAATCCATTTCGTTTCAAATTGTTTTTCTAGTATTGATTCTTCTACTTTTATAAAAAGGTCCTCGATTAAATAAACAAAAACAAATACTACAAAACAAGGTGAAAGTGATCCTAAAATAATTGCTATTCCAATTAATATCATAGTCATACCAAGATACATTGGATTTCTACTAAATTTAAAAACTCCATTTTCAATTAATTTTTCTGGTTCTTTTCCCGGTTTTACTGTTGTGCTATAAACTTTCATTAATTTATCAGCAGCCAGATTTAGATACACTCCAAAAATAATTGGTAAAACTCCAATTAATTTCCAAAGTCCAGTATGCAAAACAATAATTGGGTAAATGAAATGTAGAATTATCATGATAAACCATGACAAATTAAAATAAGTAGGAGGATATATTTTTTTTGAGACCATGTACTTTATAAAATAATCTGATTATTTCTCTGAATTGAAATTTCTTAAGTAAAATGTATTATTTTGATATTCAATCTCTAATAGTTGTTTTTTTTCAATTAACTTTTGTATCTCTGACCAGTCTGAATTTGATTTGATAACAAATTGCTCAACAGCATCTTTACGCATTGGATGTACAGAAGTTATACTTAATATATCATTTTCTAAATCACCTGAAAAAGCAAAAGTATTACCTTCATAGCCTGTGATTAGCTCAATATTAGTTAGTGAAGATTGAAAAATTTGATAAGCCTTGTTTAATGTTATTGAGCTTGGAGTACTGACCCAATCTGCTGCCGGTGGTCTAGTTGGTATTGATATATAAGAAGTTGACGGCTTAAGGCTACTAATAAATTCAGCAGTGGCACTTAATGATTTATTAGAATCATTTATTCCGTAAACAAGCATAGTCTCAGTAACTAGTTCCCCCTTGTATTCTTTTGCAAATTCTTGTAACCCGACTGATATTTTGTCAAAATCTAATTTCCCATGAGGTCTATCAACTTTGCGCCAAATTTCTTCATCGGTGGAATCTACTTTTACAGAAATCCAATCAGCATTCATTAAATCTTCTCTGACATTTTCATCCCAAATTAGAGATGAATTTGTTATAACAGCAATTTTGATTCCAAAGGATTTCAATAAAATTATTTCTTTACCAAGATTTATATCAAGTGTTGGTTCGCCATCAGGTACAAATGTTAAATAATCAATCACCTCTAATCGTTCACGAGCATTATCGATTTTATTTTTTACGGATTTGTAAATATCTTTTGGTTCAAAGAATTTTTGTCTATCGATCTGCATTTTAATAGTTCTGCCTAGTTGACAATAAACACAAGCATAAGTACAAATTTTTGGAGGTATGTTATTTATCCCTAAGCTTCTTCCTAGTCTTCTTGAAGGTATTGGTCCGAATGTGTACATAACAATAATCTACAATATTTTTATTATTAAAATTATTTTGGATCATAAATAACTAAAACCAGTGCACCATTTTTTGATTTAAAAGGCCCATGATCGGCATGAGAAGGAATAAGCTGATACGAACCAGCCCCATATATTTGTCCATCACTTTCATACTCACCTTCAAGTATAAAATGCTGTTCTGCCGTGACATGTGAATGAGATTCAAGATTAAATTCTTGTGGTAATTTTAATAATATAGTCTTAGCTCCATTCTCATCCCTCAACACCTTTACTCTTGTCCCTTTTGGATAACCACTGGCTTCATCCCAATGAAGCTGATCATAAATATTAATAATATTTTTCATGTTAGTCCTCCAAAATTATTAGCTGTTTTTTAAATATGTAAATCATACAACTATAACAGAATTTCTGAAACCTTTATAATAGCTATCAACTTCTTCATCAGCATCACCTTCGTTAAACCAATGAACTCCATCAGCCAGATATCTAAATTGATATTTTTTTTGAGGTTCTAATATTACAGTAGCTGTGCAAGTTCCATCTGCTTCATTTTTACAGAATTGGTTAATATGCTGATCCCATAAATTAAAATCGCCCAGCACAGAAATAGTATGAAAATTTTCCGTTATATCTTTGGGCAATATGAATGTTACCTTACATTCATCATTATTTTGCGAGTATTCTTTTTTTATCGGCATTTTATTTCCTCCTATTAATCATAATTCAATGAGATTGTATGAAAATATTTACTTTATTTCTTATTTTGTTTTTGCTTTAATAAATCATGATGATAAGAGTCTTCTCTAATTAATTTTGCATTACATTCAGGGCATTTCTCATCTTGACAAGGAATGCCTCTTTTATGTGAGGTCTTTTTCCCGCATTTTGGACAAATACAAAAACCATGTTTACCCATATTATTTTGCTTACTCATTTTGTATCTCCGATTTACCAAGTTTTCTATTTATTGGAATTCAAACACCATTTTATCTTCCATTCTGTATGGACTTCTTTTTACAACAAAATCTCCCTTTGCTGTACTTACTAAGTTTCCAACAAGATCACACTTTGTTACAAGTAAAAAATATATATTTTGATCAACATCAATTAAGCCTTCTAAATTACCTTGTCCTTTTGATATGATAACATCCGATTTTTGAAATATCTCTTTAAACTCATCTGAACATGAATCAAGGGCTACTCCAGGGGCATCATCACCAGTTGAAATAACTTTAGCAATTTTATCTATGCCAACCATTACAGCATCTTCAATAGTTGCATCATTAATTACAGGACCGCTACGAACTGCAAAATATGTGTTTGGAAAATTGATAGTTTCGAGAAAGAGCTTATCTAGAATTATTTCACCGCAATTATCACCAATATATAAAAGTGAGCTTGCTTTCTTTAAATCTTCTTTTAAAAATTTTGAATCATCAATTGCGAGTGGTGAATGTGCTATTCTTTCAATTGAATCCATGATGTCAAATTGATTTTGCGGTCCGAAATCAATAACATTTCCTGCTATAGCTAAACGCATAGCCGTATCAAATGGATTTGAGGATCGTTCAATCATTTCCTCAAATTCTGTATACATATCTAACATCATTTTATTATTTTTTTTCTTAATATCTTCATAGGGATCATCATTATTTAATTGTTCGCGTATCATTCTGTGCATTTCTCTTCCCAAAATTGGCGGTGATTTTTGATAATCAGCTTCAGCAATTAATCTCAAAAATTTACGCATAGTTTCTTCTTGAATGCGATGTGGAAGTTCCTCTAACTTGAGCAATTTGATAAAACTGTTCACTATACAAGGGATACAATCTAATTCAAGATTCATTATTTTTCTCCGTGTTCAATAGTATGGCCTAAGTTCAACCGAATTAAAAATTGTTAAGGTCCGTCACACTCTTTTTCTCTGTCATCAAAGCAACAGCTACCTTCACCTGTATGACCTTTATACAATTCATCATTAGTTTCATTAAAATGATCCTGAAGTGCGTTGCAAATTTCAGGTTTTAAAAGCCAACCACCATTTGTATCCATACAAATATTTTTATTGAGCTGAATTTCATCGGAACGATAAACGCCATATAACTCGACTTCATTGGGTAAAATTTTCCTCTCGTATAAATATTCTACTAAACTACAGATAGTATCGGCAAAATAATGAGAGTACAATTCATCGTTATCCTCTAATATTTTAACTTTTGCTAAATAAGTATACGGTAAGCTTTCATCATACTTTGATTTTGGTCCTAAAAATTTTCTTATAATTCCCATTTTTAACTCCTATTCAATACAAATCGGATAAACTAATTCAGTCGTAAGCTAATCTAATTTTCTCATCAGCAAGTGTCGGATTGATTAAGTCTTTCCATTCAGGTGAATCCCAAGTTTTAAGATTTTTATGAGTCTGATAGTATTTTTGCGGAATGGGATGCGTTCCGATGATTACTGGGATACCATATTTAATTTCAATTGTGTCCTTAAATTCCCTGATAAAAGGACATGGCGGATATCCAACTACAAATCCGGTTGCAAGATGGATTACTTGAACTCCATTTTTCAACATTTCATTTGGGGAATATTCAACATTACCGCCTGGGCAACCCCCACAACCTGTATATCCAACTAGTTCAATTTCTTGATCCGTGTAAATAGAGAAAGCACCTTCCCTGTTTTTCATTGCTTTAAAGCATTTACCACCGGCACAGTTTCTGTATCTGTCGCAAATAATTATACCTATTTTCATTTTATCTTTCATTTTTATTATCCTAAATATTTAATAATATTACTATCTTAAATCTTCATAATATTTACCTTCTTCTGGGGATATCTGGTAAAATGCGCTTAACTGCCTAATCATTTTTTGTAACTCTTTACAATCTGGAAGCAGAGCAGATTCAGATATTTTATCTTTCGGCATTTTAGCAAGTAAATCCTCATACAAATCTTCTATCTCATCTTGCGCTAATTGTGTTGTTAAACTTATATAATCATAAATATCTTGCTTAATTTTTGAGAACTCTTTTATTGATTCAAGTTTTCTAACAATTATTTCCCTGAAAACTGTAAGTGTGTTGCAAATAACTTCAGGCTCAAAGCCCTCTGCAAAGCGCCTTAGAGCTATGTCATCTATATACTGAATCATTAAACCTCTGTCTCCACTTCTAACTGCTGCCATTAGTAAGTGATAAAGTGTGCTCATGTAACAGTTGAAATCTTCACGATCTAATTCTTGATATTTTTTAAATTTACCAGCCTCTTTTTGTGCAAGAATTTTTTCGGTAATCTGTTCTAATAAATTCTCCTTTTCAACAATTAATCTTTCATAGATTAAGAAATTGGGTCTTCTAGTTATACGTTTAAGTGCTGCTTCATTTCTAACCTTCCATTCATCTGGATGACTTTTCATTTTTTCCAAAAGAAAGAGCATTCTTCTCAGTATGTGATATCTTGGAGTAGGATTCCAATCTAAAAGTCTTCTTGTTTTACTTGAATCGATACGCAACTTGTTATCAAGATATTTCAACATCCATAACCTTTCAAAATATTCATTCGAGGTTAGCCCTAATTTCTGTATTGTCGTTCTAAAAACAATACCTAAATACGCAACCGCTTTTGGTAAGTAAATCGGTTTAATAGACTCACCTAAATAATATCTAGTAGCAATTTCAAATAATTCATTATGTGAGGTTGAGCCATCCGGACTAGCGATCAATATGTTATGATTAGTAAGCCTATCTGATTTAGCAAGAACATTTTTGAATAGTAAATAAAGATCATGAACATGAATATAAGGTATTGCAGATTCACCTTTACCAGCTAACATTCTTGAATAATAACTATGTGATAACCAACTTTCTAGAAATTTATAAAGCACTGCATACTCGCACCAGTCGCTAAAAACTGCAGCTAATCTAATTATGGTACATGAAAAATCTTTAGAATATTTTTCAACTAACTCTTCGCCTATTTTTTTTGTATGTGCATATTGATATTCAGGCACAAGCGGTGAGTTTTCGTCAATTGGCATTTTCCCGTCACTAAACTGGCATGCAGCAAGTGAGCTTGCAAATATAAATCTTGAGATACCAATCTCTTTTGAAAATTTTAGTACATTCTCAGTTCCTTTGATATTTGTTCTTTCGTACTCCGGGTTATCTTCATAAGTAAAATCGTAGTAAGCAGCTAGATGGATTACAAATTTTGCACCTCCATGATCTTTAATATAATTCATTACATCTTTGAGAGAATTCCAATTAGCAATATCGCATTGTATCCATTGAAGATTTTGATGATATGGAATATTAGCAACTTTTCTTGAACGGCGGGCAATTGCGAAAACATTATACTCATTTAATAGATTCTGCAATATATAACTCCCTATTAGACCGGAAGCTCCTGTAATTATAATTGATGGCAAGTCCTTTTTCATAAATTAGTCTCTAACTTATATTTAGAAAAAGACCACCAAAGAATAATTGCCATTACCCCATCACCAACTCCAGATAAAAGAATAATCATCTTTGGTAAGGCTGCAAGAAAGTAGATTATTAAAAATAATGATGCAGTAGATTTAACTATGATTGAAAATATTACTAAGTCATAAGATTCTTTTATCTTTAATACTGCTAAGAGATAACCTACACTCATCAAGATATGAAATACACCTCCTTGAGTTGGGAAAAATCTTTCAGTTACATTATTGTATCCCAGGAATTCGAAAAATTCGGCTGGACTAAGAATTAATCCTAATCCAACAAAAAAAGAATGAATGGCAATTAGCCATAAAAATATTGGAAGAAATTTTTCTTTTGTAAGTAATTTCATTTTTTTACTGGAGGTTTTATTTCATCTAGTAATGCCCATAATTATTTGTATATAACTTAATTTGATAATAATATAAATGATAGTAGGTTTGGCTGAAAACTAAATTTTGTCTTCAGCCAAAATACAATTAGTCAAAAACAACAATTTGCAACTAAGAACTTGAAATAATTCTGTTTAGAATACGACTTCTTCTAAGTTATTTTGTGCTACTCTTCCTCTACTAGTTCATCCTCAGCTAGTGTTATCGCATCCGAGCCTAAATCTTCTGTTGTTATTCGAAAAACCTTTATGTGTTTATCACCTTCCTTTTTCCAACTATTTACTTTTGTCCTTACTTCATCAATTACATTCAAAAATTCATTGTGATTTTCCGAAACAAGATGATAACAAATGTGAGACATTATCCCTCCGAATAAATTATAAATAACTCATTAACTATATTTTGCATCAACAACTGCAATTGCCGACATATTAATTATATCCTCAACCGTAGAATCTCTCTGAAGTACATGAATTGGCTTTTTCATTCCCATTAAAACGGGTCCGATTACAGATGCACTTGTCAATCTTTCAAACAATTTATAAGCGATGTTACCAGCGCTTAGATTTGGGAAGACCAAGACGTTTGCACTTGATTTTAATTTTGAGAATGGAAATTCATTTCGCAGTATGTCTGATACTACTGCTGTATCGGCTTGCATTTCTCCATCAATCTCTAAATCAGGTCGTAATTCATTAACAATTTCAGCTGCTCTTCTCACTAGTAATGCTTCAGGATGTTTGACACTTCCAAAATTGCTAAATGATAAAAGTGCAATTTTAGGAACAATGTCGAACTCCTTAACAGTATCTGCAGCACTAATTGCAATTTGTGCTAATTCTTCGGAGTTTGGATTAAAATTAACCGTTGTATCGGCAAAGAAAAATACTTTTCTTTTTATTATTACTATATACAAACCTGAAACTACCTTCAGACCTTCTTTAACTCCGATAACTCTTAATGCAGGTTGAATTGTTGTTGGATAACTGTGTCCCAATCCACCAATCAGTACTTGAGCATCATCTTGATTCAACATCACGGCGCCATAATAATTTGATTGACGAAGTATTGTTTTCGCACTTTGTAAAGTAACCCCTTTTCGTTTTCTTAATTCATAATATGCCTGAATATACTCTTCCCTTTTATCGTGTGTGCGAGGATCAACTATTTGAAAGTTCTGTTCATCAAAACCAAGTTCTTTTATTTTATCAATTATTACTTTCTCATGACCAATAAGGATTGGTTTGCCAATATTTTCATTAAAAACAGTATTGGCTGCTCTGATAACTTTTTCTTCCTCACCTTCAGTATAAATTATTTTCTTTGGGTTTTTACGAGCTTTATTAATCATCATCCTAATAATTTCTTGTGAGTAACCCAACCTTTCCTTTAACTCATTTTCATAAGCTTCCCAATCTTCAATTGAATGACGTGCAACACCGGTTGCCATTGCAGCTTTTGCAACTGCCGGAGCAACATTCCATAAAACTCTGGGATCAAATGGTTTTGGAATAATATACTCTCTACCAAAAGAAAAATCTTTGTCACCATATGCTCGTAGGACCATTTCCGGAACTTTTTCTTTTGCCAAATCTGCAAGAGCTTTAACAGCGGCCATTTTCATTTCTTCATTAATTGCTTGTGCTCTAACATCCAAGGCACCTCTAAATATAAACGGGAATCCTAAAACATTATTTACTTGATTCGGATAATCACTTCTTCCAGTTGCCATAATAACATCCTCTCTAGCTTCAATAGCTTTTTCATATGTAATTTCCGGATCGGGATTAGCCATCGCAAAAACAATAGGATTATCTGCCATACCTTTAAGCCATTCTTGAGTTAGAACATCTGCCTTAGATAAACCAATAAATACATCCGCACCTAATAATGCTTCTCCCAAATCATTAAATTCCTTCTCAATTGCAAAATCCATTTTATACTTATTTAGGTCTGTACGTTTTTTATTGATTAATCCTTTAGAATCGAACATTGCAATATTTTCTCGTTTTACTCCTGCCATTATATATGTATTACAGCAGGCAACAGCAGCAGCCCCAGCACCTGAAACAACGATTTTAAGATCTTCTACTTTTTTATCAGCAATTTCACATGCATTTATCAGAGCGGCACATGAAATTATGGCAGTACCGTGCTGATCATCATGAAATACGGGAATGTTCATTGTTTTTTTAAGCTCTTCTTCAATTTCAAAACATTCCGGTGCCTTTATATCTTCTAGATTTATTCCGCCAAAAGTTGGCTCCAAAAATTGGCAAGTTTTAATTATTTCTTTTGGGTCTTTCGTTTTTAATTCAATATCAAAAACATCGATATCAGCAAATCTTTTAAATAAAACTCCCTTTCCTTCCATCACAGGTTTTCCGGCATGCGGACCAATATCACCTAGTCCTAGAACCGCTGTTCCATTACTTACAACAGCAACTAAATTTCCCTTTGCCGTATATTTGTAGACATCATCGTCATTGGCATAGATTTCTCTGCAAGGTTCCGCTACACCCGGAGTATAAGCCAATGAAAGTTCCCTTGAAGTAAAACAAGGTTTTGATGCAATAACCTCAATTTTACCTTTTCTTCCCCTACTGTGGTAATTTAGTGCTTCCTCTTTTTGAATACTCATATAAATACCTTTTAATGTTATAGGATTTGATTAGTTACATATTACATATATTTTATTGACATCATTATAGACTTAAGAAAAAATTATTTATTTAGACAAAATAAAACTACTATTTTTAATATTATTTTGAGACTCTCTTTTTTGCTCAAAATTTTCATTATTCTTTGGAGATTTATTTTGCTCTGCATTATCTACCTGTGTCCATGGCGACATGAATTTAAGTTCAGATGAATAATGCTTTAGAAATGTTAAATAATCTACATTTCTAATACTATTATCTAAAATTTTACTCACCATAATCTTGACCTCTTCTTTTAGGAACTCCTTTAAATATTGCTTTTTGTTTTAAAATAATTTTAGATTTTGGAAATTTTAGTTGAATCGATTTTTTAATTTGTTTAAGCAGCTCATTAAATGTAAATTTTTCAATATCTATAGTCATGTTATATAATAATGGATTTTCCAAATTTTGATGATAATTTTTAGAAATGAATTCCTTCCTATTTTTTTCTTCTTTTATAATAATTTTTCTAGCTTCATCAGATTTTATTTTCATTAGCTTACTGAGATTTGCAATTCTGTAATCAAGTGAAGCTACTAATCTAATGTGATATGAATTTTTTAAATGAGCAGTAATGATATTCGATCCCCTTCCAACTAATATTACATTGCCGAACTCTGCTAAGTTCAATACAGTTTTCATCATATCTTTAAATAATTTACGCAGTGGCGGATGGATACCGAGCAATTCATTTAGCATTTGACTAAGGGTAGAAATTTTTTCTTCTGCAAAAAACTTTTGAACCCTTTCTGGTAAGTTGTGATCTAAAAGTACTTTTTGAATTAATTGCTTATCAAAATATGCCCAATCCGATTGATAATAAATACTAAATTCTTTTACTAAATTTTCACACAATTTGCTTACATCAATACCGCATTGCCTTGAAATTGTTAAGCAAGGTCCAGGATATTTTTTCTTCAGCTGTATGATTTCTTTATCTGAAAGTTTTGAGTGAAAATCGACATATTTTTTTGCTTTTGCATATCCGCTTAAGGGTAACATTATTCTTCCCCCATATTAAGTTGTTTCACATTCTTAACACGCTTAAAATATCTTTTCTTATTAAATCTTTGCTTAATATCTAAATACTACTGCCTATTCAACTCCGTTTAATTTCCCATTAATAAAATCATTTATAACATCAACAAATCGACCATGAATCCAAGGAATCACCAGAACATTATTTTTAGTTAGTTCATTTTTATATAGCTCTGTTAGTCCATTACAAATTACAGTATCGGGTTTAAGAGAAAGAATAAGATTCAATTTCTCTAAATTGTTTTTAGCTATAAATTGCACCGATTCAATATCCCGAATTATTTTCTTTTCAAGCTTTACTACTTTAAAATTTTGGGTACAGTCTAATCTTGATGAAACTCTTTGATTAAAAACCGGCACTAAAACTGTTTTCATAATTATTTAAATTATTCTTAAAACCATGAAATAAATTTTATAATAATTATTTATTCATTACTAGGGAACAAATTATAAGCCAGAATCTAAAAAATTAAAAGTGATTAAATCGTTCTAAAAAATGCATTTTTTTTGGAGGGGAAGTTTTCGATTTTGCAAAAATGCATCAAGCTGCATATATTTTTGCAACTTTGCAACAATGACTATTTGGCTAGTAATCCAAATTTTTTCATCTTTCGCCAAAGAGTTGATCTGTTGATTTTAAGTTCCTCTGCAGTTTTTAAGGTATTCCAGTGAAATTTATCTAAGACTGCTAGAATCGTTCTATATTCACTTTCTTCCAAAGGTACTTGTGAAGGAACAAAATTATTAGGCATGGAGGAAGTTTCAAAAATTTCCGGCGGTAAATGCTCTAATTCAATTTTTTCATTTTTACACATAATAATAGCGTGTTCTATTATATTTTCCAGTTGTCTTATGTTTCCCTTAAACGAGTAATTTAATAAAAATTTTAGTACGGCTTCAGATACACCCGTTATCTCTTTGTGCATTCTAAAATTAAATTTATTTATAAAGTGTTTTACTAAGATTGGTATGTCATCCCGTCTTTCCCTTAAAGGCGGAATATCTATTTTTACAACATCCAGTCTATAAAAAAGATCGTCTCTAAATTTATTTTGGTTAACTAGATCAAGTAAATCATTCTTGGTAGCTGAGATAAGTCTGCAATTAGTTTTTACTGATTTAACCGCTCCCAGTGGTTCATACTCCTTTTCTTGTAAAACACGCAATAACTTAACTTGAGTTGATTTTGGCATACTGTCAATTTCATCCAGAAATATTGTACCACCATTAGCTAAAGCAAATCTGCCTGGTTTACTTTTAACTGCATCTGTAAAAGCTCCTTTGACATAGCCAAACAATTCAGATTCCAGCAATGATTCCGGCAAAGCAGCTACATTAACTGCAACAAATGGTTTATCTTTTCTTGGACTTAAATTGTGTATCGCTCGAGCAAATAATTCCTTCCCGGTTCCGCTTTCTCCCTGAATTAGAATACTGCTATTTGACTCAGCAATATTTGGAAGTATGCTAAATATTTGCGATATCCTATAATTTTTTGAAATAATATCTTCAAAAGTATATTTTGCTTCAATTTCTTTTTCTAGAGCTTCAATCTTCGAAAGATCCCTGAAGGTTTCAACACCTCCTATCATTTTATTATTTTCATCTAACAAAACTGAAGTGCTAATAGCAATTGGTATCATTTTACCTTGGCTATTTATTATGTTCTTACGTTTATCTATAACATTTCTACCTGTTTCAAAGGAAAATCGAATAGGACAATCAGTTTCACAAATGTTTGATTTTAAAATATCGAAACAATAATTTCCAACTGCATTTTCAGTTTTAACTCCAGTAATTTTTTCTGCAGCTTTATTAAAGTATGTTATTACCATTTCTTCGTTTACGGTAAATACGCCATCAGCAACACTATCAAGAATAATACTTGCATATTCACATGGAAGTTTTTCAGGTAGTTTCTTTTTCATTGTGTTAGTTTCTTAAAATATTTCAATTAAGGAATTTGATTGTAATAATGAAAAGCAGATTAAAAATTAATTAGCGAATAAATTTTTACATCAAATTTCACTCAAATTTCATTATTCCATATTCTTTAGGGTTATATAGCCCTCCTGCCCATTTTGATTGTTTCACCATTGATTGCTGTCGGTGTCTGCCAACATTAAATGCCCATTCATCACCAGAATTTGGACCATCATCTAAGTCAATATCACTCCAGGGAATTTCAAATTCAATTGTCCAATAATCTTCAGTAAAAGAAATCTGACTTTTATATTTGCTTACAAAGTACTTGTCTTCCACCCATCTTTGAAGGGAATTGAATCTAGTCCCAGCTGAATTTTGAAAGAGACGAACATAATCTTTCTGAGATTTTTCGGTATCGAAGAATAATTCAATATCATCATCATTCCAAGTTAACGGAATTTCTCCTTCAGCGGTCGATATTAAATTTGATATTAGAGGTTCATCCATTTGAGCGGCGATATACAGATAATCTTTATTATATAAAAATTTTAATTTAGTATTAATTTCATTGCCACTTATAAACATTATTGAATCGGCCGCTGCCCAATCCTTCTCAATTATTTTTCCATCAATATCAATTGATAAATTTAATTTTTTAACATTCACACTTGAAGGAATAAACAGATTATATATACCCTTATATATGAAGTTATCTTCTAATTTAATGGCAGGCTTATAACCTTCGATACTAATTTCATTATTTCTATACTGCGATTCTAATTCTCTTGAAAGAACACCGGTTCTATATTTTGCACTTGTGGATATTTCCAAATAAGGCATTAGATTCACCGATGGTGTATTATTTGAAGTAATTAAAAATGTCTCTGTTATTTGTTTCCCAGCCGGCACTGTGGTCCATTTACTTTCAGGTTCTATCTTAATTTCCGAGTTAAATGGAATATACCAATCCAATCTGTACTTTCTTTCTTCGTTCAATTTGTTTTCCAATACTACTTCAACCTTTTTATTAAGCTCCTCACCCTCATTCCATTCATTAATCAGAATTGTCTTTTCTTCAATATTATATTTATTTGCTTCAACTCTATCAAGGGAATCAACAGTATCAAGGGGATAAATTGAGCCGGCTTTTATTGCAGCGAACTCACATTCCCCGGTTTGTTTTACAACAACATGAAGAAATGATGAAAATTTTCCTCCTCTAATGTTTTCCTTTCTAACACCCGCTGAATTTATAACTAGGTAATCAATACCGCTGTTGTTTTGATGAACATGTTCGTGAGTGTGACCTCCAATAACTAGTTTTACAGGATATTTCTTAAGCATATTATGAACAATATCCCAATCTTTTCTTCCTTCATGATTTTTAGGATATTTCCACAAAGGACTGTGTATGAAAACAAAGATAGATTTGGTCAACAGTTCATCAGATGAAAATTGAGAAGAGTAATTGGTTAAATCATTAACTAGCCAATCTCTTTGCCATTGCATAATTCTATCATCTTCATCTCCCCACCAACTATTAAGAATAATAAAATGCGCAGACCCTTTATCGAATGAATAAAGAAGTTTATCTTTACCCCAAACTTCAGCATAAACTTCCTCAGCTTCGTCTGTAACAACATCATGATTACCAGGGACCGGATAAAATGGGGAATTAAGTAAACTGATCTGACCTTTATATCTTTTCCATTCAGCCCTCAATTGATCTTTATTATGTGTATAACCATGAATAAGATCTCCAACTTGGATAACAAAATCGGGACTTAGTAATGATGCCTCATATATCATTCTTTCAAATTCAGGCGGATTTCCAAATTGAGTATCGCCAAATATTATAAAGCGAGTGTCATTTTGTGCATAAATAGCGTTAAATGTTAGAATTAAAAGGAAGCTTTTTAAAAGTTTAAGTTTCATGATGGTCTAATCAGTGATATTTGTTATTCAAAATTTTTGTAGAATTAAAAATAAACAAACATTAGCAATTATTATTCATAACTTCTAATTAATCACTATGATCAGATATTTTATCTGCTAATTCAGTTCGTGAATTCATTACATCATTAACCAATATTTTATTCATTTTTTCAGGTTCTTCCAATAAAGGACTATGTGCTGACTGATAAAAAGAATAAAAACCTTTTCTCGGTGCATTTATTTTATCATAATATTTTTTTGCTAATTCATATGAACATGTGTAATCATATGTACCATGAAAAAAATAAACCGGTATCTTAAAGTCATTCTTGATCTCAGATAAGTTTGTCTGTATCATTTTCTCCCAGATTTGATGAACACCAGATTTTGACTTACCATACCATAAATAAAATTTCTCAGACAGTGTATATTCACTAAAAAACAATGATGGGAGAAATAGGTCGGTTGCTATATTTCTCATGTTTCTCATTGTTCCAATGCCAAGCTCGTGCATAGCAGCATCCCTCATCTTCAAATATTCTTTAGGAATTTTTCGTTGATCATTAAAACAAAAGCTTTCAAAAGAATCAACCCATTTCTTATTCTTTGTTTCTCTGAAATGATTTAGCATATATTCATAAGCAATTTTTTCTGATAAAAACTGATCTGACATTTGAGCAATTCCTATATAGGCCTCATATAATTCTGGAGCCTTATCAATCACATTAACGCCAAGGAAGGTTCCGCCCGAATGGGCCATAAGATATATTTTTTCTTTTCCGAATCTTTCTAATAAATATTTTGTCAGCACAATTGTATCATCAACAAGCTGTTCCAACATGGGTGTGTTCTTTGTTGAACCAGCATTATAAGATATTCCGCAATTTCGTTGTTCCCACCAAACCATTGTAAAGTTATCCTCAAGGTGCGTTGGATATTTTTCAGTTAAAAAGTAAACCGGTATTCCACCATGTAAAAACAAAATAATAGGGTTATTAAGATTTTTACCTTTTATAAACATGCCTTGCTGAGTAGCATTAATTTCTACAAACACCTTTTCTGAAATGCTGTTCTTTAGCACTTTTTCATTCTTATCAAGAAATTGTTTGGGTTTCCCTGGACTCATAAAATACAATATTAAAAAAGGACTGATAATTGTGAAGAAAATAACTACACCAAATATTAACATAATCTTCTTTAGTCCCTTTAATTTTTGCATTGAACAACACCTATATTAAATTTAATTATTACTGTGAGAGTCCTTAAAATCTATAACTAATTTTTTCATTGATGGCTACATTATTCGCTGATATATTTATGGACATTACTTCTTGAATAAGTTGTCGTAATATGTTTATCGTCTATGCAAAATCAATAAATTACTTATCCATCCACTTTTTAAAATCAGCCGACCTTTCTACACTTACTAATGCCTCAATCTCTTTTGCTTCAGAAGGTTCAAGAACTAGTTTTATTCGTGAACGTGAGTAAGGTATCATATTCTTAATTGAGTTAATATTTACAATCAGTTTTCTATTAATTCTGAAATATTTATCCGGATCGATAATCTGCACTAACTTATCTAAAGTATAGTCTATTGGGTAAGTGTTTTTTTGAAATGTGGTTAGAAAAACGTTTTTCTCCATAGCATAAAAATATGCTATTTCATCAGCATCTATTTTTTTTATCTTTTGTCCATATTGAATTAAAAATCTCTTCTTATAGCTACTTTCATTTTTCTGAATACTATCTAATAAGTCTTTAAAATCTGTTAAGCCTGGTACAGTAAGATTACTATACTTTTGTAAACTGTCAGCTAAGTCAGATTTCTTGATTGGTTTTAAAAGATAGTCGATACTATTTAACTTAAATGCTTTTATTGCATATTGATCATATGCAGTTGTAAAAATAATAGGTGTCTCTACCTTAACTTTATCAAAAATCGCAAAACTTATTCCATCCTCAAGCTGAATGTCCAGAAAAATTAAATCTGCTTTATTATTTATGAGCCATTTGACAGAATGCTCAACAGATGCAAGCTTTGCAATAATTTCCCAGGAAGGTTTAATTTCCTTAATCAAATCTGCTAATCTCTCAGCAGCAAGTTTTTCATCTTCGATTATAACAGCTTTCATATTCACACTTATTATTTAATGGAAATTGTCTCAAAAAAAAAGTCTACATAGTTTCTTCACTTATTAGTGGTATTTCTGCAATATATTTTTCTCCGGTAACTGAAAATTTAGGTTTCTCTTCTCGCAGCAATTCATAGCGCTTAATTAGATTGGATAAACCAATTCCCTTAGATTCAATATTTTTTAATTTTAGCTGAAGATTATTTTCAACTATAATGTAATCACTTTTATCATAAATTTTAATTTCCAATGGACTACTGCTGGAAACCTTATTATGCTTGAAGCAATTCTCAAGTAGTGCCTGTAGTGCAAGTGGCGGGACTAAATATTTCAGTTTAACAGCATCAACATTTATATCCACAATAAGGGCATCATCAAACCTAATTTTTTGAAGATATAGAAAAGAGCGTGCAAAGTCTAGTTCTTCCTTTAATTCAACAAGTGGATTTTCTATAACATCAAGGGTGTATCTATAAACAGAAGAAAACTCATCTACAAAGCTTTGAGCTTTTTTCGGCTCATTTTTAATTAATGAAGAAAGCACATTTAGACTGTTAAACAGGAAGTGAGGGTTGAGTTGATTTTTTAATGTTTCAAATCTTATTTGTGTATTTTCTTTCTCTAGTTCTTCTGACTTAATTTTCGACTCCTGACCCCGTTTAAACCATGCAAATGCTTCAATAGCTAGCATAACTATAATGTTAATAATGATAGTTATTAGTGAATTATTGATAATATGTTTGAATAATCCATCTTGATAAGGGAATAAATAATTAGAGAAAAGTGTTGTAATAGATCCAACAAAAACACCAGCTAGTGCAGCTAGAATTAATTCTATTGGAATCCTTTGAGGAAGTTTCTTCGGTATTGGGAATATCCTATCAAGGAAGTTTATAGAAAAAAGATTTATATAAACAATAATTATCCCAAACATTGAAGTTAATGTAGCTCCAATTAGTAACCTGGTAAGAAAGTTTAGTAAACTAGGGACTTCAATATATCCAGTAAGTTGATTGTAGATAATAATTATTAGCTGAATTAAGACAGCAACTGATATAATTGTAATTGTCAGATATTTATTTAATTTCATTTTCACACTTTAAAATTCGTTAAAAACTAATTAAGATGCTCCACTAATCATTCTTTCTATAATTTATATTGGGGATTTTACTGAATTGGGAAAAAATAAGTCACGGTATCTCAATCCACCATGAATTGCAAAAACGAAATATAGAATAATAAAAAGGGCATCAATAATGCCTGTGAACCAAAATGTTGATGGAAAATCTTGCACAAAAAGTATATATGAATAAAGCTGAACTACATAAAATGACCTACCGATAATGAGACATCCAACATTAAAAGCATACCGTTCAATATTCTTTGCAGAAAGAAACTGTAAGTAAGCGAAGCAAATAAAGAACGATCCAAGAAAAACTGAGAAGAAAGGATCAATATGGGGATTATCAATTTTTCGATCTGTTCCAATAAAAAATAAATATTGAACTGCAGCTATTGTATCCCAAATTCCACTTGAGAAAAATATTACAGCTAATGTCTTTAATGATTTATTATTGCTCATTTAATCCTCTTATTTTTATTTTTCTAATTAATCTTACAAATATCGCGACGATAACCCCAGAAAGAGCTAATATTAACCCGATTTCACATTCCTCTATCGTTCCAATAATTTTAATTAAAATTTCTGTATCCTTTTTCATTACAAAATCAAATTTTTTCAAATCAGCAAAGAAAAGTCGATTTGGATAAATCAATTTGTTGGGAGTCATAAAACCAGGGAAAATATTAAAAATATTTAAATACATATACACACCGAATTCTTAACAAACATTTACTTCTAATTTTCTAAACTGTTATAAATTATTGTTAAAAAAAGGAGAGCATAAATGCTCTCCTTTTTACTGGTATTTAGAAAGCCCAGCTTAAACCAAGACCAGCGGTAAGATAATTCAGATCAAGAGACATATTACCAGTTGAAGTATCAATATCTCTTGACAAAGAATGGTATCTGATGCTAGGAAGCAAACGTAATTGTTGACTAATTTTAAATTCTAAACCTAGCCTCAACCTGCCAACCCATACCATGTCCGGAGTCGATAATAATATCTCCTTCATTGTTTTCTATTTCAATATGATTATATATTCCTCCAGCTCTTACTAAGTAATTTAATCTTGAGTCTCCTATTGGATGAATAAATTGTAAACCAAAAGTATATCCGGTTTCCTCAAAATCTAAATCTGATCCTGCAAATGACTGATCTGCAGAAAATTGATTCCAGCCCCAGCCAGCATATGCTGAAAGGTGAGGCATTAAGCGATATGCAAATGTTCCTTCAAAGCCGAATCCAGCTCCAAGCTCTGCATCTCCAAGATCTTCAGTAGAATATGAAGCACCACTTCTAAATTCAAAACTCCAGCGATCTTCTGATTGAGCAAATAAAGAAAAGCTAATAAATAACATGGTTAATATTATTGTTCTGGTTTTCATTATGTCATCTCCATTTTTATTGATGTTTGAGTAATTGTTAATCTCTGTGTCAAACATAATTTCAATAACATGACAAATCAAAAATAAGGCGACGAAGGTGTTTTTTTCAGGGATGAAAGTGTTTTATCAGCGATGGATTGTAATACCTACAATATGAATTCTATCATTCTGTGGCTAAGGATTCATAAAACCTAACTTTCTTCACATTATAAGAATTCCAAAAAAGTTATTTGGTATTCACGCAAATATTAAATGTCTCAAGAAAATATTTAGGTATTTAGGAAAATGTGGTTGATGTGTGCCATTGATTGTTTAACTATTTTAACTCATTTAACAAAAATGAAGATATCGTAATGATAATTTATTAAATTAAAATTATAAACGCACAAATAATTTTATACTCTACTTGAAAATAGAATTCTAATCAACTTAAGAATCCCATAATTCATTCTTATTCAATAATTTCAATCGCAGCTGATATTAAATCAGCACTGCTTCTTCCAACAAAAACATCAAACCTACCCGGTTCAATTATCTTGTTGAGATTAATGTCAAGAAAACTAAAATCATTTCTATTAAGAATAAACTCGACTGTTTTTTTCTTTTTTGCCTTTATATATATTTTTTTAAATCGTTTTAGCTCCAGTATTGGTCTTGTTACAGATGCTACTTTATCCTTAACATACAACTGAACAATTTCCTCGCCATCATAGTCACCTACATTTTCAATATCTACAGTAATATAAAGATCATTTCCAATGAAGACATCAGAACTGAGTTTCAGATTTGAATAATGAAAATTAGTGTAACTCAAGCCATGCCCAAATGGGTAAAGAGGCGTTACATCCTCATCCAAATATTTTGAGGTAAATTTATATTCTGTTGGTGGTCGACCAGTATTTTTATGAGAATAATAAAGAGGTATTTGACCAACACTTCTTGGAATAGTTACCGGAAGTTTTCCGGAGGGATTACAATATCCAAGTAAAACTTCGGCAATGGCATTGCCTGACTGATTTCCTAGGTACCAGCCTTCGAGAATTGTAGAAACATTTTCAGCCATCCAGGGGATAGCTAAAGGTCTTCCTGCCATTACAACTACTATAAGGTTTTTATTTACTTTATATAATTCTTTTATCAACTCCAATTGCATTCCTGGCAGATTTAGAGTTGCTCGACTTGCAGCTTCACCACTCATACTTTTTGGTTCACCAACTACAGCAATTACTAAATCGGCCATTTCAGCCGAACTTATTGCATCAGTGATATTAGTATTAAACGGACTGTTAAAATCACACCCTTCAAAATAATTTAGCGTAACATCTTTATTTAGGTAATTTTCTAATCCCTCATAAATCGATACAACATTATTAGGATCCCCATTACCTGCCCACATGCCCAACAAATCTTCTTTTTTATTTGCAAGTGGACCTATTAAAACTATAGACTTAACTTTATCATTGATCGGCAATAGACTATTTTCGTTCTTCAGAAGCACTATTGATTCTTTGGCCAATTTCAAAGCAATACTATCTCTAAATGATTTTGATGGCATATTATTTCTATAATATTCTATATCGACATAAGGATTGCTGAATAGTCCAAGACGATATTTAAGATCCAGTACTTCACGTACAGAATTATCTAGTTGTTCTATCTTAATACTTCCTTCTTTTATCAGATTAGCCAAATTTGGTAAATACACATTACCTACTAATGTATCTCCCACCATATCAATATCAACCCCTGCATCAAAGCCTCTGAAAGCAGCTTGCTTCTTATCTCCTCCAATACCGTGTGCAACTAGTTCACCTATTGCATCAAAATCGCTAATTACAATGCCCTTAAATCCCCACTCTTCTCGTAATATTTTCTTAAGTGTATATGAGTTTGCTGATGCGGGAACACCATTTAAATCATTAAATGCACTCATAATTGTTTCAACTCCAGCATCAACAGCCGCTTTGAAAGGAGGCAGATAAATCTCTCTTAATTCTCTATCTGAAATATCTACTGAATTATAATCTTTACCACCTTTTGCACCTCCGTAAGCAACAAAATGTTTTGCGCATGCGGCAATTGAATACTTATCAGATATATTTTTCCCCTGAAACCCTTTAACTCTTGCCGCAGAAATAATACTTCCTAAATATGGGTCTTCTCCAGAGCCCTCCATTATTCTTCCCCAACGTGGATCACGTGCAATATCAACCATTGGGGCATATGTCCAATGAGTACCTTGTGAGGCAGCTTCGAAAGCGGCAATTCTAGATGCTTGTTCAATTAGTTCTGGATTCCAGCTTGATGCTTCAGCAAGCGGAATAGGAAAAATCGTATTATATCCATGAATAACGTCATTTGCAAACAGCAATGGTATCTTTAGACGACTTTCTTCAACAGCAATTTTCTGCAATATATTTGCTTCTTTCGCTCCTACTGTTCCTAAAAGGATAGACCCGATCTTACCTTTTCGAATATAATCTTTGTGAAATTTATTAGGACCGACAACTTGAACTAACTGGCCAACTTTCTCATCTAAAGTCATCTTTGCTAAAAGTTCATTAAGAAAACTAATGCGCTGTTTTTCAAGCTTATCGGTCACAGCTATCTGAGATTTACTAATACTACAAAAAATAGTGGTTATTAAAAAAAAGGATATCCAAAATTTCATAGTTTTATCTTTTATTAAACATTATTAAGTTTATATAATATTCGTTCAATTTTCGGTTAAGTCTAATCCTGATAAGAAAAATCTAAAACGCTTAAGCCTCTTTTAATAACCGGATCTTTCATCATGTATCTCCAAACGAATCCATTTCTTAAATTTTCAATCATTATTACTATTGGTCCTTGATCAAGTCCAAGATAATCTTCAGCATACCAATCAACTGTAGGGTTGAATGCATCTTTAAACCCATATTTTCCCCACAATCCTTTTTCCCCATAAACATCATAAATATTCTTAAGAGTAGGAATTACTATTTCCGGTTCAAATACAATGGCACCACCTGTTGCAGTTGGGGCTATTGTGCCATCGTCATCAGTCCATTCTTTGGCTCCAGTAGTACCACGTGCGCTGTAACCACGCATAGGTTCTCCATTCAAGATATAGTCATTTCCAGGTCCATCACAAGCACTTAATCCCCAAGTTAAGGAATCATAACCGATGAAATTATTTGGATTTTCTATTGCATACATTCTTTGCGTAAGTAATGCTCTCCTCGAATTTTCAAAATAATCCAAATCTTTACCAATCATATACTTATCTTTCAATCCTCTAAAATCAACAAACATTTGAGAATATTGATGTCCAAATAATGGGCCGAATGGAACATGCACCAAACCTGGATATGGTTCTTCAAATCTATATTCACTCAACCAGACGTCATAAGCTTTTACAGCATCTTTATATCCGCTTCCCGCAGCAAGTATATAGAGAAACAATCCTTCATTTAAACCTGTCCACCCCCAATGTTTTAAACCCTTTTCAGGACTCCAAGCCATTGATAATGAGCCACCAAATCTTTCCACTCCATCAGGAATGGTAAACAAATCCCAATTGATTCTTTGGGTTAATGAGTCTGATAATTCTCTAATTTCTTTTTCCTGCTGATCCTTACCAATATAATATTGAGATGCAAATCTAATCCCTGCAATTAACCATGCTGTATCTATTGAAGATAGTTCACAATTCCAAACTCTCTCACCTCTATCCATCCCTATAAAATGATAATAAAATCCTTGGTATCCCGTAGCATCTGGTTTCGCACTTTGCTCAGAATGATAAAAAAATCTAAGAGCACTTAGAGTTAATTCGCATGCTTTTTGCCTAGATATCCATTTTTTTTCTGCACCGATTGCCCATACAGGTATTGCCCACCCAACAGCTGCTATACTCGCCGGTGAATCATTAGTACTCCTATCTTTTACTAGTCCATTTTTCGGATTAATTTCATTTAAAAAGTATAGGAAAGACCGGTATTGTAATGTATCTAAAAATGTCTCTTCTTCGCTTGTTGCTTTGTATTCTACTCCATAATTTTCCGGCTGATTTTCGTTATTCATCATGCAAGATGAAACGAAAACAGTAAAATAGATTATGGCTAAATAAGTCACTGCTCTAATCAAACTGAAATCTCCAATGAATATAAACTATTATTAAAAAATATTGATCGTAGTATTACTTTTTGCTACTTGTTTAATTCTAATTACATTTATCCAATTTAATATCTCAAACAAACTAATTGAATAAGAATTATTCGTTAAAATATTTAATTAATATTGATTTTAACTTTTAAAAACTAACGCCAACAGTGAATCTATGAACGTTTTCAAGTCTTCCATAATCAGCCCATGCATAATCAAATTTGAATAGGTAACTAATTAATTCCGCATTAATTCCAGCTCCTAAAACAAGACCACCCTCCGAATCCTCCAGAAATAATCCTCGATAACCCCCTCTAAGAAAAACGTAATTTGAAAGTTTTACTTCAACACCAGTATTTATACTTTCAACATTGTCATTGGGATGAACAGCATCAACAGATAAAGTAGCCATATAGTCATCAGAAAATATGAATGGATAAGAAACTCCAACTCTAAAAATAGTAGGTAGTGCATATTCATCTGTACGTAATTCTGCAGGGAGACCGTCATTATCTCCAAATTTGTCCGGATCAAAGTCAAAATCAATGTATAGATCTCTTCCGGAGTACCCGGCACGCGGACCAAAATTAGAAACGCTTGCACCTAATTGTAAACTATTTTCTGCAACCTGATATAGCACACCCATACTAAGAGCAAAATTTGAATAACTACTATTCCATATACTTTCAGAAATGTAGCTTGCTTGAAATCCTACAGATACTCGTTCAGTTAACATTAAAGAATAACCCAAACCTATTGATGTATTTGAAACACTAAATCGTTCACCTGTCCCTTCTGGATTGTTGACCGTCCTGACGTCCATTTCACCCGAGTTAAGAGATATTAAATGTAGGGAAATATTTCCAATATTTTGTATGGGTACCGCAAAAATTGCATAGTTATAATCTATATTGGCTAACCATTGAACGTGGCTAAATTGAAACTCCATTCTATCCAATCTACCAAGGCTTCCTGCGTTATAGAATGCAAGTGACGCTTCCCCCGATAGTGAAGCACCAGCACTAGCAAGAGCAGATATTTTAGCACTAGGTCCAATTTTTAAAAATTGTCCAATAGTTGTGCCTGCTTTACTTTGTCCAGATACAGTTGAAGTAAAAAACACTGCAGTAGTAATTATTACAAATATAATTTTAGAGAATACCATATTTTTATTCATTTCCGTTACCCTAAATTTTACTTAACAATTGCAAACTTGCCAATAAAAGAATCAACATCATCCGCTTCAACATGGAATATATACAACCCAGGAGCTATTTCTAAATTATCCTTTGTTCTCAAATCCCAAGCTACAATACCTTTATTAATATTTCCATCGTGTCTTAGTGTCTTCACTAATTCACCGGTTACTGTATAAATTCTAATTACTGAATTGTTGGCAATATTTCTAAACTCTATTCTCCTTTCACCTCTTCCGGAAACTGCAAACCTTTGCGGTTCAAAACTTGCCGCTCCAACGTATGGGTTAGGTACTACATAAGGATTTTCTGCAATATCGTTTTTAAGAGAATCTGAATCTATTCCCCAACCCTGAGTAAAGAATGTAAATTCATCCTCAGATGAAAAGGGGATACTAAGTTTCAAGTTATAAACATCACCATGACCGGGAAGAACAATCGCTCCTCTTGAAGCTTGATTTGTCGTATCTAACTTTATACGCCAAGTAATTACTTCTTTGGTTGGATTATCTTTTGCATATGTTAATACCTGGATAACGTCTTGAAAATCTCCAAGTGTACTATCACCATCAACGTCGGTAAACTTAAAATCAAGCTGTTTATCACCATCATTTGTTTTAGCAATTATTTTAAATTTTGTCGGAATTCCTGGGAAAAAGAGTGATCCTTTTGATGTATCAATTGCTTGATCACTAAAGATAATTTCTAAGTCTGCAGGGTAGCCTTCTCTTTTTAGATTTATTGGAAGACCACCTGAATTATAGGTAAAAGATAACTCTACGGTAGCATTGCTTGATTCTGTAAAACCTGAATTAGCGGGATCTTTCTCCACAAAATCTGGGGTAGTTACTATTGGAATAATCCCTTTTCCACTAATTCCAGTTTCTTCACCATTCCAAATATTTCCTGTTGAAAATAGAGTATCGCCTGATGTTATATCAACGAAATTATAAAATTCAGCGTGAATACTGTCTTCATGTGAAGTAAATCCAATTCTAAATTCGTGATTATCTGGAACAAGCTCCGAATTTAAGATCTTTATACTAACTGTACCTGATCCACCACCTGCAGAGTGTTGCAAGCTGGTAATTTCAGCTTCTTTAAAACCAACAACAGGTTTATTTGGCCTAACTTGTACAACATTTTTTGCCAATATTATTCCACCCCGCAATGTTTGACTGACAGATATGGCATTTTCAGAAGGGTAAATTAATAAAGAATCTGAACCGTGATCATATGCAGTAATAGCATAAAAGTAAGTCTGTCCATTTATAACATCATGATCTGTGTACGAGTGTGTTAGTCCAGTTTCATCTCCTAAAAAGTATGCAACACCTTCAACATCAACTTCTGAAAATCCATAAATTCCATTTTTTAGGTCGAATTGAGCGATAGGTTTACCATTCCCAATTGGTCTGGAACCAGTGGCAGTATAAACTACTTGTGGATCTAGAAATGTCGGATCGGTACTTCTATATATTCTATATCCCTCAAAATCATTTTTTAAGGTAATGGGATCAAATCCCCTTTCTGCCCTATCATCCCATGTCAAGGTCACAAATCCATCTCCCTCATAAGCTGTCAATGCGGGAACTGGCGGCGGAACTGCAAATCTATAATTCGCTTTGTAAATTTGAGAAACAACTCGTAATGTATTTTCTAGTTCCCTTAAGTTTCGTCCAAAGCCTTGTGCCAAACTAAATCTTTCAGTTTTACCAACATCTAAAACAAATGTCCCGGAAGCAAATAAAAACCCAATGTTGTAATTTTGAACTAATGGAAGATCAAATGGATCATTAGAAGTGAATTTTTCGTATAATCTTTCCGGCCAATTCTCTTGAGATGTATAAAATACTATCCCATCAACTGCATCTGGCGGAGCACCAGCACCTGCCTTAATTCTATTCATCTTAAATCCGGTTAAACCAATTTGATCAGATTCATCGACATCGGTTTTGTCAAAATTTGGTTCACCAAAAGTAGGGATACCATCATTTTCACCAGTATCTGGTTCGTTGTTTTCATCAGCAAATACACCATCAGCACCAGTATCATGAAACTCTGCTACCCAATCCATATCTTCATCACCTGTCCACCAAAACCCTTGTTGATATGCAGGTCTTGTTTCGAGAGGGCCTTGAAAGAATTCTTCAAAAGTTAATATATCATAATTGGCCTCGACCCAGGCTTTAATGTTTTCCTGACCAGTAATTAGTTGACCCGGACCACTATCACGGAGTTCATCTACTATACCATTGAGATCATTATCAATAAAGTCAGTTCCATTACCTGGAGTTTCTAAGTATGAATAACCCAAATAACCAGTTTTTCCCCTTACACCATTACCATTTACATCCCATGTATAAACTACATTCAATCCGATGGTCTTTACAAAGCTTGCATTGTCATCATCCGATTCAGGAACATTATCGACACCCACACTTGATCCTCCAACACCGGAGTCTAAATAGATCCCAAAAATCATGTTGTTATCATATTTTGTAGTACCCTCATTAGTTATATCATAATGCCAAAATAATACATCCCCTGCCTGAGGATTTGCCCATTGAAAACCTCTTTGCTCTACTTTTAATGCTAAGCCCCTTCTAGTCTTATCCCTAGAGTCTGGGAAAAAATTCCAAGCATCATAATAATTATCATCATAAACAACAAAGCTCTCTTGGTCAGCTCCCGGTGCTTTACCGAAGTAACCGTTCCATGAACCTGACCAACCGGGATCATCCATATCATTTAATTTATCAATCCATTCTGCAGGCCAAGTCCTTGAATCATGACTTAGAGCAGGAGATCTATTAACGTTAATATTCACATCGGCTTCAAAATATCCAGGTCTTGGTTCAAACCTCATTATTCTTTCAGGATTTAGTGGACTTCTAGCCTGCCTTTCCCTATAACCTGTGAACATCAAGTATGCATCATTTCCATTTGTTTGTCTAATTTTAGATAATACATATGGAGTATGTCCATCGCTATAATTCTCACCTGATCCCTTAGGCCATTCCATGGAGTGGAAAACTGTTAAATCTACATTTATTGGATCTCTTGGGTAATCACCTGCCATACCATAACTCCAAAAACGTGTTCGAATGTTATTAGCATCATGCTGGCCTAGTCTCTCCCAATCTACGTCTCCCCTTAACGAGTCTGGAACGATTGGTAGATAATTTTGAGAATTAGTAATTACTGATAAAGTTAAAACAAAAATTAACGTTAAAATAATTATTGATAATATTTTATTTATTTGCATATTTACTTTTCTCCAACAAAAAGAAACTCAAGAATTAGTTACTCCTAAATGAAACGCCAATTTCAATTCTCCGCGGTTCATAAAAACGGCTTGGGTTGCTAAGCTGCACTCTATCTAGAAAAGGAAACTGTGAGTAATCGGGTGAACCCGTTGTACTAAACACAAATCCATTAGCATTAAATGTATTCAACACATTTAATGCACGAAGAAAAACACTTAGTTGTGCAAATGATAAATCAAAGTATTTTTCAGCTCTAAAATCAACCACTACAAAATTTTGCTTCCTACCCGAATTTGTTTCAAGATCTGCGTTAAATCCTGTCCCTAAAGCAGGTGTAAATGGTTGGCCGCTCCCAATTTTAACAATGGTACTAATTGAATAATTACTTGGATCAGATAAAATAATGGCTGCATTCAAAGTATGTCTTTGATCCCAGCTGAAAGGTATATCACGAGGGCGTGGATCTTTACCTGCTTCAGCTCTATTGGCTGTTTCATTTGGATCACTTGAATTACCGTTTGCAAATTGAATTGTATAATCTAGACTAGTAGTTAATGGGCCAATTTGTCTTTGATCTAATGAGACAGTAAATCCATAAGCACTACCAAAATCTACATTTGTAAATCTTGTATACTCAGCACCATTATATGTGGATATAAATTCAACACCCAACAACTCACGAATATCTTTGTAAAAAAATGTCAGTTCTAAACCCAGCCATTGAGTTAAAGCTTGTTTTAGTCCAACTTCATACTGGATTGTCAACTGAGGATTTAGATCTGGATTACCTAACGTCCCATAATCACTTGCTCCGGCTTGTAAATCTTTGAGTATTAGATAATTAGAGTTTTGATAAATGTTGGACAGATTAGGAATTTGATAAAAGTGACCATATGAAAAGTAGACTGAAGCTGCGGAGGTTAAAGGGAAACTAAATCCTAATCTTGGTGCAAGTGAAGTTTTCGCTGTTGTTTCAACCAATTCAGATTCAGGAGCATTACTTATCGAGTTTGCAGGATTGCTTAAATCATTTGGGATATATGCATTTGCATTAAAATACTCAAATCGAAGGCCCGCTCTTATTACTAAATCTTTCCATTCAACTCTGTCTTGCAAATATGCTGCCAGCTGTTTTGGGTGATATGTTTCAATTTTAGGATCTTCCGGCCGAGTACCAAATTGAGGCAAAAGAACTTGAATACCATCTTTAACTACCTGTGAATAATAACCAGGTGATCCAAATAAAACTTCTGATGATTGGTATTCAATCCCAAGTTCAAGTAAATTCATCCGATCAGCCTGAAAAGTCAGTTGACCTTTTCCAATGTATGAATTTGTTCTTTGCTTAAATCTTCCAAGATCAATTCCTTGGACTATTGCTCCATCTTCATAATTTGCATTGCTTCTTGGCACCCCAGCTTCTAAGTAGCGCGGATCATAGAGATCTTCATATTTAAAATCTTTATAATCAAAGAAATTTTGCCTTCCACTAATAGAATAAAACAATTTTTCGTTTAGTGTATGTGTAAAATCAAAACCATGAGTAATAGAGAATGTATTGTTACTTTTAATTCCGTCCGGATTTATTCTAAAACTATGATTATATCCTGTTCTATCAATATTATTAAGTATTGCCTGATAGCTAAAAATCAAATTTGAAAAATATCTATTTGTTATTTTGAGCTGCCCACTATAATTCTCAGTTGTTTGCATTGGGATTATTTTACCATCACCGGTAGGTAAAAATTCCGGTGTCTCAAAATCATTTTGATCAGTTGGCACAAATATCCTCTTTCCAAATAAATAGCCATCATCAATAAATCTTCTGCCACTCATAAAAAATGTAGTGCTAGGAATAAAGGTTGGACCGCTTAAAGCCAATTGCAAATTTTGTATTGTCCAAGGTTTATAATCCTCATTATTCGGATATCGTCCCTTATCAAAAGGTAAATAATCTCCTCCATAAATTTCCGCACTCCATTCAAAATTTTCATTACCACTCTTTAAAACTGCGTTTACTACACCGGACATTGCTTGGCCATATTTAGCATCAAATGTACCACTAATAACTTGCACTTCTTCAATTATTGATCTATCCAATTCGAGAGTGGAAGTATTATCATAAGGATTATTAACTGTTACCCCATCAACCTGATATTGAACTTCTCCTAATCTACCGCCTCTGAAATGGCCATCAACTACACCCGCTTGTAGATTTACTATCTCGTTCAAATCTTGAACAGGAAGTTTACTAATATCATCTTTATTTATGGTTGCAACAGAACTCGTCATATTAAAATCAACGAGTGGTTTTTCTGCGGTTACTACTACTTCTTCACCCTTAATTATCTCATAAGATAAAACAACATTCAATTGTGTTGTCCTATCAGAATTAATAACTACATTATCAATTATCTTTGTTTGATATCCAACATAACCAAAACGAACCCTATATGTCCCGGTTCTCACATTTATTATTGAGTAATAACCATCATCATCAGTCGCAGAACCCAATGATTGACCTTCAATAAGTACATTCGCTCCAATCAATGACTCGCCGGTTTCATCGGTAACCATACCCTTAAGTTTTCCGGTAGTTTGTGCTTTTATAGACGCAATAAAAAGTGAGTATATAAAAACTATAGCAACAAGCAGTATTAAATGTTTGTAAATCCTATACCAAGACATTTTATCACCAATTTTAATTTCAAATTAAAAAGCGGGAGCAATTACTCCCGCTTTTGAAGTGAAATAGAAGATACTATTTCATTAAAATCATTTTGCTAGTTGTACTTTCGTACGATTTATTTGACTTATAAGAATTAAAGGAGACTTTATAGAAATAAATACCAGAAGCTAGATTAGCTGCATCGAAATTAAATTCATGTGTACCGGCATTAATATCCTTTAACAACATATCTTTTATTTCCTGCCCTAAAACGTTGTACACTTTTAAGTGAGCATTACCAGATGCAGGCACAGAAAATTTAATTTTGGTTACAGGGTTAAAAGGATTTGGATAATTACCGAATAGTTCAATTGAATTAGGAATAGATTCAATATTATCCTCAACTCCAACAACCATTTCCGGATCTAACACACCCCAAGCTACTGACCAGTTTCCCCTTTCACCATACCACCATGCAATTGTTCCATAGCTACTTAATGGATCACTCTCAAACATATCTCCATCTTTTAGAAGTACTCCGCCAAATATTAATTTGTCTCCTAAATCAGGGTCATATCCTAATAATTCAACCATATCTAACTTCATTTCAACTATGTAACCTTCATCTAAAGCAGTTTGGTCATTTACAATGCTGGAACCTTTAAGTGATATTGCAGCTTCGGCATAATTATTATTAATCGCGTCTATTAAATGATTTAAAGGAGCCATAACTCCGGTTTCATCAAAATAAATTCCAAACTCTCTGGGGTTAGGCATATTTTGTCCCTGCATTTCTGTTCTGTGCAAAAATCTAAATGTTATACCATCGAACATATTTTCTTTGTTAGCATTAACACCTTGTATAAGTTGATCATTAATATCTGCTGCACAATAAAGGTAATTCTCTTTATAAAAGATCTTTATGTTTGCAAAAGATTTATCTGTTACAAAAGCTCTGGGATCCAGAGTTCCATCGCCGTCAAGATCCAGCTCATATTGCCATCGTCCACTTCTGTATGGACCTGCATTTGTATAATTCTCTCGAATTGCTGAATCCCAGCCTAAATCGAAAGAATAAGCTCCTGACCAAACATCTTCATCTAATATTCCATCAATAATAATTTCAGCTTGCTGTTCACCATTTGGAATTATAAAATCTGGATCTATATTAGGAAGCGTACCGGAATCAACTGTAACATCCGGACTAGCATGAATTCTTCCCGGATTATCATTACTATTCCAACATGTTTGCCATCCGGAAACGTTGGTATAAGATGCTAGGGGATCACCAAAATCATCCTTATCCCAAATTGAAAAATTCATTTCAATAATATCTCCACCAGGTTGTGTAACATCAATACCCAGTGTATCTAGACTAATCATTACTTCTGCTACCCATCCAATATCAGCCAGACTATCATTAGCAATACCATCAACTTTCCAGAATCCATCAAATAAATCAGGATTATGTGAAACAGTATCTAAAAATTCATTTTCAAAGGTTCCTCTAAAAATCGGGGGGCATCCTGGAAAACCAAAAGTGGGATCAGAATCTGCATACCAGTAAGTATAGAAATATTCTGTCGGTGAAGAAACATTTCCTTCTAAATAAGACTCAGTCAATCTACTCTTCACAGACATTAAAAGACCGTCCCAATTTGCCCATCCCCTGCTACCAAACACACTCTGGTCCGGAGCATCAAAAGCTAAATACAGGTTATTTCCTTTTACTAAAAATTTTACTGTTGCATGTGTGGAATCTACAGGCATACCCACACCACCATTGCCATCCGGGAACCACTGTGTCCATGGTAATAATTCTTGTTTTCCATAATTAATTTGAATGGCTTCAGCATTTGCCCACGATGCTTCATTTAGCACCCCGTCAAGAACCATCTCTTCGGTTGTTGTTCTTGCCCATACTGCATCCTCTCTTGCAGCGTATTGCGCATATAGTGATGTTAATGAAAATAAAAGCACAATTAATACCAGAATTGGTAATTTGTTCTTTTTCATTTTTTGCCTCCATTTGTTATTCGTAATAGTAATTATTCTTTGAGAAATTTAACTAAAAAAACAATCCATTTTTTTGATTACAACCGCAAGATGAACCAATTACTAAATTAGCTGTAAATTCTGTACAGAATGATTTGTTAATTGATATTTCTCCATTGATCATTTTAATCAAGTATTGTACTGCATTACTTGCTAAATCAGCTATGGGAACATGTACCGTTGTAAGTCTTGGTATAAGTACTTTACTTAAATAAATGTCATCAAATCCGGCAACAGCTACATCATTAGGAATTGATATACCCAGACTATTTGCAGCTTGAAATATGCCAACAGCCATCATATCATTTGCGGCAAAAATTGCTTCCGGTTTTCTTTTTTGATTGAATAATCTTAAGAATCCATGGTAACCTGTATTCACTCTAAAATCACCGTTAATCATAAGCTCTTCGTCAATATCAATTCCATTTTCTAATAATGCATCTTGGAAACCTAAAGCTCTGTCGTCTGCTTCGCAATTACCTTTAGGTCCTTTAATCATTGCTATTCTTTTATAACCGTGAGAAATAAGGTGTTTAACAACAGATTTTGCACCACCGTAATTATCAACTGTGAAATTAACGCTTTCAGACTTACATTTACATGAATTTAAGTAGACAACTGGTTTATTCTTTTTCCTTGAAAGATACTGCACTCTGCCTTGAATTTTAGGGGCCATAATTAAAACCCCATCAACCCTTCCGCTTGCCATAAAATCCATCATTGTTTCTATCGAGTCTCTTTGACTATGTGAGCTTGCTACCATCAAAAAATTATTAACTTTATGAACTTCTTCATCAATACTGTTTACCACTTGCATAAAAAAATCATCTGCCAATTCAGGAAGAATTAGTCCTATAGTATCTGTGCGCTTGGTCATTAAACCTCTTGCTAAATGACTCGGTCGATAATCATATCTGTCAGCAACTTCAAGGATTTTTTGGCGGGTACTATCTTTAATAGAAGAATTTCCGTTTAAGGCACGGGAAACTGTGGCAGTTGATACGCCTGCTTCTTTTGCGACGATATTAATGTTTACTGTTTTCATTTATTAAATGTAAGCGGTTACATTTAGATCAAAGCTAAGCATTTCCATTTGTTTTGTCAAGTATCATACTAAGTTTTATTCTATTATTTTGTTTCCTTCTTCGAAGTCTATACAATTCAAATTCTCATTTTTTATAGTTTACAATAATAGTTAAAAGTTATTTTATCCCTTTACACTTCCCATCATTATTCCCTGAATATAATACCTCTGTAGTACTAGAAAAACAATTATCACGGGGAGAATTGTAATTACGGATCCAGCCATCATAAGTTCAGGATCTTTAGTATGTTCACCCATAAGATTTGCCAAAGCAACCGGTAGAGTATACATAGAATTATCTGTAAGTGCTATTAAAGGCCATAAAAAATCATTCCAAACCCCCATAAAAGTGAAAATTGCTAGGGTAACTAAAATTGGTTTACATAGTGGAAGAATAATCCTATAATAAATCTGAAAGTCAGTTGCTCCATCTATTTTTGCAGCTTCAATTAGACTATCGGGAATTGAAAAGGCATATTGTCTAATCAGAAATATGCCAAATATATTTGCTAGTCCAGGTATTATAATTGCCATATAAGTGTTTATAAGTCCCAAACTCTTTAGCATTAAAAATAATGGCAACATTGTAACTTGAGCAGGTATAATCATGGAACTTAACAATAATTTAAATATTTTATCTCTGCCGGCAAATCTATACTTAGCAAAAGCATAACCTGCCATAGAATTAAAAAAAAGTGATATTAGTGTAACAATCATTGAAAGGAATAGGCTATTCATAAAATTTGTTGCAACATTCAAACGTGTAAATAACAAATTATATTGATCATAAATAATTTCCGGCGGAATGAATCTTGGCGGATATACACTAGCTTGTCCATCCGCCATAAATGATGCAGAAACCATCCATAAAAATGGTGTAATGGTAACAATGCTAGTAACAATTAAAATAATATAGATAGTTACTTTTTTTATCATTATTCCATCTCAGTATTTTTCTGAATTTTAAATTGAATAAGTGTAGCAATAAATATTATAAAAAACAGTACGAATGCAATTGAAGCCGAATATCCCATATTCCACCATTTAAAACCTTCATTATACATGTATAGCACAATACTTAATGTGCTATTCAGAGGGCCACCTTGTGTCATAACATACGGTTCCGCAAAAAGTTGAAAAAACCCAATCATTGTAATAATACTTATAAACAAAGTCGTTGGAGCCAGCATTGGGATTGTGATTGATTTAAACTTTTGCCAACCGTTAGCACCTTCAATTTCTGCAGCTTCATATAAGTATTGAGGAATATTTTGTAGACCTGCTATAAAAATTATCATGTTGTATCCAAAATTTTTCCAGACTGACATGATAATTATTGCAGGAAGTGCAATATTTGGATCACCTAACCAATCAACAGAGTTAATATTAAAATAATTAAGTAAATAATTTAGAATTCCAAATTTAGGATGATAAATAAAACGCCAAATAATAGAAACAGCAATTAATGTAGTTACTACGGGCAAAAAGTATGAGAGTCTGAATATACCTTTAAACTTTACAAATTTTGAATTCAATAATAAAGCAGCACCTAAAGAGACAGCTATTGAAAGAGGTGCGGCAATAATAACATAAAAAAAAGTGTTCCCTAGAGCTTTCCAAAATAAGGGATCGTTAAATAAATTAATATAGTTTTTTATTCCAACAAATCTTGTGCTTGAAAAATCATTTAGTCCATATATATCAAAGTCAGTAAAGCTTATAAAAAGTGCTGCAATAACTGGAATAAAAAAGAAGAGTAAAATAGCTGATAAGGCTGGGGCCAGAAAAATATAAGCGGCATAACCTTTTTGTTTTGCATTCGATTTCATATCAATAAAATAACAGATTTAGTTATTCATTATTTTTTTCTAATAACCATCTTCTTTTTTCTAATATTTTATTCACATCATTGTCTAAAGCAAGCAGGACTTTGTCAATACTTATTTGACTACGGACAGCCATTTCAGCGTATTGCTGCACTTTTGAAAATGCAATTTGCTCCCATTCGTTTATTTTTGGAGTGGCAGTTACATTATGGAACTGTTCAAAAAATGCTTGCATATATTTATCTGACGTTAATAAAGTGTCTTCCCAAGAAGACTTCACTGAAGGCAGATCATTAACCAGTGAATAAAACTCTAATTGGATTTCCCTTTTTGACAAAAACTCAATAAAATTCCACACAGCAGTTTTATGCATGGAGTTTCTATTTATTACTAAACTTGCACCACCTGCTAAAGAGGTTCCAGGATAAGCACCATTGTTAGATGGCATTGGTGCGGTAGCCCACTTATCGGATAAGTCACCTTTCATCCACTTTTTAAACTCGGGAATATTCCATGGTCCGGATATATATATAGCAAAATACTCTTCAGCAAAAGCTTGGTAAACATTCGTCACTTGAGAAATTCCTACTGGTGCCAACCCCTCTTTGTGAAAGTTAATTAAATATTCAAACGCTTCTTTAAACTCAGGTTGACTAAATGCACCGTAAGAATCATTTTCCCTTAAAATACTTGATTTATTCTGCATAGCAAATATTATAAAGGTCGCCCATTCATTTGTGGGTAAGTAAATTGCATACTTCTCCTCACTACCGTAATAATCTTTAATCTTTTTTGAAGCATTATATAATTCCATCCAGGTTCGAGGAAATTTTTCATAACCAGCTTTAGCCAAAATATCTTTTCTATAAAAAACTATTCTTGTATCAATATACCATGGTATACCGTAGACTTTGTCATTTATTATGTTTGTTTCCCAAATACCATTGAAGTAATTATCAGAATTTATTTCTTTTGAATTGTTTATAAAAGTATCTAATGCTTGAATTGCATCAAGTGCCACAAACTGAGGAATCCAAGTATTGCCCAATTGAAAAATATCAGGCAGATTATCACTAGCATAAGCCGAGATTAACTTTTCTTGCGCTGCCGTCCATGGAATTGACTGAACTGTTACTTTTATATCGGGATATTCTTCATAAAATTTCGGAAGTAATTTCTGGACATTTTCTCCTTCTGCTCCCATACCCCAAAATTTTATTTCTATTTTTTTTGTGTCTTGGTGTGAATTGGAACATGATTGAAAAACCAAAAACATTAATAAAGAAATAATAAAAATTATTTGTCTATAAACTTTCATGATATCCTAATTATGATCACGACATTTCTCTTTACTTGAGTAGCATCATTTTATTGATTTGAATAAATTTACCGCTTTGCAATTTGTAAAAATATATTCCGCTGGTTAATTCACTAGCATTAAAACTTACTTCATAATTTCCCGGTTTTTGGTTTTCGTTTACTAACGTGGTTACTTCTCTACCCAGAATATCATAAACAATTATTTTTATGTTCATTGTAGTTGACACGAATTTTGGGTTCTCAATGGGTACTGTGTAATTAATTTTTGTAGTCGGATTGAACGGGTTTGGATAATTTTGCTCTAGTTTAAATTCGGTTGCAATTGGCTCTTTAGAATGCATATCAGTTAAATCTTCAACAAATCCAATAGAATCTAATGCTGGCTGAATTTCCTCATTTTGCATAAAATAATTCCAAAGCAATTGTGATCTATGATTTTCAATCATACAAATAATCGGTCCCTGATCAATTGCAATATAACTTTGAGCAAACCAGTTCTCTGTTGGATTGAACGCATCCTTAAAGCCATAAATACCCCAAAGATCTTCTCCATAATTTCTGTAAAAATTTTTTAGTGCAGCCATCGATTCAGTTGGAGTATACGGCATGGAAGATACTGCTGCTGTTGGAGTTATGGTACCATTGTCATTAATTTTTGGTTCTTGTGCAGAATATCCCCAAGGATTATCGCTGGCTGTAAGTCCCCATGTATTTTCATCATATCCAATATATCCTTCAGGATTTTCAATACAATAAGCTCTATTGATTAAAGTTTGATTTCTATTATGAAGGAAATAATTTGCATATTTATCCCTTACAAATCGCGGATCAAAACCAAGGAATGAGTAGTGGGCAAAAAACAATGGTCCCCCAAGATTTCTTCCAACGTAAAGTTTAAAATCATAATATGTTTTACCGCTTACATAATTATCCCTATTTTCAACCCATCCGTCTTCATAACACCAAGTCGGAATTCCGTAAGTGGGAGAAGCAGCAGCAAGAATATATGTAATAAGAGTTTCCATATATCCGACAAGTCTAAAATTCATTATCCAGCCATCAGTTGGTGACCAATGCCAGTATAGATATGGACTATGATTAAATTTTCTGTAAAAATTCCAATCTACTGATTCCCATAACTCAGTTATTACATTTCCTATCTCTAATTCTTTTGGGTTCGGTTTATTAAAATATTTTCGTAGCAGTTAGTAATCCTTGAATTAAAAAGGATGTTTCAACCAGATCCCCTCCGTTATCATATTGACTAAAGGGAATTACTTGCCCAGTTTCACCATTCAACCAATGCGACCAAACTCCTTGAAATCTATCTGCATTATCCCTAAGAAATTTGCTAATCATTAAAATTCTTTCTGCTCCCTCTTCTCTGGTAATAAATTCTCTTTCTATTCCAACTAGAACTGCCATTATTCCAAATCCAGACCCACCAGATGTAACTGTATTTCCCCCATTTCTGTTATATCTTTCCCTTGATAATCCAGAAACCGGATGAGCATAATCCCAGAAATATCTGAAAGTTGCTTCCTGAACCATAGTCATAAGTTCATCATCTGACATTTCATATGTAGTTGCAAACACTTCTTCACTCAAATCAGAATTATTAAGATGCTCATCCCTTGCTGATACTTTATAATAATAAGTTACTCCGTGTTGCCCAACAAAATCTGAAAAGAAGCGATCATACTTACCTGAGGTTCCAATGGGAACAAAATTATTATCTTCTTTTCTATAAATAATATAGCTCTCAATATCATTTTCAGGATTGAGGTCCCACATTATATCAATGTGACTATCATAACCCTTAGCAATAACATTTTGCGGGATGGCAGGAGTTCCAGCTTCATTACTATCAGATTTCTCAATCATTCTTACTTCATCAATAAACAAAGTATGATTTATCCCATCATTTACATTTTGACCAAAGAAAATAGTTTTTATATTGGTTACATCCGCCAAACCAGGATTATTAACGAAATCAGTTAAAGGAATACTAGCCTTTTTCCAGGATCCAGAGATCAGATTGGAGGTATAATCACCCAGATTCTGCTTTTCCGTTTTTTGACCATTTAAATCTTCTAAATAAATTTTTGGGAGATTAGATGATAATATATCTGAAGCAGTAAACAAATATATGATCAATGAATCCTTCGAAGTTATATCATGCCCAATCCAACCTATTTCAGCCAATGCAAGTGCCCAATCTCCTCCACTGACTGATTGCCAATTAAGCTCCAAACAATTGATACCAGAAATCAAAAATTGAGTTGAAACCGGGAATTTATTTTCTTGAGGTCCACTTAACTCTACAAAACTTGGAGGATTGGCAAATCCCCAACTAGGGTCATAATAATCATTATTTGGACTGTCATTAAAAAAGATGAAAGGTTGGGAATATAGATTTACTACAATTGCAAAATAAAACAATATGATCTTTACAATTTTCATTATCAGTTACCCGGATAATTAATTACAGTGATAGAAAATTTATTTGATGAGAGAATTCTTCCGTTATCTATCAACTCGAATTCTAGATCATGCAATCCAACATTTAGAGATTTTGGTAACATTACTTTTAAACTTTCAAAATGTTTAAAGAGAAGTGAATTCCCTTCTAAATTAAGGTTATTAAAATGTGCTATACTTTTTTTATTTATGCTAATATTTAGCTCAAGTTTGTTCAATTTTTTATGTGTGTCATTAATGATATGAAAATCAAAATTCAATTTTGATTCTACAAAATATTGGTCTTGCCTTAGAAATACAGAAAGTAACACCGGAGAAAAACATTCTTTGAGAGTATTGTATGCCTTTTTTTTCACTAAATAATAATCAACAACAGACCATGTAATTGAAGGCCAGCAATCAATAAACATAAATTGAAAAATTCCGGTTATTCCATTATTCTTTTTTCTTCTGTAGAAATGAATGGCTGTTTTAAGTAGCTCGGATTGATAATTTTGTGAATTTTCAACAAATTCAATTACATTCCTTCCCAAAGGTATTTTAGCAATATTAAAAGTGGTATCCGGTTGAAAATTATGATATTTCCATTTTTCTAAATCTGGCGGGAACAAATTTTCTTCGGGTATAAATTTCTTTAAGGATTTAACATCCGGCAAACCCTGTGCCCCAAATTCTGTAACTATTGGTCCCATAGGTGCTGCAGCAAAGTGCTCTTTATTTCCCCAATACCATCCATCATATGGATGCTCTTCATAATTTGATGCTAGTCTAATAATCCTAGATTGATCCTGACTTAAGACAGCGTCTTTAAGCAATGGATCAAGAGTTTTTACCTGATTACCCGGTTCATTGTGGCAACACCAAAAACAAATTGAGGGATGATTATATAGTACATTTACCATTTCCTTAATTTGCCTTACAGCATTCTCTGTAAAAACTTCCGATTCTTCATATGTCCATTGCAGACTAAAATCCTGCCAAACAATTATCCCCTTTTTATCAAATTTTGAATATAGTTCTCTCCTATTAACATGTGCATGAACTCTTACAGCATTTACATTGGCTGCTTTTATTAATCCAACAATTTTTTCAATACGTTCATTATTAAGTTCACTTAAAAATTGTGTTGGAATTATATTAGTACCTCGCAGGAATAATTCTTTTCCATTAAGAAAAAACTTACCATTTTTATCAAGTTCAACTTTACGAATAGCAAATTCTTCTTTATAAACTTTAAGTTTTTCAAAAGTCAATTTAACATTATAAATATTTTGTTTGCCAAGGTCCCAACTCCACCACAGTTTAGGTCTCATAATTTTAAAGAATACAATAATTTCAGATTGTCCTGAAGATATAGTTATATCTTTTCTAAAAGTTTGAATAGATTTATCCGGGGCTTGAACTTCAAGGATAAGACTTGTCGCTAAAGGAGACTGAAGTTGGGAAAGATATTCAATATTTATTTGAATTCTTGCAGTTTTATATTCATCGTCCAAGGAAGAAGTAATTTTTGCATTACTAATAAATATTTTTTCATTAATAAATAATTCTACATCATTCCAGATTCCACCTGTGTTTTGATCCTGTCCAAACTCCATGCTCCAAGATCCAGGTCTACAATCGTGATGATTAAAAATTCCTTTAATTAATTGTTTCTTTAAAGGCCAAACTTTATCGGGTTCTTCTTTTGGGGAGTTAACTTTTACAATTAATTGATTAGATTTCTTAAAGTTAAGTTGATCCGTAACATTAAAATGAAACGGTTGGAAATAACCTTCATGATGTCCAATAAAACTTCCATTTAGCCACACATCGGCAAAATAGTCAATACCATTAAATTTTAAAATGTTAACTGTATTCGGCAATTTATCATCTTCAATTCTGAAAGTCTTTAAATACCAAATTGAACCACTAAAATTATCAATTCCAGTAAGCTGCCAATTTTTTGGTACTTTAATTTCATTTTGAGAAGAATTCAATTTCTCTTTAGCTTCTTCAAAAGAATATTCATTAAATTCATCTTTTAAATAATTCCAATTTCCGTTTAGAAGCATAATTTACTCTAGAATAACTTCAACATTAACTTTGTTTTTTTCTTGATGAGGGATTATATTACCGCTTATTTCCTCTCCATTTAATCTAATAGTTTTAACTCCGGAGGAAACATTTTTAGGATTTAGAACTTCAATCCAAAATTCAGTTCCCCTGAAAGTGCGCTTCACTGTAAAACCTTTCCAGTCATTTGGTATTTGGGGATCAATTAATAGTCCTTCTCTATTTGCACGAATACCAAGTATCCAATCTACAATAACTTTCTGAAACCAAGAAGCAGATCCTGTATACCACGTCCAACCGGCCATACCATAGTCAGGCGAGTCAGGGCCATCAATATTGCCTGGCATAACATAAGGTTCTGCAACATATTCATCAGGGTTTAATCCCGAATAAATTGGACATAACCTTTTGTAGACATCATACGCTGATTCACTTTCACCTAGAAGAGAATAAGCCCAGACAGACCAAGTAGCAGCATGTGAATATACTCCACCATTTTCTCTTCTTCCCGCTGCGTATCTTGACAAATAACCAATGTATTTATCAGGTTTAGAATAAGCCGGAGAGAGTAAAAGTGGTCCATTTTTTTTTATCAATTTTTCTTTTACGGAATTCATTGCACGAAATTTTCTTTTCTCATCAGTAATATTACTTATTACAGACCAAGTCTGCGAATTTAGAAATATTTGACCATCCACGCATTCTTTGCTTCCTAGTTTCTCTCCGCTATCTTTAGTAGCACGCCAAAACCAATCACCATCCCATGCATATTTATTAAAATCCTCTCTAAGCTTTTCTGCTCTCTCAGAATAACTATTTGCTAAAATTTTATCATTCCTTTTTTCAACAACTGGAATGAATTTACTTAGTACATAATATAAAAATTCTGCTAGCCAAATTGATTCCCCCTTCATTTCCAATCCGACGGCACTTAATCCGTCATTCCAATCACCGGCACCAATTAATGGAAGTCCCCTATCACTAAACCGAGAAAGAACTTTATCTATTGCAAGACAACAGTGCTTATAAAGTGATTCCGATTCTTGATGATCATAAAATGGCTCTTGTAGATCAAGTATTGAATCATCATTTGTTTCCTCAAGGAAATGAATGATAACAAAAGGAAGCCACAAAAGGTCATCGGTCATCTTGGTCTCTAAACCGGTTTCGGTTATTGGGTGCCACCAGTGAAGCACTGTTCCATCTTTCTTTTGATGGCGTGCGTGAAGCCGAATTTGCTTTATTGTTTGTGAAGAATCTATTGGCAAGAAAACCAGACTATCCTGTAATTGATCTCTAAAACCAAATGCACCGCTTTGCTGATAGTAAGCTGTCCTTGCCCATAGTCTTCCGGAGATGGCTTGATACCTGAGCCATTTGTTTACTGAAAAGTTCATTGCTTCATCAGGAGTATTTATCTCTAGCGGACTTAAAATATTATTCCACCTGGATTTAGTTTCGTTCAAAGCAAGCTTAATTTGTTCACCTGATTTATATTTAGCTAAGGAATTAATAATTTCTTCTTCAGACTTTTTTAACCCAATATAAAAAGAAAGCTCTTCTGTTTCATTAGGTGCAATTGAGAGGTCAACCAATAAAGAACCTATTGAATCATTAAATGGACCTACAGATTTTGATAAACTGCCTGAGATTACTGCTTTCGGTTTTTCAAGATTTCCGTATTGACCAATAAATGACTCTTTGTCCCCTTCGTAGGAAATAATTTTTCTATTTGATGAAATAAATCCCAAATATTCATATTCAATATTCCAATGTCCTCTATCTCCCAAAGGAATATCCCATATTCTTTTCGAGGATATTAAACCATTTACTTCACTGCTATATCTAGTCTCTAAAAACTGTTTGTGGAATTCCCGGTGATAATCATTGGAAGATCCGAGCACCCATTCCAAGTAAGTAAATATTGATAGATTTAATATCTTTGTAGAACTATTCGTGATTTTGAAATACCATATTTCAAGATTATCTTCAAAGGGAATAAAACATGTAAGTTCAATTTCAATTTGTTTGTACTTAGAAGTGAATGTTGTATATCCCAATCCATGTTTACATTGGTATTCATCTAATTCTGTTCTAGTGGGTAACCAGGTTGGGCTCCAAAATTCACCTGTATCATTATTTTTTATATAAAAATACTTACCCCAGTTATCTTGTATTAGATCTTGATGCCATCTTGTGATTCTGTTGAATTCAGAGTGGGTATCCCAGCTAAATCCTCCGCCAGTTTGAGAAATAACCAAACCATAAGTACCATTAGAAATTACATTTACCCAAGGTTTTGGAGTTTTAGGTGTTGTAATGATGTATTCGCTGCCATCATCGTTAAAAAATCCACATTTTGTTTTAAATTTAGTCATGAAAAAATATTATCCCAATTGAGAATTTAAGTTGATAACAATCTTATTTTGTAAATGAAAAATAATATGAGCAATTTATTGACCGTATTGTATTTTTTCAAAAAATTGCTAAATTAATGTAAGCGTTTACATTTACTGATTAAACTAACAATTGAATTGCTTTTTTCCAAGGGGAAATTAGAATGTTGAAGCGAATTTTTACTATACCAACCTTAAATTCGGCTGAATTATAAACAAATAAATTTTATATAATGACAAATAATTTTTTCTTTATTAGCCTTGTAAATCTAATTGCTCCCCAAAATTTTCAATTAGAAGGAAATTATAAATGAAGGTCAAATACAATTTTTGGTTAATTATTTATTCATTAATCTTCCTAACCATAATTTTTCAGTACAATACTTTTCCCCAGACTTTAGAAAAATTCGATTCTTCTGATAATTGGAAAGTAATTGCATCTGATGGTGTGATACTAAATACAGAAACCGTAAAAGGATTTTCTGAAGATTGCATTAAATTAAGTTATGATTTTACTACAGGAGCTGGATATTGTGGAATACAAAAAAAAATTCCGCTAAAGTTACCTGAAAATTTTGAATTTTCTTTCTATATAAAAGGGAATACTCCTATCAACAACCTGGAATTTAAGTTGCTTGATTCATCAGGTGAAAATGTCTGGTGGTATAATCAAAGAAATTACGAAATGCCTAACAATTGGACAAAAATAACAGTAAAAAAAAGGCATATAGAATTCGCTTGGGGTCCCACTGAAAATAAGAATTTACAAAATATTGATAAAATTGAATTTACCGTCGCTTCATCCTCTGGCGGTAAGGGAATTTTTTATATTGATGAACTTAAGTTTAAAGAACTAGATGTAAATAATGAAGTAACATCAACTCCAGACATATATTCAAGAAATAATAGTGATAATCTTAAATTTATTTTTGATAATAAAAAAGGAACTCTTTGGAAAAGTAATGGCCATACAAAAACTGCATCAATAATTTTAGATTTCAAAAAAACAAAGGAATATGGAGGACTGATTATCGATTGGGATACTTTATATTTTGCAAAAAAGTACAATGTACTCATCTCGGATGATAGCGTAAACTGGGAAAATATTTATAGCGTAAGCAAAGGTAAAGGTGGTAGAAGTTATGTATTCCTAAAAGATGCCTCCTCGCAATACATAAAACTGGATATGATTGAGAGCAATAAATCTAGCATGTTCGGAATAAGAGAGATTGAAATTAAAAAAATAGATTTTTCAAAAAACACAAATTATTTTTTCTCTAAAATTGCAGAAGATTTCCCATCTGGTTTTTTTCCTAAATACAACTACAATCGTCAATCTTATTGGACTATTACTGGAGTTAACAGTGACACAAAAGAATCCTTGATAAATGAAGAAGGGATGGTGGAGATTGATAAAAGCCGATTTTCGATTGAACCATTTTTGTATATCAATAACAAATTTATAACATGGAATGATATTGAGATTACTCAGGGTTTAGAAAAGGAGTATCTACCGATTCCTTCAGTTAAATGGAACTTAGAAAACATTGAATTTGAAACAAAAATATTTGCAGATGGCCATCCAAATGAATCAGTACTTTATATTTCGTATAATATGAAAAATAAAAGTGATCATACCCAATCAGGCAACCTGTACTTAGCCATCAGACCATTTCAAGTTAATCCGCCTTGGCAATTTTTAAATTGGCCTGGTGGTAGTGCAAAAATTAAAAACATAAATTATTCTGATAACAAAATAATTGTTGATGATAAAGTAGTCCACGCATTATCTAATCCAGCAGATTTTGGGGCTCTTGAGTTTGACGAAGGAATAATTACTGAATTTTTAAGTAAGGATAAGCTGCCCCAAAATAAAAATGTAAAATGCCATTTTGGGTATGCAGAAGGAGCATTGAAATATTCATTCAATCTTAAGCCGAATGATGAAAAGAAATTCTATCTCGCTGTACCCTTCCACAAAGAATATGAGCTGATGAAGGAATTTGGTTCTGATGAAATCCTTGATAAGTACATCGCGAAAAAATTAACCTCGGTAGCAAATTTTTGGGATGAAAAGATTAGTCATGTAAAATTTAATCTACCTCAGAGTGCAGATAAACTAATCAATTCAGTTCGCTCAAACCTAGCATATATTTTGATTAACAGAGATAACTTTGGGATTCAACCTGGTTCAAGGTCATATGAAAGATCATGGATAAGGGATGGAGCCTTGACATCCTCTGCACTCTTGAAAATGGGTATTAAAGATGAGGTGAAAGAATTCTTAAATTGGTATAGTCAATATCAATTCAAAAGTGGTAAAGTCCCTTGTGTAGTAGATACTAGAGGTCCCGATCCAGTACCTGAAAATGATAGTCATGGACAACTAATTTATGCTATACTTCAATATTATCATTTTACTAAGGATAGTTCTTTTTTAAAAAGCAAGTTTAATAATGTCAAGAAAGCGGTCGAATATATAGAATATTTGGTTTCTCAACGCACCACTGATGAATACAAAAATAATGATGAACTAAAAATGTTTTATGGCTTGATGCCTGAATCGATAAGCCACGAAGGCTATTCTGCTAAACCAATGCATTCCTACTGGGATGATTTTTTTGGTCTGAAAGGATTAAAGGATGCCGTGACAATTGCTCAAATAATAAATCAAAACGATTACATTGAAGATTTTACAACTTTGAGAGATAACTTTAAAGAAAATTTGTACAATTCAATCAACGCGTCTATACAATATCACGGGATAAACTATATTCCTGGTTGTGCTGAGTTAGGTGACTTTGATGCAACATCAACCACAATTGCACTCAATCCATGCAATGAATTGAAGAATCTGCCGAAAAAGTACTTGATTAATACATTTGACAAATATTTCGAAAATTTTAATGAACGTTTAAACCCACAAAGCAGATGGATTAATTATACACCCTATGAGCAAAGAGTAGTTGGAAGCTATATTTATTTAAATAACATCAATAGAGCTCATAAGTTGTTGGACTTCTTCTTTACTCACCAGAGACCATTAAACTGGAATCATTGGGCAGAGGTTGTTTGGAACAACCGCGATACAACTGAATTTATTGGAGATATGCCGCATACCTGGGTGGGATCAGATTTCATAAATTCGGTCCGAGCCATGTTTGTTTATGAAGATGAATATGAAAATTCCTTAATTATTGGAGCCGGTTTATATGATGACTGGATTATAAATTCAAATGGCATGGAAATAGAAAATCTTCCTACTTATTATGGTGAGTTAAGTTATTCAATTCATCCTAGCGAAACTGGATATAAAATTTTATTAGGTGGTGACATAAAAATGCCTCAAGGACATATTAAAATAAAAATACCATACTTTAACAAACCAAAGTCAGTAATCATAAACGGTAAAGAATTAAAAAGTTTTAATGATAGTGAAATCACCATAAGTGAATTTCCAGCTTTAATAAAAATCAAGCTGAGCTCAGAAAACTAGATTTATTGATTAGCAAATAACAATGTTAAAAAACTAGATAACGTATAGAATAAAAATTTTAAATAAAAATATATTGTCCTGATAAATTAACCCCAAAAAGAGTCACGCTATTTCAAGTCTGTATTGTTCATTCTTTCCCGGGGAACAGAGATGAACTTGATATATTTTCAAAGCCTTTGGATATTCAAAGAAGAGTATTGGCCAGAGAGTTTGATTGGGAGCGTATAAATGGATGAAAGAATATAATTTACTACTTCAGTCAATTGGCTTCAAAATAACAAACCCTCATAAGACCAAGTCCTATAAGGGTTTAAGTGTGGGAGCTATAGGATTCGAACCTATGACCCCCTGCTTGTAAGGCAGGTGCTCTGAACCAACTGAGCTAAGCTCCCTATTCAATCAAAAATTTAGAAGATTAAAATTATACTAAATTTTCTTTTTTTGCAAATATTATTTTAGAGCGAGCGACGGGATTCGAACCCGCGACATTCAGCTTGGGAAGCTGATACTCTACCAACTGAGTTACGCTCGCAATTTTATAATCTCATTTAATTTTAAAAAAGTGTTCATAAAGTTCCATTATTTCATTCTTAAAATCAATGGCATCAATACAAACTTTCCCAACTTTTAACTGACATCCCTTCTTATGAGGTTGAATTTTAAAGTGAGCATTTGCCGTCACAATATCAGAACAAATTTTTAGGTTTTCATCATTCTTTAAGGTTTTAAACAACCTCTTAATAACAGTCGATGTCTTTAGTGGTGAATGCTTAATCCAATCTTTCAAATGATGTGCAGTTGAAATAAAATTGAAGAGGTGATCTCCATCTATTACTAAATCAAGTTTTTCGGAATCCCGGCAGAGTTTTTCATAAAGATCACGAGGTGTTTGGAAATTATATGTTTGTCCCATATCTTTCCCCTCTATGTTTTGGTTGGTTTATTATTAAACTAACAATTAGTGTAATTAAAGTCAAAAAAAATAATGATGTTTGATGAGTAAAAAAATAAAGTCTGAGCAAAAAAAAACTGATATCTATATAACACTAGGAATTTCTATATTTAGTTTAATACTCTGGGACTCTTCAATAATTTACCCAATAAAAATTTTTGTCGTGCTTTTGCACGAAATCAGCCATGCAATAGCAGCAATAGTAAGTGGAGGTTCGGTAGAGAGTATTTCTTTGGACTTAAATTTAGCAGGGAACACAGTAACAAAAGGTGGAAATCAAATACTAATTGCACTCTCCGGCTATTTAGGTAGTTTAATTTTTGGATTACTAATTTTTGTTTCTGCTGGCAGTAAGAACATTAGGAAGTGGACAACAACGATTCTGGCAATAATATTTTTATTAGTTGCAGTTAACTTTTTACAAGGCGGCCTCAATATCTTCTTAACTTTAATTATTGCTCTACTATTCTATTTTTTACCTAGATTCGCTAATGAAAATTTATTGAAGTTCTTTTTACTGTTTATTGGATTAACAAGCTGCTTTTATATAATTGCGGATATTAAACAAGATTTACTTACTACCACTTTAAGAGAAACCGACACGCAAATTATTGAATACTTAACCGGAATTCCTGCATTGGCAGTTGGATTTTTTTTATTTCTTCTATCAATTCTATTAGTCGGATTTTTAATAAAGAAGATCTTTGTAAAAAGTATTGGTTAAATTTTTTGTTCGTCATCTACAAATTGCAAAATAATTAGGCCAACTATAAAGAATCCAGCTACTGAAAGAATTGCAAATCTTTGACTGCTGGAAAGGTAACTTACAAAACCAAAAACAAGGGGTCCCACAATTGCTGAACTTTTACCAAAGAGTGAATAAAATCCAAAAAATTCCGTTTTCTTTTCGTCTGGTGTTAATCTCGACATCAGACTTCGACTTGTAGATTGAGTAGCACCCATAACACTTCCCGCCAATAAACCAACAAAATAAAAACTCTTTACTATTAAATTTTTTGGTTCTAATTCAGTAATATCTGCAAAATATTGAATTAGAAAATTTTCACTGCTGCTTGTAAAATAAGCTATAACAACTGTAAACATCCAAATTACTAAAGAAATTGAAATAGCTTTTTTTTGTCCTATTGAATCTGAAATAATACCAAATGTTATTGATCCCAAAATAGCTGTTGTTTGAACGATTATAAAAAATAATATTAGTTCTTCCATAGTGAATTTGAGCGTAGTTGAAGCATAGTTGCCGGCAAAAAATATTACTGTATTTACGCCTTCTATATAAAAGAAGAATGCCAATAGAAAGAGTGCCAGATTTTTGTATTCCTTTAAATGAGTAATTGTAGATAGGACTCTATTTATCCCAATTTTAATGTAGGAAACCGGTGCTTTAACATCTTTTCGAGTATCTCTTAGAAATAAAAAAAGTGGTAGACTGAATACAAGAAAAAATGAGGCGGCGAGCGGGAATGTTTCTTTTATCATTTCCTTTTGAATAAAAGGGAATGACAAGGCTAAGACTGCTAATGAACCAAAGTAACCCATTGCAAATCCATATCCGCTAACTCTACCGTAATTTTTTACACTGCTAATTTCAGGCAAAAATGAATCGTAAAAAACCAAACCTGCTTCAAATCCAATATTAGCTAAAATGAATAAGAAGAGAGCCAAATAGATATCACCGCTTCCTGTAAAATAAAGCATTCCTGTTGGAATAATACACATCAAAGTAAAGAGCAAAAGAAATCTTTTTTTTCCTGCAGAATAATCGGAAATTGCACCTAAAATCGGTGCTATAATTGCAGTAATTAACATCGAAATGCTTATTCCTAGACTCCAAAAAAGATCTCCAATAGGTTCGGATTGAGCAATTACTTTTTTAAAGTAAACAGCAAAAATAAATGTTACAACGACTATAGAATATGATGTGTTGGCAAAATCATAAAGCGTCCAAATAAAAATTTTAGACTTACCTTTATTGTTTTTTTCAGTTTGATTGTTTGGGGAGGGAGTTTTCAATAAGTCCTCTTCCGACCTTTTTAATTTTACCTTCTTTTTTGAGATCAATTAAAACGGCATCTAGTATACCATTTATAAATTTTCCGCTTTTAGCCGTACTGTATTCCTTTGCAATTTCAATTGTTTCATTAATACTGACTTTGGGTGGAACATCAACGGCAAATAAAAGTTCACCGATAGCAATTCTAAGAAGTATTTTATCAATAATAGCAATTCTTCCTACTTCCCAATTAACTAATTTTTTTTCGATATATTTTTCAATTACTTCTCTTTCGGCTAAAACATAATTTATAATTCCTGTGCAAAACTCTCTATCCTCAACATCAGTAATGTCTTTAAGCTGATCATCAATAATTTCACTTAATCCACTTCTATGCATTTCGAATGCATAGAGTATTTGTAAAACTTTTTCTCTTAATTTTCTTCTTTTTGATTTCATCTAACTATATAGCTTTCCTCACTGATTGCCGGAATAGATTTTTCTTATTCCACCAATTCGTTTTAATCTTTCCTCTGCAATTTTATTTGATGCTTGATGTGTAGGAATTTTTTGTTCTTCAGAAATTTTAATTACATTAGTGAGTATATCATAAATTCCGTCAGCATTTTTTAAGGCTCTATCCTGTCTATAACCTTCAAGCTCATTCGATACATTCATTAAACCGCCAGCATTAATAACATAATCCGGTGCATACAGTATATTTTTATCCAGAAGCATTTTACCATGCTTGTTTTCGTTTTGCAATTGGTTATTCGCACAACCGGCAATTATTTCATATTTCATTTTTGGAATTGTATCATCGTTTAAAACTGCACCCAAAGCACATGGTGAAAAAATATCTCCTTCAATCGTGTATACATCTTTGTAATCAACTACAGTAGCTTTAATTGAATCAGTAATTTTTTCCAATTTGGAATTAACAAGATCGCTTATATAAATGTCGGCCCCTTCGTTGTAGAGATGTTCACATAGATACTGTGCAACTTGGCCGGCACCCTGTATTACAATTTTTTTCTTTTCAAGAGAGTTATTCCCCCACTTTGCTTTGGCACAAGCTTTCATTCCAACATAAACACCATAAGCAGTAACCGGAGCAGGATCTCCCGAACCTCCAAGAGCTTTGGAAATACCGGTTACAAATTTTGTTTCCATTTTAACAAATTCCATATCTCTAACGGTTGTGCCTACATCCTCTGCAGTTATATATCTTCCAGCGAGTCCTTCGATAAATTTTCCAAAAGTTCTAAATAACAATTCATTTTTTTGGGTCTCAGAATCACCAATAATTACTGCATTACCTCCGCCAAAATTTAGTCCGGCAATTGATGCTTTGTATGTCATTCCACGCGATAGTCTTAATACATCTTCAAGTGCATCACTTACAGTTGTGTAGTTAAGCATTCTTGTTCCGCCAATTGCAGGACCTAATGTTGTGTCGTGTATTGCAATTATTGCCTTTAAACCAGATTCTTTATTGGAACAGAATATTATCTGCTCATGCCCAAATTGTTCCATAAGTTCAAAATTTTCCATATAACTACTCCAAAAATTAAATATTTATCTCAATAAAATAACTGACACACCGATTAATCAAATTTATATTAAATCCCAAGTCTGGGATAATCCTTATCATATTGCAAAAAACCAAAAAAGGATTAAACCAATAGAATCTCTAAACCTGTAATATAACGATTTTTGATAATTTAATTTGTATTCAGATGAAATTGCTTTGGCATTTAAATCATAAAAATCAGCCATTTCTGTAATTCTCTTAAGATGGAATTGATCAGAAATAAATAGAAAACTTTCACTATTTACAGAATCTGAAAAATTATTTTTTATGTATCTAATTTGCTCATTCGTTGTGGAAGTCGCTTCTTCAATAAGAATATTTTCAGAACTAATATTATAATTCGATTTTAAATAGTTGTAAGCTGCTTTTGCTTCGCTAACTTCGCCTGGTGCATTACCGCCCGTAAGCTGAAGCATTTTTATTTGATTATTTAAAAACAGTTCTGCACCTTTATCAATTCTTCTTGCAAATATTGGACTTGGGCGGTTTCCACTCCAAACTGCGGCACCCATTATTATTCCATAATCAAAATTAGTTTTAACTTCTTCTGTATCAAATTCATCGACAAAAAAAGTGTAAACAAATGAGAATAATACTAAAATTAAAACTGTTGAAAGCACTGCAAATGCAGAATAAATATATGTTAACAAGTTATAACCAAAAAAGACAAACCAAATATTAAAAAGGACAAATAAAAAGAGAATTTGATTTATTACAAAAAAGAATATTGGAATAATTTTTTTAAAGGGATAGCCGAACAAATAACCATCAATAAACTCTAATTCGATCAAATTGACAAAAACTAAAATGATAAGAGCTGTAAAATAAACGATTGAAAGAAAAAAAATAATTTTTACATGCTGAGAAGATTTTTCCTTAGCTTTATTAAATAATAAAACGCATCCTAGAATCAATAAAAGTGTGAAAAATAAACTTATAAAATTCCCGGTCTTTGAAATATCTAGACTGTTTAGTGTCAGGTGATTAGAAGTGTACTTTAAAAAGTAAAGTACTAAGAGATTAATAATTCCTATGAAGCCAATTGCTAAAATACTTTTTTTACTTTCAATTATCATTTTAAGGAACAACACTTATGAATGAATTATTACCTGCTTGATTGGGGAAAATTTTAGAATTAACATCAAAAACCGTTTTAATATTATATTCATTTAAGACAATTGATGGTTTATCATCAAATAGAATTTTGCCTTCTTTCATTAAAATAATTCTGCTGCTAAACTGTTGAGCAAGATTAAGATCGTGAGAAATATTGACAATTGTAAGTCCTTCTTCATTATTCATTTTAAATAAAAGCTTAAAGATACTTAATTGATGTTTAACGTCTAAATGTGCATTTGGTTCATCAAGCAATAAAATTTTGGGTTTCTGAACGAATGCCCGGGCTATTAAAGCTCTTTGAGCTTCACCTCCCGAAACTTCATTAATTCCCTTATCCTTTAAGTGAAAAATCTCTAACTGCTTTAGTGTAGAGGTAACTAATTCGTGATCTCTACTTTTTTCCATTCCAAAAAAATTGAGGTGTGGAGATCTTCCCATCATCACAATTTCATAAACAGAATATGGAAAATTTACAGACATATTCTGAGGAACAAATGCAATCTCTTTAGCAAATTTCCTTCTAGCTATTTCTGAGTAATTTTTATTGTGCAAAGTTCTTTTACCATCTTGAGGTTTAATAATATTCGCAATAATTTTAACTAAAGTCGATTTACCGGATCCATTTGGGCCAAGAATAGATATAAAATCCCTATGATTTATAGCCAAGCTCAAATTTTCTAATTGAAAATTATTTGAGCCGTTCTGCAAATATTCGAAGGATAAATTTTTAAGATTAATTAGGTTCATAAGCAAAATTGTTAATTACGAAAGATATGAATTTTGCATGAAGATTACTTGAGGAAGATATAAAAAAAGCGCCCTTAAGGACGCTTTTAAAATTTAATTTAATTTGAACAGAATTGGGATTGAAACCTGAACTCTAACAGGTTTACCACGCTGCTTACCAGGTTTGAAACGAGTTTTCAATACTGCCTCAATTGCTGCTTCATCACAACCAGCACCAATACCTTTAATAACTTCAGCCTTTTTTACAGTTCCACTTTCATCAACAAAAGCCTTAACATAAACTCTGCCTTGAACGCCGGCTCTTTTAGCAATTTCAGGATAAATAATTTTTTGTTGAATACCTTGAATTCCGCCAATTGGTTCAGGCATTTCTTCAACAGCAACAAAGAATTCGACCGGAATTTCCTCTTCCTCTTCTTGGATAGGTGGTGGTGGAGCTTCAACAACTTCTTCAAGATCAATTTCTGTATCCTCAATTTCAATATCTTCTAATTCATCATCCGAAGGAGCTTCGATTGGAATTGGAGGTTTCGGCGGTGGTGGTGGCGCAGTTTCTTGTTTTGTAATTTCTACATCTTCTACATCAACAAGTTCTTGAGCCGCTTCAACAGCCATTTGTTCTGCTTCTACCCTTGGAAAATACTTGAAAGCTAATATTAAAAGCAAAAGCGAGAGAATAATACTGATTTCAAATACTTTTCGATATTTTAATTTGAGATCAACTTTAGGATTTTTTGGTAAAGCCACTTGCTTTCCTCCTATAATAAGAAAAGATTGTCTATTATTTAATTGTAACTTATAAAATCATTTTAATATTGTCAATCATCATCTTTAATTTAAACATTAAAAAACTATTTAAGTTTCATAATTGAGAGTGGTTCTAATCTTTTGTATAAATACATAAGCAAAAAAACTTCCAATAACACTTCCCGAAATATCTGCAAACCAGTCTAAAAATTCAGCAGATCTGTTTGGAACAAGCAACTGATGAATTTCATCAAATGCACCGTAAAATATACAGATGATTAAAGTATAAGCTAAATAATTTTTTGATGCATATGGCCACTTTTCTTGAAAGAACAAGTTCAAACTTAATAAAAATGCCAAAATTAAATAGGCAGAAAAATGCTTTAATTTATCTCCAATATCTACAATATTACTTAAATGATCTGAAGGTATAGTAGTTCCAATAAACAAAATTATCCAATATAAAATCAATGGAAATAATAATACCCAATTTCTATTTTTCTTTAAATACTTAAACAATCGATTTCCTTAAAAATTTTATTGCTTTACCAAAATTATCAATTAATTTATTAGGAGTAATACCAAATTCTGATTCTTTTTTCATTATTAAATCTGCTGTAAAACTATGAATATAAACTGCAGAAATAACTGATTTTTCAATATCTTCTTGTTGTGCCATAAAGGATGCAATAATTCCGGTAAGCACATCCCCGCTTCCAAATTTTGCTAATCCAGCATTACCTGAGCTATTAATAAACACCTCACCATCGGGATTAAAAATAATTGATGGTGCACCTTTTAGCACTAAGAATGCACCGGTTTCTTTTGAAAATTTTCTCCCGTACTTAAGTAAATTTAATTTTAGCTCAGAAAGTTCAATGCCTAACAGATCAGCAAATTCTTTATGATGTGGTGTAAGAACATTTTCGCGTAAATTTACTTTTTTATATCCCTTATTCTTGATAGCAAATATGGCATCTGCATCAATCACAAATCTTTTCGATTCATTATTTTTCAACAAGTTAATTATCGCATCAATTGTTTGCGGGTCTCTTCCCAAACCAGGTCCGACTGCAATAATATCTGCCCATGCTATTTCATTTTCCAATTCATCCAAATTACTTAGCGAAAGGAAACCTTTGTTTTCATCATTAAATCCCTTTACTATTGCAGAATTCATTTGCAGTTGCGCCAAATTTTGTATTGAATTTGGAAAAGCTAATTTCCCAGCACCAGTACCACTTATCATTGATGCGTTTATTGTATAAATTGCAGCGCCGGGCATTAATGAAGAACCACCAATAACTAAAACTTTACCAGCTGAATATTTATGTAAATCTTGCTCCTTTTTAGGTAATCCGTAAAGTGCATCTTCCGGTTCAATTAAAAAACTATCAGCAATTAATGAATTAAAATATGATTCTCCAATTCCGATTGAGCCCTTCAAAACTTTTCCAGAATTTAGTTTGCCTTTTTCATAAAATAAACCGGTTTTCATTTCGGCAAGTGTAACAGTAAAATTTGCATTAAATATTGTCTCACCATTTGAATTCTCCAGATTTAATCCGGTCGGTGAGTCAATTGCAATTCTAAGTGATGGAGTGCTGTTTAATTTTTCTATAATTGTTTTATATGGGTCTCTAAGTTCACCTGAACTTCCGGTACCTAAGATTGCATCAACAATTATTTCTGAGTTTGTTATTTTTTTAAGATCATTGAATGTCTTAAAATATCCAAGCCAAGAATTCGTGTATGGCCTAATAAAATTTTTTAAAATTTTATAATTAGTAAGAGCGTCTCCTTTTAACTCGGTTTCTTTAGCTAAGGAGAGCACATTTACTTTGAATCCCCTAATTAGTAAGTGTCTAGCTAAAGCAAATCCATCGCCGCCATTATTCCCCTTTCCACAGACAATTCCAAAAGTGAATGTATTATCCAGATAAGGATAATATTCAAAAATAGAATTTACAATACTGATTGCTGCATTCTCCATCAGAAGCTCGCCGGGTATCTGCAATTTATTTATTGCATAAATATCAGCGGATCTTACTTGTTCTGTTGAATATAAGGGTATCATAACTAATCTATAAAAACTACGTTATCATCCATTTCTGAAATAGTGAGCTTATGGTTTTCTTCAGGATTAAGAGATATTTTTTTGTGATGTTCAAAATTGCAAATATCATCATCATCATCCACAACAATCATTTTAATAGTTTCGTATTTCGAAACATCTTTCAATATATCTTCATGATCAAAGAAGTAGATTTCTGTGTAATTTTCAAATTTTTCATAATAAGCACCATCTGAAATAGGGCTGAAATCAGTAATCAAATCATCATCAATAACCGCTTTAAGAATATCAACAACAAATGGAAGAATTACTCTTGTACCGTAATATAATCCATTTTTTTTCTCTTTTAATGCTAGTTCTAGTGAATTCATTTTATTCTCCGTTAAAAAATAATAGCCACACAACAGTGAAAATAGGGATCAAAATAGGGATTGCATATTTGAACCAGTATGCAAAGAAGCTTGGCATTTTGATACCCGATCTTTCACAAATTGATTTAACCATAAAATTTGGTCCATTGCCAATATAAGTCATTGCACCAAAAAATACAGCTGCAACTGAAATTGATGTAAGATACACCGGATGCTCTATTGAAAGAGCATGAACCTCAGCCTTAATATTTATATCCAAACCAAACTTACCCATTTCAGCACTTAAAAAATTCAAGTAGGTCGGTGCATTGTCTAGGAATCCTGATAGTAAACCCGTTGCCCAATACAATATTCCTGCATTAAGTTGATCGCCATAAACTTTTGCTTCATATGCAATTAGTTGAAGTGCAGGAATCATTGTAGCAAAAATTCCAATAAATAAAAATGCGACTTCTTTAATTGGTTCAAAATCAAACTCGTTTGCCTTTAATATTTCTTCATCCGCTCCCTTGTATGAAAGATAAACAACCGAAAACATTATTATTTCTCTAATACCAAAAGGTAAAGGAGCTAGACTTGGGACCCAAGACATTACAGCAGGATCAATAAAAACAGATACTAAAACGATTAGCAAAAATCCAACATTTTTCATCCCCTTAAATTCTATTTTACCTGTATAGTCTTCTTCTTTATCATCTTCAGCCACATTTCTTGAATCAATAATATAAAAGATTAGTAAAATCACCAAAACTGTAGGAAGCCAGATATACCAAACGTGACCGAAAAACCAGAAAAAGTCAATCCCTCTTAAGAAGCCTAAAAATAAAGGAGGATCACCAATAGGTGTTAATGCACCACCAATATTGCTAACTAAAAATATAAAAAATATGAATTGATATGGCTTGATCCTTTTCCTATTGATTTTTATAAAAGGACGAATAAGAAGCATTGAGGCACCAGTTGTTCCAATAATATTTGCAATTACTGCACCTATAAATAGAATAATAACATTCAGCATTGGTGTAGATTTTTTATCAACCTTGATTAATATACCGCCCGAAGCCACAAACAAAGAGGCTAATAAAGCAATAAAGGCTAAATATTCTGCAAGTGTGTGGAGTAAACTGTGAGTATCATTTAACACAGCCAAATAATAGGTAACTGTAATAAGTCCCAAAAAGATTGCAATTTTAGGATAATTATGCTCCCAAAAATGATGATAGAACAACGGGCCGGTTGCAATCATCAAAAGGAGAACAACGAAGGGTATTACCATATAAGCTGCCGGTAACACATGTGTACCTTCAGAGGCAGCAAGTAAAATTGAATCCGGACTTAAAATGAAAAATGATAGAACAAGCAATAAATATTTTTTCATATCAGTATAGTTTTATTTTAGTTAAGGAGTATTTCTATATATCATTCTAGGAAATGGAATTGTTTCCCTTAAATGTTCAATTCCACAAATCCAAGTAACAGTTCTTTCCAAACCTAAACCAAAACCTGAATGAGGGACTGAACCAAATCTTCTTAAATCAAGATACCACTCAAAGAAATTCTGAGGTAATTTATGCTGCTCAATTCTTTCAAGGAGAAAGTCAAGATTATCTTCACGCTGACTTCCGCCAATTATTTCACCGTAACCTTCCGGAGCTAGAACATCAACAGCCAATGCTACTTTGGGATTTTCGGGATCGCGTTTCATATAAAAAGCTTTTATATCTGCCGGGTATCTATGAATCATTACAGGTTTATCATATTGCTCAGAAATAATTGTTTCATCCGGTGCGCCAAAATCATTTCCCCATTCAAAATCGCTACCTTTCGATTTTAGCAATTCTACTGCCTCGGTATATGAGATCCTAGGGAAAGGACGAGTTACTTTTTCAAGTTTTGAAGTATCGCGCTCCAGAATTTCCAATTCATTTTTGCAATCCCTTAAAACTGTTTGAACAATATATTCTAAGAATTCTTCTGCTAGATCCATATCATCATCTAAATTGTAAAATGCCATCTCCGGTTCTACCATCCAAAATTCGGTTAAGTGTCTTCTTGTCTTTGATTTTTCTGCTCTAAATGTAGGGCCAAAAGTATAAACTTTTCCAAGCGCCATTGCGCCTGCTTCCGCATAAAGCTGACCTGATTGGGTTAAATAAGCTTTTCCTAAATCAAAATAATCCATCTCAAAAAGAGTGGATGTACCTTCAGAAGCATTAGGTGTAATAATCGGGGGATCAAACAATGTAAAATCTCTTTCATCAAAAAAGTCACGGATTGCTTTAACAATTCTATGACGTATCTTTAGAATAGCCGCTTGTTTTTTTGATCTGATCCAAAGATGTCTGTTATCAATTAAAAATTCAATGCCATGTTCTTTTGGTGTTATTGGATAATCATGAGATTCTCCAATCAATTTTAAATCAACAGCATCTAGTTCATAACCACCAATAGCTCTTGGTTCTTCTTTAACTAAGCCAGTAATTTCAAAGGAAGCTTCCTGCGATATTGAATCTGCCATTGAAAAAACTTCTTCCGAAACATTACCCTTAAAAACAATACACTGCAGGTAACCGGTTCCGTCTCTTAAAATTAAAAATTTTACTTTACCGCTTGATCTTTTGTTGAACAGCCAACCTTTAAGCGTTACACTTTCTCCAACATGTCTGGAAAGGTCTTTAATATAAACGTGAGAAATCATATTTGCTCGAAATATTACTATTAGAAAAATTTATTTTAGATTAAAAATAGCATCTTTTATAATAAGTTACACAACCATATTCAATTAAATTAACCATTAGATTTTACTTTAATTTCTTTTTCAAAAAGGGATTCAAATAATTTTTTTCTTCTCTCAAGACTCCAAAGTTCTATTTCGATGTTTTCTAATTTATTATCAACATAAAAGATTACTTCAGCTTTCTTTGTCTTAACATTTACATCTTGAATTAAAAAGTTATGTGTCCGATCGAATGCATCGGCAATTCTTAAAATTGCAGAAAGTTTTTTCACAACAGATTTCCAATCATCTGGTAAAAGCATAAATTCAGAATGAGATGTTTTAGGATGACTCTTTCTGTGATAACGTGCAATACACGCTATTGCACGAATTTCGTTTTCATTAAATCCTAATAATTCACTGTTTACAATAATGTACTGAGAATGGATATGGTGTTTTGAATGTGCAATATGATAACCAATATCATGAAGCATTGAAGCAATAATTAAATATTCTTTATATTCCTCTCCCAGATTGTGAAGATCGGTCATCTGATCGAATATTATTCCAGCAAGTTTGGAGACATGTAAACAATGTTTGTAGTCATAATTACAAGAAATTGCTAGTTTTTCTGCGCTCTCTCTACGTATATTATCATTAAATAAACTTTTATTGGGATTTTTTTTATTTATTAAATCAAAAATAATCCCTTCTCTAAGAGCATATCCTGAAATTGTTAATTCACTAATTTTAAGCTGCTCAAAAATGCTTGATATAATAATTATTCCAGCAGGAATAATATCAGCCCTCCTTGATTCCAACCCCTTAATTTTCTTTCTTTCTTGAATAGTTTTTCTGGAGAGTACTATTTCCCTAATCTGTTTAAGATCAGAATAAGAAAATTGATAATTATTCAAAATTGATTGAGAAGTATCTGAATCATGCAGAGCTTTAACCATTATACCGGTTGCCATTATTGTTCCCGAAGAACCAACAACCATATCAATATTATAATCTTTAATTACCTTTAGAACCGGGTAAAGCTCACCTTCTACCCACTTTTCACATTTTTTTATTGATTTGTTATTAATATCATAATTTGGGAAAAACATTTTCGTTAACCTCACTGCACCAATTTTTAAGCTGTTAGCGTAAAGTATTTTCCCTTTATAACCTACGACAAATTCTGTACTGCCGCCGCCAATATCGATGCAAAGAATTCGCTTACTGTAAACAGGTACTGATTGAAGAACACCCCAATAAATTAATCGACCTTCTTCAACCCCGTTAATTACATCAATACTAATTCCTGTTTCTTTCTTTATTTGTTCTAAAAATTCAGTTTTGTTTGCTGATTCCCTAACAGCACTTGTAGCAACAGCTTTTATCTCTGCATTGTGGGATTTTGCTATTCCAGCAAATTTATTAAGAACATTAATTGCATTAGTTATTGAATCTTGAGTAATTTTTTTATCAGCGGTACTACCCTCATTTAAGCGCAAAACTTGTTTTTCAGCATCCACTACTTCAAACTTTCCGTTTTCCAGAATTTGGACTACAACTAAGTGAAAAGAATTTGTTCCAATATCAATTGCTGCAAGTTTATTTAACATATAATTATTGAGATGATTTTAGGTCGAAAAAGTGTAATAATGTGGGTGATAGCTAAAAATCTTCAGTGAAAAACATAATCTAATTCTCATCAGAATTTTTACTTTTTATATCAATTTCTTCAAACTCTGCATCAATAACATCTTTTTTATCAATTTTTGATTTGGTATTCGATGTGGTGTAAACCTTTTCTTCTTTTTTCCCAGCTTTTACTGCTGTAAAAATATTGATCAAAAACCTTACCGATTTCACAAGAATATATCCCAATAAAGCAAATAATAATAATCTAAATAACATAACTAAACTTTAATTTTTGGATTAAAATATTCAATAAACCCTCTATCTTCTCTAAAAATCTGTTTAAATAGTTCATCGAAATCATCTTCTTTATTTACAAAATCAATATCGGTTGTGTTAACTATAAGTAAAGGTGTTGAATTGTACTTAAAGAAAAAATTGTTGTAAACTTCGCTTAATTCTCTAATATAGGTTCTGGTCAGATTTTTTTCAATCGGTCTATTTCGCTTCTTGATATTGTAAATTAGACGGTCGACACTTGCTTGTAAAAAAATCACTAAATCAAATTGACGAAGATCTCTTTTAAGCAGTGGGAAAATACTTTCATATAGTTTTAATTCTTCACCTGATAAATTAAGGTAGGCAAAAATTTGATCCTTATCAAAGATATAATCTGACACAATATAATTTGTAAATAGATCCTCTTGATTAAACTGCTCTTGCTGTTTGAACCTATTTATTAAAAAAAACATTTGTGTCTGGAAAGCATATCTTTTTCTATCATCATAAAATTTTTCAAGAAAAGGATTCTCCTCAAATTCTTCTGTAACAAGTTTTGCTGATAATTTTTCCGATAATTTTTTCGCTAAAGAGGTTTTTCCAGCGCCAATTACACCTTCAATTGCAATATATTTTGGGGCTTCCAACAATTTCTCCTAAAGATTTAAAAATTTTATTTTAGTCTTAATACTATCAACAAACACATAAACTAAAATTACAAAATCATGCTCAATTAACCTTACAGGTATTTAAATTTTTTATTTTATTTTTAGAAATTATAAATCTTTCGTTAAGAAGATCTAAACTGAACTTTAAAGGCTCTTTGCTCTCTGGATGAATTATATACTCTTCTAACTCAAGCAGCGGAACCAAAACAAAATCCCTATTTAATATATCTTTATGAGGAATTCTAATTTTTTCATCATTAAAAACTAAATCACCAAAAAGTAAAATATCAATATCAATTTCTCTAGGTCCCCAAACTTCTCTTTTTTTTCTGCCGATTTTCAGTTCCAAATTTTTTATGTATGCAAAAAGATCATGAATGCTAATTTCGGAATTAAAAGAAAGGACACAATTAAGAAAATTATTTTGTTCAATTTTTCCGTAGGGCTTAGATTCATAAATTGAAGAATACTTAACATCAGAGAATTCATTGTTATTTTCAAAGTCAATAATCACATTAGTGATGTTCTTAAGTCTATCACCAACATTTGAGCCTAAACCTAAAAAAATTTTATTCATTTCTACTCTTTACAACTTGCGCTTCAACGTGATCAATAATACCGCCGACCGGGACATTGTTTTTTCTGACTTTAACATCAATTTTTTCAAGGATTGGATAGGTATCCAAAAGATTATCAGCAATTATGGTAGCAATTGTCTCAATTAAATAATATTTCTTTTGATAAATAACTTTATTTATTTGCTTATAAATTTCTTCATAATTAATGGTTTTTGATAAATCATCAGTCTCTGCAGCTTCACTAAAATTAAAATACATATCAACATCTGCTTCAAAATTACCGCCAATTGATTGTTCCTCAGCCAAAGCACCATGATAAGCATAAAATGAAGCTTTTTTAATTCTCACAACATTAAGCATTAATAATTCCTTTTTTTGATCGGTAGATTTTTTTTAATCCTTTAATATTACCAAATAATATACCTATTAGCACAAAAAGAGTTCCTACTAAAACTTGTTGAGAGAGTATTTCATCGAGAAAAATCCATCCCAATAAAACTGCAATAATTGGTGTAATAAACGAAGATAACGATAAAATTACAGCATTAATCCTTTGAAGCAACCAATAATAAATTGTAAAAGCAAGTATAGTTCCAATAATAGAAAGATAGGAAATTGATAAAATTGCCGAAAAATTAAAATCCCAACTTGAGCTGTCCTCAAAAAGTAAACTTAAAATAATCATTGATACACCGGCAATAAATAATGGAGGAGCGTTCATGGAAAAGGGATTTAAGTGACCTCCCCATTTTTTTACTATCACTGCTGCTAATCCCTGCATTATTGCACTTGATAAAACTGCTATTAACCCTAAAAAGTGATTTTCCAAATCAACTTGCAATCCATCGGAAAATATTATTGCAACACCTACAAAACCTAATATCACACTAATAAATTTAAATAAATCAACTGATTCACTTTTAAGAATCAAGAGTGAGAATAAAAAAACCGAGAATGGAAATATTGCAAAGAGTACCGAAGCTAATCCGGAAGGTATAAATTGCTCTGACCAATAAACTAACCAAAATGGTATTACAAAAGAAAAGTATCCCAGAAAGAAATAAATTTTTATTGAGGCAGTATCTTTTTGTAAAGTTTTACCGGTAAATTGCAGAATTACAAATATCAGTATCGAGGCTAATGAGAATCTTAATCCAGCAGAAATTAGAGGAGTTAATGAATCCAGCCCTAACTTAATTGCAATCCATGTTGAACCCCAGATTAGGCAAATAATTATATAACCAAATAATATTTTGAGCTGATCTTTATTCAATTTAGGCCTTTAATGCGATCACTCCTAAAGCTCTTCCCGATCTAGTTTTGTCTCTTCTATATGAATGAAAGTTTGTGTTTTCAAAACTACAAATATCAGAAATCTCAATTTGTGATTCTGGTACTCCGTTATTTGTCAAAATGTCTTTATTCGCCTTTTTCAAATCCAGAAGGAACTTCTCTCCCTTTTTAGTTAAATATTTATCATCAAATTTTGAATGAAAATCGATTCCAACTTCATAATTATCCTGACAAATTGAAGGGCCAAAATAAACAAATAGATTTTGGGGATTCACATTAAAATTATTGCAAAGTGTTTGTAAAGTTTTTTCTAAAATTCTTTTTTCAGTGCCCATCCAACCAGAATGTACAGCCGCAATAATGTTTTCTTTTGAGTCGTAAAGATATATGTTAGTACAATCAGCTGTTGAGATTGCCAAGCCTAAATTATTAGTTTTTGTAATTAAAGCATCCCCTTCCAAATTAACTTTAAATTTATCAACAACGTTTATTGTATCGCCATGAATCTGTTTTTGAATAACTACATTATTAGCTGACAAACCTAGAGAATTGAAGAACCTTTCTCTATTACCGATTACATTATCTTCATTATCCCCGATAGATTTTGACATGTTGAAGTTGTACTTATCATCATGAGCAAGAGGTACTTTCTGACTGAGTCCAAATAGAACATTGGGGAATTGTGAAAAAATTTTTGGCTTACCAATAAACAATTAAAAATCCTTCTATTAAATTAGTAGAAATTACTAGCACTCAATGGAACAAGAAAATATTATCTTACTAGTTTTTTATACTTAATTCTATGCGGTATATCCGCAGCAGATCCTAATCTTTCCTTTTTGTTTTCTTCGTAATCTGTGAAGTTACCTTCATACCAGACTACTTTACTATTTCCTTCAAAAGCCAAAATATGTGTACAGATTCTATCAAGGAACCACCTATCATGAGAAATTATTACAGAGCAGCCGGCAAAATTAAGCAATCCCTCTTCAAGAGCACGCATTGTATTTACGTCAAGATCGTTTGTTGGTTCATCGAGTAAAATTACATTTGCCCCTTCTTTTAATATTCTTGCAAGGTGAACTCTATTTCTTTCACCGCCGGAAAGCACTCCAACTTTTTTCTGCTGATCACCGCCGGCAAAATTAAATTGCCCAACGTAGGCTCTTGAATTAATTTCTCTATTCCCTATATGAAGAATATCTGCACCATCAGAAATTGTTTCCCAAACAGATTTATCAGGATTAAGTATATCTCTAGATTGATCTACATAAGCAAGTTTAACAGTTTCGCCTAATTTAAATGTTCCGCTATCAGCTTTTTCTTTTCCAACAATCATATTAAAAAGAGTTGTTTTACCGGCTCCGTTTGGTCCGATTACACCAACAATTCCCCCAGGAGGCAACGCAAAATCAAGATTTTCAAAAAGTAACTTTTCACCAAAAGCTTTTGAAACATTTTCAGCTTCAATAACTATATTTCCTAAACGAGGTCCCGCAGGAATATAAATTTCCACATCTTTTTTGACCGATTCTTTTTCTTCCTTCAACATATTTTCGTAAGAGGAAATTCTTGCTTTCGATTTTGCATGTCTAGCTCTGGGAGACATTCTAATCCATTCCAATTCTCGCTGCAATGTTTTTTGACGGTCGCTTTCTTTCTTTTCTTCCAATTTTAATCTTTCTTGTTTCTGTTCCAACCAAGATGAATAATTTCCTTTATAAGGAATGCCCTCTCCCCTGTCCAATTCAAGAATCCAACCAGCAACATTATCTAGAAAATATCTATCATGAGTAACTGCTATTATTGTTCCGGGATATCTGTTCAATTCAGCTTCTAACCAAAGCACAGTTTCTGCATCAAGGTGGTTTGTTGGTTCATCAAGTAGTAATATATCGGGTTTTTGTAGCAGTAATCTGCAAAGTGCAACTCTTCTTTTTTCACCCCCGGAAATAACTTTAACAAGTGTATCAGCTGGCGGACATCCAAGGGCATCCATCGCCATTTCTAATCTTGAGTCTAAATCCCAAGCATTTTTAGAATCGAGTTTATCCTGAACTTTTGCTTGCTTTTCTAAAAGTGCGGTCATCTCATCATCACTCATAGGCTCAGCAAATTTTGCATTTATTTCATCAAATTCACGCAGCAAATCGACAATTTCCTGAACACCTTCTTCAACAATTTCTCTGACGGTCTTTGTATCATCAAGCTTTGGTTCTTGCTCTAAGTAGCCAATTGTGTAGCCTGGTGAAACAGTAGTTTCTCCATTGAACTCTTTATCAACTCCAGCTAGAATTTTTAGAAGAGAACTTTTACCGGAACCGTTAAGACCAAGCACACCAATTTTTGCCCCATAAAAATATGAGAGATAAATATTTTTTAAGACCGGCTTTTTATCATAATACTTGCTTACTCCAATCATGGAATAAATTACTTTTTTATCATCAACACTCATTAGATTGACCCCGATTTTTTTGGAAGTAAATATACTATTAAAAAGAATTGTTTTGAGAGACTAAATATTAATTTCTAACTTATCTGCGGGACTTTTAATTTTATTAATTGAGTAAGATGAAACGTGTGTGTAAATTTGTGTTGTTTCAAGCCGCTTATGCCCTAATAATTTTTGAATGTAACGAATGTCTGTACCATCATCTAAAAGATGAGTTGCAAAACTATGGCGGAGTGAATGTACTGTGGCTTTTTTTCTTATCCCTCCTTTTTTAATTGCACTTTTAAAAACTGATTGAACACTTTTGGGACTATATTTCCCCCTTTTTGGCCTTCAATAATAAATTCTTTCGGTTTATAAATTTTATAATATTCTCTTAATAATTGCAATACATTTTCAGAAAGCATTATATATCTATCATTTTTTCCTTTACCTTGCCTAATATGTATTTTCATTGATTCTGAATCTACATCTGAAATTTTTAGGTTAAGTAATTCACCTAAACGTAAACCGCCGGAATAAATCAGCATTAAAATGGTCTTATGCTTTAAGTTATTTGCTGTCTCAATTATTTTCGCAATTTCCCGGTTTGACAAGACTATTGGTAAGTGCGTAGGTTTTCTAAGCTTAATATCCAATGCTTTTGGGATTGGTTTGAAAAATACTTTTGTGTACAAAAAGCTTATTGCCGCTATTACCTGTTTCATTGTTGAAAAAGCATACTTTCTATCATTTTTACAATAAAATAAATAGTCTTTTATAGCTTCTTCAGTTATTTTTTTTACTTTTTGAATTTCCAATCCAATCTAAGAACAATTTTAAGGCGGATAAATAGTTTTTAATAGTCTGTTCAGAATAGTTTTCAATACTTAACTGCTTAGTGAACTTATCTATAATTTCTTGTCTTTTCATATATATTCACATATCTTACGCAAGATAATTAACTAAATATAACATATAGTCCTGCTATATACAAAATGTATACTGGGATGTTAGCAGTAATTAAAGAAACTGAAATCAAAAAGAAATGAACACAAAAATATTATGAAAAAAGTCATAGCAATCGTTTTGTTTGGATTAACTATTTTGAGTTGTTCTGACTACAAAAATGAGAACAATAATCCGAACGAAGTAAAAAAGTTACAAGCTGAAAAAGACAGCTTAATTACGATAATAACACAAAATAAGTCTATTATGGAAAATCAAATGATTAGGTCTTTAACTTTTCAAGATGGAAATGCAGAAAATGCAATGAATTTTTATATGGAACTGTTCGAGAATTCAAAAATCATTAATGTAAGTCGTTGGGGAAATGGAGCACCTGTAGCAGAAGGAAAAATTATGCAAGCCACATTCGAACTGAACGGAAATTTATTTATGTGTAGTGATAGTCCACCAGTTCACGATTGGGATTTTTCGCCTGCCATTTCGAACTATATAAATTGTGAGAATGAAGACGAAATGATTAGACTTTTTTCAAAGCTATCTGAAAACGGTAAAATAACAATGCCTTTAAATAATTATGGTTTTAGCCAAAAATTTGGATGGGTAATAGACCAATTCGGAATTTCTTGGCAATTGAATCTGAAATAGAAAATAACTACTGCCAACAATGGCTATAAGTAATTGCTTGTTCTCGCCTACTTCTGAAAATCCTCGCGGATTTTCAGTTTGGTGTGTACTTGCAAAGTTAAGTGCTAAACTACGCAACAAATCATATATAAACACGTTACCTACAAGCTTAAGATTATGATAAAGAAGACATTTTTATTTATTCTGTTGCAAGTGGTTTCAATGCAATTCTATGCTCAAAATATTATTGAAAATCACTTAATTCACTCAATATCTCTTAAAGAAGAACGATCAATATCAATTGCTCTCCCGGAAAATTATGGAAAAAATAATTTAAAATACCCAGTACTGTATCTATTAGATGGTGAATACATTTTCGCCTATGCAAAAGGTGTAGTTAGCTTTCTTTCAAATGATTTTGGGTTTTGTCCTGAAATGATTGTTGTAAGCATACCAAACACTAATAGAGAAAGAGATGTGACTGTGACCTTAGAACAAGGTGATCCATTTATCAATTTTGTTGAATTCATAAATCACGAACTAATTCCTTATGTTTCAAAAATGTATAGGACTAACAATTTTAACATTCTCTACGGGTTTTCATCTTCTTCAGGGATTTGTGGTTATTTTTTGACTGAAATTCCAGATACTTTTGATGGATATATTTTATCAGGCACTGGAATTGGGAATAAGTTTAAAAAATTAATTGCTAGAAAGTTGAATAATGATCATTTTAAACAAAACGTATTTTTTTATGCAAATACGGAGAAAGGATTCAGAGAACCATACTTGCAAAGATATAAAATGGTTATTGATTCAATAAAACCTAAAAACTTGATTTATAGATTTGAAGTAGTTGAAGAATCACATACTAATTCTATGAAAGTTGGTCTTGATAACGGATTGAAACTCATTTTTTCAGATTTTTATATTTCAGAAGAAGTTTCATCACTCGGGTATCAGGAAATACTTAATTATTTTAATGAAATAAACCAGAATTACGATAGTGTATTTAATATACCTCTGGGTGCAATTAATGAACTTTCGGGAATATTATATAACAACAATAAAAAAGACGATGCTATAAAATTATTGAAATATGGTATAGATTTATATCCCAATTCATCTCATTTGTTAGGAAGTTTGGCTGAGATTTATAAATCAGAATTAAATTTTACATTGGCTAAAGAATATTATAAAAAAGCACTTGAAAGTTCCTCTGGAAATATCGAAAGCTCCTTAAAATATAAATCACTTATTAAAGAAATCAGCCAGTAGGTAACAACGTGTATAAAACATAGCTAATAAAGGCTTTTCGAGAGGTTTGTATTTATTTGCGAAGACCGCCAAATTTTTAAATTTGTCTTTTAAGGATTATAAGTTAAAAACAAAATATAAAAATTCAGCTCTGTGTTTATCTGAAAAATTATTATCTTTTTATCCGCTATATTTCATACACAAAACTGTTAACTCAATAAAAGAGATACAATGAACAAAACAATAAATTTAGGACTGTTTTTTCTTTTTTTAATTTCATTGACGAATTGCAATGGACAAGAAAAACCGACAACTGAAAATAAACATAACAAAACATTAGAAAACAAAATTGTTGGTGGTGGTTGTGATGGTTGTGAATTGATGTATGTTGGAATGCCAAAGAATATTCAGTCGGTAGATACGAGTTCTGCCTGGAATGAAACAGCGCAAAGAATACTGATTACTGGAAAAGTTTTGAAAATAGACGGAAAAACACCAGCACCAAATGTAATTGTATATTATTGGCAAACCGACAATAATGGATATTATTCAAATGGAAAAGGTAAAACTGAAAGACACGGTGGTATTCGTGGTTGGGTAAAATCTGATGAACAAGGAAACTACTCAATTTATACCATTCGACCTGGAAATTATCCTAATACTGATATGCCTGCACATATTCACTTGTCAATAAAAGAACCAAACATAGAGGATGAATATTATACAGATGAATTAGTATTTGATGATGATCCTAAATTAACAGGAACAAAAAGAAAAAAACTTGAAAATCGTGGTGGAAGTGGTGTTTTAAGACCTTTGATTGATAAAGACATGCAAGTCGCAGAACACAATATTATTTTGGGTCTAAACATTCCAAATTACCCTTCTACCTTGAATAATGAAGTAAATTCTGGTCGAGAAATTGGTGAAGATAATCCGTCTTTCACACCATTTCACGCTTGGGGTCCAGACAAAGGAAAGAAAACCTGTCCTGTATGTAAATATGGACGTTATCACGGAATAGTATTTTTTGTTGGCAACAATCCAAACTGGAATGAAATAAAGGAATGGTTGGTGTATTTGGAAAACGAAAGTATTACACGTGAAAAATATCTAAAAGCCTATTTTGTTTACGGAAATGAAAACAATTACAACAAATCTGACCGACAAGCAGAATTAGAGAAATTAGGTTCTGAATTGAATATTGAAAAAACAGCTCTAACTTTCGTTCCTTCTTTTTCAGATAAACAATCAGAAGTTTACTTGAATAGAATAAATCCCAAAGCAGAAAACACAATTATCATTTATCGAAACAGAAATATCATCGGAAAATTTATCAACCTAAAACCAACTGAAGAGAATAAAATTAAAGTCTCAAAAATATTAGACCAAACGAGAAATAAATACTTTGAATTACCTGAACCTAAACATGATTGAATAAAGAGTATAATGCTAACATCGTGTATAAGTAATGCTTCCTATCGGACGCACTACTCATAGCCGAGACCGTTGTACATCATTAAAATGCAAAAGAAAATTAGGAACTCATGACACTCATAGCTAAGTATGTCATATTACTATTTGGTATCTTCTTAATTGGAGTTGGCTTACTGATGCTATTGAAACCAGAAAAGGCAAGAGAGTATTTGAAAAAGGCTGGAAGCACCAACCTGATTAATTATTCAGAGATTACGATTCGAATGATACCTGCTGTCAGTCTTGTTTTTTATTCAGAGTTCTCAAAGTTTCCAGAAATCTTTAAATACTTCGGTTGGTTTATGATTGGCACGTCTGTAGTTCTCTATTTCGTACCGCGAAGACTTCATCATCGTTACGCGCTGATATGTGCCGACATTTTAAAACCGCAACTCATTAGATTGACGTCACCATTCTCAGTGATATTTGGATTTGCAATTATCTATTCGGTGCTATGATTGGGAAAATATGAAATGGATTCAAATAAAAAAAAACGATGTGCAACAACAGCTATAAATCATGTCGCTCCGCGCCACGTTTATAGCCAACCGTTATAACACATTGAATAGATAATTATGAAACAGAGTCTATATTTAATTTCAATTGTAATTTTAGTTATTTCTTGCCATCAAAATGCAAAAAAAGTACAATTGGTTCCTCAAAGAGAAATTATTATACACAACAATTTATTTATTCTTGACCAAATAGGAGATAGCATTTTTTATGAAATAGGGACCATATATGTTCCCGAGAATCGAGAAAAGGCGGAAAGTCGGATGATTGGAGTGGGTTTTTTGCGATTACATGCAAAAGTTAAAAATCCTTTGGCTTCACCTATTTTTTCTCTTCCTGGTGGTCCCGGTTATTCATTCGTAAAAGGATTTAAAAACCAAAAAGGAAGAATCGAAGACTATTTTTCGGATGTAGCTGAGTTTACGAATTTCACAGACGTTGTTTTGGTTGACCAACGTGGATATAGCGAGTATGGAGACGTTTTAAAAGCGACTTACAACAGGCAAGAAAATCCTTTGCCTATGGCTGAAAAAATAGAGCAAGACAAGCAATTTGCTATGGAAACTACCGCAGCTTTTGCAAAAACGGATATAGACCTCAGTGGATACATTGCTATCGAATGTGCTTATGATGTCAATGAATTGCGTCAAGCACTCGGCTATGAAAACATAAGCCTTTATGCTTGGAGTTTTGGCTCGCAGTGGAGCTTTATACTTATGCGTTTATTCCCTGAAACTATCACTCGTGCCGTACTCTCAGGCGTAGAACCCATCAACCACGAATTTGATATGCCCTCAGATGTTATGGCTGCGATACATCGGATTTGGAAATATATTGATGAAGATGAACGGTTCACTCCTTATCTACCAAAAGGAGGCATGGCTGAATTGGCTCGGTCAGTTTTGCGTAAAGTGGAACAAAATCCTATTGTTGTCAATGAAAATATGACAATCGGCCCTACTGATATTCCTTGGACGAATCCGTCGGTCTTGTTGTGGATATATAATGAGGATAAAGCCCTTTATTTAGATTGGTTTAAAAACCGTTACACCATTCGGTCGAATCAAAAGAAATTGATTGGACCGTTGATTAATTCGAGTTTGAGCGTAACGAAGGAGCGTGAAAATCAATTATGGGCAGATACGGCTTCACGGTATCTCGGTCAAAGTAAATTCGCTTCTCTCTTAGCGACTAAGGATATTTGGCCTACTCTTAGATATAGGTGATGAACTTCGCAAGCCTGTGACGAGTAGTATACCCGTTATTTTTCTTCAAGGTGATTGGGATTTAAATACTCCTGTTGAGAATACTTATGAAATTGCTCCCTATTTTCCTAATAGCCATATTTTAATAGCGGAAAAAGGTGGTCATGGTGTTTTTGGAGCTATTAAAAATGAACATGAAGCCGTGTGGTTTGAAGTAAAAGAATTCCTTAAAACTGGCGATATGGAAGGTATTGAGAGAAAAGTTAAGGTCAAACCTGCCTTTTCATTTAGCGCTCCTTATCCTTCTGAAACACAGAATTAAGATGGCTGTTTCTTGGCATGTAATAATAGGAAGTATTCCCTGCTAAACATGATATTACCAATTAACTTGAGTTTTATGATTCAGATAAGTGTTGCCAACGAGAATGCTAGGATGACTAGAATATATTTAAGGCAGTAATAAAAACAGTGTTATAACATTGTATATGCGATAATGCTTCCTAAACGGTCGCAGGTCACTACGCATATACTAACCGTTAGCACCAAGGCGGCTGCTACGTATTAATAAACTTGTAAAGACATACAATATTCTAATATTTTGTAAATTGTATTTATTTAATATAAATATGAAAAAAAGAACAATTCTTGTTTTTATTTCAATGATTTCGATAATGCTATATTGCTGCAATACTGCAAATAAAAATATAGCCGAAATAGAAAAAAATAAAACACTAACCTTGTCATTCCAAGGGCCGATAACATCAGAAAATGATTTGGTGAACCCTTTTTTACATTATTTGCTGCTTGTTGAATTTGATAATAATGAATCTGTAACAATGGTCCGTGGCTTTTATGCCGCTGATGGAAATGCGGCTAACTCAGGTTCAGCTTCAGGTGCTGTATGGCAAGTGAGATTTATTCCTGAAGTTTCAGGCAAATGGAATTATTCAGCCAAACTATATAAAGGTGATTCTGTAGCTATCAATAATAACATTAGAAATGCAGAGCAAATTGAGCTTATTAATAGTAATGGAGCATTTGTTGTTGTTGATTCAGAAAAAATAACTAACGATAAAAGTTTTAAAGGACGAATAATTGCTAAAAACGGATATTTCAAATTTCGGAATATGAACAAATATTTTCTCAAGGTTGGTGCAGATAGTCCTGAGAACTTTTTAGCTTATACAGATTTTGATAATACATTTCGTATTGAAGATTCAAAAAAAGATGGAGAAGCTGAAACAAATTTGGAGATCCATTCTTATGAACCTCATTTAAAAGATTGGAAAGAGGGTGATCCAACATGGAAAGGCGGAAAAGGCAAGTCTATTATAGGAGCAATTAATTATTTAGCTTCTAAAGGTATGAATGCCATATACTTTTTAACATTCAATATTCAAGGCGACGGTAAAGATGTATGGATGTATAACAGCCCTGATGATTTTACCAGATTTGATGTCAGTAAATTGGATCAATGGGAGATTGTATTCCAACACATGCAATCAAAAGGAATATTAATGCACATTGTAACGCAGGAAACTGAAAATGAAACTTTACTTGATAATGGCGATATGGGACCTATCCGTATGCTGTATTATCAGGAACTAATATCTCGTTTTGGTCATCATTTGGGATTGGTTTGGAATATGGGCGAAGAAAATGGTCCGGTGCCATGGGCAAAGAAATTGCCATATCAAAACGATGAACAACGTAAAGCAATGGCGAAATATATTAAAGAAAACGACCCGTATAATCATCCGGTAGTTTTACACACTTTGCCGAATGAAGATTTAAGAAAGGATATTCTTTCAAATATGCTTGGTTATAAATATTTGGATGGTATTTCGCTTCAACATGCTGAACGGGAAACTGCACCTGAGACAGTTTTGCGATGGAAAACGAGATCGGATAGTAGCGGACATTCATGGTTAGTTACCATGGATGAAATTGGAATGTGGCACACAGGAGCAAAAACCGATTCAGCAGATCCTAACCACCCAAGCTTAACAAAATATGTACTTTGGGGTACGCTGTTATCGGGTGCGGCCGGTGTAGAGTGGTACTTTGGAGCACAGACACTAGAAAACGATTTGAATACCGAAAACTGGCGTTTACGTAATCAGCTCTGGGAGATTAGTAATCATGCCAAGGTGTTTTTTGAAGAATATTTACCTTATTGGGAAATGGAACCAAAACCGGAATTAATTAATACACCGGGGGCTTACTGTTTAAGTAAAACAAATGAGATTTATGCCTTATATATACCAAACTATAAATCTTCTAAGATTAACTTGCACAAGACAACAGGAGAATTTCAGGTTTATTGGTATAACCCTTTCACAGGTGGTGAGTTTAGAACTGGAACAGTAAAATCTTTATTGGGAGGCGATGAGGTAGATTTGGGGAATCCTCCATCAAGAATTGGTGAAGACTGGGTAATTCTATTATCTAAAAATATTTATAGGAGAAAAATATAATGAAAAGAACTCTTATCCTTCTTATGCTTTCTTTAACTTTTGCCTGTTCGGAAAAAGTCTCCAAGCTAAAGCTGCCTGACTACATAACTCTGGAACAGGAAATCGGCGAACGACCTGACTGGCATCCAACCAGCTCTGATAGGTACATTTTTGTTGATAAACCCGGAGGGAAACCTTTCGAGAAAACGATTTCCACTGGCGAAGTTCGATCCATCCTCCCTCCGGACTGCAATAATTGCAAAATGTGGCGGATCTACTACTTAAAGAATGACGATTACCTAATGACCATTGGACCTACTCGAGATAGTGCAACAATTCATTTTGTTGATAAAGATCTTGACAAACCTGCCTGGAACACAGGTATTATCGCTCACGAGGGTCTTGCGGTTTCCCGGCACACTTGGCAACTTGCATGGACTAATGGCCCTAATATCCATTATGGGGAGATCGTTTATGGTGACGATGGAGTGCCCACCATGGAAAATATTCGGGTTATCCTGAATGTGGACGAACTCAAGGAACGAGACAAGACGATACCAGGTGAAGGAGTTGGGGCTACCAGGTACTTGGATTATCATGAACCACAGAACTGGCGACCGCCAAACGATAAAGAACTAATTTTCAGTCGTTATGGCACATCAACCACCGAAAAATACTCAAGCGAGGTATGGATTTGGAATATGGACACTGACTCTGTTAAAAACATATCTAATCGTCACGAATACTACGACGAACCTGAAGGTGTATTTCCCGATGGTCAATATACCTTAGTAGAATGCGATATGTTCCTCCCTGTTAGCCAACATGCTCAGATTTTGGACCTCTACATGATGCCGCTCGACAGCAATGGCAGAGCCATGGTTCGACTGACCCACTTTGGCGATTATAAAATGCCCAATAGTGATGTCACTTACAAGGCAAACCAAGGAGTCATATCTGAAGATGGAAAATATATGCTTTTTGGTGAAGGCCGCTCCAATACTAACGACCAGCCTGGCACCGGATTTGGAATATACCTGTTTGATTTCAAGGCAGCAGGCATCAATGTAAATCCCGGAGTTGGAGCAGACATATAATCAATTGACCATGTGAGATCTGGTAGTCGCCCGGTAGGTCATTAAACAGACCAGTGTAGAGTCTGCCCTGCCACAATTAATTGAATACTAAAAAAGTCCAGGTGCTAACAAAAAATATAGGTCATTGGGCGGTTGATAAAAAATTTGGGATTTTAAAACATTAGATAAAACAAATAGCGGTTGGATGTGTTAGGTGCTTTAAAATGCCCAACGCCCCATATTCAAACCTTTATACGCAATTTTAAAAATATTTTTCTAATGGAGAATAAGGAAAGATAAACTTTGAAAGTAGAATAAATTTGATTTTTATCAGAATGTTTATAAATTTTATCTATCTAAGGATATTTATATGAAGAAAAATTTTTTACCAATTTTAATTGCAGGAATTTGGATTACCATTTCCGAGTTTATAAGAAATGAGCTCTTATTTAAGAATTATTGGATTAATCACTTTAATTCAATTGGCTTAAAGTTTGAAACTCTTCCAATAAATGGAATTTTATGGATGATATGGAGTTTTATTTTGGCATACATAATATTTAAACTTCTACAAAAATTCTCTTTCAAAGAGACAATCCTTCTTGCATGGCTACCCGCATTTTTAATGATGTGGATTACGATTTATAATTTACAAACTCTTCCATTAATACTTTTACTATTTGCTGTTCCGCTTAGTTTATTGGAAGTTTTTATAGCTTGTTTAATTATTAAAAAGATATTTAATAAATCAAATTCATAAAGTGGAATAGTATTGTGTTTTCTCAACACTGTTCTGAAAACTAATTATTTATAAATTTTCAATCTTCAAGGAGAATATTGTGAAAAGTAAAAATATACTTGGAATAGGAGGAATGTTCTTTCGCTCACAGAATCCAGATACATTAAAGAAGTGGTACATAGAAACGCTTGGCGTTGATATTCAAGAAATGGTCTGGCAACAGGAGGCCGGGCCGACTGTATTTGCACCGTTCGCAAAAGATACTGATTACTTTGCGAAAGACAAACAATGGATGATTAATTTTCGTGTAACGGATTTGAAGAAATTCATCGAAGAACTAAAATCAAAAGGAGTTGACGTTGAAGAACGAGATGAATGGAATTCTATGCCAGAAATAGGCATTTTTGCCAGAATTCACGATCCAGAAGGTAATCCTATAGAACTATGGGAACCTGCGAAGAAATAGAAAACGTCTGTGTAAATCTAAATAAGCTTGGTAGGTATGCTTGAAAATAAATCTTTTCTTTGTTTATTAAGGGGAATATTATTGTATATACTTTTGCTTCACTGCAAAAAACGAATCTTTACATAAAAGGAAAAACCTACATAATGATTACAACCTTTTAATTCATAATGGAGGAAAACAATATGAAAACTAAAAACATGGTATCTTGGTTTGAAATTTATGTTACGGACATAGATCGCGCAAAGGAGTTTTATGAAACTATCCTAGGTAAAGAATTGAACAAAATGCCAATCCCAGAAGAGCTTGGAATGGAAATGTGGGCATTCCCTTGGAAAGATGATGCACCAAATGCTGCTGGAGCTCTTGTAAAAAGTGAAATGGGTCAACCCAGTAGTTCTGGCACAATAGTATACTTTGACTCTGAGGATTGTTCAGAATTAAGCAAAGTTGAGGAAGCAGGAGGCAAAATACTTCTTCCCAAAACTCCAGTAGAGGGATTTGGATTTTTTTGTCTAATCTCCGATACGGAAGGCAATACCGTGGGGTTCTTTTCAATTAAATAAAAATCAAATTTATAAGACTTGAGGAAAGCCTATCATAATGAATGAGAAACAAAAATATTTTGAACTCACACTCGGTTGCTGAAAGAAAGCTGGAAATTATAATTGAGACAAGATTAAAATTATTTATGATAAAATTCCCTTCATCAATAACTTCACAATAAATCAATCATTATTTAATTAGAGCAATTGATTCTAGAATAAAATTAGACTAATTTTATTTATAATGCCTAGAATAAACACTGATATTTATGAATAATTTGAAGATAAAAAATTTACTAAAAACAATTGGGCCCTGAATTCTATTTGCCGGTGCAGCAATTGGCGGGTCTTATTTAATTCAGTCAACACGAGCCGGAGCAAATTATGGTCTAGATTTATTAGGACTCGTATTGTTAATTAATATTCTGAAATATCCTTTTTTTGAGTTTGGTCATAGATACACTGCTGCAACCGGTGAAAGCATAATCAAAGGTTATATCAAACTTGGCAAGTTCATTTATCACATCTTGCCTAAAACTGTTAGATATTTAAAACGTGATTTTCACAAGATTGGTAAGTTGTAACTGTCAATTTCTTATAAAATTATGTGGATAATTTGGCATACGATTCTGAAAAGTTATAACAGACTCTTTTTTAATCACACCCTCATCTATATTAATTGCCTTTTGAATTGTAGGATCTTTCATCCAACTTTTATGACCTTCCAAAATTGTCGGTAAATAAACAATTAGTGCTGCTGATATTGACCTTGAAGCACTTTCCCATAGATAACTTGGCGTATGATCCACTGCATAATAGTCGATGTTATCAATATTCAGAATAGGATTTTTAAAGGTTGTAGGTTTCGCAAAATAGAACCCCATACCTTCGTCGCAACTAACATCAATAATTAAACTTCCTGGTTTTAAATTATCTTTTTCATCTTCTGTTACAAAATTGATAGGATTGTCTGTATCCTGGTAGGTACCATTAATGATAATTTCAGATTCACTAATTAAATTTGATAAAGGCTTAACAGTACCGTCATGTTCTATAGTTACCATTCTGGCTTCACCATTTATACCTTCACGAATGCGAACATAATCAACATCTAAAATTTCTTCACGTACTTCATGATCAGGTCTTTGGATACAAATTGTTATATCCCTGAAACCATGAGCTTTAAGAGCATAAATAGCTCCGCGGCTAACTGCACCAAAACTAAAAATAATTACTTTTCGCTGGTTACCATAATGACCATCAATACCCCTTAATTGTAATGCATGAAGAACTGCACAATAACCTGCCATTTCATTATTTTTATAAAACGTATGTCTGCCTATCTGACCATCAGGAGTCCAAACAAACATATCTTCAAATGCAATTAGTGTCAATTTTCGGTCTATAGCAGTCTGTGTAATGTCGCCTTGCTGCGCGCAATGCGGATAACCCCAAATAAATCCTCCTTCACGTATTTCTTGTAAATCTGCTATATACAGGTTTCGCAATAATTACGGAACCCAGTTCAGTCAATAATTCATTACGAGAAGCAACTCCCCCAGCTTGAGAAACAAAAAAATCATCATCTAGCCCAAAAGGTGAACCATATCCATTTTCAAAAATTAATTGTTTCCTAATATCTTCTGGTAAACGCGATAAATGATCCGGATGAATTGGGACACGCTTTTCATCTTCTTTTCTTGAAGTTCCAATAACTCCTAACGTTAGTTTTTTCATGAGTGCTCCATTGCTAACTATGTTATAATTTAAATTAATATCGGCTCGACTAACCGCAATTCAGTGAGAAATCATTTGCTAGAGTTAAAGAATAGATTATTAAGGAAGCAAATTGGAGTAAAAACTGATTGAAATGATAAATTGTTTATATCTTTAGTAAAGATACTCTATTTTTCTAAGAGATGTTGAAATTATAAATTAAATATTGGAATAGTTAATAACTAATATGTCTTTAACAACGAGTATGTAAGTATGCAAATTTAAGTAAAGACCTGGAAAGTAATTGTTATATTCGTTCCAGTATCAAATCAACTTTTTTCTTAACCCACAACATTTGATTCTAGAAAATAATTAGACTAATTTTATTTATAATCCCGAGAATAAACTTTGATATTTATGAATAATTTGAAGATAAAAAATTTACTAAAAACAATTGGCCCCGGAATTCTATTTGCCGGTGCTGCAATTGGTGGGTCTCATTTAATTCAGTCAACACGAGCCGGAGCAAATTATGGTCTAGATTTATTAGGACTAGTATTACTAATCAATATTCTGAAATATCCTTTTTTTGAGTTTGGTCATAGATACACTGCTGCAACCGGTGAAAGCATAATCAACGGTTATCTGAAGCTGGGTAAATTTTCTGTAATAATATTTTTTATATTGAATGTTGTAACGGCAGTTGTGAATGCAGCAGCTTTGACCCTAATTACTGCAGGGCTCTCAGCAAACTTATTTGGTTTAAATTACTCAATGACTTCATTAGGTATTGTTATTCTTATCATCACCCTTCTAATTCTTTTTCTTGGTCGCTATGCACTTTTGGATAAAATTGTTAAATCACTTATTGTTATCCTCGCAATAACAACAATAATAACTGTGTTAGTAGCTTTTGGAATTGATGTAAATCCCAATTTTGATAACCAGCTTAATCAAGCTGAACTTTGGGATGCAGCAGGAATTGCATTTTTACTTGCTCTCATGGGGTGGATGCCAGCACCAATTGAAGCATCCGTCTGGCCATCTCTCTGGGCACTTGAAAGAGAGAAACAAACCAAACATAAACCATCAATGAAAGAAGCCTTAATTGATTTCCATATAGGTTACATTGGAACAACTGTTATGGCACTTTTTTTTGTTGGGTTAGGAGCATTTGTAATGTACGGCAGCGGTGAAACTTTTTCGAATAACGGGCTAGTTTTTTCTGCACAGCTTGTTTCACTATATACCAAAACAATAGGAAATTGGAGTGAAATTATTATATCTACAATTGTTTTCATAACTATGCTTAGCACTATGCTGACTGTATTTGATGCTTATCCAAGAACATTAGCTGGTTCCTTAGAGGTATTGAAACATGATCTGGCAAAATTTAATAATACATTTTTCTGGATAAGCGCTTTAATAATGGCAATCTTGAGTATTATAATCATTCAGTTCTTTACAAGTGGATTAAAAACCTTACTTGATTTTGCAACTATTCTTTCCTTTTTAGCTGCACCGGTATTTGCATTTATCAATTATAAAGTTATCATAAGTAATTTTATGCCCACTGAGCATAAACCAAAATTATGGCTGAGGATTTTAAGCTGGATTGGTATAATCTTTTTGATCTCGTTTTCATTACTTTTTATTGCATCTAAAATTATTTAAAAAGAATATGATTAAACTAGTTTAGGAAACTTCTGAATAACTTAAAAAATAGTATTTAAATTTTCTGAAGTACTTTTAATTTTATTAGAATATATGGAGAATAGAAAAAATTACTTATGGATGCTCCTACACTAAGTATCTTCGTCTGGGGAATTTATGTTTTACTTTTTGGTTTATTATTAGTTTTTATTCCAGGCAAAATACTAGTTCTATTTGGGTAATAAAATCCTAAAGATCTTTGGATTAGAGTTGTAGGCATAATTGCTTTCTCCCTTGAACGTATTTAACATTCATAGATCTTTAATTCATATATAATTGGTTAAAAACCAATGTGAATTTTTAAAAGTAGTTTTCTAAATATTTAGATTCTTGGCAGTCTTAAATTTTTATTTTTTACTTTGGCGTTTTAAAATTGAAAAAAAGAAAAATGTTCGCTAATCTTTTTAATCTAACTGCAATTAGTTTGAATATTTCCTTAATTTTTTTTAATTAAAAAATTTGAAATATAGAGACGGTCAATAATAATTTTTATAAAAAATAGTTGTTTGAAAGTATGAATAAAAAACAAGGTTAAAATAAACTGAAAAGATAGCGCATTAAACTAAGTTACTTTTCATATGCTAGAAAATTATGTGCGAATTAATAAAAGTACAGCTCCCTAAAAGTATATCATATTATGACGAATAAAAAAATAAAACTAATAGTCAGAATAGTACTACTCTTGGGAACTATTATTTCCCTATTTTATGTCCCTTGGCCATTGATAAAAGCATGGATAAAGCCATTACCTGACACCGTTCAAGAGCAGGTAAATGATGCTATCGATATGGGATTTGACGGTATTATTGTTTACGTTGATGGAAATGGAAATCGGCCTGCATTTTATACTGCTGGTTATAAAAATAGAGAAAATAAAATACCTGCCGACCCACATGCATTATTTAAAATAGCAAGTGTAGGGAAACTCTATAATGCCTTGGCTGTTACAAAACTAGTGAGTAGTGGTAAACTCTCTTTAGACAAAAGCCTCGCAGATTATTTGCCTGAATTGATAGGGAAGAATTGAAAATGCTGATAAAATAACGTTGCGAATGATGGTGCAACATAGAAGTGGTATTCCCAATTATACAGACACATATAATTACTGGGTAGCTCCAAAAGAAAATTATGATGAGAAGCTTGCCTTAGTTCTTGATCTACCGGCTAATTTTGAACCTGGAGAAGATTATGAATATTGCAACACAAATTATTTATTGCTCACCAGAATTATGGACAAGATACTTGGTTATAATCATTTCCAATTTGTTCTGGAAGAAATTTTAACACCATTGAATCTAAACCACACTTACGGTTCTATTCACGATGTAAACATAGATGATGTAATGAGTGGTTACTATGTTGGCTACGATTCAGATTTAAAAACAGCTGATATTGGTTCAATGTTATCAACAGCGGAGGATTTGGGTAAATTCATAAGAGCTTTAAATGATGGCTCTGTTTTTAAAGATAAAGAGGAGCAGGAAATTTATTCCTCAATTTATAAGTATGAACATACGGGTTTGATTCCAGGTTACCAGACGATTGCTAAATATCATAAAGACATAGACGCTGTGGTAATTCAATTTACAAACACAGTTAATTTTGAAGGATATAACTGGAATTTATCAGAGATCATATATAGCCGCATTATTAAAATATTGAAAAGTCGAAAAAGTTCATAGCATATTGTATTAAATTGGCAAAGAGTGGATAAAAAATTACGGCTGAAGATGCTAAACTTTATTTCAGTTTAATTTTGAAATGCCAGGCTATTTGACATTACTTATAGAATTTATCTTTATTAAATACTCACACCTTCTAACTGCTTTAAAAAATATGGATTAGATATATTAACACATTCAAAATTTTTTACACTGCTACCTTGTACCATTAATAATGATAACACTGAAAAAGCCATTGCAATTCTGTGATCATCATAACTTTCAAAAGTTACATTTGTGCCGCTTAAAATTCCAGAAACACTAAAGCCGTCATCAAATTCATATATATCCAAGTTAACTAACTTTAAGTTTTCACATACAGATTTAATTCTATCGCTTTCTTTATGACGGAGTTCTTTTGCATTTTTTATTATAAAATCACCTTCGGCAAATATTCCAGCAATTGCTAAGATTGGAATCTCATCAATTATGTTCGGAATAATTTCTGCAGGTATATCGACATTAATTAATTTTGAACTTCTAACAATCAAATCTCCGCGCTTTTCACCATTTATTATATTCATATTATCAAATTCAATATAAGCGCCCATTTTTTTGAGAACCGAGATAATTCCAACTCGTGACTCGTTCAAAGAAACATTTGGTAATATTAATTCCGAATCATTTGAAAGCAATGTTAGAACGATAAAAAATGATGCAGTTGAAATATCTGATGGAACATAATAGTTAGTTGGTATTGGATAATTTTTTACTGAAGAATAAATCTTACGTAATCCATTTTCTTCAACAACTCTTAGGCTGAGCATTTGTTCAGTATGATTTCTACTTTGTTTAGTTTCAACTACAATTGTTTCTCCATCCAAAAATAAACCGGCAAGAAGTACACAGCTTTTTATTTGAGCACTGGCTATTGGCAGTCTATATTCAATTGGTTTTAATGAGTCAACTGGGAATATATCAATTGGCAATAACCCATTTGCTGAATTTATATTTGCACCCATTGCTTCTAGCGGGTCAATAATTCTTTTCATTGGTCGGCTGCTTAATGATGGATCACCTGTAAGCCTGCTATTGAATTTTTGTGCTGATAATATTCCAGCTAATAATCTTGTTGTTGTTCCGGAATTTCCCAAGTACAATTCTTTATTAGGTTTTTGCAATCCACTTATTCCATTGCCAATTATGGTAATTTTTTTTTCGCTGATTTCAATTTTACATCCCATCTCCTTAAAAGCATTAATTGTACTAATGACATCTTCAGATAAAAGACAATTATAAATCTCAGATTTTCCATCAGCCAAAGCGGAGAACATTACAGAACGGTGCGAAATTGACTTGTCTCCCGGTAAATTTAGTGTGCCCTTTACTTTAGTAATCTTATTAAAATTTTGAATCATTTATCACACCAATTATTGATTAGCTGATCAAGCTCACTCTCCGAAAGTTCACTTTTTTCGTACAGACCTTTAATTGCTCTTTGTCTCTGAGCTTCATACAAAATTACTGCAGTCGCCACTGATACATTCAAACTTTGAATCATTCCACGCATTGGAATGTAGATAAGTTTATCACATGCCCTAATCATTTCTTCGGACAATCCGCGATTTTCATTTCCCATCAGAATTGCAACTTTCTGGGTTAAGTCTAAATCATAAATATTTTCTGCTTCATCAGCTAAAACCGTACCGTAAATTTTAAAACCCTCTTGCTTTAAAGTCACACTACATTCTTCTGTCGATTCAAACTTTCTCTGTTCCACCCATTTTTTTGAAGAAGCAGAAGAGACCTTACTTATTTTGGGAAATTTTTCTAAAGTATAAAGCAAATCAACTTGAGGAACTCCAACTGCATCGCAAGTTCTGAAAATTGCACTTACATTATGAGGATCATGAATATTTTCTAACACAACACGAAGTGAAAATTGACGAGCAATAGCTACTTTTTCAATTTTTTTTAGTCTCTTTTCTGTTTTGAATTTTCTCACGGAAGGTCTTTATTAAAAACTAATTTATAGATTGTTTTCGTTTTATTCCCTCTTGCTTTATCAACTTTGATCTCAACATCATCATCAAGCCCATTATAGAATCTTAACAATTCTAAAGATTTTTCAATCGCTTCATCCTCTTTGTGAGCCCAACATTCACAGCCTTTAATGGAAGGTATTTCTGCTGTTACTCCGTCATCTGTTTTTGTAGTAAGTAAATCTAAAACCATCAGTAACCAGATCCGCCTTTTTCTCCGGTCACAATCTTAACACTTGCACTTGCACCAATTCTATCTGCGCCGCTCTTAATCATAGTTTCGGCATCCTCCAAAGATCTTACTCCGCCGGAAGCTTTCACTCCAACTGAACTTCCTACTACATAACGCATTAAAGCAATATCACCGGCTGTTGCACCTCCTTTACTGAATCCTGTGGAGGTTTTCACAAAATCAGCTTTTGCCTCTTTGCTAATTAAACAAGCTTTCACTTTTTCCTCATCACTCAATAAGGCAGTTTCAATAATAACTTTAGCGACAGCATTTTTTCTTTTAGCTGCTAAAACAACTTGATTAATATCATTAAAGACATACTTATAATCACCAGCTTTAAGTTTACCAATATTAATAACCATATCAATTTCTTGAGCACCTTCATTCAGAACTTCTTCCGCTTCTGCTCTTTTCGTTGCGGTAGTTGTTGCCCCCAAAGGGAAACCAATTACAGTGCATACTTTCACTTGAGTCCCTTTTAATAATTTACTGCAAAGCGGAACGAAACTTGGATTAATACACACTGATGCAAAATTATATTTTTTCGCTTCTTCACACAAAGTTGTAATTTCTTCCGGAGTAGCTTCTGGTTTTAGCATTGTATGGTCGATCATTCTGGCAAGTGAAATATCTTGAAGTTCTTCACCAATTCCCTTGCCGGCTGAAATTCTTGCAGCGCCATTATTAACAATTTTCTTAACTGCTATTGGCTGATCAACAATATTTCTTTCCCATCCTTTACAAGTATCTCCTACACAATAAAAATCATGAAGTGCTTTTTCTGTAAATACTTGCTTTACTATTCGATCTACATTTACATTTTTCATAGAGTTCAACTTTTATATTTTTTCAATCTTATTAAATGCCTTTAACGTGTTTGTCAAAAGCATTGCAATTGTCATGGGTCCAACTCCGCCTGGAACAGGGGTGATATAAGAAGATTTTTCGGAAACTCCGTTAAAATCGACATCACCAACAAGTTTATATCCTTTTTTACTTTCAGGATCATCGATACGATTTATTCCCACATCAATAACAACAACACCTTCCTTTACCATTTGCTTTGTAATTAAATTTGCTCTTCCAACTGCAGCAATTAAAATGTCAGCTTGTTTTGTAAATAGAGATAAATCAGGCGCAGCGGAATGGCATATAGTTACAACTGCATTTGCTCCTTCTTCTTTTTGAACCAGCATGTTCGCAATCGGTTTACCAACAATATTGCTTCTACCGACTACAACTACATGTTTCCCTTTCGTTTCAATATTATAACGTTTTAGAAGTTCCATTATTCCATAAGGTGTGCATGATTTAAACGTATCTTTACCTATCACCAATTTGCCAACACTTGCAGGATGAAATCCATCAACATCTTTTTGTGGATTGATTGATTCAATAATTTTATCTTCATCAATGTGTTTTGGTAATGGCAATTGAACTAATATACCATGAAATAGCGGATCATTATTATAATTATCAATAATCTCAAGCAGTTCTTTTTCACTTATTGATGCATCAAACTTTTCCAATTTAGAATGCATTCCAATTTCAGAACATGCTTTTATTTTCATGTTAACATAAACTTGCGAAGCAGGATTTTCACCAACTAGTATTGTTACTAAACCAGGAACTTGACCCGTTTTTTCTTTCAGTTCAATTACTTTCTGCTTAAGTTCTGATCGAACATCAGCTGCTGTTTTTTTACCATCAATTATCTGCATGAAATATTTTTATCTCATTTTATTTTTGTAGGTATTTTGATTTTATATTCTTCTTTTAAATATTCAGCTAATTCTTTATTTTCTAAAATTTCCTCTTCAAAAGGATTAGAATTCTGCCACCCAAATTTACCAGTCTTTCTAAACCTTTCCAATCTTCTAATAGTAATTTCACAATAAATTGGCTCTATATCAATAGAAATTGAACGTCTCTTTAATTTTTCAGCTGCTAATGCTGTTGTACCCGAATGTGCAAAAAAATCAACAACCAGATCTTTTTCATTGCTAGAAACCTCAATTATTCTTTCCAAGGCTTTAATTGGTTTCTGAACAAAACAGCCGTTCACATTTTCTTCCATTAAATGAAATACTTGCTGAATATCAATCCACACATTTCCGGCTCTGATTTTATCTGATTTACTTCTCTCTAAATTTTCTTTGACGGTTCCATTAACTTCTTTGTAATATCCTTTTACGGCTTTGGGAATATCTGTATATACTTTATCAATGTTAAAAACCGGAATACCTTTTGTGTAGTAGAGTAATTCTTGTCTGACTGCCATCCAGTTTTTTTGTGTACCGTAACCTCGTTGGTTTCGCATTGTGATAAAACTCTTAGATTCAAAGCCGGACTTTTTCATCATCATTATAAATTCGGCAAAAGGTTCAAAATGATTTTTCTGATCTGCGCCAAGCCAAACATATAAACTGGAACTATCATCAAGAATTTGATCTGAAATTGAAATCCACTTCTCACACCATTTTACAAATGCCTTCGCACTTTGTAATTCAAAAGCAATCATATTATAAGGGGGATCGTGAACAGCAAGTTTAGCTTTTTGATTATCTAAGATGCCCAGCACTTTAGCTTTATTAGTCGAGTCAAAACAACCAATATAATGTTTTCCATCTGGATCATTCCAAGTTTCACCAAATTTTATGCGGCAGTATTTTTCCAAATACTTTTTAAGACGAGGATCTTTATCAATTCGAGGAAGTTGAAAATTTTTCATTCAACATTAACTTTGGTTTCAAATTCCGGAATAATTATTCTTTCAATTTCTGTTGTTTTACCAGTCTCAGTATCAACTTTTGCGAACACTCCGCAGAGATGAATACTTTCTGTTGCAGTTTGATATTTTTGGGGAGTTTGAAATAAAAATCGATTAACCGCGGCATCGGTTTTCATACCAATTACAGAATCATACGGACCAGTCATTCCAGAGTCAGTAATATAACCTAACCCTTTGGGAAAAATTCTTTCATCTGCAGTCTGAATATGAGTGTGAGTTCCAACAAAAACACTTGCCTGACCATCTAGAAAATTAGCGAGCGCTAGCTTTTCAGCAGTTGCTTCTGCATGAAAATCAATAAAAATTAGTTTTGTTTCTTGAGAGATGCGCTTCAATATCCATTCAGCAGTTCTAAAAGGACAATCAATAGTTTGCATAAAAGTTCTGCCTTGAAGATTTAATACTGCAACTTTTCCTTTTTTAGTATCAATAATCGCATAACCGTTTCCATATGTTCCTTTTGGATAATTTAATGGTCGGAGGGCTCTTTTTTCTACTTTGAGATATTCTTGAGATTGGTGTTTATCCCATGTGTGGTTTCCACCGGTTAAAACGTGAGCACCTAGATTAAATAAAACTTTTCCCTCTTTTTCTGTGCAACCTTTTCCATCAGCAGCATTTTCAGCATTTACAATAACTAAATCAGCTCTATATTTTTTTTCAAGACTTGGAAGCCATGTTGCCACCATATCCATACCGGGTTTTCCGACAACGTCACCAATAAACAAAATATTCATATTCATAGAAACCAACTAATCTAAATTTGGGAGCACACGTGCTCCGCATGTTTATTTCCGCATATTTATTTCAGCTAATGCGTGTAATTTATATTCTCTAATTTTTTCATTCAATCTTTGAGAAATCTCTCTCTTTTTCAATTCTAATTCTTCTTCTGTGATATCTTCAATTCCATCTTCCGAAGCTGATCTATAAGCATGCTTTTCAACTTCATAATCGAGCATTACTCGTAAAAGTGCATTATTATCAATTAATTGCTGAAGGACAGCCCTATTATATTCGCCAATATTTTCAAATTCTAATGGTATATTATCTGCCATAAGGTTAATTTCCTAATTTTAATATTTAATATTTGTTGTTGAATAATACTAAAAGAAGATATAAATCTAAAATATTATTAAATCAAATTTTTGTAATTATTAAAAATTGTTGGTTTAAATAATAATTATATTTTATTATAATACAACATGTTATGTGCTTTTACCTAAACTACCACTCTTTAAGTAATTTATTATCCCAATCAGACTAATTCCTACCCAAAAAACTTCAATTACAAATGCCGACATATTGAAATTCTCAATTAGTGAAATAATTACAAAAGAAGCCCCAAGTAAATTCATTACGGAATATAAAATATCCTTACTGTTTAATTTGTCTAATTGAAGTAATAAATAGCTAACTATGATTAGAGTGACACCAACATTTCCTATAAAATCAAATAATGAATAATTCATGACATGCTCCCTAAATCAATTTTCTTTAGTTTAAAGTTGGCGATTATTTTGTAATAAATAAAATTCATAATCTTTTCTTAGATTTCAGTTTGGTTTTCGATTATTAATAATACTAAATGAATTCAAAAGATAAAACGTTTTCTGAAACTACATTTTCTGTAATTGATTTTGAGACAACAGGAACTTCTCCAAAAAATAGCCGTGCAATTGAGGTGGGAATTGTAAAAATTGAAAACCTCAAGATTGTTGACAGCTACCAATCTTTGATTAATCCTCAACAATATGTCCCACCTTTTATTACTTCACTTACAGGAATTGAAAATGAAGATTTAATTGACGCTCCCTCTTTTGAGGATATTTCTCACGAGATTAAAAACTTTATTGAAGGAACTGTTTTAGTCGGGCACAACTTACCATTTGATTTTGCATTTCTTTACAATGAATTTCAAAGAGCTGAACTGATTCTACCAAAACTAAGACAAGTTTGCACTTTAAAACTGTCTAGAAGCTTGTTCCCTGAACTTAAGAGTAAAGCATTAGGCAGTATGGTTAAACATCTCAGAATTCGTCACAGAGATGTGCACAGAGCTTTAGGTGATGCAACTGCAACCGCTAAAATATTTCTCAAATTAATTGATAGGTTAGTTTCTGAACATAATTATGAATTTATTTCTGATTTAGATTCGTTTCAAAGTACACCTTCAGTTTCTAAAAGTTTCAGACTGATTAAGAAAAAACTTGTCGGCGATATTCATAATTTACCAGATTCCCCGGGAGTCTATTTCTTTAAGGAAGCTAATGATAAAATTATTTATATAGGGAAAGCAAAGTCGCTTAAGAAAAGAGTTAAAAACTACTTTTCTAGTTCAGCTTCCAGAAAAGCTAAAAAAATAGCACGGAAAGCAAGCCGACTTGGGTTTAGTGAAACAAATTCAGAATTAAGTGCATTAGTATTAGAAGCAGAATTAATAAAAATTCATAAACCCCAATTCAATTCAATGCTTAAAAAATATTCGCAGAATTATTTTGTGCGAGTAAAAACTACTCATAGTTATCCAGATGTGAAAGTTTCATCTGATTTTGATTTTGACGGTAATGATTATTTTGGACCATATTCAAATCGAGTTACAGCGACCTCATTAAAAGAAATAGTTGATAAAACTTTTGCTTTAAGAGAGTGCACAGATAAAGAATTAGCAAAAGGTAAAAAATGTTATTTGATGGACATAAAAAGGTGCACTGCCCCTTGCATTGAAAAAGCTTTAGATAATGAGTATAGAGCTGAATTAGATAATGTTTATGATTTTCTTTCTGGTAAAAATCAATTTGCGGTTAACCGACTTTTAAGTAAAATGAAAGATCTATCGGAAAGGCAAAAGTATGAAGAAGCTGCTGAAGTTAGAGATACGGTAAATTTAATATTGAATCAGCTTACCCGCTCTTCAATTTTAGCTGAGCCAATAAACCATGCCAATGTGTTGATTGAAATTAAAGATTATGAGAAAATGGATTACATTCTTTTTCTTGGAGGGAAAGGTATTTATTAAGGATTACCACCTCAAAGAAGAAGATTTTTTTGATGTTGCGCTAGACGATTACTTTGAGAATACTTTCCATTTACTGGCAGGAATGGAAAATAAAGATTTGGAGAAAATTAAAATTTCTCTTAGCTGGCTTGTAAAAAATAGGAATAAAGTAAAGATTCATTATTTAACTGAATATGAAAACAAACATGAGTTGTTTACAAAACTTAAGTTTACGTGAATTGCAATTCCCCTTAAAAAAATCCGGTTCTATCTTAATACAAGGCAACTAAAATATTGAACTTAATATTACTGTTATTTATAGTTAGTATCATATGATACTATTTGATCAAAATCATCTTTCTCGTTTCTACAAAATTCCCCATTCGCAAAGTATAATAATAAATTCCACTTGATAAATTTCTTGCATCAAATTCAACCTTATAATTCCCGGGAATTTTTGATTCATTTACTAAAGTTGCCAATTCTTTGCCTAATAGATCATAGATAATCAATTTAACATTTGTCTTGGACGTAAAATTTAGAACCTCTACTGGAATTGAATAACTGATTATTGTGGCTGGATTAAAAGGATTAGGATAATTCTGATAAAGTTGAAATGAATTTGGAAAAGCAGGATTTACAAATTCAATTGCAGTTGGTATTTCTCCTTTGCTTAAGGTGATATTGTCAAAGTATAAATCCACACTTGATGTTCCCAAATCAAATCCTAAGCGTGCTTGTGTATCGGAAAGCTCATTCATTACAAAAGTATAAGTGAATGTCGTCTTTTCAGTTGTTAAAGTAATGATTTGATCTCCACTATAAACCGTCCACGGATCTGAATTTTTCCCAACAAGAGCAGATATGGTTCTTGGTTCATCTGCATACGCATCAAATGAAACTGTATATTCTTTCCCAAATTCACAAGAAACATTTATTTGTCCTAAATGAATATCCCATAAATTAGCTCCACCATTGTCAATTGATATAGCGAACTCACCATTAACTACTTCACCAGTAGCTTGAGCAGGATTAAAGCTGTTAAAAATCCATGAATCACTGCCGTTTGAAAAATCTGCATTTGTTATTTGATTCTTATTGTCATTTAATTCTGGTGAAGATAAAACAAAATCATCAAAATAATAACTGCCTAGGTGACCGCCCATATCAATATTAAACTGACCAACAACAGTGGAAGAAGGAGTAAAGCTTAAATCATACTTTGCCCAAGTATCGGTTAAAGTAAATTCTTTAATATCAATAGGTGCAAAAGTAGCAGAATTAATTATTGCTGCCGATAATTTTTGTTCCTGGATATTTTTGATTTTGCCCAAAAACTTGCGTTATATTGTTTCCCAGCTTCTAATAATAAATCGCGTTGAGATAATTGAACATCCCATGCATTCGTTGATATTGTTTTAACATCAACGTACAAGCAGTTTTTTCCAGTATGAGGATCTGTTGAATCTAAAACGAAATCTATGTCACCTGGATAAGGTCGAGTATTGAACCAATGCCCAACACCTTTTTCAAAGCCATAGTTCTTTAAATAGTTATTTGAGACATTTACCGGATATGTATAATTGTATGTTGTATTATTACTATTAATTTCTGCTTCAACGTCTCCGCTTAAAGTATTCCAGTCAATCAAAATATTATTAGTATTCTGTCCTGACACAATTTCAGCATCACCACTAACTTTCCATTTATAACTGGCACCTTCAAGATTAGGGAGAGTATACAATGAAGATTTTGTATATCGAGGAAGATAATCTTCACCTGAAATTTGAACATCATCTAACTCTTGGTAAACTCTAACATAATCTACTTCCATAATTGCTGGAAAAATTGATGAGGCATCTGGATCCCCTACCCAACCGCCACCAACCCCCATACTTAGAATTATATAAAAGGATTGGTCAAATGGCCAAGCTTCAAAACCACTGTGTTCATTATTGAATGTAAAATATTTTTGATCATCTACAAAAAAATCGATCTTTTCTTCACTCCATTCAATTGCATAAACATGAAATTCAGTTTCTGCATCTGAAATAGTTATTGTGCTTCCTCGAGGACCCGAACCAGTGAATGAATTATAAGCACCTGTATGAACTGTTCCGTAAATTTTGTCAATTTCATTAGTTGGGTGTTCAAGAATATCTATTTCTCCACTTAGAGGCCAATAACCATATCTCTGATCTTCAGGTAACATCCAAAAAGCCGGGACAAATCCATTTGATCCTGGTAATTTAATCCGTGCCTCAATTCTACCGTATTTCCAAGAAATTGAATTTTGGGTTTTCAGAAGTGCAGCAGTATAATTAAACCCATTGTATGATTCTTCTAATGCAATTACTTGTAATTTACCATCAACAATTTTAGCATTTTCCGGTCTATCTGTAAAGTAATGGACATTATCATTTGCCGGACCAAAATCGAAGCTCCAAATTGATTGTCAATTGCTGTTTCATCAAATTCATCAGCCCAGACATCGTATAGATCTGTGCATGAAATAGTTGTGCAATAAGAAAAGAAAGATAGCAGCAAATGATAAAATGATAGTTAAAATATTTTATTGTAAAGTTTTCATACCATGAACTCAAATTCTGCTCAATTAATATTTATTAGATAATACAAAATATGTTATTCTAATAAAAGCATCTTTTTAGTTAATTGAATTGTCATTTGTTTTTAATTGATAGAAATAAACTCCACTTGGCAACTTTTTTGCATTAAAACTGACTTCATATTTCCCTACTTGTTGTTTTTGATTTACTAGTGTGAATATCTCTTTACCCAAAATGTCATAAACTATAATTGATACATGACCTGAACTTGGAATCTGATAACTTATAATTGTGCTTGGATTAAAAGGATTCGGATAATTTTGAAATAAAGCATATTCAGTTGGGATTTCATTTCCCATTTCTTCAATATCCGTAACAATAAAAGGTGAACTGAACTCAGAAGTATTTCCTAAGATATCTCTTGCCGTAGCAGTGATATTTGGCAAATTGGGATATTCAGAAAAAGAATAAGTAAAGTTACCTGTTAAATCGCTTATCGTTGAATCAATATAAGTTCGTCCTTCATCAGAGCTATCTGCAAAAAATTCAATTATTTCATTTGGTCCGGCAGTTCCATTAATTTGACTATTTGAAATTGAAGATATTATTGGTGGAGCAAGTTCAAGATTTCCTCCTTCTGAATTGTCAATTCCTAATCCCCAATTCTTTGAAATAGAATTTCTACTTATAATATTTTCAGTAGAATTAGATCCGTCTATTTTGATTCCCCATCCTCTATTATAACCAACAATATTTTCACTAATTATATTTCTAGAAGAATTATTAAAAACTAATATTCCATCAGAATTGTAAAGGTCATACTCCCAAGTTTCGTTTGTACCAATTATATTATTCCTAATCAGGTTCTCATTTGATTCATAGACATATATTCCTTGATAATTACCTCCAACAATATTCTCCATTATTGTGTTATTATCAGCCCCTCTAGATAAATCAATACCTCTCAATTTATTTTGAATTGTATCAGTAGCATTTTTATTTACACCAATATAGTTTCCAATAATTGTATTATTTTTTGAGTTATCTACAATAAAAATCCCATTTTGATCATTTCCGGAAATAACATTAGGCTTTCCTAAAAATATAGACGGACCTATTAGAGATGCATTGACATTTGGACCCATTGCAATTCCGTTTCTATTTCCTTCAGAATTCATTCCTGTATAATCTGTTCCGATATAACACCCGGAGATAATATTATTATTGGAATTTGAAAGTCTAATTGCAGTTGACATAAAATTATTAATTGTTAATTCATATAATTCAATATTATTTGCAAGAATACTTAAGCAACCATTATTTGTTGACATTTGACTTCCATCAAATACTATTTCGGGTCCTTCCGGATTTATATCCTCACCAATAAATAATCCTTTGTGAAGTTCCGTCAATCACAGTACCGCTATCAAGAAGACTTTGATAATATGTCCCTGGTTTAATCGTCCAAATTCCTTTGGCGGCATCATAATTTGGATCTGTTTTGGGTATGTTAAATATTATTTTGTCAGCACTTGCGTTTGAATTTGCATCATCTATTGCCTTCCTAAAAGAGCCCTCACCAGAATCATTAGTATTAGATACGATATACGCTTGAGGGTCAGATGTAGGCATCATTATAGCAAATTCACTTAGGTGATTAACTTCTCCGCAAATTATATTATTTACCATGTCAAACTAGTTGTTATATCAACCCA
>CAVQBF010000018.1:0-76480 GCA_963710615.1 uncultured Ignavibacteriales bacterium
AGTTCATTGGTATGAAAGCACTCATAAAGTATATGAAGAGGTTTTCGACAGTGTAAACGCTAAATTCCCAAATCATGGTATAATACACACCGAAGGCTGTATAGACGATTTAGGCAAACCGGCTCCTCAAGGAATTCTTGATCCGGAACGTTTCGAGGAAGAGAACTGGTTTAACAACGATTCTTTTTGGTGGAATGATAATGCCACTGATTGGGGCTATTCCGCTACTTGGGCAGGAGTAAAAGCGGAAGATCATCAAATTTATACTCCGGTTCATCGTTATGCTAGGAACATTATCGTGAGCATTGATCACTGGTTAAAAGGCTGGATAGACTGGAACGTAGTTCTTGATCATAACGGCGGGCCAAATCATGTGGGCAACTTTTGCGGCGCTCCAATTATGATTAATACTGAAACAAAACAAATTTATTATACACCAATTTATTATATCCTTGCCCAATTTAGTAAGACAATCCGTCCTGGAGATAAGGCAGTTCAAACCTATAAAACCCTAAAAGGTTTGGAAAATGATGATTTACATGCTTGTGCCACTATAAACAAGGATAATATTTTAAGTGTGCAATTGCTAAATACAACCAAAGATATGATCACTTGCAATTTGCAAATAGAAGATCAGTTTGCTGAAATCATTATAGATGCAAATTCAGTTCAAACTTTGCAAGTACAGTTATAGTTTATGGAATGAATTTTAAAATGAAATATTTTAACAAAATTTTAATACTTCTATTTTTAACATTAGTTGGATGCCAAGCTGATAAAGTACTCAATCAGTTTGATAAAGAAAAAGTTAATTATGAAAATCAATTCTTTTCTTTAGATTTAACAGCACAAAATGTTGATATTGCAGAATTTAGGAATCATTTTTTTACGACATTCCCTCATGACGATCCTACCCTTGGTGATGTTGTCTATGATAGGGCAAAGTGGACCAGTAAAGATATGATAAAAACAGACAAGAATAATGGCCTTTATTCATATGTTAAATTTAGAGAGGACAGCACTGGTTTCGATTCATTTAGATATACTACAAAATCATTTTACAATTTAAATGATGAAATAAACAAAATATTATTTGTATTCAAAGGTAAATTACCATCTGCAAAGGGAATGTGGCCAGCATGGTGGCTGAATGGAAGTAACGAGAATGAATGGACTTATAGCGATGGTATTCCAGCATTGACAGATGAAATCCTCGATAGATATTCCGGAGTAGGAAATTATTATGATACTCCAAGTTCTGTAAATGCAACAGATTGGCCTAGTGCAGGTGAAATTGATATCATAGAAAATATCAATGGTGAAATGTTTGTTCATAACACAATTCACACATGTCCTCAAATGTGTGACTCTGAATGGAATAACGATGGGATTATCATCAATTGCGCAAATGCAAAACCGAATGATGTTAATCCTGGTTGCAGTGGAAAAAAATATGAAATTAAATCACTTGAAGGAACCTTTGCATGTCTTTGGGAAAAAGAATTTATTAGGTTTTACTATTGGGAACCAGAAATAAATGTCAAAGAAAATGAAGGTCCCTTAAGTTCCAATCCAAATCCCAAATTATGGAATAAGAGCAATTTAAAAAATTCTGTTAGATTGTTAGAGACGGATGAGGAATGTACTGATAACTTTCATCAGTCGTGGCAATGTGAGAATTGCTCGAAAAGCGATAAATGTAAATTTCAGAATATAAAAATGATATTTAATGTTACACTTTGCGGAGCTTGGGCAGGAAATGAATTTGATTCAACATCTAATTCATTTAATAATTGTAACGATTATATCCGAGGTGAGGGAAAGGGTATTATTGATAATCAATTTATGCGAATCGAATATGTTTCAGTTAAAAAGTTGTAAACTAGAAAGTTTGATTTAATATAATTTTTAAAAAATTATTTCATTACTATAATAAAGGAATATCAGTTTATTTATTCCTTTATTTGCAACATTATGAAAAATTTAATTTTACTTGGTTTTTCATTTATTTTAATAATGCTTCTATTTTTTTCTTGTAAGCAAGTAGATCACTTATCCAATAAAACCAATATAGAACAGTTATCGATGGAAAAAATTAAACAAAATCTTGAATCAGGAAATTCAATTGAAAGACAAAATCCTTTTGTTGAACGTAAATTTGATCCCTACTTAAATGGTGAGTGGATTGGTGATGCTGTATCCTACGGATGTTATAGAAAAGGCCAAGCACCTGGAGAAAAAGGTCCAAGTAAAGCCGAAATATTAGAAGATCTTAAAATAATATCTCAATATTGGAACCTTATTCGTGTTTATAATGCCGATGATGATACTGAAAGAATACTTCAAGTAATTCATGAAAACAATCTTCCAATAAAAGTAATAGTTGGAATTTGGTTAGAAAGGGAGATAAATAATCCGGAACTGAAAAAGGATAATATTAAGAATGCTATGCGTGGTATTGCACTGGCAAATAAATATCAAAAATATATTTCCTCAGTAAGCGTTGGTAATGAGGCATTGGTATTTTGGTCTGCTCATAGAATGAATCCGGATATATTAATTCGCTATATCCGAGCTGTTAGAAATAATGCAAATGTACCGGTTACAGTAGCTGACGATTATAATTTTTGGAATAATCCTGAAAGCAAAAAAGTCGCTGATGAACTGGACTTTATAATCACTCATATTTATCCGCTTTGGAATGGAAAAAATCTTGACAATGCAATTGAATGGATGGATAGTGTTTATTTTTTAGATGTAAAAAAAATGCATCCGAATAAAGTTTTAGTTCTTGGAGAAATAGGATGGGCAACTACCTATAATGCGGAAAAGGTTGGTCCCGGAGAACAGGGTACACTTATTAAAGCTGAAGTTAGTCTAAAAGCTCAAGAAAAATTTCTTATTAAATTGGACAAATGGATAAATGAAAAAAAAGTTGTAACCTTTCTTTTTGAAGCATTTGATGAACCATGGAAAGGTGGCGGTGACACCAGCCCACAAAACGAAATCGAAAAACATTGGGGTGTCTTTTATGAAAACAGGACACCAAAAGAGTCATTCCGAAACTTTCTGAAGTATAAAAGTGTCCAGTAAATAATATTTGCTTATCTCAGCAGAGTTTTGCAACGACTGAAATCCAAAATTAATAAATAAAGAGATACACTCGGGAGGCGAAGAATGTATCTCTTTTGGTAAACAGCTCTATTTAAGATTGACTTTATTTAATATCTAGAAATCTTGTGAAAACAATTTCCCACTGAGAGTTTGCGCAATAGATAAGTAAACTTCTTTTTCATATTCAATTGAATTTACTTCAAGATTTTCAAACCAGTCAATATTATTAATGTACATTTTTGCTAATTGAGCTTTATAACGAATTCTTGCGTCATCATTTCCCTTAATGATTCTTTCCAAAGCTTCAACGAATGTTGAAACATTTTCATTAGGGAACTTATTTTTAAATTGAATGCTGACATAAATCGCTGATTCGACTACACCTTTATTTTCATTATACAATGAATTTAAGCAGTTAGCACTAATATTCTCAATTTTTTTTGCCCTCATTAAAGAATCAACATTTGGATTTACTCTTGTTCTTTCTCTGTTGTGACTATTATCAATCGCGTTAATTCGGGAAGTTTGAACTGTATCAATGCCCGTAATACCCTGTAATTTATTTTGATACTCTGCATAATACTTAGTTAAAAATTCTGCTCGCAATTTTTCTTGCAACGCTTGACCACTTATTTTAAATGATAGAAAAAATGATAGTCCAATAAATGTATATAATGTTGTTTTTTTCATAGCTTTCTCCTTTTTGATATTTGCCTAATGGAGGCCAAAAGGTGTGCCAGAAAATTATTTGGATGCTAAATGATTTATAAACAATAAGTTATATAAATTAAATTGAATGGTATTAAGCTACAGGTTGGTGCCACATTTATTCCAAATCTTTAAGAAAACAGCGGTAAATCATTTAATTATAAGACATTAGAGAACAATGTAAAAATGTTCCTAATGTAAAATTGTGGCAAGTAGAGGATGAAAGTTACTTAAAAATATTGGGGTCGTTTTCCTTTAATCTTTGAATTCTGTTGTTTAGTGCCCGTCTTGTAATACCTAATAGTTGAGCAGCTATAGTCTGGTTATTCTCTGCACGTCTTAAAGCTTCTTTTATCATTAACAACTCAGCAGTCTTAAACGTCGGAAATTGAGCTGTAAAAATAATTGAGTCAGAAAAATTTTCTGGTTGTGTTGGAGAATTATTTTTTTCCTTTACTTCCTTTTCAGTTCCAATAGTTTTCTTTCTTATGCTTTCTATTGATAATATTCCGGAAGTATGCCTGCTGACTGCATCAAAGATTAGACCCTCCAATTCTCTTATATTACCAGGGAAAGAATAATTTGTTAAGATGGTGTAAAGTTCTTTTGGTGATTTTGGTCTTTTTTTATTTAACTCTTGAGATGCTTGGTCAAGAAAATGGCTGATTAAAATTGGAATATCTTCTTTTCTATCCCTTAAGGGGGGAATATGAACATGATGAGCTTGCAGCCTGTAGTAAAGATCTTTTCTAAAAGTGTCATCTTCTTTCATTTTATCTAATTTCTTGTGAGTTGCTACAATGATTCTGGCACTCGAAAGTTTGGCAACATCTGAACCGAGAGGATAATATTTTCCATCTTGTAATAAACGTAAAAGTTTTACTTGTGATTCGATACTAAGATCTCCAATTTCATCAAGAAATAAACTGCCGTCTTCCGCTTGTTCTATTAGGCCCTTTCTCTCGATGTCAGCTCCGCTAAATGCTCCTTTTTTATGACCAAATAATGTATCTGAGAATAGATTATCGTCAACCCCAGCAACGTTCAATGAAATTAATTCGCCTTCACGTCCACTGATATCATGAATTGCTTTAGCTATTAGTTCTTTACCAACTCCCGTCTCCCCGGTAACTAATACTGGAAGGTTTGTTCTGGCAATAGCCTCAATATATTTGAAAATAGATCTCATTCTATTACTAGTCGTAATAACTTGCGAGAAGGCTTCAGGAAATTCTAATTTGTCCTTAAATAATGACTCTCGAAGTCTAATGTTTTCGTTCCTCACACTAGCAAAGTATAAACCTCGTTTTATCGAGGAGAGTAATCTTTCATCATCAAGCGGTTTAACTAGGTAATCAAAAGCACCCAGTTTCATGCATTCCACTGCATTTTCAACATCATTTATCGCTGTAATGACTATAACAACCATTTCCGGAAAATTTTCTAATATTTTCGGAAGTAATTCTTTTCCCGAAATTTCCGGCATATTAATATCCAAAGCTACTAAGGAATACTCTTTCTCTTTAAGTCGATCAATGACTTTTGAACTTTTATTACAAGTTTCAACATTCGTAAATCTATTCGAATTAAGCACTAATTCTGCTGTTGATAAAAAGTGTTCTTCATCATCAACAAGTAAAATTGGTTTAATTGGATTCAGTGGTATGCCCATTTTTAACCTTAGTTTTTTTCTATGTACATTGGCAGGTAAATTCTTGCTCTGGTACCAATTCCTTTTTGACTTTCTATTTTTAGCTCGCCGCCATGATTCAAAATAATATTATAAGAAATTGATAGCCCCAAACCGGTCCCGCCTTTCTCACGTTTGGTTGTATAGAATGGATCAAATATATTATTTAAATCATGCTCATTAATCCCTTCACCTTCATCAAGAACTTCAATTATACAAGTAGTAGCTTCTTCGAAAATACTTAATGTAACTTTTTCATCCATGCTTCTTAAAGATTGACATGCATTATTTATTAAATTTATCACTACTTGCTCCAATCTATTAGAATTTCCTTTTACCATTGGAAAACCATCGGAATAATTTACTTTAAAACTATTTGTTGATTTTTTAATGAAATTATTTGTAATACTAATTGCAACTTCAGCAACTTCATTAAGACTTATTTTTTTGAATTCATGATCAGGATTCTTAGAATAATTTGTAAGATTATCAATTATTTTTTTTATTCTTTCTGCACCGACTTCAATAGATTTGTAAGAATTATCTATTTTTTCGGTGAATGATTTATATGACATCCCTCCAAGTGCAAAATCACCAAATTCTTCATAGTATTGGTTGAGTATAGGTTTGGTATCCTCCCATATTTTCTGAAGTAAATGAATATTTAACATTATAAAATTGTTTGGATTGTTAATTTCGTGTGCAATACCAGATACTAGAGTACCCAATGAAGCCATTTTATCTGCGTGAATCAACTGTTCAGACTTAATTCGACTTTGTTCTTCTGCTTCCTTAAGACTAGTTATATCATTTATTATCCCATCATAGGAAATCACTGTACCATTATCATCATAAATGGGGACAATACTATTCTTTACCCAGCGAACTGAACCATCCCTGTGTAAAATTCTATGCTCAATCGGTTCAACTTTTTCTCCTTTCAGAGCATCATCTGATTGAGCAATTACTAAATCTCTATCTTCTTCATGAACCATACTAATCCACAACTGGGGATTTTTTGAATAATCTGAAGATTTATAACCAGTTACTGAATAGCATCCTTCACCATGATATGTTTCAATAACTTTGCCATTCTCAATTCTTACAGTATAAATATAGTCAGTAAGGAAATTAAGAAGCCTTCTGCTTCTCTTTTTTTTGTATTCTAATTGAATTCTATTTGCCTCTTAAATCTTATTATTTGTTATACAAAATTACATAAAGATTTATTGCAATATTAAAATGAAAATCGTGAAAGTTTAGATAAAAAATAAATACTTAGAGTTTTAATGTTAATTAATATTATGATATTATTTATTAAAATAATTATTTCAAGAATTTTCAAGGTTAAAAACCCGATTAAAGAAATTTCATTATTTTTTTTGCAAAGTCCAAATTGACTTTAGTAGTTTTTTCCCAATTAAAGTGTTTTCCAATAATTTAGTCTAGTACTAATTCAATAATAAGCCCTTAATTTCCCTTTAAAAAATAGATATTTTTGTCTATTATCATTTTAATAATTTTTATAAAATTACAAAATGAAATTTCAAGAACTCTTAAGACAAAAAACAGTAGGATTGTTTATTTTAATTAGCGTTTTTGCAATCTTTCTATTTATTCTTTCCTATAGCTTATTTCCATTCAATTCAACACAAAGTGTTGAATCAAAATTGGTTATAATTAAGTATGCAGACAATATTTCTCCTGCTCATCAAACAGTAGTCAATAATTTTAATCAAGAGTTTGATGGGAGAATTAGAGTTGAAACAATCAACCTACCATTTACTAAATTTAGTACTAATGAAAGAAAAGAATTACTAACCCGATCGTTGAGGAGTAAAAGTGATAAATTAGATTTGTTTGCAATTGATTTAATTTGGTCTGCCAGATTTGCAAAATGGGCTGAATCTCTGGATAAATACAATTTTCAAGATGAACTCAGAGGCTTAATCCCAAAAGCAGCTGAGTCTTGTATTATTGAGGACAAATTGGTAGCACTTCCCATGTATCTTGATATTAGTACTTTATTTTATCGGGAAGATTTGCTTGAAGCATTACCAAATTGGGAAATCATTAAAACAAAACTTGAGGAATCAATCACTTGGAAAGATTTTATCTTGCTGGGTAATCAATTCAATACTAGTAAAAACCCATTTTACATTTTTCCTGCCGACAACTATGAGGGTTTAATATGCAGTTTTTATGAGATTCTACACAATCAGAATCCGAACTTTTTCCAAAATGACACTCTTGATTGGCGATCAGATGAAGTTAGGAATTCTTTTCAATTACTTAATGATATTGTTAATAGATATAAAATTTCACCAATTGATGTGACTGATTACCGAGAAGAGGCATGCTATGACCATTTTATCTTTGATAATGGAATATTCTTAAGAGGATGGACAAGTTTTATAAAAGATTCAAAGGCACTTGAAAAGAATCCAGACTTAATTCAGCATATAAAACAAGTACCAATGCCGCATTTAACAAATTCTGAAGCTGGGTCTACAATTGGTGGGTGGAATATTATGTTGTCTAAATTCAGTGAAAATAAAGAAGAAGCCTTAGAATTTATTAAGTTTATTTTAAATGAAGAATCACAAAAAATTTTTTATGAACAAGGAGCTTTTCTTCCTGTAATCGAAGCTGCGTATAGTGATCAGAATTTTATTACCAAACATCCAAACTTAATAATGCAAAAAAAATTATTGGACGCAGGAATTCATCGTCCATTTTTGACAAATTATACTAAAATATCCGATGTAATTTCGCTTTACGTAAATAGACTAATGAAAAATCAGATGAGTATTGACTCAGCATTAAAGGAAACTAATTCTGCGTTAATTTCTGGTGAGTTAATTTTAAGATGATAAAAAAGAATTTAGCAGATAAAATTTCAAAGTATAGATTTGAATTGAGACATATAACTGTTTTGCTAGTTATTTTAATCTCATTCCAAATAATACTATCCTTTATTCAAAAGTCATCTATTCAGAATTTTCTTCATAAGACGCAGGACTGGTATCAACAGGATTCCGCAGAAAGAATGGCGAACTTAAGTACTACTTCACTTGAATTGTTGGTGGGTAATATGCGAAGTGATATTCAAAGAAGTGAAGAAGAAAAGCAGAAAATCGTTCAATCGTTTAATATTATTTTTAGCCAGCAACTTCTAGAGCCCAATGTTGAAGAAACTGCTTTAATAATATTGCAAGATGATGTTCCTATTCTGATAAATGATGGAATTGATTTTTATAATCTGCTTACGAATAAAGAAGTATCATTTGAACCAAGTAAGAAATCAGAGAATGCTCTCTTACTATTCGAAAAGAACTTAGAATTTATTAAATATTCTGAGGAAATTTTTACAGTTCTTGATGAGGAAAATACATTTCATATTCTTGTACCATTCATCCCATATGGAGAATTTGTTGGTGCATTTTATATGAAGAATAAACCGAATTTTGATTTTATTACAAATGAAGTACTAACGAGCTATGATGAGGTTGCACTTATTTATACTTCATTAATTTTATTAGGACTTCTTGCGATGTATTATATATCATCATTCACTGTTAAAGAAAGAGATGAAACTCAACAGCTTTTTTACGAAGAAAGAGAACAGCACTTAAAGGATACTATCGAACACGATAAAGAATCATTATTCACCAAAAGGATATACCATACTCACCACAAAGCCGAAAAGGTGATGGGATTTATTAAAGAAGATTTACGGAATCTAAATAACGAAAATATTGAGGAGACCAAAGCCAAAGTGAGTAAGTATGCCAATTTTGTGTCGCGAGTAATTTATGATATGAAATGGTATGACCCACCGATTCAAACTATAAGAAATCAGGTCTTTAGTACTAACCTAAATGAGGTAATAAAGTTTCTTGTCGATGAGCTCTTTTTGAGACTTTCTACATCAACTAACTTTTTTTCTTTTCAATTAAAGCTTGATGAAAATGTTCCTAATGTTCATATTAATGAATATGTTGTTTGGGAAATTATTGAACCTCTTATTCAGAATAGTATCGATCATTCCACAAAAGAAAAAGTTCTAATAAAAATAGAAACGGTCTTTGATCCGGAATTGAAAAAATCGTTCATAAATATTTCTGATAATGGTCAAGGTATAGATGAAGATTTATTAGAAAGAAATGAAAAAGGATTACAAAGAATATTTATTGAAAGTGTCTCCACAAAAATACAAGATAAGGGAAATAGTGGATATGGATGTTATATTGCATATCAAATGGCAACTGTGAGATGCGGATGGAAGTTAACTGTGGAAAATTTAGAAGCTGGTGGATGTAAATTTAGTATTGAAATTCAAAATTGAGGTTTTTTGACGATGGCTAAAATAAATATATTATTAATTGAAGATGAAGAGTTTGATGCCCGCAGAGTTCAAAATACTCTAAAATTAATGGAAGATAAAATTGAGATTAAAGAGATTGTTTCGAACGGAAATGATGCGTTAGAGATTTTAAAGAGGAAAAATGATGAATACGATATCGTAATAATGGATTTTCAAATTGCCGGTGGTTTACGCGGTGAAGAACTAATTAAACAAATAAAAAAAATTGATTCAACTCTTCAAATAATAGTAATTACAAAACTCACAATTGATATGACTGATTTTGAGTTTGCAAATAAATTAATTGAAGCCGGAGCTTTCTGGTACTGTACAAAATATCCTGGTGATATAGAAAAGTACATTTACCAGCCGACTGATTTTTTAATGAGTATTTTTAATGCTTATGAAAAGAAGAAACTTGAATGGATATCGTATAATTCAAACAAAAAATTATACCAAAATGTTGAACAAATATTAGAGCAAAGAAAGATTATAGGAAATAGTTCTGAAACAATATCATTATTAGATCAGATAAAAAAATATTCAGCCACTGATGTAAACATTTTAATATTTGGAGCATCTGGTACAGGTAAAGAACTTGTTGCAAATCATATTCACTACAACAGTAAAAGAAAACTGGAAAAGTTTGTTCCAATTAATTGCGGCGGTTTACCAAATGATCTTATTGAAAGTGAGTTATTTGGATATGAAAAGGGCGCATTTACAGGAGCAAACACCAGAAAGCTTGGGCTTTTCGAAATTGCAGATAACGGTACAATTTTTTTAGATGAAGTTTCTGAGCTGCCCCCATCTGCACAGGTAAAATTGCTTAGAGTAATTCAAGAAGGGGAAATAGAAAAAATTGGAAGAACTGAAAGACTTAAAGTAAATGTAAGAATTATTGCTGCAACCAATAAAGATTTAGCTAAAATGGTCAACCAAAATTTATTTAGAGAAGATCTTTTCTATCGATTGAACGTTGTACCAATTCAAATAAAACCACTCACAGAAAGAAAAAGTGACATACTCGAATTAGTTAATCATTATCTTGAAAGATTTGCAAGAGAAATGGGGATTCTAAAACCGGAATTAGAGGACAGTGCTAAAGAATTTCTGAGGGCATATAAATGGCCTGGTAATGTTAGAGAATTAAAAAATGTAGTACAAAGAATACTTTTTTCCGAATCAAAATCAATTAACTCTGAGGTTATTAAAAGTTCACTTACAATTTCACCTTATCACTCTAATTACTCGAAAGATATTTTTAATTTTGAATCATTAGATGAGTTCAAACCGTTGCGAGATTTAGAAAAGTCTTTTCGACAAAAATATTTTGAATATGTCAGAGACAATTCGTTTTCTGATGCTGAAGCCGCAAAGAAATTAGGATTAGCTCCCCCAAATTATTATCGGATGAGTAAAGAGCTTGGATTAAAATAAATATCATAGTAATATTATTATTTTAATAATCCCCCTTACTTTATTTCTTGAAAATTTGCTTTTTCTCGCGAAAATTGACTTTTCTACACGGAATGATTTTTGTTACTTTATATAAAACTAAACTAGTAGGAACCAAATGTTAAATTCTAAGTTGATCAAGAATCTATTTTTAATTTCATTTTTTACGATTACTTATCACATTTTTGGACAAGGATTTTTAAGAGTAGATGGTCAAAAAATAATAAATGATGTTAATGATAATTTCATACTTAAAGGTATGGGGCTAGGAGGATGGTTAGTTCAAGAAGGATATATGCTTCAAACTGGTGAAAAAGACGCTGAGTGGCAAATTAGGGAAGCTATCAGAGAATTAGTTGGTGAGGAAAAAACAGTTGAATTGTACGAACTCTATCATAAAAATTATGTTAGTAAAATTGATATTGATAGCCTAGCTGCTTGGGGATTTAATTCAATACGACTTCCAATGCATTGGAATAAACTCATTTCTAATCTAGATCCACTGACATTCAATGAAGAAGGATTCAAAACTATCGATACATTACTAACATGGTGTGAAGAAAACCAAATGTATCTTATATTGGATTTGCATGCTGCACCAGGCGGACAAAGTAAAGGTGGAATTGCTGATTATAATCCCTCCATTCCTTACTTATGGGATAGTGAGCAAATGAAAAATGTAACGGTAGATCTCTGGAAAACACTCGCTCAAAGATATGTAAATGAAGAATGGATTGGCGGCTACGATTTAATAAACGAACCAGCTGAGGATCTTGGAGCTAATGCCCCACCTCTCCGTGACTTATATATTCGAATAACGAATGCGATAAGACAGGTTGACAATAATCATATTTTATTTATTGAGGGAAATTGGTATGCAACAACCTTTGATGGATTAACACCGCCTTGGGATGAAAATATGGTTTACAGTTTTCACAAATATTGGAATCAGACCGACCAAGGGACAATAAACTATTTAACTGCTATACGTAATACACATAACAGACCGCTTTGGTTGGGTGAGACCGGTGAAAATTCGAATGACTGGTTCAGAGAGAATGTAGAATTAATGGCTAAGAATAATATTGGATGGGCATGGTGGCCCCATAAAAAAATTGAAAGTATTTCCGCACCTTTATCTGCATCAAAGGTTGAAGGATATAAGCAAATAACCGATTATTGGAATGGCAATGCATCAAAGCCTAATGCAGACTATGCTTATACAGTTCTTGTTAATCAATTTAATGCTCTTAAATTTGAGAATTGTAAGATTCAATCTGAAGTTCACAAGTCCTTATTTGAACCGCAACCTTCTATCTCTAGCCCATTCAAATATCATGAAATTCCTGGTACTATATTTGGCTCAGATTATGATCTAGGTGGTCAAGGGGTTGGTTATTATGATTCTGATTATAAAAACACAAATGGTGGTGCTTATAATTCCGGTTGGTCTTATAGAAATAATGGGGTTGATATTGAGAGGTGTACAGACTTTATAAGAAATGGATATAACGTTGGCTGGATTGAATCTGGGGAGTGGCTTAAGTTTACTGTAAACATAGTTGACTCAGGTTTTTATAAAATAGATTTTAGATTCGCTTCCACAACTAGTGATGGAATATTCTTGCTGAGTCTTGGTTCCCGAAATCTAGTTAATCAGAGTGTCCCAAATACTGGAGGATACCAGGTTTGGGAGACTATTACCCAAGACAGCGTCTTTCTTCCGGAAGGTGAGCATACACTTCAAATGAGATTCTTTAAAACAAGTAATTCGGGAGGCTTTAACTTCAATTATCTTGAGGCCACTTCACTTGTTACTGACATAGATGATCAAAATAGTTTACCGGAGAATTTTGAGCTATTCCAAAATTTTCCAAATCCCTTTAATCCAAGCACAACAATAAGATTTAGCCTTCCTGAAAATTCTAAAGTAAGTTTAGAAGTATTTGATATAATTGGACAGAAGGTTACTGAATTAGCTTATGGTGAATTTGCTGCTGGATTTCACGAAGTTAAATTTAACAGTTCAAATCTTTCATCGGGCTTGTATATTTACAAACTTACGGCAAATAAATTCATATCTGTTAAAAATATGTTGCTTGTTAAATGATATATTTATTATCTAAATAGAATCGCTTGCTTATGTTAAAAGTAATTATTTTAGTGTTCTTTTATATTTGGTCAACTTGTTTGGCTCAAAATTCTACTTTGAGGGTAATGACATATAATATCCGTTATGCGAATAACAACCCTGGTGAAGAATGGATCTTAAGGAAAGATAATGTAGCTGAAATGATAAGATTTCACTCCCCCGATATTTTTGGTTTGCAGGAAGCTTTATTAGAGCAAGTTGTATTTATTCTTGAAGAATTTCCCGGTTACCAACTAGTTGGTGTTGGAAGGGATGATGGAAAAAATGAAGGTGAGTTTAGTCCATTGTTCATTTCCAATAAATTTAGTATTGAAAAGTTCGGGACATTTTGGTTATCTGAAACTCCTGATATACCATCTGTTGGCTGGGATGCGAGCTATAAGCGAATAGCAACCTGGGCTATTGTTAAAAATATAATTTCTGATGAGAGTTTATTTTTAATAAATACTCATTTTGATCATAAAGGCAATTTGGCAAGAGAAGAAAGCGTTGAGCTTTTAATGAAAAAAATTAGTTCCTACGTAAAAGAACTTCCAGTAATCTTAATTGGTGATTTTAATTTTACTAAGGATTCAAATCCTTATAGGTCAATTCAAAAATATGGATTAGTAGAAGACTCACAGTTACTGGCAGAATTTAATTATGGGACAAGTGATACATTTAATGGATTCAACTCAATGGATGATCTAAGAGAAAAAATTGACTTTATTTTTGTTTCCAATAACATTGATGTAATTCATCACGCTATAATTGGGGACAAATTTAATGATAAATACCCATCAGATCATATGCCTGTAATTATAGATTTCTCAATAAATTAATAAAATTATCATAAATCGAAGCAGATAATTTGACCATCAATTTATAAACATTTAATTTTTCATTAGTTTTAGTTCCAGAAATTGATTTAAGATAATTTTGAAAAAGAAACAAATAAAAAAATATCCCAAATGGTTCTATCTATTCGCATTGCTAATTCCAATATTATTTGTTTTAATTTTAGAATTAGTACTGGTTTTTCTCAATTACGGTAATGACTATACCACATTTATTAAAATTTCAGATAAGTTTGAGAACTACAAATTTTTTAATCCAAATTTACCACAAAAATATTTTGGAAATTTACCCTTAAGACCATCTGTAATTGCAGATGGATTTCAAAAAGATAAAGGTAAAAATACCTTTAGGATATTTGCTTTAGGTGGAAGTACAACTGCAGGATTTCCACATCCACAAAATGGATCTTTCCCTCGTCTGTTAAAAAATAAACTTCAAAGTCAATATCCAGAAATAAATTTCGAAGTGATTAATCTAGGTGTTTCTGCAATAAATTCGATAACAATTAGAGATATTATTGACGATGTTTTTCCAGAAGACCCAGACTTGATAATTATTTATGCAGGGCATAATGAGTACTACGGAGCTCTTGGTCCAGCTTCTAATGTTACTGGATTTTATAATTTATTCACAACCAGACTCATACTTGAGTTGAAAGAATTTAAAACTGTTCAACTTTTGGAAAATTTTATAGGAAATATATTTTCTACATTTTCCGGGAAATCCGAACCCGGTAAAACTTTAATGAGTGAATTAGCTGGTAAAAATCTTGTCCCTCTCAATTCTGAAATGTATTGCGATGGTGTTAAGCAATTTGAGAATAATCTTGAATACATACTAAATAGATGTGAAGAGGAAAATGTCGAGACGATCGTCGGTACCTTAGCATCAAATTTAATGCAAGCACCATTATGCAGATTTACTGGATGTGACACCCTATATCAGGAATTTCAATCAGTTGTTAATAATCCAGATGAAATCTCAAAAGTAAGATTAATAGAAATCAAAGATGAGGATAAGCTTAGGTTCAGAGCCCCAGAAAAATTTAATCAAATCATTTTTAGCTTAAGTAAGCAACATAATAGTAATGTTTTAGATTTTAAAAAGAATTTAGAAGAAAATAGTCCCAAAGGTATAATTGGCGATAATTTGATGTTAGACCATCTCCACCCTTCACTTAAAGGGAATGAATTAATTGCAGAACAATTACAAAAGTCAATAAGTTCTAACAAGGAAATCCTAGCTAAACTTAATTTAATTAAATCTGTGGAGGTGATTAACAATCCTAGAGTATTTCGTTCATATTCTCCTCTAGATTCTTTGTTTTCAATGTTAAGGATAAAGTATCTTAAAAATGATTTCCCATTTGTTGAGAAAAAAAATAATTTAACATTTTTACCAAACTCCGAAAGCATTGAGGTTAAGATTGCAAATGAAATATTAAATGGAGAAATAAGTTGGGAGAGCGCACATGCTAAATTGGCTAAATATTATTTAGATAATGGTAATCTGAGTGGTTATTTGGAAGAGTTAAATGTATTGATTGAAGATAAACCGTTTGATAATTATTTTTACTTAAAAGTAATTAAAACACTTGAGGAAAAGAATCAAATAGAGTATCTAAAATATTTTCTTAAAAAGTATCACAACTATTTCTCGGATTTACTATCGGCAGAAAAGCTAGGACATATCTACTTTAATGAAAGAAACCATCGAGAAGCTTTAAAATTCTATAATAAGTGCATATCCAACACAAACGATCCTAAGATATTTTTCAACCTCTCAGCTATTTATTTTGAGCAAAAAAACTTGAAAGAAGCCATTAGCAATATTCAAAAGTGTCTCAAGATAAATCCAAGTTATCCGAACGCTCAGAAAATTTATGATGCGTTACTGAATATATATCGGCAACAATAAGACACAATTGTATAGTTATTAAAATAATAATACCATTATCAAGATAATAACTCCTCCTCAATTTATTTAAATCAATTGTTTGTTTTTAATCTGTTTTAGTTGAGGTTAAATTGGCATCAAATATGAATGAACATGTTAAATTAATCCACAGTGAGACCCTTGAGCAGTAATCTAAGCAACATAGATAACATAATAATTCAAGTCTATTTTGTTATTGTCCTCTTCATTGGGGTTTATTTTTCAAGAAATCATGATAACAGCAGTAAACAATATTTTTTAGCAGGTAAAAATTTAGGTTGGTTTGCAATTGGGACTTCTCTATTTGCAACAAATATTTCAAGTGAACATTTAGTGGGTTTAGCTGGTGCAGGTTCTATCCATGGTTTAAGTATTGGACATTTTGAGTGGATTTCTGCTATTATATTATTGTTCTTAGGTTGGTTTTTTGCTCCTATATTTCTTAAAGCAGATGTGTATACTGTCCCTCAATTCTTTGGTAAAAGATTTGATGATCGGGCTAGGATTTATTTAACTGTTGTATCTGTTTTTGCTTACTTATTCCTAAAAATTGCTGTTACACTAATAGCTGGCGGTTTAGTTCTTTCTGGAGTATTAGGTTGGGATATGTTTACCTCAGCAATTTTAATTGTGCTTCTTACTGGTATTTACACTATAATAGGGGGAATGTCTTCTGTTGTCAACACCCAAATTTTTCAATCATTTATGATAATCTCTAGCGCAGTATTACTATCGGTATTTGGATTCTTTGAAATTGGCGGTTTTTCAGGGATTACTGAAAAATTGCCATCGGGTTATTTGCATTTCTTCAAACCTTTTACTGATTCAGACCTACCTTGGACGGGGATATTATTGGGTGCTCCAATTTTGGGAATTTGGTACTGGTGCTCAGACCAATATATAGTTCAGCGAATTCTCAGTGCTAGAGGTATTAAGGATGCTCGCAAGGGTACAATACTTGCATCATTCCTTAAAATATTTCCAATATTCTTTTTGATATTTCCAGGAATTATTGCTGCTATACTGTATCCAAATATGAAGGGTGATTCTTCTTATGCATTGCTACTTAGCGGAAGTTTGTTACCCATCGGTATAAAAGGGTTGGTGATAGCTGGGTTTTTCTCTGCACTAATGTCATCATTATCTAGCTCTTTTAATAGTACCGCATCACTATTTACATTAGATATTTACAATTTTGTTAAACCAAAAGCTTCAGAAAATGAAGTTGTTTTGGTTGGAAGACTTTCAACGATGGTATTAGTTATTATTTCTATCTCGATTATACCTTTGTTGAAGATGATCGATACACATATCTATATGCAACTTCAAATTTTACAAGCCTATATTGCTCCACCAATTGTTAGTGTTTTTCTATTAGGAATATTCTGGCAAAATGCCTCCAGCAGAGGGGCAATATGGGCATTAATAATTGGGGGATCTGTAGGATTTTTGAAGATTATCTTAGCGTCTATTGATTCTTCCGTTTTCAGTAATTTCTATTTACTTAATGAATTTCACAAAATTAACTATTTGCATTTTGCAATTTTTCTATTTTGTTTAACTTCATTAATTGTAATCATAATATCACTATTGTTAAAAGACGCAAAGCTTGAGAGTCTTAATAGCCTTAAATTATCATCAAAATATGACTTAAATAGCAACGAAGAAATTAAAATTTCATCTATAGAATATCAGATTAAGAAAAATAATCTTAAAAAAAACAAACAGAGTGAAATTATTCACTAATTACAAACTAACATAGGGAGGCACCTATATGAAAAACCTATTATTCACTATTTTATTAACCCTAATTGCTACCGCTTTGTTTGCGCAAGTGAGAGTAATTGACAACTTTGATGTTGAACCAGATTCTTCATACTGGGATATTGTAAACTCCGACAATTCAACGAACAGTGGTATTACCTACACTTATCAATCAGCAATTACACATGGCGGATCTAACGCTATGCAAGTTGATTGGAGTGCTGAAAGAGCTGAAAGTTGGGGTGGATTCACAAAATTAGAGCATTGGCATCCAGACCCACAAGGGGTTTATGATTTTTCAAGCCATGACTCATTATCATTATGGTATTATGTAAAAGATACCAGTTCTATGGGTGGAGCAGTGCACTTAAGAGTTCAACTGTTTGACGTAAGTGATACCGAAGGTGGTTATGATATTTATGATACTGGCGTGCTTGAATTATATTATTCTTTCGAGTACATTCTAACTCAAGAGCCAGGATGGAATGAAATCGTTCTTAAGATGAATCTTGAAGATGATACACAAGGCGGTGGTCAATATTGGAATGATAAAGGCTTTACACAAACTGGTTGGGCAGGAATTACCGGTAACGGAATTTTAGATAAAGATAAAATCAAAGGTTGGGGAATAGAATTCTCAATTGATGGTTCAAATACCGGTGAAGTATCAACAGGTAGTATTATCTTTGATGATATGGCTCTAAAACAGGTATTACCTAAAACCTTTGTATTTTTCAACGGATTAAGTAACCCAGCAACTATGACTGAGTTTTTCTCATGGGGCGGTGGTGCTGAAGTTGAAGAAGGTGCAGGTTCTGATGGATTAACAAATGCTGTAAAATGGACTCAAGGTGATGCCTGGACGGGATTAATTTGGGGATTTGATCCAATTGATATGAGTTATTCATGGCCAATAGACACATTAAAATTCCAAATGAAAGCTGAACCTGGTGTAGGTAACACACGAATTCAATGGGAAGATTCTGTTGCAGTTAAACAAGGAAACGCTAATGAAGGAAGATTAGGATTTAATTTTGAACCTATTGCAGATGGACAATGGCACGATTATGCATTCCCAATGACGGAGTACTTTACCACTTATTATGACGGCTCTACTACATTTGATACAAGTGCTGTTATGAGATTGCATATGTTAGCAGAGGGAAGTGGATCAGGTAAAGTGGTTTATCTAGACAATGTTTGGTTAGGAAGATATGAAGCAGATCTTATTGCTCCAGAAGCACCACAAGACATCCAAGGTATACCAGCAACATATTCAAATCTTGTTGCTTGGTCTGATGTCCCAGGTGAAGAAGGTGAATCTTATCATGTTTATTACGGAACAGAGCCTGTTACTGAAATTACAGATATGACTGAAGAAGTAGCTTCAAATATTGCAGAAGGCGTTCAATCAACAGAACATATTCTCAGATATCCTGTTACTGATACTGAAGTTACATATTACTATGCAGTTGTTTGCCAAGATGCTGCTGGAAATAAAAGTGTTGTTTCAACTTCAAGTGCAGCAGTTACAAATACTGCTAGAGGAGTAACTACCGTTCATTTAGGTGCACCCAACGGATTTGCTGCAGATGGTAGCTTGGATGATTGGGCTGGAATTGCACCATTTAGAATGTATGTATCAGAAGGTAATGGATTCCTAGGTGGTGATCAAAAGTCACATGATGGCGATCAAGATTTATCTGCTGATGTTTATGTAGCTATGGATAATGACTACATGTATCTTGCTTTCGATATTGAAGATGACATTATCAATACAGATGACAGCTATAGCACATGGTTAAGAGATTCTCCTGACTTTTTCATAGGTCTTTATGATTGGAGAGGTGCAACACATAATGCTTATCAAAAAGGTGCTGAACCAGATTATCACTTCAGATTTAATAGACCAATTGGTTTTTCAGATAATCCTGGCGGTCTAGGCGCTGGTACTTTATTCAATGCTGATTCTTCAGATGATTATGCTTGGGAAGAAGATTTCCCAACCGGCTATACTGTAGAATGTAAAATTCCTTTTACCAGATTAGCTGAATTAGGTGAATCACCAGTTTTTGTTCCAAAAGATGGAATGAGAGTTAAAATAGATGTTGCAATAAATGATGCAGATGGTACGACAAGAGAAGCTTTATTAACATTGTCACCAAGAAATGAAGATCAATCATGGTCAACAGTATCACGATGGACATATACATGGATTGGATCATCACCAGTTGGTGTTGAAGACGAAAGAACAGTGCCATTGAGATATGAACTTTCTCAAAACTATCCAAATCCATTTAATCCAACAACACAAATTAATTTTAGTGTATTAAATAAGAGCAATGTTACTCTTAAAGTGTTTAATATTCTCGGACAAGAAGTTAAGACTCTTGTAAATGAAGTAAAAGCTCCTGGCATCTATAATGTTAATTTTGATGCTTCAGATTTAACAACAGGCATGTATGTTTATCAACTACAAGCCGGTTCTTTTGTTTCATCAAAGAAAATGATGCTTATTAAGTAGTACAATCTTATGATTTTTGGGGATTGGTATTATATCAATCCCCAAAGATTATGATTGAAAAATTTACATTAACGTTCCGGGGAGGACATGAAATTATTTACGATTTTTCGAAAAAAATATTTTTTCTTCTCGATTTGTCTTATTCTCCTTCAAGTTAATTTGTTTGCTGGTCAAACAGGTAAAATTTCTGGTACAATCACAGATAGAGATACAGGAGAGCCAGTAATTGGTGCCAATATTATTATCGAAAATACTTTTTTTGGTGCCGCTGCAGATATTGAAGGATACTACTACATTAATAACATTCCACCAGGGAAATACACACTCAAAATTAGTTCTGTTGGATACAATAGTACCTTTGTTGAAAATGTAATAGTTAAAATTGATTTGACAACCAATATATCAGTTCAGTTGATTTCCGAAGCAATTGAACTTGGAGAAGAAGTAGTTGTACAAGCAACGCGTCCATTAGTTACAAATGATCTAACATCATCTTCTGTGACCGTATCTTCTGAAGATATTAGTATGATGCCAGTTGAAAATATTGATGATATAGTAAAACTTCAGGCAGGTGTTATGGATGGACATTTTAGAGGTGGTAGAAAAGGAGAAGTGGGTTACTTAATTGATGGAGTTCCTGTTAATGATGCTTTCAATGGGAATTTATCGGTAAGTGTTGAAAACAATGCAATACGTGAAGTAGAAATTATCAGTGGTACTTTTAACGCTGAATATGGTCAAGCAATGTCAGGGATTGTAAACATAGTTACAAAAGAAGGAAGTGCAAATTATGAAGGAAGCGCTTCTGTTTATTTGGGAACTTATTATACTAACGATAGAGAGCTGTTTTATAACCTAGATGATTTTGGCTCTAACATGTCAAGAGATGTGCAGTTTAATATCAGTGGACCAACACCGATTAGTAAAAATTTGAATTTCTTTGTTTCCGGTAGATATTTTAACGATGACGGTTATTTATTTGGACAAAGAATATATAATACAAATGACAATGTGCCATTAGCATTTTTGGATCAAAACAATAATCTTCAACTGATACACAGAAATACAGGTGACGGAAAATATGTTTCTATGAATCCAAATGAAAAAACATCTTTACATGGTAAACTTTCATATTATTTACCGTCATTAAAGTTTACATATTCGGTCTTTTTTGATGATTCTTGGCATAAAGACTATAATCATGGTTTTAGACAAACTCCAGATGCTACAAAAGATCTTTATGATAGAGATATAGTAAACAATTTAAGTATCTCTTTTTATCCTTCACAAAGTACATTTTCATCTTTGAAACTTTCATATAGTACATATAGAACTTGGGCTCATTTGTATGAAAATGAGTTTGATCCAAGATATGTTTTAGAGTTTCAAGGTTCTCCATTATCTGATTATACATATAATTCTGGAGGTAATGAGTTAGATAGATGGGATAGAACATCAAAAACTTATACCGGTCAATGGTCATTATCATCTCAGTTAAGCAAAGAACACAAGGTAAAAGTTGGGATAGAAGGCAGATATCATGATATTGACAATTCATGGAAAACCTTAAAGAACTTTTCTGATGCAAACGGTAATCCATATTTAGATTATAGTGATGTTGGTACTGAATTTAATACACGATGGGTAAGAAAACCATATGAACTGGCTGCATACATTCAGGATAAGATGGAATATGACATTATGATAATTAATGCTGGTATTAGATTTGATTATTTTAATGCAAATACATTTGTTCCTGCTGATATTAGGAATCCTTCAAGACTAGCGCCGAATCCTAATTTCCCTGGTGCTGGTGATTCTGTAGAGGTTTCTGCAAAATATCAGATGAGTCCAAGGTTTGGTGTCTCATTCCCAATTTCCGATAAAGGTGTAATTCATTTCTCATATGGACATTTTTTCCAGATACCAAATTTTGAAGATTTATTCAGAAATGTTGAATACAATGTAAATCAGTTGAGTGGATTAAACACGCAGTTTGGCAATCCTGATTTGAAACCGCAGAAAACAGTTAAGTATGAATTAGGCTTACAGCAAGTTTTATTCCCAAATGTTGCAGTAGATTTTTCTGTTTATTACAGTGATATACGGGATCTACTTAGTCAAGAAATTAAACAGACATATGAAGGATTTAGATTTGCACAATTTGTCAATCAGGATTATGGAAACGTAAAAGGATTTATTATAACTCTTGACAAACGATTTGCAGATTACTTCAGTGCAAAATTAGATTATACATTCCAGATTGCTGAAGGTAACTCTTCAGATAAAGAAGCAGTATTTCAGGATAATCAATCGGATCCACCTGTTGAAACGGAAAAGAAACTAATTCCGCTCAATTGGGATCAGAGATCGACACTTAATCTTTCAGCAACTGTTGGTATCCCTGGCGATTGGACCGTTGGACTAATCTTTCAATATGGTTCAGGCACACCTTATACAGAAGATGAAAGAGTATCTCAAGGAGTTAGATTTGAAAACGGTGGAAGAAAACCGGCATTCTATAACTTGGACTTAAAAGCTAATAAATATATTAATTTGTTTGGAATAGATATGAATTTATTCTTGTTAGCCTATAATGTTCTTGATATAAGAAATGAATTGAATGTTTTTGGAACAACCGGCAGGGCTAATGCTGATTTGAATACAAGAACAGCAGGTCCGGTTCTTGGACTAAATACAATCGAGGAATTCATCAAAGATCCTACAAGATACTCAGCACCTCGAGAAGTGAGACTTGGTGTTAGTTTAGGTTTTTAAATACTCGCATAATGGAGATAAAATGAGTAAGAAAATATTATTAATTTTTATAAATATTCTATTTTGTGGGATATTATTTGGCCAGGTGACTGATGAGGAAGCTATCAAATTGTACCGGGCTGATGAATATGGTGATAAAACATTCCGCAAAAAGGGAATTATGGATGGAAACTTAGTTAGAACTATTTTCCGAAATGATGGTCAAGTTGGTACCTGGCCGGAGGCCCCATCGGGGGAATGGCCTAAAGGGAGCGGACATGGTTACCTGGATGGTGTAGCAGCATTGATTTCTGCTGAAGTTGTTGCTCCTGGTAACAATCAGATAATTCACCCATTACAAACATCATATAGAGAGGAAGTAGATTTCGATCCGCAAACAAATGAACTTTGGGTATTTGAACCTGTTCCAGGTTATGTAAATCCCGGTTCAGAAGATCCAGCCTATAACATCGATCCTAGCACGTGGCCTGATGAATGGCCTGAAGCACTGGAAGCAGTTGGTGTGAAGGACGATTGGGATGGTGCATGGTATGGCTATTTTGGTAAAGGTGTTCAAAATGCCGATTATGAAACATTCTTTGTCCTTGATGATTCTAAAGATAAAGAATTTACGAGACCACCCTATAATTATTTCCCTATTGCTGAAGATAATAATCGAGGTGGGTTGGGATTAAGAGTAGAAGTTAGAGGGTTCCAATGGTCACAGGTATTAGCAGAGGACATTATTTTTTGGCATTATGATATAGTTAACTTATCTGACTATACTTATGATAAGGCTGCCTTTGGATTTTATACTGATACCGGTGTTGGTGGTTCTGGTGATAATGCAGACGATAATGCTTCTTTTGATCTTAAACTTGATATTACATATGCCTTTGATAATGATGGCATTGCACCACCGGATAATTGGAAAACCGGATATTATGGATATGCATATTTAGAGAGTCCCGGAAATGCTGAAAACGGATTAGATGATGATCAAGATGGCATGATAGATGAGAGAAGAGATGATGGAATTGATAATGATGGTGATTGGGCTGGATTTCTTGATCTAAATGGTAATGGTGTGTGGGATGCAGATGAGAACGAACCATTAAATAATGATGTAGGACAAGATGGTATAGGTCCCTTCAGTAGAGATTATACCGGTCCGGATTTTGGTGAAGGTGACGGACTACCAACCCAAGGAGAACCGAATTTTGATAGATTGGACAAAGATGAATCCGATCAGATCGGTTTGAGAAGTCTTTCAATTTATAGATTAGCTGGAAAAGGACCAACTGACGGTTGGCCAAAAAATGATGAAGTAATGTGGAATAAGATGAATTCACAGACATTTGATACTCTGCTTCAAAATTCAAATATTAGTATTGTCTTTGGTTCTGGACCATTTCCTTTACTTGAGAAAAAAAGGGAAAGATTCTCTATGGCATTAGTTTTTGGTGATGATCTTGATGATATTCTATTTAATAAAGAAACTGTTCAGCAAATCTATAATGCTAATTACAATTTCTCGAAACCACCGGATAAACCTTTAGTTACTGCAGTCCCTGGCGATGAAGAAGTATTTCTATTTTGGGACGCAGCTGCAGAGGAATCAAGAGATCCGTTTTTAGGATTTGAAGATGATGATCCAACAAAAGGATTTAAAAAAGATTTTGAAGGCTACTTAATTTATAGAAGTACTGAACCTGAATTTAATGATATAAAAACAATAACAGATTCTAAAGGAGCACCAAAATTTTGGAAACCTATTGCTCAATTTGATTTAAAAAATGGAATTGTTGGACCAGATCCAGTTGGCATAAATGGTGCAAATTTTTATAGAGGTGATGATACAGGTCTTCAGCATTCTTATGTAGATAAGGATGTAACGAATGGAGTAACATACTATTATGCGGTAGTTTCTTATGATCAAGGAGACCCCGATTTTGGTACGACAGGATTAGGTGCAACTGAAAGTCCCAAAATAATTAAAGCAGATATTGCAGGAAATATTACATTCGTTGATATCAACTGTGCGGTTGTTACACCAAATGCTCCTGCAGCAGGCTACAAACCACCTGCAATACAGGGTGAAGTTGGCAGATTTACTACTGCTACAGGAACTGGCTCACTAAGCATAAATATTCTAAATGCCGCAGATATAAAAGATAATGCATCATACAAAGTTTCCTTAAATTCCGAGGGTGAATTACCGAATGTTGTAACCACCGGATATTCCATTATCAAAACTGCTAATGGATTAACAGATACCTTATTTGGTAATTTGACTGAAATTGGTAGTAGTAAGTTTAGCCCGGAATTTGATGGTATGACAATTTCTGTAAATAACGACACTTCTATTTCAGTTATTGATTCTTTAACTGGATGGGTTGTTGGCACAAGTAACTTAGACATGAGCGTTTTTCCGGATCCAACCGCTATTCGAGGTGTTCCTTGGCCCGCAGATTACGAGTTTAGGTGGTTTGATGAACCTGTAACGGAAACATGGAAATCAAGAATCCCATTGAATTTCTATACCATAAATGTCACAAGAGGAGATACAGTTAAAGTAGAAATTATTGATAATGATAACACTGACTTCTTGACTTATGGAGATGAAATTGTAATCATAGAAAATAATGATCGTGGAACTCAAGACTTCGCATGGAGGATCAATTACCATATTCCTGGAGGTGCTCAAGTTCCGCAGGCTCCTAAAGGTGGTGATATCTTCAGAATTAAAACATCAAAGCAATTTGCTAAAGGAGATGAATTTACATTTAATACAATAGCAGCAAGTGTAGAAAATGAAAAAGCGAAAGAGGAACTATCAAAAATTGATGTTGTTCCTAATCCTTATGTAGCTGCTGCTCCTTGGGAAAGCAGAAATCTTAATTTTTCTGGACGAGGTGAAAGAAGGATAGATTTCATTAATTTACCCAAAGAGTGTACAGTGAGAATCTTTACAATGAATGGAGCTCTGGTTAAAACATTAAATAAAGATACTTCACCAACGAATGGAGCTTTATCATGGAATTTGATAAGTGAAGATGGAATGGATGTTGCATTTGGAGTCTATGTTTATCATGTTGATGCACCAGGCATTGGCGAACATATTGGTAAATTTGCTTTAATTAAATAAGGGTAACCGTAAAATGAAATTTAAATTATTTTTAATTTTAGTTGTGCTATTCTTCTCGATGACCCAGACGTTTTCTCAGGAAATATCTAAAAGGGGTACAACTGCGGCTCCATTCCTCAATATTAGCCAAGGTGCAAGAGCAACTTCTATGGGCAGCGCGTTCGTAGCTATTGCTGATGATCCTTCAACAATATATTGGAATGCTGCAGGACTTGCGAGACTCGAGAATAATGGTGTTCTATTTGATCACACACAATGGATTGCCGATGTAAAGTACAATTTTCTAGCTGGTGCACTAAATCTGGGCGATTTTGGAACACTCGGAGTAAGTTTTATTACATCAGATATGGATGAAATGAATGTTACAACAGTTGATGCTCCTGGCGGAACCGGGGAAACTTTTAGCGTCTCCGATGTAGCATTCAGTATTGCGTGGGCAGTCAATTTAACAGACAATTTTTCAATTGGCTTTAATCCTAAAATTATTTCCCAAACAATTTGGAAAATGTCAGCTACTGCATTTGCTGTTGATATGGGTGTTTTATACAACACACCATTTCAAGGAATTACACTTGGCATGTCCATTACAAATTTTGGAACTAAAATGGAAATGCAAGGACAAAACAGCATAATTTTAGTTGATCTTGATGAAGAAAATGGTGGAAATAATGATAAAATACCATCGAATCTTCAGATGGATGCATGGGATTTACCATTGGGATTTAAAGTTGGTGTATCTTATACACCAATAATTTCAGACGTTCATAAAGTTATTATGGCTGTAGAAGCCTCTCACCCAAATGATAATTATGAGAGTGTAAATCTTGGGGGAGAATATACTTATGATAATATGTTTTCTATAAGAGGAGGTTATAAATCACTTTTCCTTGATGATTCTGAAGAGTCATTCAGTATTGGAGCTGGTTTCAGGCAGAATCTGGTAGGAAATATCAATATTAGATTTGATTATTCCTATACTGATTTTGGTAGATTGGTTGACGTACAAAAATTCTCTTTAGGTATTAATTTCTAAGAAAATTATTGTAAAAGGTTGCTCTAGATTATTTTTAATACAACCTTGTTCTAATTTGACTTTGCGTCAGTATTTATTCAGTGCTGACGCAAGGATTATTCTTATAAGAATTCTTCTTAGAAAAATAGTTAGGAAATAACATTCTTTTACAGGAAACTATGTTAAAAAAAATAATTTTATTATTAATATTAACTCTCTTTATAAATGATATTTGCATCCTTTTGGCAAAACCGTATAAAGGTGCCGAGTATAGGACAAAAAAATCATTTTTGTATGGAAGATTTGAAGTAAGTTATATACCTGCTAATAGAGAGGGTGTAGTATCTTCATTCTTTACATATCATGATCCTGATTCAATTTCAGCTGATTGGAACGAAATTGATATAGAGTTTGTAGGGAGATATTCAAATATAGTTCAATTCAATACGATCACTCCTGGTCAAAAATTTCACATAAGAAGTAATTTTGTGGAATTCGATCCTTATATCAGCTTTAATACTTATGCTTTTGAATGGACTCCAGAATATGTTGCTTGGTTCATAAATGGAGAAGAAGTTTACCGTCAAACTGGTGAACATGTATCTACATTACAATATCCCCAAAAATTGATGATGAATATTTGGAATCCCATCTATACGAATTGGGTGGGTATATGGAACGATAATGCACTGCCCGCTTTCTCTTATTATGATTGGATAAGTTATTCATCCTATACTCCGGGAGATGGCAATTATGGAACTGGAAATAATTTTACTAATGAGTGGCAGGATGAATTAGATTATTGGGATGATGATAGATGGGAAATGGCCACGCATACTTTTGGCGGAAACCAATGTGATTTTCTTCCGGCTAATGTAGTATTCGATGATGGTAAAATGATTTTATGTCTGACCAACAATACAGATACAGGCTATGTGGATATAATTAAACCAGAGGTAAAATGGGCAAGGGAAAATTTTGATAATAGTATAACCATTAAATTTACTGAAGAAATTTCCAAAATCTCCGCTGAGACAGAAGGTAATTATTTATTGTCGGGAGTTGAAATCACTGATGCTATTCTCAGTACGGATAAAATGAGCGTAAATATTTTTACCAATAATTATAATAAAGAAATCAATTATAATTTAATTGTTCTCAATATTACAGATGATAATCCTGTCCCTAACACTATAAATTTGCGTGGAACAACTATTCAAAAGAGCAATGAACTTGTGTTTCCCGTTAAAATTAATGTTGGAGGTGAGAGTTTTGAGGATTATCTAGGTGATCAAGAATGGGGTGAGGATGTAGAATATGGTTATTGGGCCGGAGATGTTCATTATTGGGGGCAAGTAACTGATATTCTTAATACAGAAGATGACGAAGTTTACAAAAGTGAGAGAGTCGGATTAACAACTTATAAAATAAGAGTTCCAAATGGCTTGTATAAGTTTTCTTTGCTTTTTGCAAAAAATGATAATGATATAGTAGGTGATAGAATTTTTGATATTGTGGCGGAAAATATATTAATTCAAAATGATGTAGATTTAGTATTTCTTGCAGGAAAGAATACAGCATATAAAATTGATTCAGAAGTTTTCGTTTCAGATGAAATAATTGACTTATATTTTCCTGAAGAAGTTGATAGTGCTTTTGTAAATGGAATAATTGTTGACCAGATTTCAACTGATGTCGAAGGTACTAATTCAAAAAATATCAACAATGAGTTTAAATTGAATCAAAATTATCCTAATCCCTTTAATCCTAAAACAAATATTAGTTACAGTATTGAAAAAAGGGGAAGAATACAGCTTGAAGTTTTTGATGTAATTGGAAATAAGATCGAAACTCTGGTAAATGAATTTAAAGAACCGGGTAATCATGAAGCTAATTTTAATTCAACATCATTATCATCCGGCGTATATTTTTATACTTTATCAATAGATGGAAACAGAATTGCCACAAAAAAAATGGCTTTACTAAAGTGAATTTAAGTTTCCGAAATAAATCCAAATATTGATTAATAATTAACTTAATATATGTTCAATAGATAAAAATTTTACAATTATGAGTAAACAAATATCAACTGGATCGATTACAAACTACTCTCTTTTTTCAATCATTCTACTATTAATATTTATGGTTCCTAAAATTACATCGGCTGGAGAAACAGATTCTGTTAAATTAAAAATTGATAAAATTTTATCGCAGCTAAGTTTAGATGAAAAAATTTCAATGCTGCACGCTAATTCTAAATTTACAATTTCTGGCATAGAAAGATTAGGTATACCTGATTGGTCAATGTCGGATGGCCCACACGGTGTCCGAGAAGAAATTAATCGACATGATTGGGAACCTGCAGGGTGGGATGATGATTTTGCAACATACTTACCAGCTGGAACTGCACTAGGAGCTACATGGAATACGAATTTAGCTTTTGAATTCGGTACTGTTTTGGGTCGGGAAGCAAGAGCAAGGAATAAGGATGTTATTTTAGGTCCAGGTGTTAATATTATACGAACACCTCTGGGAGGGCGTAATTTTGAATATATCTCAGAAGATCCATATTTATCAAAAAGTATTTGTGTCCCTTATATTAAAGCTGTTCAAGAGCAAGATGTAGCTGCATGTGTTAAGCATTATGCTCTTAATAATCAAGAGCATGAGCGTTTTTTAATAAATACAATTGTTGATGAAAGAACCTTGCGAGAAATATATCTCCCCAGTTTTGAATCAGCTGTTAAAGAAGCAGAAGTTTTAACTATTATGAGTGCCTACAATAAAGTTAATGGTAAGTGGTGTAGTGAAAATCCCAAACTGCTTAATGAAATATTAAAAAAAGAATGGAACTTTGATGGTGTTGTTATTTCAGATTGGAACGGCACACATTCTACAGTAGATGCTGCATTAGCTGGTTTAGATATAGAAATGGGTACAAATGCAGAAAGCTATGAAGATTATTATTTTGCTGACCAACTGAAAGAGGCTGTTTTTAATGGTGATGTAGACATTAGTATAATTGATGATAAAGTTAGAAGAATTCTAACGGCAATGTATAAAACTAAAATATTTGATGAAAATCGTTCAAGAGGGGAATTTATTTCCGATAGAAATTTTGCTGTTGCAAAAAAGGTAGCTCAAGAAGCAGTAGTTCTATTAAAGAATGAAAATAAAATATTACCCCTAAACAAAAATAATATTAAAAAAATTGCTGTAATTGGTGAAAACGCAATTGTTAAACATGCAGCTGGTGGTGGTAGTTCAGGAGTAAAAACAAAATATGAAATAACTCCTTTGGAAGGATTGAAAAATAAATTAAATGATAAAGTAGAAATAACATTTTCAGAGGGTTATAGGACTTATACAACTTTTGATTGGGAAGATGGTGTTGTTGATACAAGTTTACAAAATGCAGAATATAAAAATCGTTTAAGAAATGATGCGGTTGAAGCTGCTAAATCAGCTGATTATGTGTTGATGTTCATTGGTTTAAACCATCACCATGACAATGAAAGTGCTGATCGTAAAGATATGCATTTGCCATATGGTCAAGATCAATTGATAAAAGAAGTTCTTAAAGTAAATAAAAACACAATTGTTATTTCAATAGGCGGCTCACCAATTGATGTAAGTGAATGGGTAGATTCTGTTCCTGCAATAATTCAAGGATGGTATGCCGGATCTGAGGCTGGTAATGTTTTTGCTGAAATAATATTTGGCGATGTAAATCCATCAGGGAAACTACCTTTTACTTTCCCTAAAAAACTTGAGGATTCACCTGCTCATAAAATTGGAGACTACCCCGGAGAAAATCAGCGTGTTGAGTACAAAGAAGGCATATTTGTAGGTTATAGATATTTTGATACTTTTGGAATTGAACCTCAGTTTGCATTTGGTCACGGTCTCTCTTATACAGATTTTAGTTATAGCGCCTTGAACTTGAATGAATCGAAAATCCATCAAAGTGAAGATTTAGATTTATCAATTAAAATTAAGAATGTTGGAAATTTAAGTGGTAGTGAAGTTATCCAGTTATATATTGAGGATATTGAAGCATCGGTAGAGAGACCAAAGAAAGAACTTAAGGGTTATAAAAAAATACATTTAAATGTTGGAGAAGAGAAAGAAGTAGTGTTTAAGATAGATGAAAAGATGTTGTCTTTTTACGATATAGATTTAAATAATTGGAAAGCAGAGCCTGGTAAATTCAGAATTCATATAGGTAGTGCTTCAAATGATATAAGACTATCTGCAATAATTGAATATGTAGTTGCAGAAAATAATAATTAATAAATAGGGGATCTTCATGGAGCAAGTAGACCAAAAATTATCGATTAAAGAAAAAGTTGGATATGGATTAGGTGATTTTGCTGCTAATATAGTTTTTCAAACTGTAATGATATTTTTGATGTATTATTATACAGATATATTTGGTATTCCTGTTGCAGCGGTCGGTACACTTTTTCTGCTGTCAAGAATCTGGGATGCTGTAAATGATCCTATGATGGGTGCAGTAGCTGACCGAACAAAATCAAAGTATGGAAGATTTAGACCATGGGTTAAATGGACAGCATTCCCTTTTGGTATTATGGCAGTCTTAATGTTTACCACTCCTGACTTTAGCGTAAATGGAAAAATTATTTATGCCTATGTAACGTACATTTTAATGATGATGATTTATACAGCTAACAATATCCCCTATGGTGCTTTATCTGCTGTAATGACTTCTAATTCAATCGAAAGAACCAGTCTTAATTCATACAGATTTGTATTTGGGCAAAGTGCAGCATTGATGGTTCAAGGTTTAACGTTGCCGTTGATTGCTTTTTTAGGAGCAGGTGATAAAGCTTTAGGATACCAGCTGACAATGGCAATATTTGCTGTTATAGCCATTGGGTTATTTTATGTCACTTTTTATTCAACTAAAGAAAGAATAGAACCCCCAAAAGCACAAGCCACACCACTTAAAGAAGATATAAAGGATCTAATGCACAATAGGCCTTGGATGATTTTATTTTTAATGGGATTGGTTACATTTATATTTCTTTCGTTAAGAATTGCAGTTGGACTTTATTATTTCCAATACTACGTAGGGGATGAAAGCTTATTCTCTATGTTCGCTGTTCTTGGGACTATCGGATTAATAATAGGGATACCTCTTTCAAAACCATTAACTAAAAAATTTGGGAAAAGAAATACATACATTATGAGTAATGCTTTATCCGGAATTGCGGTACTCGCTTTGTTTCTTCCATCACCAGAACAATATAAATGGGCATATGCTATTTCAGCTCTTGTTGGGTTCTTCAACGGTCCAGGTGTTCCAATTCTGTGGGCAATGTATGCTGATACTGCTGATTTTGCTGAATGGAAATTTGGCAGAAGAGCAACTGGAATTGTTTTTTCAGCAGCAACTTTTGGTCAAAAATTTGGATGGGGAATTGGTGGAGCAATCACGGGTTGGTTATTAGCACTATTTAACTATGTCCCCAATACTGTTCAGACATCAGAATCAATTCTTGGTATTAAATTGATGCTGAGCATTATTCCTGGGACATTAATGATACTTTCGGTTGTACTCTTATTCTTCTATAATTTAACAGAACCGTTTATGGAAAAAGTTCAGCTGGAACTTTCAGAAAGAAGACAAGAGGAAGTTGTAACAGCTTAAATTGTTCATAATATATTGGAAGTTAATTCTTAAGGTTTAATAAAGTATAATAAATCTATAAATATAAATATAAATAGGAGAGAATATTAAATTGTTTCTTGGTAATCAAAAACTGCAGATAAATAAAGAGCCGGTAACTGGAGAGTATGTTGAGATAAATGGTGAGACTTTTTATAAGATTTCTAATTTTGATAAAATGACTCCATTTTTTATGAGTATAGTAAGCAGTTCAGACCACTGGATGTTTATTTCGAGCAATGGAGGCTTAACCGCTGGGAGAAAAAATCCGGATAATGCATTATTCCCTTATTACACTGATGATGTAATTCACACATCTCACGAAATTACGGGTAGTAAAACAATATTGCAGATTACAACAAACAACTCAACGCATTTATGGGAACCATTTTCTGCCTGTCATATAAATATTTACAAAATTAAACGTAGCATTTATAAAAATATTCCAGGCAATAAAATAAAATTTGTAGAAGAGAATTTGGACCTGGGAGTTAGTTTTAGTTATTCATGGCTGACAAGTGAAGATTATGGTTTTATAAAGAAATCTGAGATAAATAATAACGGTGATAATCCAGTTTCGATAAATGTATTAGACGGGATACAAAACATCCTTCCGTTCGGTGTTTATCAGCAGTTTCAAACTGAATTAAGCACATTATTAGATGGTTACAAAAAAAATGAACTTATTGAAGAATATGGAATTGGAATTTACACATTAAGCTCAATACCTTCTGATAAAGCGGAACCTAGTGAATCATTAAAAGCTACCTCTGTTTGGTCATCAGGAATAAAAGTTAATAAGCATCTTCTTTCATCCAGGCAGTTAGATCAATTTAGATCCGGAAATGAGTTAAAAAATGAACTGGATATAAAAGCTGCAAGAGGTGCATATTTTATAAATAGTAGGATTTCACTAGATGCAGGAGAAACAAAAGACTGGATAATTGTCTCTGAGATTAATCAGGATTTAACTTCGGTAGCGAAAATAGAGAATTTAATTTCTAAAAATTCTGATGTTAAAACTATTGTTGAAAATGATATTGAAAATGGAACCGAAAAATTAGTAAAAATTATAGCCTCTGCAGACGGATTGCAATTAAGTTCCGATCGACTTGGGACTTCGAGGCATTTCTCCAACGTCCTTTTTAATACAATGCGAGGCGGCATTTTTGATGATTCTTACAGTATTAGTAAGGCAGATTTTATTTTATTTTTAGAATCAACTAATAAGAGAATTCGAAATAAGTATCAAGAACTATTAAAATCAATTGATGAAAAAATATCTTATACCGATCTAAAGGACATAATTCAAGAAACAGGTGATACAGAATTTATAAAACTATCCTTAGAATATCTTCCGTTAACTTTTAGCCGAAGACATGGAGATCCAAGCAGACCTTGGAATAAGTTTTCAATTGATATTAAAAACAACAAAAATGAAAAAATTCTTAATTATGAAGGAAATTGGCGTGATCTTTTTCAGAATTGGGAAGCACTAGCACTATCATTTCCAGAATATCTGGAAGCAATGATTACGAAATTCTTAAATGCCTCTACTGCAGATGGATATAATCCATATAGAGTAACTCGAGAGGGATTTGATTGGGAAGCTCCTGAAGAAGATACACCTTGGTCTAATATTGGCTATTGGGGGGATCATCAAATAATATATCTTTTGAAACTCCTTGAATTATCTAGGGAGTATAATTCTTCAGTACTAAAATCAAGAATATCCAGTGATCTTTATTCATATGCAAATGTTCCTTATAAATTAAATAGTCTTGCTGATTTAATTGAAGATCCTCACAATACAATTGAGTTTGATCATGAATTACATGATCAAATAGTTGCTAATGAAAGTAAAAATGGAACGGATGAGAGATTCTTAAAAAATAATAATGGATCTTTATTACAGGTAAACTTAGCAGAAAAGTTGTTTGTTACTTTGCTTTCTAAATTGAGCAATTTTATTCCCGGGGCTGGCATTTGGATGAATACTCAAAGGCCTGAATGGAATGATGCAAACAATGCACTTGTTGGTCATGGTGTTTCAATGGTAACTCTCTATTACATTCGGCGATATGTTTCATTTTGTATTAATTTATTTTCTGATTGTGAAACAGATTCCATTTCATTTAGTGAAGAAGTTAGTGATTTATTTAATGATATTTATCATGTGCTTGATCAACATCAATATATATTAAATAAGAATTTTACTGATAAGAGTAGGAAAGAAATACTACTCGGGCTTGGAACTGCAGGAGAAAAATATAGAAATAAAGTATATAATTCTGGTTTTTCATCAATAAAGAATGAAGTGGAAAGTATTAAAATTGTTGAATTTCTTAAATTAGTTAATGTTTATGTTGATGAAACAATAAAGCTTAATAAAAGGGATGACTGTCTCTACCATGCATATAATTTAATTTCATTTGAAGGTGAGGAAATTAAAATTTCTCATCTTTACGAAATGCTTGAAGGTCAAGTCGCAGTTTTAAGTTCAGGATTTTTATCAGCAGGGGAATCGATAAAATTACTTGAAGCTCTGAGAAAAAGCAGCCTATATAGGGAGGATCAAAATAGTTACATATTATATCCTGATAGACAGTTGCCACGATTCATTGATAAAAATACAATATCGGAAGATGACTTCAAATCATCAGAATTATTACAAAAATTAATTGAAATTAAAAATGAGGATATTATCAAAAAAGATATTCTTGGCAACTATCATTTTAAGGGTGAATTTAGAAATGCCAAAATATTAAAAACGAAATTATCTGAATTAAGTGGTTTAGAAATAAATTCTGACTTTGATGAAGAGGTCTCAAAAATATTAAAAATTTATGAATCACTTTTCAACCACAAATCATTTACGGGAAGATCAGGCACATTTTATAAATATGAGGGACTGGGAAGCATTTATTGGCATATGGTTTCTAAACTTGTTTTAGCAGTGAAGGAAACTTTTTTTAATGCTTATCTTACTAACGCTGACCAATCTGAAATCGAAAAGTTAAAAGATTATTTCTACAAAATTAAAGATGGGGTTGGTATTTACAAATCTCCAGAAATTTATGGAGCATTTCCGACCGATCCATATTCACATACACCAATATTTTCGGGTGTTCAGCAACCTGGAATGACTGGTCAGGTAAAAGAAGATATTATTTCAAGATTTGGTGAGCTTGGATTGCTAATAAATAAAGGTTCCATTAATATTTTACCGGCTCTGGTAAATGATAAAGAATTTTTGTCTCAAGCTGAAGAATTTACATTTTATGATGTTAGAGGAGAAAAGAAAATTATTGTGCTAAAGATAGGGGAATTGGCCTTTACATATTGTCAATTACCTTTTATTTATAGAAAAGAAAATACTAATCAATTGAAGATATATAAGTCTGATGGTAATTTAATTAGTTCTGATGGATTGATGATAAATAAAGCGATTAGTCAATCTATATTTAAAAGGAATGGTGAGATAGAAAAGGTTGTTGTATCTATAAAGATTTAATAAAAAATTGATGGTAATAATCATAATAAAATAAATTGATCATAAAATTCCGGAAAAGGATATGAATTTTGCAACTATTGACTACATCATTTTCGTTGGTTACATTATAGGTATTGTAGCTCTTGGTCTTTTTGTCTCCAGAGATAAAAAGGGGCATCAAAAAAATTCGAACGATTATTTTCTTGCTGGTAATAAACTTACTTGGTGGGCAATTGGTGCTTCTTTAATTGCAGCAAATATTTCTGCTGAGCAAATAATTGGCATGTCAGGTTCTGGATTTGCGGGAGGTTTAGCAATAGCATCTTATGAATGGATGGCTGCTATTACACTTATCATCGTTGGTAAATTTTTCTTGCCAATCTTTATTGAGAAGAAAATATATACCATCCCGGAATATATTGAACAAAGATACAATACAACCTTAAAAACGATTTTAGCAATATTTTGGATATTCTTATTCATTTTTGTAAATCTTACGACTGTAATGTTTTTAGGTGCAAAAGCGCTAGATACAATTATGGGAACTGGTGATGGCAGTCTTTTAGTGCCGGCTATGATTGGTCTGGCCCTTGTTGCAGCAGCTTACTCATTATATGGTGGTTTATCGGCGGTGGCATGGACAGATGTTATTCAAGTAATTCTGCTAGTATTGGGTGGAATAATCACAACAGTAATTGCCCTTGATTATGTGACCCCGGAGGGTGGAATATTTGCAGGATTAGGTCATATTTATGATAAAGCGGGTGATAAGTTTCACATGATATTATCTAAAGACAATCCTGAGTTTAGTAACTTGCCGGGCATTGCTGTTCTGATAGGTGGAATGTGGATTGCGAATTTATATTATTGGGGGTTTAACCAATATATTATTCAGAGAACTCTAGCTGCAAAATCATTGAAGGAAGCTCAAAGAGGTATTGTATTTGCTGCCTTTCTAAAATTGATTATCCCACTGATCGTTGTTATTCCTGGAATTGTTGCATTCGTTATGTTCTCGCAACCTGAAGGGACAGCAATTATAGAAGGTGCCAGAGAAGCGTTTACCAAAGCAAATGGAGGAGTTAATTACGATAAAGCCTATCCATGGTTAATTAGTACTTTTATTCCTACCGGACTCAAAGGGGTTGTGGTCGCTGCGTTAACTGCTGCAATCATTTCTTCTCTAGCTTCCATGCTAAATTCAACAGCAACTATTTTTACTATGGATATTTACAAACCATATATCAGCAAAAATGCAAGTGAAAAGAAATTAGTTACAATAGGCAGATTTACCGCAGCTATTTCATTGGTAATTGCGTTGAGTATTGCTCCTTTCTTGGAAAGTTTACCGCAAGTTTTTCAATATATTCAAGAGTATACTGGGCTTGTCAGCCCGGGTATTTTGGCTGTAGCAATGTTAGGACTATTCTGGAAGAAGGTTACAACGAGAGGAGCAATATGGGGTGCCATACTTTCAATTCCTATTGCGCTGGTACTTAAGCTTCCGATCATGGAATTACCATTTATGGATCAAATGATGTATACTTTTATAATCACAATTGTTGTTGTTGGTATGATTAGTTTATCTTCAAATGATAATGATGATGATCCAAAGGGATTCAACTTGACCGCTAAATTATTTAGCACTGATAAAGTTTTTAATATTGCTTCTTATCTTGTTGTTTTGATACTTGCATTACTTTATTCAATATTTTGGTAAAGAATATGAGACAATTGACAAAAAAATATCTAAGTTACTATTACATTATCCTTTTAATAGTATTTTCAACTATACTCACTTATTGTTCTGAAGACAAAAGTAATCCGAGTAGCGTTGATGATTCATTAAATATTGAGGGTTACAAATTAGTATGGAATGATGAATTTGATGGATCATCAATTGATTTAAATAAATGGGAACATGAGTTTAACGGTAATGGTGGTGGGAATAATGAGGAGCAATATTATACACCTTTAAAGGAAAATTCTTATTTAAGTGACGGCAAATTATTTATAACTGCTAAGAAAGAACAATTCACTGGTCCCGATGGTACAAGAGAGTTTACATCGGCTCGATTGAGAACTTTAAATAAAGGTGATTGGTTGTATGGAAGAGTCGAAGTTTCCGCAAAAATACCCAAGGGCAGGGGAACTTGGCCTGCAATTTGGATGTTGCCAACCGATTGGGAGTATGGGGGATGGCCAGCAAGTGGTGAAATTGATATTATGGAACATGTTGGTTATGATGAAAATGGAATTCATGGTTCAGTACATACTCAAGCATATAATCATTCAATAGGTACTCAAAAATCCTCATATCTTAAAATACCAACTGCAACTTCTAAATTTCATACTTATGCCATTGAATGGTTTGAGGACCGTATTGAATTCTATATAGATGATCTTTTCTATTTTACATTCAATAATGAAAATTCTGGTTGGGAAAAATGGCCTTTTGATAAACGTTTCCATTTAATCCTAAATGTTGCTGTTGGAGGAAGTTGGGGAGGAGCGCAGGGGATTGATTTAGAAGCTTTTCCGGCTACTATGGAAATCGATTATGTTAGAGTTTATGAAAAGGAATAGTTGCTTGATATCTCTATTCAGAAATTAGAAATATGTTATTGTTTTTTTTAATACTATTGGATTTTGATGAATATTTTTAGATTTAGTTTTTTCTTTGTATGTGTAATATCGATAGTTCAAGCACAGACTCCCACATATTTGAATCCTCAAGTTTCAATTGAAAATCGTGTTGATGATCTACTTGAGAGAATGACACTTGAAGAGAAGATTGGACAGATGACACAAGCTGATCATTCAGCTGTATCAGATCTGACAGATGTAAAAACTTATTTTATTGGTTCAATTTTAAGCGGAGGCGGTTCTGATCCATCGTCTGAAAATACTCCCTTAGATTGGACTAACCTCTACGATTCTTTCCAGACTAAAGCTTTAGAAACAAGATTAGGTATTCCAATTATCTATGGCATTGATGCTGTTCATGGCCATAGTAATGTAAATGGGTCAGTAATTTTTCCACATAATATTGGACTTGGTGCAACAAGAAATCCTGAGTTGGTAGAAAATGCATCTAGGGTAACTGCGATTGAAATTGCAGCAACAGGAATTGACTGGAATTTTGCTCCATGTATTGCAGTGCCTCGCGATGAAAGATGGGGCAGAACTTATGAAGGTTTCGGAGAAACACCTGAACTAGCTCAATCATTGGGTGCAGCAGCTGTTAGAGGATTGCAAAATGACTCATTAAATACACCAACTAGTATAGTTGCATGTTCTAAACATTATGTTGGAGATGGAGGAACTTCTGCGGGTATTGATCAAGGAAATACTGAAATCACAGAAGAAGAATTGCGCTCCATTCATTTACCGGGTTATATTTCTGCAATTGAAAATGATGTAAAAACAATAATGGCATCTTATAATAGTTGGAATGGAAATAAACTTCATGGGAATGAATATTTGCTGAATGATGTTTTGAAAGGTGAACTGGGATTTGAAGGATTTATAATTTCTGATTGGGCAGCTATTGATCAGCTGCCAGGGGACTATGCATCTGATGTTGAAAACTCTATTAATGCCGGCATTGATATGGTAATGGTCCCAAATAATTATGTTGAATTTATAACAACCCTTAAGTCTCTCGTCGATCAAAATAAAGTATCTTTAGACAGAATAAATGATGCAGTTAGCAGAATTCTAAAGGTAAAATTTGAACTAGGATTGTTTGAAACACCACTGGCCGATAGATCTCTTCTGCATTTAGTTGGAAGCGCAGAACATAGAGCAGTGGCTAAACAATGTGTTATTGAGTCTCAAGTCGTTTTAAGAAAGAATGACAATGTTCTTCCAATTCCAAATAGTGGTGCAAAAGTTTTAGTTGCTGGTGAGCACGCAAATAATATTGGTCTTCAATGCGGAGGGTGGACAATTCAGTGGCAAGGAGCCAGTGGAGAGATTACAAAGGGAACTACAATACTTGATGGATTTAAAAAAGTTGCCCCATCAAATGAATTTATTTTTGATGTCTGAAGGGAATTTTAATGAAACTGATGCCGATTACGCAATAGTTGTTATTGGTGAAGAACCTTATGCTGAAGGAGCAGGAGATAATGATAATTTAACTTTAAGAAAATCACAAATTCAATTGGTGCGTAAACTTAAGAAAATGGGACTACCTGTTATTACAATTTTAATATCAGGCCGACCAATGATAATAAATACTGAATTACATAATTCAGATGTACTTATTGCAGCATGGCTTCCTGGAACAGAAGGAGATGGAATTGCTGAACTACTTTTTGGTAATTATGAACCATCGGGATTATTACCAATGACTTGGCAAAAATCGATGGAACAAATTCCTCAGAATTTTGGTGACGATAACTATAACCCTTTGTTTCCTTACGGATTTGGGATTACATCACATGATAATTCAGAAATAGGATCTTCTCCAATTTTAAATTCTGCTCTATTGGTGGATAATGGGGAGTATATTGAGTTGTCATTTAACAAATCAATGAACAACCCTGGAAATACAGAAGCTATTGTTTCTGTTGTCAACAATGGAGTTGAAATAGATGTTATTGATTTCGATATCACTTCATTCGATGAAAATAGAATAGTCTTTCAACTTAGTGAACCAATATCTGAAGTAAAGGCCTTAACAATATCCTATAATTCAGGAAATCTAGCATCTAAAGATGGTGGAGTTTTGGGAAGTTTTGATGATGTAGAGGTATTTGTTTTCAGTGATAATTTTAATGGAGTGCATCAACTTCCTGGAAGAATTGAAGCCGAATCTTATGCAGATATGTTTGGAATTCAAACTGAAGCTACTACAGATTTTGGTGGTGGCCTGAATGTCGGCTGGATTGATGACAATGACTGGCTTGATTATGATTGTGAATTAAAGACCAACGGCAGTTTTATTGCTTCTTTCAGAGTAGCAAGTTTAAGTTCCGGAGGCAAAATAAATTTTATTTTGGAAGATACGGAAAAGTTTTCAATTATTGTTCCAGTTACTCTTGGTTGGCAGAATTGGGAGACAGTTTCAGAAAATATTGATCTATCAGAAGGGACTTATAAAATTCAGACTCCTCGCGGAAATGGGGGGATTCAATTTAAATTGGTTTGAATTTTCTTCAGTTACGAATATTAATGAAGAGAATTTAGTAACTAAATTTTCTCTTAATCAAAATTATCCCAACCCATTTAATCCAATCACGAATATTTCATATTCTATTGGTAGGCGAGAGAATGTAAGAATTTCAGTTTTCGACGTATTAGGGAAAGAAGTTAAAACATTAGTAAACAGCGCAAAAAATCCTGGCAATTATACGATAAATTTTGATGCCAGTGAATTAACCAGTGGTGTTTATTATTACACTTTAAAAAGTAGAAGTTATTTTCAGAGTAAAAAATTAATTCTGATCAAATAATAAATTGATATTTACAAGTGAACAAATTTAGAATTAAATTCGCTAATAAATGAGACACCAAAAATTTTTAATAATTAAAATTATTGTTTTAACCCTCATAGTATTGTTAGTATCATGTGATAATTCAGAGGGAATAAATGAAAACCAGGAGGCATCTTCAGTTGTGGATAAATTTGGACAACTATCTATTGAAGGTCCAAATATTGTCGACAAGGATGGTGGAAAAGTTGTTCTTAGGGGAATGAGTTTATTCTGGAGTCAATGGGCTCAAAGTTTTTTTAACAAAGAGACTATTCAATGGCTACGTGATGATTGGAAATGTACAATAATTCGTGCTGCAATGGGAGTAGAATCTGGCGGTTATCTTGAAAATCCTGAACTGGAATATTTTAGAGTAAAAACCGCAGTAGATGCATGTATTGAATTGGGTATTTATGTTATTATCGATTGGCATGACCATAATGGGGAAGATCATTTAGAATCAGCCAAGATATTTTTTAACAGAATCTCGGCTGAGTATGGAAATTACCCAAATATAATTTATGAAATATATAATGAACCACTTGATGTATCGTGGAATAATGTTATTAAACCTTATGCTGAAGAAATAATAAATACTATACGTAAGAATGATCCTAATAATATTATTATTGTTGGCACTCCCAATTGGTCTCAAGATGTAGATGACGTTATTGGAAATAGAGTTCAGGATCAGAATACTGCTTACAGTTTACATTTCTATACTGGTACACATAGAGAGTGGTTAAGAACAAAAGCTGCACAAGCAATTGTGGGAGGAATTCCATTATTTGTTAGTGAATGGGGATTAAGTGAATCTAGTGGTTCGGGTAATATTGATTTACAAGAGACAAATCTTTGGATAGATTTTATGGAATCAACTGATCTTAGCTGGTGCAATTGGTCGGTAACTAATAAGGATGAAACTTCAGCAATACTATTACCCTCAACTACTTCTATAAGTGGATGGAAAGTGAATGAACTCTCAGAAGCCGGGGTGATAATTAGAAATTATTTGATAAAAATGAATAGTGATATTTTTGATAATTAGGCTGTAAAACTTTTTTTAAGAAAACATTGTAATAATATAATTATGAAGACAATTACATTTCTCATTTTATTTTTTTTCTTTTCTACTTTTTTAATTGGTCAAAAACAATATTTCAAAGTCTCTGAAAAAAACATTATTGATACCAGTGGAAATATTTTTTTAATAAAAGGGGTAAACCTTGGGAACTGGCTTGTTCCTGAAGGATATATGTTTAAATTCAAAAAAGCAAATTCACCTAGACTAGTAAATAGTGTAATAACCGAATTAATTGGACCATCCGATGCAAAGAAATTTTGGATCGATTTTCAGAATAACTATATCACCTATGAAGATATTAAATACTTAAAATCAATTGGTGTAAATTCAATAAGAGTTCCATTCAATTATAAATTATTTTGTGATGAAACTTATTTATGGAACACTGAATCAAGAGGATTTGAATTAATAGATAGACTATTAACATGGTGCAAGAAAGAGAATCTTCCAATTATACTGGATATGCATTGTGCTCCGGGTGGGCAGACTGGAGATAATATTGATGATAGTTATGGTTATCCATGGCTGTTTAAAAGTGTTGAAAGTCAAAATCAAATTATTGATATATGGGAAAGTATTGCTGAATACTATACTAATGAGCCTATGGTTCTGGGATACGATTTGATGAATGAACCAATTGCACACTATTTTGAAAATGAAAACTTAAATGAAAAATTAGAGCCATTATATAAACGAATTGTTGAGAGGATTAGGAATGTGGATACGAATCATATAATCATTCTTGGTGGAGCACGATGGAACACTGATTTTTCAGTATTTGGAGAACCTTTCGACAGCAATTTAGTTTATGAATTTCATAAATACTGGATGCCACCTGTTCAGAGTGAAATACAAGAATACATCGATTTTAGAGATAAATATAATGTCCCAATCTATATGGGTGAATCAGGTGAAAATGATGATGATTGGGTACAAAATTTTAGAGAACTACTGGAAAAGAATAAGATAGGTTGGCACTTTTGGCCTTATAAAAAGATGGATAATACAAGTGGTCCAATGAATTTTAAGATGCCAGAAAATTATGATTTGATAATCGAATATGCCGAATCTGATAGAAGCACCTACAAAAATATCCGGGAAAATAAGCCTGATGATAAAAAGGTAAAAATTGCTTTGGGCAATTTTTTAGAAGAATGTAAATTTGAAAACTGTTTTCCAAATCAAGATTATTTAAAAGCACTTGGATTTTTGGAATAGTTTGAATATTCTGTTCACAATTAATCTCCCAAAATATAAATAGCATAAATGTGTTCTCAAGAACTTTAAAAATCATAATATCAATTGGTTTGTTATTCAATTTATTTGACAATCAATTTGCGCAAGATTTAGTTATAAATGAAATTATGAGTTCAAATTCGGGAGCTTATGTTGATGAATTTAACTCCTTCCCAGATTGGATTGAAATTTATAATAACTCTACCCAAACAATTAATTTATCCGCTTATGCACTTTCAGATGATATTAAAAATCTTAATAAATGGAATCTTCCTAATTATGATTTGGAATCAGGCAATCATATTCTGATTGCAGCATCCGGAAGAGATATCATGATTACTGCCGGGTCATGGGAAACAATAATTGAGCAGGGAGATATATGGAAATATTTTCTTGGTACTCAGGAACCTCCTTCAAAGTGGAGAGATAGCATTTTTACTGATTTTTCTTGGACTTCCGGGTTTAGTGGCTTTGGGTATGGTGATGGAGATGATCAAACAATAATTGAAAATGTACCATCAATATATTTACGAAAAATTTTTAATATTGAAGATCTATCAAATATAACTCAAGTAATGTTCAATATTGATTTTGACGATGCATATATTGCTTATTTAAATGGGATTGAAATTTCAAGGAAAAATATTGGAAATCCTTATGAGGAAATTCCATTTAATAGATATTCTGACACATTTGTGGAAGCAAGGTTATATCAAAACCAAATGTTGGATGCAATTTTCTTGGAGGAACCTCATTCAATATTAGTTAATGGGTCAAATGTTCTTGCAATCCAGGTCCATAACTCAAGTTTATCATCATCCGACTTAACTGCAATTCCATTTTTAACTTTGGGTTATAAAAGTACTGAAAGTGAAAATGACGTTGCTGAAGAAATTAGTCCTCTTTTACCAACTCCACACTCCAACTTTAAAATATCTAATGGACAGGAATCAATCTATTTATCAGAATTTAATGGATTAATTATTGATTCGGTTGGTGCAGTTTTAATTCCAGATAATATTTCGTTCGGAAGATATCCCGATGGAAGTAGTATTTTCAATTATTTCGATAATCCAACACCTGGAGAATCCAATTATCAAAAAGGTTATATCCAACAGGTGGAAGTTCCTCAGTTAGATCATTCAGCTGGATTTTATATTAATCCTATAACTGTTCAACTCGTTAATGATAATGCCACCGTCAAAACATACTTTACTCTTGATGGATCTGATCCTAATGAAAATTCAAATGAATTTGTTTCATTATTAAATATCAGCTCTACTTCTGTTGTTAAACTAAAATCATATTCTGAAAACGAAATGGCAAGTGCCATAAAATCATATACTTACTTTATAAATGAAGAAAAAAATTTACCAGTGATTTCGCTTTCAACTGATCCTAAAAATTTATGGGATCATAATGAAGGTATTTATGTAATGGGGCCTAACGCTGAGTCTAATTTCCCTTTTTTCGGAGCAAACTTTTGGCAGGACTGGGAAAAGCCAGCACAATTTGAATTCTTTGAAGATAACGAAGTAAGAGTGATTGATCAAGATGTTAGTATTAAAATTTTTGGAGGCTGGACTAGAGGACATCCGCAGAAATCGATTTCTGTATTCCCAATAAAAGATATAGATTACAAAATATTTCCAGATAAAGATGTTGAAAATTTTAGTTCCGTTGTTCTGCGTAATTCCGGTAATGACTGGGACTTTACAATGTTAAGAGATGGCATGATCAGCAGAATTACCGACCAACTAAATATTGATAATTTAGCTTATCGGCCAGCAGAGATTTATCTTAACGGGGAGTATTGGGGTATCCATAATATTCGAGAAAAAATCAATTTGAGTTATATTTCAAATCATTATGAGGTTGATAAAGATAAGATCAACTTACTGGAATTGAATGGTGAAGTAATTGACGGTACCAATGAAGAATATTTTCAATTAATAAATTATCTCAACCAAAATAATTTATCAGATAATGTTAAATATGAATATGTTAAATCCCAAATCGATATAGACAGTTTTATAGATTATCAACTTTTACAAATATTTATTGCAAATGTAGATTGGCCTGGAAACAATTTAAAATTCTGGAAAGAACACGGTAATGCTGGAAAATGGCGTTGGATATTATTCGATACGGATTTTGGATTAGGATGGATGTATGGAGAAGATTATACTCACAATACCTTACGTTTTGCTCTAGAAGAAAATGGACCCGATTGGCCAAATCCACCTTGGTCTACATTTATTTTAAGGAAACTTATACAGAATCCTACTTTTAGGCAAAAGTTTATAAATAGATATTCCGATCTTCTAAATACTGAGTTAAGTTATTCAAGAATTAATAACATTTTAATTGAGGTGTCAGATAAAGTTAAACATTCTATTCCCCGACATTCACAAAAGTGGAGTCAATTTTCTTTTTATGATTGGTTAAATAATCTAGACGTTATAGAACGATTTGCAATCCTTAGAAGTGTTTATTTGGATCGTTATTTTAAGGAAGAATTTAATTTAGGTGATGCTAAGGAAATTGAAATTAAAGTTCAGCCAGCGAATGCAGGTAAGGTTAAAATCAATTCATTATTAACTTTAAGTTACCCTTGGAAAGGAAAATATTTTAGCGAGCATCCTATTAAGCTAAAAGCCTTTCCAAACCCGGGTTACACATTCAGCGGATGGAGTGGTGGTTCAGATGATACCAATGATTCCTTGGACATAATCGTCGGGGATTGGTCAAATATTCAAGCAAACTTTGAAAAAGATAATAGTCATCCACAAATTATTATAAATGAAATTAACTATAATTCCAGTTCAATATACGATACAAAAGATTGGATAGAGCTTTATAATAATTCTGATGAAGTCATTGATTTGTCTGAGTGGAAACTAAAGGACCAGGTTGATTCAAATGTATTTATTTTTCCATCATATATTATTCTCCCATCAAGAGAATACCTTGTGCTATGTAGAGATACTTTGGAATTTGCTTCCATAGTTGGAACTGGAAGGAATATAGTAGGAAATTTTCAGTTTGGACTTGGAAATAGTGGCGATCTCATTAGGTTATATTCCGAAACAAATGTTTTAATTGATAGTGTAAGATATGATGATGTTTCACCATGGCCAAATGAGGCAGATGGAAGTGGTAGCACGTTAGAATTAATTAATCCGAATTTTGACAATTCTTCATATTCTAATTGGAGCGCATCTTACTCTTTTGGCTCTCCTGGTCTTGCAAACACTAAACTAGTTACAGATATACTAGAGGAAGATGAAAACATTCTTAATAGTTTTATGTTATTACAAAATTATCCGAATCCATTTAATCCAAGAACAGTGATTAATTACATAATTCCAAATGAAAGTAAAATTAGTCTGAAAGTATTTGATTTACTGGGAAATGAAGTTGCAGAACTTGTCAATGATATTAAATCAAAAGGTGAATATTCAGTCTTATTTGATGGTTCAAAATTTACAAGCGGTATATATTTCTATAGAATTTCTGCGGGAAGTTCAAGTATCGTTAAAAAAATGATATTGTTAAAATAGTCTTTAGATATCTTGCCGTTTATAATGGAAGTAAATTTTTATTTTTATCTGAATTATTAGTTTAGTTAATGACAATGTCCTTATTAAATTTAACTGTTCTAAGATGAAAAATTTACAAATTTCTATTTTTATATTATTTCTCCTCACCTTCTCAATTCAATCACAAGAATTAGGGAAGTACTTTGCAAAGAAGCAATATGAGTCAAAACCAATTCCTAATTGGGCTGAATCAAAAGAAAAACTTCCAGAACCGGTATTGGATGGTAATCCTGGATGGATAGATATGTATTGGAAGTGCTGGGAAATTGCTTTTCGTGGATTCAAACAACCTCAAGAAGGATCTCCACTAGTCTCCAATTGGTTGGATGAAGCATTCAGCGAAAATATATTTCAATGGGATACTATCTTTATGATGATGTTTGCCAGATACGGCCATGATGTTTTCCCAGCTATTGAATCTTTAGACAATTTTTATAGACTTCAATACGAGAGCGGCTTTATTGGGAGAGAATTCAGAGAAAAGGATGGAAAACTTGTACATTTTGATTTTAATGGAGGATTATTTTCTGATAAAGGATGGAAGAATATGATCAATCCGCCATTATTCAGCTGGGCAGAGGTTGAGTCATTCAGAATTACTGGAGACAAATCAAGATTCGAAATGATTTTACCTGCCCTCGAAAAATATGCTGAATGGTTAAATAGAGATGGTGATCCGGAAGCAAAAGATTGGGAAATGAACGGTAGAATTTCAAAAAGTACTGAACATAAATTATATTGGAATACTCCTCTTGGCAGTGGTATGGATAATACACCTCGTCCGGTCGCTAAAGGGGCTGGCTGGGTCGAGATGTCTGCTCAGATGGTAATAATGTATAATAATTTAGCAATAATATGCGAAGAATTAGGAGATGAAAAGAAAGGTGGCAAATATAAATCTGAGGCTGCAGCAATAGCTGATAGAATTAACAAATGGTGTTGGAATGAAGAGGATGGTTTTTATTACGATGTTTTAGCTGATGGTACTCAGTTCAAGAAAAAAACTATTAGTGGTTATTGGCCTTTGTTAGCTGGCATTGCTAATAAAGATCAAGCTGGATTACTAGTTAAACATTTAAAAAATGAAAAAGAATTCTGGCGAAAAATTGTTATTCCTACTCTTTCAGCTGATGAAGAAGAATATAATGAGTATGGAGGATACTGGTTAGGAGGTGTTTGGGCACCGACTAACGTTATGGTAATAAAAGGTTTAGAAAAATATGGATATGAAAATTTTGCTTCTGAAATTACTGATAGATATTTGAATGGGATGTATGAAGTTTTTAAGGAAACTGGAACGGTTTATGAGAACTATGCTCCAGACTATTTTCTTCCAGGCAATCCATCGAAAGCCGATTTTGTTGGATGGACTGGTTGTGGTCCAATTCAATTATTGATTGAGAACATTATTGGTCTTAGGCCAAACGTAACAAATAATACTTTAGTATGGATACTAAATCGTTTGGATAAACACGGAATAAAAGATTTGAAACTCGGCAATAATAAAATATCTGTAATATGTGAAAAGAGGGAAAGCATATCTTCACCAGTCATAATTAATGTTAATTGCATTAAACCTTTTAACTTAAAGTTAATTACAATTTATGGTGAAAAGGAAATTGAAGTTCTTAAAAGCAGTGAAACAATAAGAATTAATTTCTAAGTCAATTTTTATAATAAATTTCATAATTACATTATGTCTCATACAATAAAAATTCAAAGTTATTTTAGAATCATAACCCTTATTGTATATTTTTCAATCTTATTTTTAGTAACATCATGTGCTCAGAAAAGTATTTCATCTAATGCAGATCGGAAGATTGGAATGGAATTAATCAACAAAGAATTTGTATATAAAGCTTATCATGCAAAACCTTCTGACAAAATAATTCCCAGAGCAAAATATGCCGATAAATTATATGGTTTTTGGCTTGGCCAATGTATTGCTAACTGGACAGGATTGGTTACAGAAATGGATAAGATAGGAAATATTGGTGAAATAAAAACTGGTGACTTTTATACTAGATCAGATTGGGGAAAACCAGATCAGCCCAGCATATGGTCAGAAGGTATTCCGAGTAATTTATCATCAACAATTGATTTTGTTTTTGAGGATGAAGAGGGTATTTGGGGTGCAGATGATGATACTGATATTGAGTATATTTATCAACATCTTCTCTTAACAAATGAAACATCAATCCTAACTCCAAACCAAATTAGAGACGGATGGTTGAAACATATAAAAAAAGAAGAAGAGAATTATTTATGGGTATCTAATCAGACCGCATTTGATCTTATGCAATCTGGAATCTTACCACCAGAAACAAGTCATCCGGTGAAAAATCCAAATTGGGAAATGATTGATGCACAGCTGACTACAGAAATATTTGGATTATTTGCTCCAACTCGACCAGATATAGCTTTGAAAATGGCATACCTCCCAATCAGAACCACTGCAAGAGAAAATGCTGCATGGATATCAGAATTTTATGTGACTATGTATTCTTTGGCATCAAGTATAGATAATACTAAATCAATGAAAGAAAACATTTTATTTATTGCAGATGAAGCCCGAAAAAAGCTTCCGGAAGGATCTTATTCAGCCCGAATGTATGACTTTGTGAGAAGTAAATATAATGTTAAAACTCCATGGGAAAATGTTAGGGATGAAATTTACATTCGGTACCAGGTAAATGAAGAGGATGGATATAACATCACATCACAAAATTTATATTGTAATGGATGTTTTGCTGCTGGAATTAATTTTGCCGCAAGTTTAATAAGCTTATTTTATGGAGAAGGAGATATAAAAGAAACTATTAAAATTGGTACATTGGCAGGATGGGATTCTGATAATCCAACTGCAACATGGGGCGGACTATTAGGATTCATTATTGGAAAAGATGGAATTGAAAAAGCTTTCAATCGAAAATTTTCAAATAAATTTAATATTCATAGGACAAGGCAAAACTTTCCTGATAATGGAGTAGATACATTTGAAAAAATGGCAGAAAAAGGTGTTTTTATAATTGATCGCGTTATACAAGATGAAATAGGTGGAGGAATTAATCTTGATGATAATGTCTGGTATATACCAGATTCATCAAAAAGTAGTTCTCCTGGTATTTAATTCTAATAGAGAAAGCATATTAGTAGGTATAAAAAAGGACTTAATTAAAGTAGATAAAATTGCTATTTTTTACTAAAAAATATAATATTTAATGAATCTTTATATTCCAACTGTGTTTAAGTATTGTGTAAAATTTCTTTTAATGTTAGTCATATTTCTTTTTTGTAATATTGGATGTAATGTTGATCATAATAAAAATAATGTTGGTGAAACTATGGGTCAAGATACATCTTGGAAAAAACTGTCATTGAGAGAGAAGATCGGACAAGTTATTTGTTTGAATTACAACTATTCTCAAATAATTAATGCAGGAAACGGATCTATCGAAAACTTTCTTAAGAAATATCCTGTTGGATCTTTCTTTTTAGCAAACTGGGAATTAAGTAAGAATACTACCAAAGATTCCCTAAAATTTAAGTACATTGAAGCAGTCACAAAATTAACAGAAGAGAGTAAATATCCATTATTATTGGTAGAAGATTTTGAATGTGGTCTTGGAAGTAGTATTACAGATTACTCTCACTTACCTGGCGAAATGGGATTGGGTGCTACAAATTCATCAGAATTGGCATATACTTATGGAGAAATTGTTGCTCGTGAAGCAAGAAGTATTGGGATTAATTGGTTGCTTCATCCTGTTTCTGACTTAAACTTAAATCCATTTAATTTTATTACTAACGTCAGGGCAGTAGGAGACAATCCAAATAGAGCAATTGATCTTCTTGAAAGTCAAGTTCAAGGAATGCAAGAACAAAAGGTAGCAGCAACTGCTAAACATTTTCCAGGAGATGGAACTGATCTTATTGATCAGCATTTTACTACATCTAAAATGATGTTAAATTATGATGATTGGCTAAAACAACATGGAAGAGTATTTCAATCACTAATTGATAATGGCGTAATGTCAATAATGCCGGGACATATTTCATTTCCGGATTATCAAAAGGAAATGGTGAGCGGTGAAAAACTACCAGCTACTCTTTCAAGAGAAATAATGACAGAGTTATTGAAAGAAAAAATGGGATTTGATGGAGTTGTAGTTTCGGATGCACTAAACATGGGTGGAATAGCTGGATATTATGAAAATCAGATTGAAACCGAAATTGAATGTTTCAAAGCTGGTGCTGATATATTAATATGGCCACAGCTTGCAACAATTGATACAATTGAAGCAAGAATTAAAAGTGGTAAAATTTCCACGGATCGATTAGATGATGCTGTACATAGAGTATGGAACTTAAAAAAGAAACTTGGACTCTTTGAATCTAATTATGAATATATCCGGCAATTAACTCAGGAAGAGATTGAAAAACATAAAAAAAAGTCCTATGAAATTTCTAAACGTTCGATTACTCAAATAAGTAACAAGAATAACTTGATTCCCCTTGATCCACAATTATCAAAAAATCTCTTATTGGTTGTAATTTCTGTAGATGATAACTTAGAAACTTTTGAGCCGTTAAAAGAAAAATTACAGAATTTTGGATTTGTTACTTCGATTCAGCAAAACCTTTCATTTTTTGAGAATGCTTCCAACTTAGAATTGATCGTAAAAGAATATGATAAGATAATATTTTTATTCTATTCAAAGCCTGTGGTCCCTTGGGGATCCTTATCATTGAGTGGTGATCAAGCATTAACCATGTGGTCAGCCAATATGATGCCATATGATAAAATAATAAGTGTTAGTTTTGGTGATCCATACAAAAATCTAATTTACATGCCGAGGGTTTGGAGTAGAATTAATTGTTATAATGCTGACAAGAATTCACAGACTGCATTAGCTGAAGCATTAGTCGGAAAATTTAAAATGTCGGGTGTGTCACCAGTGGATTATCCAGCCAATTGAAATTATTATTATTGTAATAATAAATTATTATTAACGTAATAACAGATCGCAAATTCATATCAATTTTTTTACATTAAAATACATTTTTCAATGGTGTGATTTTTGTACTAAATTTTAATTGATTTAATCACTTAGGACCATAAAAATGAAAATAATTTTAAAAGTAATTTTTGTTAGTTTAATATTCTTCGGATGCAATGTCCCATCTAATAATCAAACAACTATTCAAGACTTTAAAGTTGAGGGAAAAGAAGTTATTGTTTACACTACTGCAGAAAATAGTGATCTAAGACTTACCGAAACTGGTAAAGAAATATTTAAAGCAGCTGATCAGCCTCTTGAATCAGAAGTTTCAGTTTTTGTTAATCCGAATAAAACTTTTCAGACATTCTGGGGAATCGGTGGAGCTATTACTGATGCCTCAGCAGAAGTTTTTGCAAAATTGTCGAAAGAAAAACAAAATGAATTTTTGAAAGCATATTATGATCAAAAAGACGGTATTGGTTATACATTAGCTAGGACTCCAATACACAGCTGTGATTTCAGCAGCGCCAGTTTTACTTATGTGTCTGATAAAGATAAAGAATTAAAAACTTTCAGTATTGAGCATGACAGGCAATATAGAATTCCACTTATTAAGGAAGCAATAAACGCAGCCGGTGGAAAACTTGACTTGTATGCTTCTCCCTGGAGCCCGCCTCCATTTATGAAAAGCAATAATAATATGCTCCAAGGGGGAAAACTGTTGCCGGAATATTATGAATCGTGGGCATTGTATTATACCAAGTTTATAAAGGAATATGAAAAAGAAGGAATTCCGATTTGGGGTATAACAATTCAGAATGAACCAATGGCAATACAAAGATGGGAATCGTGTATCTATACTGCAGTTGAAGAGAGAGATTTTCTTAAGAATTATTTGGGTCCGATAATGAAAAGGGAAGGGTTGGGTAATAAAAATATTGTTGTATGGGATCATAATAGAGATTTGATTACCAATAGAGCCAATACAATATTCGATGACCCTGATGCATCAAAATATGCATGGGGGATAGGTTTTCATTGGTATGAGATTTGGGCCGGAGGTGAATATATGTATGAAAATCTGGCAAGGATAAAAGAATCATATCCCGATAAAAAGTTACTTTTTACAGAGGGGTGTGTTGAAAGTTTTGATGAAACTCAATATCAACGCTGGTCAAATGGGGAGAGATATGGTCAATCGATGATCAATGATTTTAATCAGGGAACTGTTGGATGGACTGATTGGAATATATTACTTGATGAAACTGGCGGTCCTAATCATGTTAATAATTTGTGCTTTTCTCCAATTCACGCAGATACCAGAACTGGCGAATTAATTTATACACCATCATATTATTACATTGGTCACTTTTCTAAATTCATTAGGCCAAATGCTAAAAGAGTCAGTACGGTAAGCAGCAGAAGTCACTTATTAAGTACCTCTTTTCTCAATGAAGATGGAAAAATGGTTACTGTAGTAATGAATCAGAGTGATTTAGAAATTAATTACAAATTATTTATTGGTCAGAAAGCTATATCACAAATTAGTTTACCTCATTCAATTCAAACACTTGTTTATTAATGATAGTTAAAGTTTTTTTGTGGCTTAATATGAATTTTAGCAATCACAAAATTTGAGAATATTATGGTCTACATAAATTATTAAGCTTAATGCAGAGAGTAAAATGATAAAAAAAATAATTGAATTAAATAAACACTTAACAATATTTTATGTTTTTCTAGGTATTGGTCTAATTATGGTTAATAATATAATAAGCGCACAAAGTACAAATGAAAATGATATTCGAGAAAAAATTAATTCTCTATTATCTAAATTAACTCTTGAAGAAAAAGCCTCACTTTGTTCAGGTAGAGATGACTGGAGCACTAAACCAGTTGATAGATTAGATATCCCATGGATATGGGTTGCTGATGGTCCTCATGGAGTGAGGCGGGCACCTGCCACTAATAAACCAGGCTACGGCGATCAATTACCAGCAACTTGTTTCCCAACAGCTTCAGCACTTGCAGCCACTTGGAATCTTGATCTAATTAATCAAGTAGGTCAAGCTTTAGGTAGGGAATGTCAAGCTTTAAATGTTAATGTTCTTCTTGGCCCCGGAGTAAATATAAAGAGATCTGTATTGGGGGGAAGAAATTTCGAATTTTTCTCTGAGGACCCAATTTTATCTGGAGAGCTTGGCGCAGCTTATATAAACGGAGTTCAGAGTCAAGGAGTTGGAACATCACTAAAACATTATACAGCAAATAATGTTGAAACAATGAGAATGTATATGAACTCAGATGTAGATTCTAGGACTCTTCATGAAATATATCTGACTCCATTTGAAATAGCAGTAAAAAAAGCTCAACCATGGACAATAATGGCATGCTATAATCGTGTTCAAGGAATCTACGGTACTCAATCACCTTTCTTACTAACGGAAATCTTAAAGAATGAATGGGGTTTTGAAGGAATAGTGATTTCTGATTGGTTTGCAGTTGTTGATAGAGTGGAAGCATTAAAGGCGGGAATGCATATTGAAATGCCAGGCGTTAGTAAGGTTAATGATGAACTGATAGTTAAAGCAGTGAAAGAGGGGAAACTTGAGATAGAAGTATTGGATTCTCTTGTGAGAGAGATTCTTGAAATTGTACTTAAAGCAAAATCTCAGGAGAACACTAGTATTGAACTAGATATTCATGGACATCATGAATTTGCAAGAAAAGTTTCAGCTGAAGCAGTTACATTATTAAAAAATGAAAATAAAATCTTACCAATAACGAATAATAAATATAAGTCAATTGCTATTATTGGTGAATTTGCAGTTTCTCCTCGTTACCAAGGGAATGGCAGTTCAGAAGTTAAACCAACTAAGCTGGACAATATTTTAGATATTATTAAAACTGAATACGGAAATGATTATCAAATAAATTATGCTCAAGGATATAAGCTTACTGATGATTATGATTACTCAATGATTGAGGAAGCTAAAAATGCTGCTTCTAATTCTGATATTGCTCTTATTTTTACAGGTCTACCATTACACTACGAATCAGAAGGAATAGACAGAAAGCATATTGATATGCCATCATCTCATAATAATTTAATTTCAGAGATCGCTGGTATTAATAGAAATACTGTTGTCGTTCTTACAAACGGGAGTGCAATAACAATGCCTTGGGCTAATGAAGTATCCGGGATATTGGAAACTTGGCTAGGAGGGCAGGCTGGAGCAGGGGGAACATCAGACATTTTATTCGGTAAAGTAAATCCTTCTGGAAAATTAGCTGAAACATTCCCAATGAAATTGGAAGACACTCCTACCTTCACAAACTTTCCTGGAGAAGAAGGGGAAGTGCTTTATGGTGAAAGAATATTTGTAGGATACCGTTACTATGATAAAAAATGCATTGAGCCACTTTTCCCATTTGGTTTTGGCTTATCATATACAGAATTTTCTTATAGTGATTTAAAAGTCTCAAATAATAATATTAAAGATGTAGATGGATTAGAAGTCTCTCTAAAAGTTAAAAATGTTGGAGAAGTTAAAGGGAAAGAAATTGTCCAGCTATATGTTTCTGATATTGAAAGCTCATTAATTCGACCGGAAAAGGAATTGAAAAAGTTTACAAAAATTGAGTTAGAACCTGGGGAAGAAAAAGAAATCTCCTTTAAACTTGAATCTAGAGACTTTGCATTTTTTGATTCACATAGAAATATGTGGATTACTGAAAGTGGTGAATTTAATATTTTGATTGGGTCATCTTCAAGAGACATCAGGGTTTTGGAAAAAATTAATTTACAATCAACCCAACAAGTACCATTAGCTTTTAACGAGTATACATTTTTCAGAGAATTCTGGAATAATATTGAGACGAGGGAGTTAGTTAAGGAGCTTGTGCCAAAATGGATTAAAGAATTTACTCCTGAAGGGAAATCTGCGGATGAAGCTGTATTTAATGACTTTTTAATAGATCATCCAATTTTGAAATTTCCTTACATAACTAATGGAGAAATAACAAAATCTCAAGTAGAGGAATTGATAGAGAAATGTAAAACAAAAACATTTGTTCCATAGAAATAAAATTCAGTTAAAGGATTAGAAATGAAAAATCAATTAAAACAAATCAAAGTATTACAGCATATTATTACTTCCCTACTAGTATTATTCATTTTTGGATGTTCGGTACAAAATAATGAAAGTACGCTATCCGAAAAAAAAACAGGGGAACATGTTGGACAAATTAGACAGTCTCCAACTGATCTGCTGGCAGGAATCTCTAAGGCTATCTGTTATTCTGGGTTTAGAGAAGGACAGCATCCAGATAGAGGAGATGGTGCTGTTAATCCCTCATATGAAGAAACTTTGGAAGATCTGCAAATTTTAACGAAAGATTCCAATTTTACCCTTATTAGAGTTTATGATTCTGGAGAAAATTCTCAAATGGTTCTTAAAGTAATTGAAGAAAACAAATTACCTGTTAAAGTATTATTAGGTATATGGCTCAAAGCTGAAATAAGTAATCATGAAGGATGTCCCTGGTTGGAAGAACCAATTCCTGACAGCATACTTGCCCAAAACAAAGAAATGAACTTAAGAGAAATTGATTCTGGAATTAGACTATCAAATAAGTATAAAAATATAATAGTTTCTGTAAACGTCGGAAATGAAGCCTTAGTAGAATGGAACGATCATTTAGTTGACACAGACACAGTGATCACTTATGTTAAAAAGGTTAAAAGCAAGATTGATCAACCTGTAACGGTTGCTGATAATTATCGATGGTGGATTGATAATGGTCAAGCTTTATCAAAGGCTGTTGATTTTGTTTCAATTCATATATATCCGCTTTGGGAAGGTCAGGATATTGACACTGCATTGGCTTATTCGGTTGCTAATGTAGAGGAAGTTTGTAATGCGCTTCCTGAAAGTAAAATTGTAATTACAGAAGCTGGCTGGGCAACGACTGCATCTGAGTTTGGAGAAAGAGCAAATGAAGATAATCAAGAACGTTACTATAATGATTTAATGGCTTGGGCTGCGGAAATGAATATTACTACTTTTTTCTTTGAAGCATTTGATGAACCATGGAAAGGTAATCCTGATAATCTACTTGGAGCAGAAAAACATTGGGGAATTTTTAATGTTGACCGTACACCCAAAAAAGTAATGAAAAAATTGTATCCTGAATTAAATTGAAAATTTTATAAATAATAATTTCTAAATCAAAGAAATTTGATTTTTCATGAAAAATAGAATTATAAATTTCCTATTCTTTTAGCCAGGTAAATTTTACAAATCTATTAATAATTGTTGTCAAATAAAATTTGGGATATTAAGGAGATTAAATGACTAAAACACCCAACCATATAGTTTTTAATATATTTATTTTTTTCTTCACCTCGCTAATTTTAATATCCTCAAACATTTATTCTCAGAATAAGTCATATAAAGGAGCAGAAGTATATGGTCTATCTCAGTATTATGTTCAGTATGGTAAAATAGAAGTAAGGATGATGGCTGCTACAGGCAGTGGTATACTAAGTACATTTTTCACATGGAAAGAAGGATCTGAACAATCAAGCGTTTTCTGGGAAGAAATTGACGTTGAAGTATTTGGAAAAAACAATGCTACTCAATGGCAATCAAATATTATCACAGGATTCGATCCTCGCAAAACTTCCGAACAAGTTCATAATAATAACAGCTCATTAGGTGATGAGTTTCATACTTATAGTGTTGAATGGACTCCAGAATATATTTCATGGTATCTTGATGGAAATGAAGTTCGAAAAACTTCTACACAATCTGCCAAAGATATAAAAAGTCCGGCAGGAATTCGTTTTAATTTATGGTCATCTACTTCAACCAGTTGGGTGGGTGCATGGAATGATAATATATTGCCTCAATACCAATTTGTAAATTGGATAAAATATTACCGTTATGACAATGGCAACTTTATTCTAGATTGGTCAGATGATTTTACTGAGTTTAATAATAATCGTTGGGGGAAGGCAAATTGGACTTTTGATGGTAATAGAGTAGATTTCGATCCTAATAATGTTGTTGTGAAAGATGGGATGTTAATTCTTTGTCTAACGAAGACCGGAGAAACTGGTTTTAGCGGAACAATTCCAATAGATTCAATTGATATTAGTACTGAAGTATATAAAATTAATAAACTCATCAATCAGCCAAATCTCAAACAAAATTATCCAAATCCTTTCAATCCACATTCTATAATTAACTTTGATATTTCTGAGGGCGGGAATGTATCATTAAAATTATATGACATTCTTGGGAAAGAAATTAAAGTGTTACTAAATGACTTTAAAATGCCAGGTAGTTATCAATATCAATTTGATGGCAGTAATTTATCAAACGGAGTTTATCTTTATACAATGCAGACCGGCGATTTTATTGAAACGAAAAAATTATTGTTGCTTAAATGACTTAATATAATAATCACTAATATACAAATGAGCAGCTATGAAATTAAAGAAAATAATCATTTTAGTACTATTCATATCTTCGATAATCAGATGCAATAATATGGAAAATAAAAATGAAAACAATGATGACCAATTTATAATTAATAGAGGATTGAATATAAGTCATTGGTTAAGTCAATCCAATACTCGAGGTATTGAAAGAAGTGAATATATGACCGAAAAAGATTTTAAACTAATATCTGAATTGGGCTTTGATCATATTCGTTTACCCATTGATGAAGAGCAAATGTGGAATGACAATGGGGAGAAAGAGCAAGAAGCATTTAACCTTATGCACCGAGCAATAAAATGGAGTTTTGATAATAATCTCAGAGTTATTATTGATTTGCATGTGCTAAGATCACATCACTTCAATCGTCCGGATAGCAGAAAGCTTTGGGAAGAAAAATCGGCACAGGAAGGCTTTATTAAGTTTTGGGAAGAGTTATCATCAGAACTAAAAAAATATCCTAAAAATATGCTAGCTTATGAACCCCTAAATGAAGCTGTATCGGATAATCCTGATGATTGGAATAACTTAATTAACTGGGTAATTGTTGAAATCCGAAAACTTGAACCTGATAGAACCATAATTATGGGTTCAAATAATTGGCAGCAAGTTGGAACATTTAAGGATTTAAAGATACCGTCAGATGATAAAAATATTATTTTGAGTTTTCATTATTACGAACCATTTTTACTTACACATTATAAAGCCCCATGGACTGATCTTAAAAATTTATCTGTAGAAATCCATTATCCAGGCCAGATGGCAGACACAACTCTTTATTCAGATTTAAGTTCGGAAGAATTACAATTGATTTCTGATAGAAATGGATTTAGTAATAAAGAATCACTTGAGAACGATATTTACCAAGCAGTTGAAATTGCACAAGAATATGGACTTAAATTGTATTGTGGAGAATTTGGAGCATTTCCGACAACTGATTTAGCAAGCCGAATAGCATGGTATAAAGATATGATTGCTATTTTTAATAAGTATGATATTGCATGGGCCCATTGGAATTACAAAAATGATTTTCCAGTTGTAAATGAAAATTTGCAACCAATTTATAAAATAGTTGATATTCTAATTCCAAAGAAATAGCAATATTAATCTAGAATTGTTTTGAAATAGTTAAATGTTAATTACACTGGTCAATTCGAATAACAGGAGTATCGATTGTTAAAATCAGTTTGGATAACTTTTCTGATCCCCTCAATTATTTTTTCTCAAATTATTTTAAATGTTGACTCCCGCAATACTACAAGTCTAAATGGGAAATGGAACATTATTATAGACCCTTATGAAAATGGATATTACAACTATAGATACGAGCCTAATCCAAATGGATACTTTAAAAATCAAAAACAGGCAGACAAATCTGAACTTATAGAATATAGTTTTGATACAGACGAAATGTTGAATGTTCCCGGTGATTGGAATTCTCAAAAAGAAAAATTACTTTTTTACGAAGGCACCATCTGGTATAAAAAGTCATTTGATTACAACTTACAAGATAGTAAGAGATTATTTGTTTATTTCGGTGCTGTAAATTATGATGCAAAGGTTTATTTGAATGGAGATTACCTTGGACATCATATTGGGGGTTTTACACCATTTCAATTTGAAATTACGCATAAAATAAAATCAAAAGACAATTTTTTAATTCTAAAAGTTGATAATAAAAGACACAAAGATGCTGTGCCAACTGTAAATACAGACTGGTATAATTATGGAGGAATTACCAGAAAAGTCTTATTAATTGAAACTCCTCAAACATTTATTAATGATTATTTTATTCAACTCAAGAAAGGGTCCTCTGACAAAATAGCCGGTTGGATAAAGCTAGACGGAGAAAGATTGTCTCAGAAAGTAAAATTTGAAATTAAAGAGGCAAATGTTTTCAAAGAATTTATGACAACCGAAACCGGATTTGTGGAATTTGAGATTGAGAGAGAATTGGAATTGTGGTCACCAGATAATCCAAAATTATATGATGTATCAATAGTTATAGATTCTGACACTGTTAATGATAAAATTGGATTTCGTAATATTGAAACAAAAGGCAATTCAATTCTATTGAATGGCAAACCTATTTATCTTAAAGGAATTTCAATTCATGAAGAGGCTCCCTATCAAAATGGAGGTCGTGCATTTTCAAAAGATCATTCTAAAATTCTTTTGGGATGGGCTAAAGAAATGTCGTGCAATTTTGTAAGATTAGCTCACTATACACATAACGAATCGATGCTAAGAATTGCTGATGAAATTGGATTGTTGGTCTGGTCAGAAATTCCAGTTTACTGGACTATTTCTTGGGAAAATGATTCGACATATAAAAACGCTGAAAATCAATTATCTACGATGATCACACGAGATAAAAACCGCGCATCAATTATCATGTGGTCTCTTGCTAATGAAACACCCCTTTCGGAACCGCGCTTTTTATTTCTTTCTAAACTTGCTGTTAAAGCAAAAACAATGGACCCAACCAGGTTATTAACTGCTGCAATGGAAAGGCATTATATCGACGAGAACACAATTATGATCGATGATCCATTTGGTGATATTGTAGACGTTCTCGGCTGTAATTCATATATTGGCTGGTATGATGGACTGCCTGAAAAATGTAATAAAATTTCATGGAAAACTATCTATGACAAACCGGTCATAGTTAGTGAATTTGGTGGTGGAGCAATGTTTGGTATGCATGGTGACAAATTAACTAGATGGACGGAAGAGTTTCAAGAGGATTTATATAAAGAAAACTTATCTATGTTTAGCAATGTTGATTTTATAAAAGGAATGAGTCCTTGGATATTAAAAGATTTCAAATCTCCAAGGAGACACCAACCACGAATTCAAAACTTTTGGAATGTAAAAGGGTTAATCACAGATAAAGGGGATAAGAAGAAAGCATATTATATATTAAAGAATTTTTATGACTCATTTAAAAACTAAATTATGTCTTGAACAGTTTAGGTTCATTACCCAGTAATTTCTAATAATATTACTCTGAGGATTTATGCAACTTCACTTTATTGATGTATTAATAATAATACTCTATTTACTTGCAACAATATTCATTGGTTCATTTCTTTCTAAGAGAGCAACAAAAAATATGGGAAGCTATTTTTTGGGTGGGAATAAACTTCCTTGGTATATGCTTGGGTTATCAAATGCTTCCGGCATGTTTGATATTTCCGGAACGATGTGGCTCGTTACATTGGCTTTTGTCTATGGACTTAAAAGTATTTGGATACCTTGGTTGTGGCCAGTATTCAATCAAATATTTCTCATGGTATTTTTATCAGCTTGGTTAAGAAGGTCAAATGTTACAACAGGAGCTCAGTGGATTGAAACCAGATTTGGAATTGGAACCGGAAGTTCTCTATCGCATGGTATTGTTGTAGTCTTTGCTTTGATAAGTGGATTGGGATTTTTAGCCTACGGATTTATTGGGTTAGGGAAATTTATGGAGATATTTATTCCATGGGAATATGTAAATCAATTTTTGAATTTAAATATTTCTCTTGAGTACGTTCCTCACCTCTATGGAATTGTTTTCACAATGTTTGCTGTCTTCTATACAGTATTGGGAGGTATGACAAGTATTGTTTGGGCAGATGTTCTCCAATATACAATTATGACAATAGCCTCAATAGCAATTGGGGTAATTGCATTTAATGCGGTGGGTGTTCATGGATTGAACGTTCCAGAAGGGTGGCTGAATCCATTTTTTGGTACTGCGCTTGAAATAGACTGGGGGAATATAATTACAGATGTAAACAGAAAAATTTCAGAAGATGGTTACTCCTTATTTTCTGCAATGTTTATGATGATGTTATTTAAAGGTGTTCTTGTCAGTTTGGCTGGGCCAGCACCCAATTATGATATGCAAAAAATATTAGCCACAAAATCACCTTCAGAAGCATCAAAAATGAGCGGATTCGTCTCTGCTATACTTATGCCGGTTAGATATATAATGATTGCCGGTTTTGCAGCTCTTGGAATTATTTTTTATGATAAACTTGATTTACTTGTTGGTGGGGTATTGGATTTTGAACAAATTTTACCATCATCAATAAATTTGTTTGTACCAACTGGTTTGCTTGGATTACTACTTGCCGGACTATTAGCTGCATTTATGTCTACATTTGCCGGGACATTAAATGCAGCACAGGCATATGTTACCAATGATATATTTTTGAAATACATTAAACCCAATGCAAATGAAAAAACAATAAAGATAAGTAACTATGTGATTGGAATAACCGTAGTGATTGTGAGTATTATTCTTGGAATTCAGGCAAAAAATGTTAATCAGGTTGTCCAACTTTTAGTTTCTGCACTTTGGGGAGGTTATACAGCAGCAAATGTGCTTAAATGGTACTGGTGGCGTTTTAATTCACATGGTTATTTTTGGGGTATGTTTGCAGGTATCATTATTTCAGCTATACCTATGGTTTTCCCGGAACTGCTTGCCGGGCTATTTCCTGGATTTGCTCCAGATATTAGAATACTCTATTATTTCCCAATTATTCTTGTTGGTTCATTAGCTGGGTGTATTATTGCAACATATTTAACTGAACCAACAGATTATGATATTCTGAAAAAGTTCTATAAAAATGTTAAACCTTGGGGATTCTGGAAACCAATATATGAGCTAGTATTATCTGAAGATCCAACATTTTTAAAAAACAGTAATTTCAAAAGGGATTCTTTCAATATAATTATTGGAATATTGTGGCAGACATCATTAGTTGCATTGCCTATGTACGTGATATTTCACGAATTTATTGCTGGAATAATAACTTTTGTAATTGCAATAATATTTACTTTGGTATTGAAAAAGTCATGGTATGATAAATTGCATGAGTACGATAATTAATGTTAAAATATTATTAATAAATAAGCATAGAAAATAATTGGGGTGGATATGAATTACAAAATTAAATTCCTTATGATATTGATTGTGTTGTTCACAGTATTTTTACTTTCCTGTGGAAATAAAGAAACTATTGTTGATAAATATGAAAATTTAAGCGTAAATGGAAACAAAATTGTTAATTATAGTGGAGAGGAAGTTGCACTGCATGGAATGAGTTTATTTTGGAGTCAGATTAAAGGAAAGTACTATAATTATGATTGTATCAAGTGGTTGAGAGATGATTGGAATTGCACCGTAGTAAGAGCTGCCATGGGAATAGAAATGGCCGATAGTATTGACGGTTACTTGGTTAATAAGGAGCAAGAATTAAACAAAGTAATAACAGTTATTGATGCAGCAATTGATCTTGGCTTATATGTTATCGTGGATTGGCATGATCATCATGCACACAAAAATACTGAAGAAGCTAAAATCTTCTTTAAAATGATTGCTGAAAAATACGGCGATAAACCAAATATTATTTATGAAATATATAACGAACCAATGCAAATATCCTGGAAAGATGATGTTAAACCTTATTCCGAGGAGATAATAAAAACCATTCGAGATATTGATCCAGATAATTTAATTATTGTTGGAACAACCACATGGTCACAAGATGTTGATATTGCCTCTCTTGATCCGATAAAATCAAAGAATATTGTTTACAGTCTGCATTTTTATGCAAGCAGTCATAAGCAAGATCTTAGGGATAAAGCTAAAACTGCGTTGGATAATGGAGTAGCATTATTTGTCTCAGAGTTTGGCACAACAGAATATACCGGTGATGGATTTATTGATACGGTTGAGGTAACAAAATGGTTTGAATTTATGAATGAACATAAGTTAAGCTGGTGTAATTGGTCAATTGGTGATAAGGACGAAACATCAGCTGCACTTAAACCCGGAGCTGATGAAGCTGGTGGATGGCAAGATAATGAAATTACTCCATCTGGGCATATGGTGAGGAATAAAATAAAATTCTTTAATAAAGATATATTTGCTGAAAATTTATAATTAGGAGTTTAAATGAACTACGGATTTTTTGATGATGAAAATAAGGAATATGTAATCACACGCCCCGATACACCTTTGCCGTGGATAAATTATTTAGGCACAAAAGATTTTTTCGGAATAATTTCCAATACTGGTGGAGGGTATTGCTTTTATCAAGATGCAAAACTAAGAAGACTTACAAGATACAGATACAATAATATTCCAATGGACAGCAATGGCAGATACATTTATATAAAAGAGGGAGATTCAGTTTGGAATCCAATGTGGAAACCAATGAATATTAAACTTGATAATTATGAGTGCCGTCATGGACTTGGATATACCAAGATTGTTGGAGAGAAGGATGGATTAGAAGTTTCAATACTTTATTTTATTCCCCCAAAAGCCAGAAATGAGGTCTGGCATGTTGAGATTAAAAATAAAAGTAATAACCCTAAAAACATCAAACTTTGGGGACTTGTTGAATGGTGTTTATGGGACGCTCAAGATGATATGACTAATTTTCAGAGGAACTATTCAATAGGAGAAGTTGAAGTAGAAGGAAGTACTATTTTTCATAAAACTGAATATAGAGAGAGAAGAAATCATTATGCTTATTTTTCAACTGATGCGAAAACTACTGGATTTGATACTAGCCGAGATGAATTTATTGGAGTGCACAATGGATTTAACTTTCCGAAAGCAATCTTTAATGGTGGATGTAATAATAGTATTGCACATGGTTGGTTGCCAATGGGTGTTCATCAAATAGATCTTGAACTTGAAGCAAATGAGGAAAAATCTATAAATTTTTTATTGGGATATGCTGAGAACCCAACTAATAATAAATTCAACGAGGATAACTCAATTATTAAAAAAGAATTCTATGAAGTTAAGGAACTCTATTCAAATAGTAATAAAGTGAATGAAGCTTTTCAAGCTCATAAAAGATATTGGGAGAATTTACTTTCAAACTTCTCAGTAGAAACTGAGGATCCCATTGTTAACAGAATGGCAAATACTTGGAATCAATATCAATGTATGGTAACATTCAATATGTCTCGTTCAGCCTCACTGTATGAGTCAGGTATTGGGAGAGGTATGGGTTACAGAGATAGCAACCAAGACATACTTGGATTCGTTCATATGATACCTGCTTGGGCCCGCCAAAGAATCTTAGATATTGCAGCAACACAATTATCAGATGGGACATGTTTTCATCAGTACCAGCCCCTCACAAAAAAGGGAAACTCAGATATTGGCGGAGGATTCAATGATGATCCGTTGTGGCTCCTTCTTTCCTGTGCCTCATATATTAAAGAGTCAGGGGATAAAACAATTCTTGATGAACAAATTGGTTTTGCAGATATTGAAAATTCAAAAGCAACTTTAATGGATCATCTTAAAATATCCATTGAATATACTCTAAATAATTTAGGACCAAATGGTTTGCCACTAATTGGACACGCAGATTGGAATGATTGTCTTAATTTGAATTGTTTTTCTACGGAACCTGGAGAAAGTTTTCAGCTTGCCGGTCATATAGAAGATGACAGAGTTGCTGAATCAGTAATGATAGCTGGATTATTTTGTAAAGCTTGTGATGAAATGGCCGGGATTCTAAATTTTTTGGGTAATCGAACTGAGGCAAAAACATATTTAGAGTTCGCCGACAATATGCGAAAAACAATCATTGATAAAGGCTGGGATGGTGATTGGTTTTTAAGGGCTTACGATTCTTTTGGCCATAAAATTGGTTCAAAGGAGTGTGAAGAAGGCAAGATATTTATTGAGAGTCAAGGTTGGTGTGTTTTAGGAGGTGTTGGAATTGAGAATGGAATGGCTAAAAAAGCACTGGATAGTGTTGGGAATTTGCTTGCTACTAAGAACGGAATTATGCTTCAGCAGCCGGCATTTAAAACTTATCATTTACATTTAGGTGAAGTTTCTTCGTATCCTCCCGGTTATAAAGAAAATGCAGGTATATTTACTCATAATAATACATGGATTCAAATAGCTGAAACTATGCTTGGACATGGTGATAAAGCGATGGAGTATTATAAGGCTATTTGTCCTCCAACAAAAGAGGATCAAATTGATACTTATAGATCAGAACCTTATGTCTATAGCCAAATGACTGCAGGAAAAGATGCTCCAACTACCGGAGAAGGTAAAAATTCATGGCTCACTGGAACTGCTGCATGGTCATTTGTTGGATTGTCAAATTATATTTTAGGAATTAAGCCGGACTATGATGGTTTGGTTGTTGATCCATGTATTCCAAAAAAATGGAGAGAATTTAGAGTATCACGCAAGTATAGAGGAAGTGTGTATAAGATCAATATTGAAAATCCTGAAAGTTTATCTAAAGGAAATGTTGTCTTAACTGTAAATGGTAAAAGTATTGAAGGAAACAAAATTCCAATTTTCAAGATTGGGGAAGTGATTGATGTACATTGTGTAATTAAATAAATATTTATAATTATATCAAAAATGTAAGAATTAACATGATCAAAAAAATATTTATTCTAGTATTGCTAATTAGTTTTATGCTTGAAACTTTTGCACAATCTACACCTTTTAATAAAGGAGTAAACCTTACAAATTGGTTCCAGGTTAATAATCCTGGACAAATTCAGTTTACAAAATATACAAAGAGTGACTTTGAAGATATTAAAAGTCTTGGGGTTGATGTAATTCGCTTGCCCATTAATTTACACAGCATGGTAACTAATACGAATGATTATGAGTTAGACCCACTTTTTCTAAAATTTTTAGATGAAGTTGTTGATTGGGCTGAAGAATTAGAAATACACTTGATTCTTGATAATCATACATTTAATCCGAGTGTATCAACTGATCCCAATATTAAAAATATATTAATACCAGTTTGGCAAAATATGGCAATGTACTTCAAAGATAGATCTAACCTAATTTATTTCGAAATACTAAATGAACCGCATGGAATTAGTGATGCACTTTGGAATGCTATCCAAGGGGAAGTTATTTCGGCAATTAGGGAAATAGATACAGTACATACTTTAATTGTTGGTCCAAGTGGATTTAATAGTTATTATAACTTAAATACTATGCCAAATTATGACGATGATAATTTAATATATACTTTTCATTTTTATGATCCTTTTATCTTTACACATCAGGGTGCTAGCTGGACTGAGCCATCTATGGTCTCGCTAGAAAATGTCCCTTTCCCATATATTCAATCTGAAATGCCCCCATTTCCCTCTGATTTGGTGGGCACTTGGATTCAATCATCATTTAACAATTATATAAATGATGGAACTGTTGGTAAGGTGAGAGAACTTTTGGATATAGCTGCTAACTTTAAAAATCAGCGAGGAGTTCCTCTTTTCTGCGGTGAATTCGGTGTACTAATGAATAACGTAGATAATAATGACAGAATTTTTTGGTATGGTATTGTTAGAAGTTATTTGGAGTCAAAAGGTATTTCATGGACAACTTGGGATTATCATGGTGCTTTTGGATTATTTGAAGAGTTCGGAAACGACCTATTTGATCATGATTTAAACATTAAACTATTAGAATCGCTAGGACTCAATGTGCCTGTACAATCAGAGCTTATTATTAATCCTGACACAACTGGCTTTTCAATTTATTCTGATTATATAGGAGGAGAATATTGTAAATTCATCTTATAATAATGGTATGCTAGATTTTTATTCTACGAACTCCATGATAGGAAACTATTGTATTTCTTGGTCTTCTCCCTCACAGTATAATTCTATTGGATTTAGATTCAATCCAGTGAAGGACTTGACAATTTTGTTAAATCAGAATTATGAGTTGGGATTTTGGTTTAAAGGGGATAGTGATGCTGCAAAATTTGATTTAAGATTCATTGATACTAAAACTAGCTCTGAGGACCATCCTTGGCGAATGGGCTATACTATAGATAATACAAATGCTGCGTTAGATAACAATTGGCATTATATCTCAATACCCTTGTCATCATTTCAAGAATATGGTTCTTGGGATAATGAGACTTGGTTTAATCCTGTAGGTCTTTTTGATTGGGCCTCTATCGACAGATTAGAAATAGTTAATGAACATAATGTATTGAGTAGTACTAATCTTTGGTTTGATGAAATCAGCTTGTTTAATCCAAATATCACTGAAGTAAAAGGGGAGTCCATTAAACATGATTATGAACTGTTTCAAAACTATCCTAATCCGTTTAATGCTTCCACAATTATTAATTATTCTTTACCTCAAGATGGTCTAATAAAACTTGTAATTTACAACACTCTAGGGATTGAAATAAGTGAAGTAGAAAATGGATTTAAGAAAGCTGGAATATACTCATATAATTTTGATGCATCAAAATACGCGAGTGGTGTTTATTATTATGTACTAAAATTCGAAAACAACTTCGAAACAAAAAAAATGTTGCTTTTAAAATAGTCTTAATTATCAGATGACAAAATTATCTAAAGTGCTATATTTATATAATTTTTGAAAGCAAAAGTCTTGCGTAATATCATTTCTATTAATAAATAAAATTTGTATTTATTTACTAAGAATTATTTTAAAGTAATCATTTTATGAAGATTTGTTCACAAAAAATATCAATACACCTATTTCTAATTTTTTTATTGTTAACTCAAACAGGTCAGTTATTTATCTATGCGCAAGAAGAGGGTAACATTCAGCTATCACATAAGCATGGATTTTATTATGAGCCTTTTACTTTATTTGTAGCATCTCAAGATCAAAATGCTAAACTTCACTATACACTTGACGGTACTCATCCATTTTATTCATCTACTTCTATTAAAGGAAATTCAACTATTTCAATTCGGATAGATCCCAAAAATTTTTCCAATCGTGATTATTCTCCGGGAGTAGTATTGCGCTATGTGCGGTTGCTGGTGATAGATCTAATTGGAAGGACTATCACTCAAACATATCTTTTCCCCAATAGATATTTTATTTATCTCTGAGATAATGTTACACCCAGGACATAATTGGTTAAACTCCAATAGCGGACATGATATCAGCTATGGATTGGATCCAGAAATTTATAATAATCCTCTTATTCGAATCAAATGGAACTGCATTTTTGTCAATTCCAACAATCTCTTTAGTTACTGATCTAGGAAGTTTATTCAGTCCTGATAGTGGTATTTATGTAAATGCACTTATATCATGGAAAAGAATGGGAGAGAGCTGCTTCATTAGAATTATTGAATCCTGATGGATCAGAAGGATTTCAAATGAATTGTGGAATTAGAATTAGAGGAGGTTGGAGTAGACATTATGATAATCCAAAACATGCGTTTCGATTTATTTTTAGAACAGAATATGGCGAAGGAAAATTAAAATATCCTTTATTTGGTAATGAAGGGGTTGATGAATTTGATAATATTGATTTAAGAACTAGTCAGAATTACTCTTGGTCATATTATGGGAGATTCTAAAGAATACTTTTTTAAGAGAAGTTTTTTCAAGAGATACTCAACGAGATATGGACCAACCATATACTAGAAGTAGGTATTATCATTTGTATATAAATGGCACATATTGGGGATTATATCAATCTCAAGAAAGATCGGAAGCTTCTTATGCAGAATCTTATTTTGGTGGGAATAAAGAGGATTATGATGTAATAAAAGTTGATGTTGGTGAAAATTTTGATGTTTACCATATTGAAGCAACTGATGGAACGTTTGAAAAATGGAAAGAACTATGGGATTTTGGTGAAATTGGATTTGAAAATGATGAACTTTATTATCAAAGTTCAAGGATTAAATTTAGATGGTTCAGCTAATTCATCTTATGAAAAATTATTAGATGTAGATAATCTAATAGACTATATGATTATTACTTTTTTTACAGGCGACTTTGATGGACCAATATCTGCTGGATTTGGGAAAATGAAAGTCCAAATAATTTTTATGCAATTTATAATAGAATAAATCCAGATGGATTTAAATTTTTTAGACATGATGGTGAACATACGCTTTTTAATGATGATTGGGGAATTGATAGAACAGGTCCATTTAGTGCAGGACAAAATTTTCTAGATTCTAATCCACAATGGATTCATCAAAAATTATCTGAGAATAAGAACTATAGACTAAGATTTGCTGATAGAGTTTATAAGCATTTTTATAATAATGGTGCTTTGACCCTTAAAAAGATGATAGAAAGAATATGGAAAGAGAAAAGCTGAAATTGAAACTGCAATTATTGCTGAATCTGCAAGATGGGGAGATTCTAAAAGAATTGTCCCTCGCACTAAGGAAGATTGGGAAAACGAAATTAATTTTATTCTTAATGATTATTTACCAAGTCGTTCTGAAGTTGTATTAAACCAGTTGATAAACAAGAATTTATTTTTCCCAACTTCAATACCAGAATTTAATTTACATGGTGGTATAGTTGAGAAAGGTTTTGACGTTGAAATTACATCAAATATTGGAAGTATATATTATACCACAAATGGAACTGATCCCATGATTCCATTTAATAAAGTAGAAGGAGATTTTAGTAAAGAAATTATTCCAGCTTTGGCAAAAAAAACATTAAAAATACCAAATAATGATATAGGAACTGAATGGTATGAAGACTTAGGTTATGATGATGATAGCTGGTTTGTGTTGAATAGTCAGTTAGGCGGAATTGGATATGACGATAATGGAACTAACCTAAGTTATATTGGATTTAATACTAAGCAATATATGCATGAGTCAGGGAACAATCCCAATACTTCATGTTATATAAGGATTCCATTCAATATTACGTCTCAAGAGTTAGCTGAAATTAATTTTATGAATCTTGACATGCGATATGATGATGGTTTTGTTGCATATTTAAACGGTGAGAAAATCCTTGTGGTAAATGCTCCAAATAATCCATTATGGAATTCTACTTCGTTGACTTATCTCAACTCAAATTCGGTGGAAAGATTTAACATTTCTGATTTTATTGACAACTTAAATGATGGTGAAAATCTTTTAGCTATTCACGGGCTAAACACTTCAATACAGAGTTCAGATTTTTTAATACTTCCAATATTAATTATTGGAAAACAAAGTATTTCTGGTTCAATTTCACCAGATGCCAAATTATATGATAAACCAATTAACATTAGAGAGACTACAACAATTAAAACACGTGGGTTAGTTGGTGAAGAATGGAGCGTATTAAATAGTGCACAATTTTTAGTTGATGAAGATTTGTCTTCTCTCAAAATCACTGAATTACACTATCATCCATTAGATGAAATAATTGGCAATGATACTATTAGTGGGAAGCAATATGAATTTATTGAATTAAAAAACGTTGGTAATGTTCCAGTAACTCTGACCGGTTCAAGATTCACGAGTGGCATTCAGTTTGAATTTCCTAACGGTACAATAATTAATTCAGGCGATTTTATTCTGATAGTATCAGACACTACATTTTTTGAATCTAGATATGGACTTCCTGTTGTTTTTGAATACGAAGGAAACTTGGATAACAGTGGAGAAAGAATCACATTAGAAAATCCTGTAGGAGACACGGTTTTTACATTTAAGTATAATGATAAAAATCCTTGGCCAGAAGCAGCAGATGGGGGCGGTTATTCATTGGTTTCTAAGAGACAAAACCCAATTGGTAATCCTACCAATCTGGATTATTGGACATTATCTGGAGAAATCAATGGTTCTCCTTTGCAAAATGATATTGTTTCTGATGTATTCAAGGAAGAAAATATTGCTCCAACGGAATATTCTTTATCTCAGAATTATCCAAATCCGTTTAATCCAAATACAATAATTAAATACTCACTCTTAAAGCAATCTCATGTAACCCTTAGTATATTTGATATATTAGGCAGAAGAGTAAAATTATTGGTGAATGAAATTCAGCAAGCTGGTAATTATAGAATAACTCTTAATGCTCAGAGATTTGCGAGCGGTATCTACTACTACCGGATTCAATCCAATGACTTTGTTCAAACCAAGAAAATGGTGATTTTAAAGTAAATATGTTAAGAGCTTTTAGATATTGTTTATTAGACGGTAAGTTAGTAAATTATAAAATTAGTGCGGAGAGAGTGGGATTCGACGACCTACCTTCTCAAAATTTCCTAAAAACGCAATAAAGCCCTTATTTATAACAACTTACGGGATTTTGAAAATACCTACATATCCCTATTTATCCCTACTTTTCGCCACAAAACTGTCACGATTCTGCCACGCCTTAAGTTTGAACTATTAAATATAATAAAATTTATTTATTTTTTATAACTTTTTATCAAAAATAATTTGTAGAAAACGTTACTAATAGGTATTTTAAAGACGACATTAATGTGTCTTTTTATAATGTCCCGAAAAATATTTGAAAATAGACTAAAAAGGCGACAAATGGCAAAAAAAGACAAAACGACAAAACGACACGAAATTATTAAGTCACAAGATGGTGTATTGTATTCTCATAAGGAATATATGGGTCCTAAAATTCCAGAAAAAGATCTAGATACTGAATCTGAAATCCAGTTAGGACATACTTCTGATTCAATCGCAAGTAAAGTCCTTCTAGATTTTAAAAAGAGCAATATTAATTATGAATATGAGATTGTTGAGCTTGAGAAAATAAAACACGAAGAGTTTGTAGGCAAACCCATAAAATTTGTTGGCTTTGTACAATATATTAGTGATCCTTATCCTTATACCAACCAGCACGGTAAAAATTATCAAAGAGCGACAGTATATGATTTAGTTTTAATTGATGAAGCTGGTGAGACTATTGAGGTTCTACCAATCTTATATAATAATTTCAAAGATCAATTGAATTTAATAAGACAAGAAAGAAAAAAACTTACATTTTATGGCACCATAATCTCCATTGATAACCAAATAGTTTCAAAGTACGTTTTCTTACTAACTAAAATATCCAGTGCGTTAAAATCTAGCGAACTTCTGAATATTAAGAAGGAAGATGGGGAAAAGTATGATAATATATTCAATTCAATTAGAAACGGGAGCACGAGTTTAAGAAAATATATAAAGGACAAGCTTGCTGTTAATTTGGGGATCATGGGATTTGGATAAAGCCAAAGAACTGTCGACAGCTTTGGACTTTATTATTTTACAAAGTTTTTCAAACGGCTTAAGTCAGGATGGGCGTTATTCTTATAAACTACATTCATTAGTTATTGGTCCTCCGGCTTCCGGGAAAAAATTATTAACCAAAGCAGCACTTTTCCTAAATTTATATCATTTTGAAGTTCAACCAACGGCCGGTAAAATTACTCCTGCCGGTCTTATCGGAAACGTTGTTCGAAGCGGAGGTAAAATATTTACAAATCCTGGTATTCTTAGCAAAGCAAGCTCAGGTGTGGTGTGTATACAAGATTATCACGAGTTAGCAAAAAAAGCTAGTACGAATTTTTCGGATGTATTATCAAAAGTTATGGAGGATGGAGAAGTTATTGATTCGACAAGCAGCAAAACTAGTCTTCAAGCAGTTACCTCAATACATTTAGATATGAACCGTCTAAGTCATGTCCAGAAAACAAATTCTACGAATTTTTATGACGACCTCAAAATACCAAATAATATTATTTCCAGATTTGATTTTATTATCGAAATACCTTCTGATGTAAGACGACAAATAGATATTGTTAATGATATGATCGAAGGGAAGAAAGTCTTCTCAACTTCAGATGAACTTGCAAATACACCGGAATGGATAAAGGAACTACAGTATTTAATTGAAACGACAAAAGAAATGTATCCAAGTATAACCGCTGATCAATCAATCTCTGCCTATGTTAGGGACAAGTTTAACAGATTCTTGGAGGAGAATGAAAATTATATTGATTTGATGAATAACTTTGCATACATGCTAACTAGAATAGAGATTACTTTGGAAAAATTGCAGCGAGCAATTGCGTGTTCAGAAATGAGTGAAGAGGTTACAGAAGCACATGTGGATGAAGCCTTTAAATTCTTAAGACATAAATTAGAATTCTTAAAAAATCTTGACCCAATTTCTGTCTCTGATTCAATTAGTGAGCGACTTTCCGATGCCAAAAGAAGACAGACAAAAATTTTAGAAGTTCTAAAACAAAAATCATCTTTAGAAACAAAAGAAATTCATAAAGTGGTTAAAAAGTCATTGGGAAAAGATTGTAGTCTAAAGACAATCCAAAGAGATTTAAGTAGTTTAAAAAGAAAATATTATTATTTCCATAGGGAGAGGTATTTGGGGATTAACTGAAAAAAAGTTATCAAAAAAGCCATCCCAAAAGCTCCTAAAAAAAAAGTAAAAAATGAAATAACGATAACAACAGTAGCTGCTAATAGCGGTTGGCTTTCATGTATGTCTGCCCACCCAATAACATATCAAGGTAAAGATTACAGAACAGCAGAAGCCTTGTTCCAATGTTTGAGATTTCATCAATACCCAGATATTCAAGAGTTAATCCGTGAACAAAAATCTCCGATGAGAGCAAAGATGAAAGCGCGGAAGAATCGAGAAAAACTAAATCGTGGTAAAAAATGGGACGAAGCACCAGAAGATATTCCTTGGATGAAAAAATGTCTCGAATTTAAAACTAGAACAACACCCTCTTCTTGAGAAAAAACTTCTTGATACCGGATCCGCAGAAATAATCGAAGATTGTACAACGCATGATCGGGAATCATCTAGATTTGGGGAGCAGTTAAAAAAGATGGAATCTGGGTAGGGGAGAATAAACTAGGTAAACTTTGGATGGAAATAAGGGACAAGCTTAATAAATAGAATTAATTGTGAACCTCCACTAACTTTTGCAAATTTTTCTTCAGATATAATTCTCATATTTCTTTGAGTTTTTTCAACACAAAAACATCAACTCCACAAGTAATTCTCACAAATTTTGGTATAAGATATATGAGTGAGTATTTAACTCATTTATCGTTATAGCAATATCCGTAATAACTCATACACAACTAAACCCAATTAACTGTGGACAGCATCATGG
>CAVQBF010000019.1:0-130957 GCA_963710615.1 uncultured Ignavibacteriales bacterium
GGAAGCAATGGTAAGACAACAACTAAAGAAATAGTTGCTCATTTATTATCACAGAAATTCAAAGTTCACAAAACATATTCTAATAACAATAATCAAATTGGTGTTCCTCTAACAATTCTTTCAACACCGGTTGACTCTGATTTTCTTGTGCTTGAGCATCGATTATAATCATTTCGGTGAAATAAAATTTACTGCTAAATCTGCTCTGCCCGATTTTGCTCTTATAACAAATATTGGAAATTCACATACGAAATTGTCAATCTGAAATTATGGTAAAAATCTGAATTGTTCAATTATCTAAATGATAATGGAATTGTATTCTTAATAATGATGATCCGTTAATTAGAAAAATTAAGAAAAATTATAAGAATCAATTACTTACGGCTTTAATGGGAAACCTAATGTAAAAGGAAGAATAATTGATGGAACAAGATACGCTGCTTGAAAAGATTTTGATTGATGGATTTGGCAAAAAAATTGAAAATTGGAATTTCCTCTACTTGGTAAAGCTAATATGCAGAATTATTTGGCTGCAGTAACAATTGCTCTAAAGCAGGAGTTAGTAAAAGTGACATTATTAAAGCCACAAAAACTCTTAAACCAAGTAAAGGCAGAATGGAAATTAAAAAGTTTAAGAGAGTACTTTAATTGATGATACCTATAATAGGAATCCAGAAAGCGTAAAAAGTGCAATTGAAGTTTTACAAAATATAAAAGCAGATCTAAACGAATTATACTACTTGGCGATATGTTTGAATTAGGAGCAGATTCTGATAAGCTTCACACAAAACTAGTCACCGATCTTGAGAAAATTAAAAATCTTTCTGTACGCAATTGGAAAAGAAACAAAGAAAAACTCGCGGAAGAAGTTTAAAAAAGTAACTAAAAAAAACATTTTGAGACGGAGTTTCAATTCAGCAAATTTTTAGGCGAGATAGATTTGACTGATGCTGTAATCCTAGTAAAAGGATCACGGGGAATGAAAATGGAAGATTTTGCAGAAGTTATGATATCAAGAGGGTCAATTTATAATTCTTTATTATTTGTTTGATTATATAAATGAAATTTATGCTCCTCCGGGATTGGTATTTTCAAATTTTTATCATTTAGATCATCACTTGCGGCAATTACAGCATTGTTTTTAGCATTTTACGTTGGACCTAAAATAATTGCATTTTTCAAAAAAGAACCAATAGGGGAAACAGTCCAGACTGGTCCGCAAACCCATAAACTTAAAGAAGGTACGCCAACAATGGGGGGAGCGTAATAATTATTCTATCAATTGTTGTCCCGGTAATTCTTGGGCTGATATAAATAGCGTCTATATTGTACTCGTTTTAATTGGTACAATCTGGCTTGGGTTTGTGGGATTCATAATCATTAAAAGTTGTAATGAAAAAATCGAAAGGACTCATTGCCAGGTATTCATTGCTTGGTCAAGTAATGATTGGCTTGTTGGTTGGCTGTGCTGTTATTTTTTCCCTGAATTTAGTGAATATAATACACAAACAACAATGCCCTTTATGAAAAATCTCAATTTCGATTTTTCAATATTATCTATATACCCTGTTGTTATTTTCATCATCACAGCAACATCAAACGCAGTTAATTTAACTGATGGTTTAGATGGATTGGCGATTGGTTAGTAGTTATAGTGATGCTGGCAGTAGCTGTTTTAAGTTATGTATCGGGTGATCAATTTATTCAGATTATCTGAATGTAATTTATCTACCGGGTTCAGGTGAGCTTACAGTTTTTATTGCTGCATTTATTGGTGCAGGTTTGGGTTTCCTTGGTTTAGACTTTTATCCTGCTCAAATATTTATGGGTGACACCGGTTCTCTGGCTTTAGGCGGAGCATTTAGGAATAATTGCAATATTAATTAAAAAGAGTTCCTTACTTCCAATCTTGGGAAATATCTTTATTGAAACATTATCTGTGATAATTCAAAGGTTGTATTTCAAGTATACTAAAAAGAAAACCAGTGGAAACAGTCTAAAATGGCTCGCTTCATCATCATTATGAATTAGAAGGTTGACTAAACCTAAAATGATAATGCGATTTTATATAGCTACAATAATTTTTGCAATCATTAGTCTGGCGACATTTAAGATACGTTAATGAATATAAACGGAAATAGAATAACATATTAGGAGCTGTTAGAAGCAGTGTGGCCTATTAAAAATTAGCACTGAAAAATGGTGCAATCCCATTTGTAAGTGACTTATCAGATAATGATGAAGATCGAAAACACAATTGTGAGTTATTACAGAAAGATGGAATTGAATATGAAATCGGAAATCATTCATCCAGAGTATTTGATTGCGATTTAATTGTAACTAGTCCGGGCGTTCCATCTAAACTCAGCTGTACTTGTTACTGCTCTTGACAAAGGAATTAAAGTAGTAAGTGAAATCGAATTTGCCTCATGGTTTTGCAAAGGCGAAATAATTGCAATAACCGGGACTAACGGAAAAACAACTACGGCTACATTATGTTTCATGTTATAAATCATGCAGGAATGAAATGTTATTTAGCAGGAAACATCGGTTTGCCATTTCGGAAATTGCGATGGAGTCTAAGCCGGATGAATCTTATTGAAGTATCAAGTTTTCAGCTTGATTTTATGATCAGTTCAAGCCGAAATATTCTGTGATATTAAACATAACCCCGGATCATTTGGATTAGATGATGTATAATAGATTCGACCGATATATTAAATCTAAAATGAGAATTGTCCAAAACCAAGCTAATGATGATATATTTATTTACAATGGCGATGACAGTAATATTCCAATTGGCTACGTTCAAATGAAACCAGAATATTCGGATTTTCCATTGATAAGAAAACTAGTAATGGATGTTTTCTAGATGATGAATGGATTGTTTTTTCAAAAAAAGAATTTTATAACTGATATATGCAAAATTGAAGACATGAGTTTTAAAAGGGAACACAATTTTATGAATTCAATGACAGTCTGTAATATTGCTATGATATTTGGCATTCAGCCCGAAAGTATTAAAAATGCGTTTCAATCATTTAAGGGAGTTGACATAGGCTAGAACTTGTTAGAGAAATTAACGGGATAAAGTTTATTAATGATTCTAAAGCTCAGAATGTAGATTCAGTTTGGTACGCACTGAGAAGTTTTAAAGAGCCAATATATCTTATACTTGGTGGAAAAGATAAAGGGAATGATTATTCAAAACTTAGAAATGAAGTGAAGAAACACATTAAGGAACCTTGAATAGGTTCCTCGGCAGAAAAAAGTTTTTGACTATTTCAATGGTATTGTAAATACAGAAATAGTTAATTCCTTTGAAACAGCCATACTAAAGGATTAAAAGATGCCAATTCCAGTTTGAGAATCTTTTTGTTATCCCCAGGCATGTGCCAGTTTTGATATGTTCAAAAATTATGAAGACAGAGGATTCAGTTTAAAAAAATTGTCAATCAGTATTAGAATGAAAAACTTAACAAGAATACTAATTGCAATAAGCTTCATGATTATGATAACTTATCAGTGCAATAATATTTTCGACTAAAGGGTATTCATTCTTTATTTCTCATGTTGGGAAAATAATTTTTGCTTTAACTGCATTTGTTTTCTTTGCAGTTGTGCCCTATAATTTATACAGAAAATTTAGTAAGTTTTTCTTAATTGGAACTGTTGTACTTCTGATATATCACTTGCTGTTTGCCCCAGCTATAAAGGGAGCTTCACGCTGGTTAGATATTGGTTTTATAAGATTTCAGCCTTCAGAGATAGCAAAAATATTTTTACTAATGCACCTAGCTGTAATGATTGAACGTAAGGGTGATGAAATTAAAGAGTTAAAATCTGGGCTAAGTTACATGCTGCTTGGATTGCTGCAGTTTGCGGCCTAATCTTTCTGCAGCCGAATGTAAGTACAACTGTAATTATCATTTTTACATCATTCATGTTATTATTTGTTGGGGGTGCAAGAATTTTTCATCTTGGATCAATTGTGGGCGGACTAACCATGATTGGTGGTGCCGGGGGCAATGATTTCCGCATTCAAGAAAGAATTTTAACTTTTATAAATGGTTTAACAGAAGGCGGAAATGTAAATATACAAGTGTTACAGTCTAAAATAGCGTTAGGAAGTGGTGGATTTTTGGCCTTCGAATGGGCACAGCAGGCAAAGTGACTTGTTCTTACCCGAACCGCATAATGATTTTATCTTTTCAGTAGTTGGTGAAAGCTAGGTTTTCTAGGTGCAATTATAATTCTTTTTGCATATATGGCAATTTTCCTTGTAGAATGTCTAATTCCCAAAAGGGCAAAGGATAATTTTGGTCAGCTTCTCGCTTTCGCACTTTCATTACAATTGTGATAAGTGCATTTATTCATGTAGCTGTTGGTCTTGGCTTACTGCCAACTACAGGTATAACATTACCGTTTATAAGTTTCGGCGGTACCTCAATAATAATATTTTAGATATCAATTGGCATTCTTATAAATATTCCGAAAGGAACCGAAGCATTATTCAAATGAGGAAGGCAAGGGCATGAGCAGTAATGATTACAATTTTGTGTTTGCTGCCGGCAGCAGGAGGCATATTTATCCCGCAATTGCTGTTGCTCGACAATCTCAAAAGTAATAAAACCGGAATCTAATATTTTATTTGTGGGCACAAAAAAGAAAATAGAATCAAGAGTTATCCCCAGTTGGGATATAAATTTAAGTCTATTTGGCTTAGTTATGGATCTTCAAGAAAATTAACATTAGACTTATTGTTCCCAATAAAATTAGCTGTTTCACTAGTTCAATCGTTCTTTATCAATTTTAAATTTAAGACCAAGTGTTGCTATTGGCGCAGTTGTGCTTATGTTTCGGGTCCTGTTGCATGGCTTGCATCTTTTTTGGATCAGATAGCGTGTTGCTCGACAAACAGTTTCCTGAGTTGTTCGTCGAATGCTCAAAAAGAAGCTGATGATCTCCATCTTAGCTTTGAAGATTCAGCAGAATACTTTAAAGGTCAGAGAGTAAGTTGAAAATTTCTGGCAACCCGGTAAGAACAACACTAAAACTATCTGATAGAAATAATGCAGTAAAAAGTTTCGGACTAGATGTAAACAAAAAAGTTCTTTAAGAGATAATTGGTGGAAGTTTCAGCACGTAGAATTAACGATGCGGTATCAGAGAATATTAAAATATTTACTGATAAAAATATACAAGTTATCTGGCAAACAGGAAAACTTATTTTGACAAATATAAACATCTAACAAATAATAGTATTAAAGTGAAAATTCATTATTCAGAAATGGAAGTAGCTTTTTCTGCTTGCGATTTGCTTGTTGCCAAAGTTGGAGCAACCACAATTGCAGAAGTTGCCTATTTGGGTTTGCCGGTAATATTTGTTCCATCAACAAATGTAGCTGCAAATCATCAGTATAAAAATGCTAAATCATTATTGGATAAAAAACGCGTGTTTAATGATGTAGAAATAGTGGATTACCAATTGATTTTGGGAATTTAGAAAATTGAGTGAATTATTGATGATGAATTTTAATTGAATTGAAAGAAAATATAGAAAAAAATTTTCAAAGCCCAATGCGGCCTATGAAATTGCACTTGACGTAATAAGACTCCAGAAAATAGTAAAATTAAGAGTAATTAAATGATAAGCAATTTAAAGAAAAATCATTTTATTGGAATAGGTGGAATTGGAATGAGTGTGGTTTAGCTGAAATTCTAATTAACCAAGGATTTAAGTTCTGGGATCTAGATTTAGCTCTTTCTGAAGTTACTGATCATTTGCAAGACTTAGGGAGCAGAAATACATAAAGGACATAATAGCGAAAATCTTCATGATGTTGATTTAGTAGTTTATTCATCGGCTGTTAATTTGGAAAACCCGGAAGTAAAAGAAGCGCGTAATAGAAAAATTCCTACAATAAAACGTGCTGAAAATGTTCGGAAACTATGCGCATGAAACATGGAATTGGAATTGCCCAAAGTCGGTAAAACTACAACAACTTCAATGGTTGGTTTAGTTTTAACTGAAGGTGGAATTGATCCAACTATTATTGTTGGCGGTAAACTTAGCGGTTTCAGCAGAACCAATACTAAGATTGGCAATGGAGATTATATTGTCATTGAGGCCAATGAACTTGATCAGACTTTTGCAACTTACACCAAGTATTGCAGCGATAACAACACTTGAACAGAACGTTTCAAATATATAGGATTGGATGATATTAAATCGGCATTACATTTGCTAATAAGGTTCCTTTCTACGGATTTGTTGTTCTATGTCTTGATGGATCTGCATTGCAAGATATAATCCCAAGCATAAATAAAACAATTATCACCTATGGCGTTTCTCCACAAGCTGATGTAAGGGCTGTTGATATCAGTTTCGAAAATAATAAAAGCAGTTATACAGTTATTTACATGGGTGAGGAAGCTGGAGAATAAATTTGAATATTCCCGGACTGCATTATGTTAAAAATTCACTTGTAGCTGTTGCTATTGCGAAAAAGATGGGGATTGATTTTAAAGATATAAAATTAGCATTATCTAATTTCACAGGCGTTTATAGACGGTTTGAAACGAAGTACAATAATAAAATTCTTGTTGTCGATGATTATGCACGTCACCAACAGAAACCACTGCAACCCTTTTTGAGCATTGGAGTGGTTGGAAAGAAGTAATTGCAGTATTTCAGCCGCATCTATATTCAAGAACAAGAGATTTTTATGCTGAATTCGGAAGGTCATTTTTAAATTCCGATATTTTTATTTGTACAATCTGTATCCGGCCGAGAACAACCAATTGAAGGAGTAAACCCAAAAGTATTGCCAATGCAGCTAGAACTTTGGGCCATAAAAATGTATTTACGAAGAGGATAAAAATAAAATTCCTGCTCTCTTAAAAAAATTAGTAAAAGATGATGACATAATAATTACAATGGGTGCAGGAGATATTTGGAAACCAGTGAAAAGTTTGTTGAAGAAGTTGAAACTCAAGAAGGTGAATAAATATGAAAACACAATCTGATATTAAACATTTTGTGCTCTATTTTATTCTTATCAGAATGTGATTAATTTATTTTGCATTCACTCTTGAAAAAAGCGAACTAAATAATACCAAAATTGAACTGACGGGCAATAATTTTTTAAGTGAAGATCAATATTTAATCTATTCACAGTTAAATCGGCCTGATCGTTTATTGGGTGTGACGGCAGCTTAAGATTCAAGACAGACTTGAAAAACATCCATACATAGAAAATGTTGATATAAATTTAATTGAAAGAGGAATAGCTCAAGTTAAGTACCGAAAAAAAGATGGATGCTATTTTATTGAGTAAATCAAAACAGTACATGATTTCAAATAATTCAGAGATAATTCCATGGCTTTCATCAACTAAAAATGTAAATCTTCATGTCATTATTGATAATTATGATTCAAAAAATTCACGTTTTCGACAACACTGTAATAATGAGGATTTACTATGCGCACTGAAAATTATCTGGACTTTGCAGAAGTTTATGATGAAATATTATATAAAAATTCTTTCAGAAATAAATTTGAGTAAAGATGGCGGAGTTTCAATTCTTTTGTCTGATTTAACATCACCAATATATTTTGGTAAAAGCAATGAAATTGAGAAGACGGTTTTTTTATCAAAAATTTCTGAACACATAAAAGGCAGTAAAATAAATAAATACCTGGACTATGTTGATTTAAGATATAACGAAATGGTTTATTTAGGACTAGACGAGTTATAACCAGGATTAGGGAAAATTAAAAAGAATATTATCGCCGGTTTAAATTTAGGGACCACGAAAAGTATGTGCAGTTATTGCCGAACAGATGGAAAATAAAATTGATATTCTTGGTTTTGGAGTTGCAACTTCAGATGGGTTGAACAGAGGACTCGTAGCAAATATTGCTAAAACCGCTGCAGCTATTAAGGAAGCAATGAGTATTGCATCAAATAGAGCGGACATAGATGTTCGTGCTGTAAACGTTGGTGTTGCCGGCGAGCATATAACCAGTTTAAGACATAGAAATTATGTTACAATCAGCAATGTAGATAAGGAAATAAGTCAAACTGATATTGATAGATTAAAGGCTGATGTAAAGACGATTCAAATTCCTACAGACAGACAAATTTTACACATTATCCCAGAAGAGTTTTACATTGATCATCAAGGTGGAATTGAAAATCCTATTGGAATGTGCGGCTCCAGACTAGAAGCATTAAATCATGTAGTTCTTGCTTCCGTGCCTGCTATGCAAAATATAAGGAAGTCCGTTGAAAGAGCCGGATATACTGTGCAAGATTATATACTACAGCCAATTGCATCAAGCGTATCTGTTCTTGAAGAAAATGAGAAAGATCTTGGTGTTACGTTAATAGATATTGGCGGTGGTACAACTGATATAGCGGTATTCCATGATAAGAGCATCAAACATACCAAGGTTATTGGTGTTGCGGGAAATCAGGTTACTAATGATATAAGGGAATCACTTGGAATTGTAACAGATGAAGCTGAAAAATTAAAAAAACAATATGGTTATGCTCTTGAGGAAGCAATAATCAAAGACGAAGATATTTACATTAAAGGAGTAGGAGCCAGAGGTAATATAAAAATTCCAATCTCCTTACTTACACAAATTATTCACGTTAGAATGAAAGAACTATTCACACTAATAGATAATGAGTTAAGGCAGACAGGCTTCAAAAATAAAACTAAAGCCGGTATTGTTTTAACTGGCGGTGGATCACTTCTTAAAGGTGTTACAGAATTAGCCGAAGAAGTCTTTGGTCAGCCAACAAGAATTGGTGTCCCGTTGGAATTAGGCGCAGGATTATCAAACGAAATAGAAAGTCCTGAATTTGCAACAGTGGCAGGATTAATAAGAGGTGTGCCAGGGACAACCAGCTCACAAGCAATGTTCAACATTAAAACAAAAACATCTATTGGAAAATTAGGAATAAATAAATTTTTTAAAAAAGTACAAGAATTTTTTGACGAATTATAAAATACTACAACAAGGAGGAAGATATGCCCAATTTTGTAACTCTTGACCGTGATGAATTATTATCAGCGCAACTTAAAGTAGTCGGTGTAGGCGGCGGTGGCTGCAATGCTATTGAAAGTATGATGGCTAAAGGTCTTAATGGAGTTGAATACGTAGCTGTTAATACTGATTCACAAGTATTACAGATGAGCAGTGCTAATCATAAAATTCAGATCGGAACTAGTATTACCAGGGGTTTGGGTGCCGGAGCTGATCCAAATGTCGGAAGAAAAGCATTAGAAGAAGATAGAGAAAAAATCACCAAAATTCTTGAAGGTAGCGATATGGTTTTTGTTACTGCCGGAATGGGTGGAGGAACAGGAACTGGCGGAGCTCCAATAGTTGCTGCAATCGCTAAAAGTTTAGGTGCACTTGTAATTGGAATTGTTACAAAACCATTTAAATGGGAAGGTAAAAGAAGAATGCTTAACGCGGAAGAGGGTATACACGACTTACGAAGAAATGTAGATAGTTTAATTGTTATCCCTAATGATAGACTTCTTAATATTCTTGATAGAACTGTTTCGGCACGAACCGCGTTTGATAAACCTAATGAAGTCTTATACGAAGCTACAAGAGGAATAGCGGATATTATTACCATCCCGGGTATAATAAATGTTGATTTCGCTGACGTACGTTCGGTAATGAATTCTAGCGGTGAGGCGCTAATGGGAGCCGGAATTGCAAATGGTGAAAATCGAGCAATTGAAGCGGCACAAAAAGCAATCTCTTCTCCTTTATTAGATGGAATTAGTATCAAGGGAGCAAAAAATATCTTATTGAATGTAACCGGTTCCGATGACCTAACCATGCAGGAAATTGATGAAGGCAACAAAGTTATTTATGATGCAGCAGGTGAAGAAGCAAACGTCATTTTTGGCTGGGTAAGTAAAGAAGAAATGAATGACAATGTATCCTACACAGTGATTGCAACAGGATTTGGTAATGAAACTAAAAAGACTAGCAAAGTAGTCCAAGAACAAAAAGAAGAAACAAAAGAAAAACAAAATAAATTTGCCGGTTATACAATAGAAAATATTGAACTACCGACAGAACCTGAAGAACTAGATACACCAACGATATTCAGAGTAAAAGGTACTAATAAAATTTTATCTGATGATAAAATAATTCCTAACGGCGGATTTAAACTCGATCAGCTTGATGCTTTTGAAGGAGCTGAAGTTGAGGAAAAACAAGAACAAAAGAAAAACAGAGGCGGATCTTCATTCCTTAGAATGATGATGGACTAAAATATAAAATTAAAAAAGGCTGGCTATTTCATCCTTGTTGTAGGTGATCTCGTCAATTACCCTAGAAATAAGCACAGCCTTTTTAATATAATTCAAATATAAAAAATTATTATTTGAAATTACTGCTTATCGATTACGCTCTTCGAGTGATTTGTTCTTAATTAATTGATTATTTTTTTGTTTTGGATAGAATTTCGAAATCTTTAACTATAAAAATGAAATATTTGTGTGATCAATCAATTTTTAATTACAACTAATAATTACTAAATTTCCAACTTAAATATTTTGAAAAGAGAGTGATGTTAAAATATATTTTATCATTTTTACTTTTTGCATCTGTTATGTTTTCTCAGTCAGAGAGTCAAATTGGATGGATTGCAAAGTTTGGTGCAGCCGGTGGATTTTCTCCAATGATTATGTTCCCAAATTATGATGATCTAAATGTAGAAATAACAAAATTGGGAATGAGTGAATTAGAGGGACCAATTATTGCTTGGGGCGGCGGTGGTTATGCATACGTAATGATTATTGATAATTTACGTTTAGGGGGGATCGGTTTTAGCGGCTCTAAATCATCATCAAGTAATTTTAACAATTTAAATAATGAAGTAAATTATTCCCTTGGCGGAGGTGCCGCTACCATTGAATATACAATGCCTTTTGTAAAGAATATGGCATTGTCGGCTGGTTTGATGATAGGCGGCGGTTCATTAGATATTGATGTGTATCAAAATGCTGGCGAAATTGGATGGAACCAAGTTTGGGACGAAATTATAAGTGGCTCTGATTCCGATAATAAAGAATTTTCTATGCAGCATTCATTTTTCTTTCTAACACCAACATTAAATTTGGATTTTCCCATCACACGTTTTCTTGCAATCAGAGGCGGTGTTGGTTACCAGTTTACTTTTGGCAGTGATTGGGAAATTGCTAATGGTAAGGAATTAAAAAATGTTTCCTCAGGTTTAAATGGGGATGGATTTATTATTCAAACAGGAATTTTAATAGGACTATTTGCGTTTTAAAATATGAAAAAAATCTTAGTTACCGGCGGTGCCGGGTTTATTGGCAGTAATTATATCAATTCAATCTTGTCAGAAAGTGATGATTTGATTGTAAATATTGATAAATTGACCTATGCCGGAAATTTAGAGAATCTTAAAGAAGTAGATTCAAAATCAAATTATCATTTTGTAAAAGGTGATATCACAAATTCAGAGCTTATCGACTATCTGTTTGTAAAGTATGGAATTACTCACGTCGTTAACTTTGCAGCTGAATCTCATGTTGATAGAAGTATTCTTGGTTCCGAAGTATTCTTTAGAACTAATGTTATTGGCACAAATGTTCTTTTAGAGGCAGCAAAGAGGCACAATGTTGAAAAGTTTTTACAAGTATCAACCGATGAGGTTTATGGAAGTCTAGGACCAACTGGATTATTTAGAGAAACAACACCTTTATCTCCTAACAGTCCCTATTCATCGAGTAAAGCATCAGCAGACATGATGGCAATGTCGTTCTTTCACACTTACGGGATGCCGGTGGTTATTACAAGATGCTCAAATAATTATGGTCAGCTTCAATTCCCTGAAAAGTTAATACCGCTGATGATAATCAATGCATTAAATGATAAAAAGTTACCTGTTTATGGCGACGGGATGAATGTACGTGACTGGATTTATGTAATTGATCATAATAAAGCAATTGATCTTGTTCTAGAAAAAGGAAAAGTTGGAGAAGTCTATAATATTGGTGCAAGCAGGGAAATGCCAAACATTGAAATTGTTAAGCTAATCCTCAACAAACTAGGTAAAGGTGAAGAACTTATTGAGTATGTTAAAGATAGACTGGGGCATGATAGAAGATATGCAATTGATTCATCAAAAATTCAAAATGAATTAGGATGGTCACCAAAATTTGACTTTGAAAATGCAATAGAAAATACCATAGATTGGTATTTAAATAATAAAAATTGGTGGGAAAGAATAATCAGCGGTGAGTATCAAAATTATTATCAAACACAATACGGGAACAGATAAATAAATATGTTTAAAAAATTATTTTTGTCTTTATTCTTATTTGGATCATTTTCTTCGGCGCAGGTTTCATTGAATGACCTAGCAGCTAGCTCCAACCCGATGTTAGCTTTACAGCAGATATCAGTTACTATTGGCGGGGAGTTTGTCGTTAACGGAACTTTCTCTGCTTCTAGCACTGAGAGGGTTGATCAATTTATTACTCGTATTTATAACACGTATATGTCGACTATGATGAATGCGATGAATGATGAAAATGCGTTAATAAGCTTCAGAAAAAAATATGAAAAATTTGCACTACGAAATATTGAGCTAATTCACAAAGATGGCACCAAAGAAACATTGGACTTAGCCGAATTTAGGTTGAATGGTGATTTTGCAAACAATCCTTACATTAAAGAAGGTGATTTAATAATCATTCCTGTTTTGGATCTAGAGACTAATTTTGTTTCAGTTACTGGAGCAGTTAATAAGTCACTTGAGTTTCAGTTTGTAAATGGAGATGATTTACAAACCGCACTTTTTTTTGCTAGGGGAATTAATACTTCTTACAAAAATGTGAATAAAGCAGTAATTACAAGATTAGAAGATAATGGTCAAAAAAGATTTGATATTGAGACTGACATAAACTCTGAATTTAAATTGAAAAGTGGTGATCGGATCCAAGTTTTATTCGAAGAGAGAAATAACCATAATTACAAAGTTTTAGTACTTGGGGAAGTTAATTATCCAGGATATATTCCTATTTCTAGAAATACAACCACTCTTAAAGAAGTTCTCAACAAGGCCGGTGGATTTACCGAAAATGCTTCACTAAAGTTTAGCGAAGTAGTTAGAGATTATGACTCATATTCTGCATTAAGAAGAGAATCACTAAGGATGTTATTTGAAGACGGATTGGCTATAGAGGAGGGAGAAAGTAATATTTTTGATTATAGTAATTTAGAATTTCTTAAAATGTTTAGAACTGCTAATTTAGAAATGAGAGATACACTTTATTTTAGAGTTGATAATAATCTAAGGGGGTTAGAAGGATTTGCTTTCTTAGACTTTAGAAATTTAGAGATCGATTCTTCTTATGAAAGTAATTATGTTGTTCAAGATGGTGATATCATTATTGTTCCTCAAAAAAGGGATGAAATCTATGTATGGGGTGGAGTTGCTCAAACTGGATTTTATCCTTTTGAAGACAATTTTACTATTTGGGATTACATTAACGCAGCTGGCGGTTTTTCAGAAATTGCTTATGGAGATGATGAAGTTTACTTAATTAAGGGTAAAGCAAGAAATTGGTTAAAAGCAGAATATGATGAACAACTTATCATAGAACCTGGTGATTTTGTATATGTAAAGAAAGAACGACCTCAAGAAGAATTTTGGTTTTACTTAGGACGAATTGGTGCAATTGCTGGGGTACTTGGAAGTTTAGCAACTATTTATCTTGCATTCAGCGTAACAAAATAATTTATTAGAGACTTAGGATAACAATTAATGGGAAACAAATCGAATTTTACTGATTACTTAAGCATATTGTACAAATGGAAGAAATTGTTGATAATTAACCTTATTACTGTTGCACTTATTGGTACTATAATTTCATTTATCATTCCAGAAACATTTAAATCGACTTCTAAAATCATCTTGGCGCCACAGAGTTCTATGGGACTAGGTGGAATAAGTAGTTTAATGTCAGATAATTCAGCTCTTTCATTAGGAGCAAAATTGTTTGGAGTTTCTTCAACAAATGAGGACTTAATACTTGGATTACTTGAAAGTAGAACTATAATTGAGAAGGTTGTGAACAAATTTGATCTATATGAATATTATGATGAAGCTGATGAAAGAAATTTTGATAAATTGATTAAAAAAATGAGCAGTGATATTATTTTTGAGCCAAATGAATATGGAATGATTGAAGTTAGTGTAATTAATGAAGACCCAAATAAGAGTGCTCAAATTGCTAACTATTTTGTTCAGCTTGCTGATAGTATGAATATTGAACTTGGAATTAGAAGCGCAAAGAATAATAGAATTTTTGTTGAAAGAAGGTATCTCAAAAATGTTGAAGATTTGAAAAATGCTGAAGATTCAATGTTCGTTTTCCAAAAAAAATATGGAATATTTGCAGTACCTGAACAGCTTGAAGCTTCTGTTAAAGCAGCAGCTGAAATTGAGGCGATGTTGACTCAAAGAGAAATCATGCTCCAAATGTTAAAAGAAACAACTGGAGAGAATTCTCCCCAGTATAAAGATTTATTTTCTGAAGTTAAAATATTAAGAAAAAAAGTTAATGAGTTAAAGTTTTCTGATAATTTATCATCTACTTCGAATATTCTTTTCCCTTTTAAAAAAGTACCTGAAATGATGATCTCTTATCTAAGGTTATACCGTGAAGTTGAAATTCAAAGTAAAATAATGGAATTTACCCTACCAATGTTTGAGCAAGCAAAAGTAGATGAACAAAAAAGTATGCCCACTGTCTTAATTATTGATAAAGCTACACCCGCGCAATTAAAATATGCTCCCAAAAAGGCATTTATTATTCTAGCTTTTCTTTTCTTAGGTTTGTTTTTCCATTTACCGCTTGTCTTTCGAGGTGAAAAGATTTTGGGAAAATCAAATTTTGAAAATATTGTTCTTGAAAAAGAATTTAAATTTTATGATCGAATAAAAAAAATATATAAAATTGATTTCTCATAAAAAAAAAGCCACTTCAGTTTCTGATTCACGACTAAATTTACAGTTTTTTATATTTAGTTCACTACTTTATTTGATTCTAGCTGATGGTGTCTCTTTCCCACAGAATATTCAAGACTGGACTCCACAAAACTTTCACACTAAAGCAATTGAAGATATTAAAATTGCCGATTTTAATGATGATGGTAATGATGATCTTTTAGTAATCAGTAATTCGGAAAAATACATTTGTTTATCTAACGGTTTTAATTTTGATAGAACTACGAATGTTTCAAAGAATACGAATGGCAGCTTAATTGAAGTTGGTGATCTTAATAGTGATGGAATGGATGATTTATTGCTCTGGAGTAATATGCAATATAGCATCGCATTTATGGACAGATTAGATGAGAAAGGTATTTTAACTAAAAATTATAACTTCCTCAATTTGCAAAAATTATACTCCGACATAAATTCAATAAAAGCTGATGATAAATTCTTAGCAATAAATGACTTTAATGATGATTGCTTAGATGATATTGTTTATTTAGATATCACCAGTAGTTCATTAAAATTTTATCTGAGCGAGTATAATGAAAAAACAAAAATTTATTCCCAAAAGTCATTTAGTAGAGGTATTGAATTAAAGAAAAATAAAAAAATTTCAATATATTCATCAAATATTTTCTTTGAAGATGGCATTGATAAAGGCAGAAATCAAATAATAATTTGTCAACAAGGCGACACAAGCGCATCTTTGGATTTTTATTACTTTGAGAAATCAAAGAATTTTAAACCAATTCTATTTTTTCAAGTCAAAAACTTTATGCCAGGCAAAGAATTATTTTTTGCTGATCTAGATGGCGATAGTCAACAAGAAATTATTTATAAGACAGAAGAGTCAAATAATTATAATCTAGGAGTGATCAAATTTATAAAAAATAATGATTCACCCTCAATAAAAATACTTCCATTTTATTATTCAGCTTCAACTGCTCTTGGTCGCCCAAACTTTGGAGACTTTAATGGCGATGGGTATGATGATATTTGTTTTATATCCCCAAATAAAATCCAAATTAAAATCACAAAAACTAAAAAGAAAGATATTGGTGCTTATTATACACTGTGGTATCATGAAAAAAATAATAGTTGGTCACCAAATAGGGTAGATATAAATAAAAAGCCGGCAGCTGGTTGGTCGGAACAAGGAATAAAAGAGTATCAAGCACCTTATTCGTCACAAAATAGGAATGTCCAAATATCACACTTTAAATCTATGAAACAAGTTGGGGTTGATTTTGTAATTGCGGATATGTCTAATGGCTGGCCTGAAAAACCTGAAATCAGTAAAAAAGGTTTATTAAAAATACCTTACGGCAATGAGCAATCTGAATATCATGGCGATCAGTCTTCAACTAACGGTCTTTCTGTATTTTTAAAAAGTATTAAAGAAGTTAATGATTTAAAATTTTGTTTTATGATTGGTTTAGAGTTTCAGGGCCCAGATAGATTTTTTGAAAAACAGAAAAATTGGAAACATAGTTGGAGCGATCAATTTAAGAGGATTGAGGAACTAACAAAAAGAATAAGAAAAATAATTGCATCCAATCCAAATAAATACTACTACCACTTAGGAAAACCGCTTTTAATGGTTTATTTGAATAAAGGTTACGATTATCCTCCTCGCGACTATAATAAAGATAATAAGACTATTCCTAACTGGGATTATCTATTAACTGATTTTACCGTTAGATATACAACAGGAGTTTTAGGAACATTTGACAATCAAGCAGAAAATTATGAGGGAAACCAAAACTATAGGGAAGGTAAGGAAAGTAAATTCTTTTGGACTTGGGGTGCAGGGCGATATGATAAAGATACTAGAAAGCCTGATAATATGAATCTTCCGAAAGATAGTGAGTGCATGACTGTTATGCCTGGTCAGAATTTTGTGAATTATAAAAATGCATTTGAAGCAATTAGTAGAAAAAATGGAAATTTCTATAAGAATTCTTGGAAGCAAGTATTAAATGTTGATCCAAATATTATTTTAATTACAGATTGGAATAACTGGTCTGAAGAAACTGCTATTGAAAAATGTTATGATTGTGGTAATGGTTGGGAAAATGAATTCGGTAAATATTTTTCAGATTATTATTTAAGATTAACTAAAAATTATGTGAAATTCTTCAAGGAGGGAAAATTAATAGAAAATTCCTATGTAAAAAGTGATAAAAATAATTTATTCTATCAATATGTTGATGGTCATTTAAAAATGGTGAATGAAATTCCGTCAGTCGCAGTCCCAATTTTGTTACCTGAATCCAAAATAAACTTATTAAAAAATTAGTTATATGTCCATTTTAATAGTCTGCATAATAGGCACCGGTTCATTTTTTTTCGGTCACTATATTTACCGAAAATGGTTTAATCCATTATCGGTGTATTCGCTCATTTGGTCAGTAATGTTAGTGCTTTACGAAATAAGACTCATTCCATTTGGGGATTTAAGATTTGAAACTTGGAGTGTCATAATAATTGGCTACATATCATTTTTATTTGGTATCCTAACCCTCTATTCTGCAAATTCTGTTTTTAAAGACAACAAGTTTATAAATGAAAAATCGAAAGCAAATATTCCAACGATTCTTCTTGATGACGGTAAAACATTAAAGACCGCTATCCTAGTTCTTTCAGCTATAGGAATTCTAAGTGCGCTGCAGCACTGGTCTGTATTAATTAGTGAATTTGGTAGTGTGATTGGAGTTTTTCTTAATTCTACTACTTATTATAGAATGAGGGTTGCCGGAGAAATTGAAGGTGTAATTCCATATATCTTTATTACATCGTACATTGGTGTATTTTTAGGAGCAATTTATACGGCTTACAAAAAAAAATTAACATTTGTTGCTTTTCTTCCAATCTTTGCAGTAGTTTTCAGAGAATTAGCTAATTTAGGCAGAGCTGGAATTCTCTTTGGGCTAGTTGAATTTCTAATTGTTTTTATTCTTTATCGATACATGTTATCTCAAAATGACAAGAATTCTAAAATAAAGAAAAGTAGAATTATAATTGCAACATTAGTAATTGTTTCAATTACTGTTGGAGGAGCTGTATTCATTAAGTCTGTAAGAAATCCTATCGATACTATTCAAGGAACATCAAGCACGCTAAAACAGTTCGAAGGAAATGTTTTAATTTCGCCATCAATTTATCTATATATGTGTTCTCACTTAGGAATACTTAATAAATATTTAGAGCACGATGATGAACCTAGTAATTTTGGTGGACATACCTTTTTGCCAGTATATAATATAATTGCAAAAACAGGAGCTGTTGAACCTCAGCCATTTTTTCAGAGAGGATATTTTATACCACTTTGGACTAATACCGGGACATATTTGCGGGAATTAGATTCGGATTTTGGAAAATTAGGAATTTTATTAGGACCTTTTCTTATAGGTTTGCTAACTACATTTTTCTGGTTCCGATTTTTTGAAACTGGGAATCTATTATCTCTACTTGCTCTTACATACCTATTCTTAATAATATTCTTCTCATTTCTAGTAATGATTTCTAGATTATCCAGTTGGTTTATTAGTCTCTCAGCTTTGGTTGTATTATTACCATATTTAGAAAATGTAATTTTAAAGAAGTTGCAATCTCAAGATAAACCTTCCTCCATATTAAACTAAAAATATGCGCAAAAATGTATTTAAAAATATTCTGTCAATTCTCTTTGGAAGGGGAATTGATTTAATTGTAAACTTTATTGCTGTAACACTAATAGCTAGATCTTTAGGTGCATCTGACTATGGAATTTTTACATCTACAGTGGCATTTGTCTTTATCTTGAGCAAATTAATTGATTTTGGATTTGCTCAAATTGTTTTTAGAGAGACCTCATTAAAACAGAATAGTTTCACTTATCTAAATAATGCAATTTCTATCAGATTGGCGCTCTTAGTTTGCTTGGTAATAATTTATAATATTATTTCATTGGCAATCTCCATTGAGCCTAACGAGCAGCTTTATACAAATATTTTATTTATTGGAATTATTTTCTCTGCGAAATTTCAAAACTTTAGAGAATTATTGGAGATCCCTTTCAAGGTCGATTTGAAAATGAATTACGTTATGATTTTTAATATTATAGATAACATACTGTTACTAATTTTAGTTCTTGCACTATTTCTAATGCAAACAAACTTACTTTTTATTGTTTTAGTTTATGTATTTGCTAATACACCTGGATTTATTCTTTTTATTTTCTATTTAGTAAAAAAGTACAATTATAGATTTAAATTTGAGTTCGATAAGTCCAAATGGCTAATACAGCAGTCATTGCCCCTTTTTGGTGCAGTCCTTTTATTTTCATTTTTTCAACAACTGGACGTAATATTAATTAAAAATTTTGTTTCAAGTTATGAAGCCGGACTATTTTCTGCTGCATTAAGATTAGCAATGCCTCTTGGTGTTGTTCCATTAGCATTAATTACAACTGCATTTCCGCTTATTACAAAAAATAAGAATGTGAATGATGAAGGCGTTAGGGAAATTATTATTATTGTCTTTAAAGTTTTATTCGCATTTTCATTTTTTGCTGCACTTTTTGCAACCTTTAAAGCAGAAGAATTAATAATTCTGGTATTCGGAATTGATTTTAAGGAAGCAGCTGAGCCGACAATAATTATCTTCTGGGCATCTTTATTTATCTTTTTTAGTAACTTTATTCAAAATGTTCTAACAATTTATGATAAGCAGAAAAGTAACTTTGTCTATGCAATTTTACTTGTCCTTTTCAATTTGGTTGTTTTGTACCTGCTACTAATTGAGTTTAAGTCGAACGGCGCTGCAATTGCTAAACTTGCGGCAAGTTTGCTTGGTTTTATCTACTTGATATATATTTTAATAAAAGTAAAATTGTTTAAAGTGTATATGAGCATAAATACTTTATTGTGGATTTTGCTTCTTGGCTTTATAGTTTATTTATTAAAAGATCTTGATTTAGTTACATTTACATTAGCTTTTAGCATAATTTCTGTTTTATCAGTATTATTTATTAAATATTTCACCAAGAGAGAACTACTGTTACTTCAAAATATGATGAATAATCCCAAATGGTTTCCCAAATTTCTGATCAAATAAACATATCGATTGTAATCATTAATTATAACTCTATTGAGTTAATAAAAGATTGTCTGCAGTCTTTTGAAAAATACTCAAGCGGATTCACGTACGAAATAATAATAGTTGATAACTCTGACCAAACCGAACTTCAAGAGAAACTTAACCACTTTAAGAATTTAAAATTTATTACTAACAAGGAGAATAAAGGCTTTGCAGCGGCTAACAACCAAGGATTAAAAATTGCAAATGGTGAGTATATCCTATTCCTAAATAATGATACACTTTTTACAGAAAATTCAATATTCAAAATATTTCAGTTTCTTTCTTCTAAAGAAGAAGATATAATCTTAGGTTGTAAACTTTTAAATAAAGACTTGACTCTACAGCATTCTGTATTAGATTTTTTTACAGTTTGGAACACATTTACTTCAAATTTCTTTCTTTATTTATTATTTCCAAAATCAAAGTATTTTAATAAGTATTATTTAATGAATAGAAAAGTTAATTATATAACTGAAGTTGATGTTGTGACTGGAGCTTTTCTTTTAGCAAATAGAGAAACCTTGTTAGAGTTAAACGGTTTTGATGAAAGATTTTTCTTTTACGCTGAAGAAATGGACCTTTGTTATAGACATAAACAAAATGGTGGAATAGTAATTTATTATCCCGAAACATCTGTAATACACCTTAAAGGTGAAACGACTAAAAAGAATATTTGGTTCATGTATAAAAACCGATCAAGAGCAATGATTCAGTTTTTCCAAAAACATTTTAGTAAAATTAAACTGCCTTTTGCTTTAATATTTCATTATTTAGGATTGTTAATTCGTATTCCAATATTATTTATCGGAGGAATACTTACTTTTAATCAAAAACTAATAGTTCAATCATATATATTCATAAAATTATTTTTTTATTACCCCAAAAATTTATTTAAATCATCCTAAAAGATTTTCATGAAACTTAATAATTTACAATTTATATTTTTATTTTCTGGACAAACATATTCTATTTACGTACCAGAAATCACCTAATCTCTCAAATGGACAAATTAAAGGATTAAAAATAAGGAAGCATAATGCGAAAAAGAATATTAATAACAGGTGGTGCAGGATTTTTAGGTAGTCATCTTTCTGAGAAATTATTAAATGACGGACATGATGTAATTTGTGTGGATAATTTTTTTACAGGTAATAAAGAAAATATTAAACATTTACTTGATAACCCATTCTTCGAACTTTTACGGCACGATGTAACCTTTCCATTATACGTTGAAGTTGATGAAATTTACAATTTAGCTTGCCCGGCTTCACCAATTTATTATCAGTTCGATCCGATACAAACTACAAAAACCTCTGTAGTTGGAGCAATAAATATGCTAGGTTTGGCAAAAAGAACAAAAGCAAAAATCTTACAAGCCAGTACTTCCGAAGTTTATGGCGATCCCGATGTTCACCCGCAACCGGAAACTTATAAAGGTCTTGTAAACCCAATTGGTCCAAGAGCATGTTATGATGAAGGGAAAAGATGCGCTGAAACATTATTCTTTGATTACCATAGATTATTTAACATGAATATAAAGGTTATGAGAATCTTTAATACTTACGGACCTAGAATGGATGTGAATGATGGAAGAGTAGTAAGCAATTTTATTGTACAAGCACTTAAAGGCGAAGAGATAACAATTTACGGAGATGGTAAACAAACCAGAAGCTTTTGTTATGTAGATGATCTTATAAATGGAATGGTAACTTTTATGAACAGCCGCGAAGGATTTACCGGACCGGTTAATATCGGTAATCCAGATGAATTTACTATGTTAGAACTGGCTGAACAAGTTATTGAAATTACTAATTCTAAATCTAAATTAAAATTTATGCCACTTCCGCAAGATGATCCGATGCAGAGACAACCCGATATTACATTAGCAAAAAAAGAACTTAATTGGGAGCCCACAATTAAACTTAGAGAAGGTTTGGAAAAAACTATCAAATATTTTGAGAAGGTAATTTAATATTTAGTTAATTTAGTATAATTATAAATATTTAATTTTATATTAAAATTTGCACTTACTAAGATGAATCACATCTGCATATCTTTGTTTTTTGTACTTTTTATTAGCTTGCCAATTTTTCCACAATCTTTTTCAGAGCAAGTAATTACATATGCTGACTTTGGAAATTTTCAACAAACTAAAAAGATGGTTTTATTGAGGTAAATAATGAAAAAATGTGTTAAAATTTGGCTAATATCAATTATTTTCTTCTTCTTTATTATATCTGTATCAAAAGCGCAAGTTATACAAGGTGATGTGGTTCTTAGCTCACAAGCCGAAGTTGATTCATTCAAAGGAACGTCTATTACATGGTCACTTTTAATTAACGGCTCAGGCATTACTGATTTATCACCCCTTTCAACTCTAACTTCTATTGGTGGACATTTATTGATATATAAGTCCCATCTCTTACTAATCTTGAAGGATTACACAATATCACAACTTTAGGCGCAAATTTAGAAGTAAAAGAGACTCATAATCTTCTCAGTCTTAATGGATTACGTAATTTAGCTTCAATAGGTGGTAGTATAAAAATTGAGCAAAATGGTGAACTTAAAAACCTTGGATTAAATAAACTTGACTCACTAGGTAAATCAATTTCTATATTATCAAATGACTCGTTGATCACAATTGATGGTTTCAACAACCTAATTACTATTAATGAACATTTAGAGATTAGTTATAATTCTAGTCTCATAAATCTGAATGGCTTTAAAAAAATTTCTAATATTTCTGGTACTTTTGTCATTAGCAGCAACAATGCCTTACAAATCTTGATGGATTATGCAATTTAGAATATGTTGAAAATGGAATTTCTATATGGGGAAATCATTCTCTCTCAAATCTTGATGGACTGAGTAATCTTAGGCATCTCAAAGGCATTATGGATATTGAAATGAACTCTTCTCTTGCTCAATTTTGTGGTTTATATACACTGATTAGTTTAGGCACTGCTAGAGGACATATTATAATTGAGCAAAATTTAATAAATCCCAGTGAACAACAAATATTAGAAAATGGCCCATGTGATCCTTTGGATATTGCACAATATGATTTGGGTGAACTAAGTGTTTATAGACTTGATCAAAACTATCCAAATCCCTTTAATCCAACGACAATTATTAGGTATATAATCCCAAATTCAACTGTCATCTCGAATCCCCAACGTGGTGAGAGATCTCCAAACTTGGAGATTTCTCCCTCCGGTCGAAATGACAATGTCTCGTTAATAATTTATAATATTCTTGGAAAAGAAATAGCAACATTAGTAAATAAAACTCAGCCAGCCGGTAATTATGGAGTTAATTTTGATGCATCAACTTTACCAAGCGGAGTTTATTATTACCAATTAAAAGTTGGTAATTTCCAAAAAACGAAAAAGATGGTTTTATTGAGGTAATTGATGAAAAAAATATTTCTTGCTTTATTATTTATATTATTAAATACGGCTAACCTAGCTCAGAATATTCCTTATGCTGAAGTATTTCAAATCAATTCAATGACGTATACCAATCCATCTCACCCAACTGTTTTTAATCTGACACAGGGTAAAATAATTGTCTGCTGGGGGAGTAATGAAGGTATTTATGCGCAATTATTTGATCAAAATTTAAATAAGATTGGATCTGAATTTAAAGTAAATACTGAAACAGTTGAATTTGCAGTTACTCCGAAAGTTGCAAATTTATCTGGCGGAAAATTTGTGATTTCATGGGGTAGTATCATTGAAGCAGGTGAAAATGCCAATGTATGTTTTCAGCTGTTTGATGCCAACGCATTGAAATTAGGAAGTGAACTACAATTTAATTTTAATACTGAAAAACAACTAGTGGAACATGATTTTACATCTCTTTCGAACGATAATTTTGTTATTCCTTATGTTAGTGGCGGAGTTACTGATTCAGCTTCATTATATTTTCAAATTTTCGATGAATCAGGTAATAAAATTGGAGACGAAATATTTATCAATAAAATTGATGAATGGTCGACCTTTGATCCCTCAATCACCGTATTGAATAATGATCGATTTGTAGTCTGTTGGCAAAACGGATATCCATCCGGAATATTTGCACAGATTTACAATAATGATGGAACAAAAGTAAACTCTGAAATTCTTGCGAGTAATGAAATTACTGATTATTTATTTCGGCCTGTTCTATGTTCACTAGATAATGGGGATTTTGTAATTATTTGGGAAAAGAACCAAAGTAGCTCAGGTAATGAATATAATGGAATTTACGGTCAAGTATTTAATGAAGATGGTATGAAAATAGGTGAACAATTTAAAGTTGATAATCCCATTTATGGGTGGGGAACATTTCCGGTAGTGTGTCCAATGGATGATGGTGGTTTTCTTGTTACTTGGTTTAATGATGGAATTGATAAAGCTATTTTTAATCAAATGTACAATAGCTCTTACAGTAAAGAAGGTAAGAATTTTATAGTTCATAATGCGTGGTCAAATGATTCTGATGTAAGCAGTTTGAATTTTAGTAGATATATGATAGTGTGGAGTGAGTGGCTGATCAGTGAACAGGAGAGGAGGATCTTTGGAAAATACTATCTTAATGAACCATTAAATCATGATCTTAAAAATTTTAATATTTTAGAACCGATATTAGATGCAACAATTTTTGAAAGTAACCCGATCTTTAAATGGGAAAAATCTTCTGATATAAAAATAAATTTCAATTGGGAATTAACATATGATTTGTATATCGATGACAATGAGCAATTCTTAAATCCTCTAACAGAGATAGGAATTGAAGATACAACTTATCAAATAGATTCATTAATTCCAGGTAAAACATATTACTGGAAAGTATTAGCAAAAAATATCTCTGGAGACTCGTTGTGGAGTTCAAATGTTAATGGATTTTATATTGATCCAAATGCTACAGATATAAAGGAAATAATTTCAGAAACTCCAACAGAATTTAAATTATTTCAAAACTATCCCAATCCGTTTAATCCAACAACAATAATTAAGTACACAATACCGGCTTATGATGTCATCTCGAATCCCCAACGGGGTGAGAGATCTCAAAACCAGGAGATTTCTCCCTCAGGTAGAAATGACTATGTTTCGTTGATAGTTTATAATGTTCTTGGGAAAGAAGTTGAAACATTAGTAAATAAAACTCAGCCAGCCGGTAATTATGAAGTTAATTTTGATGGGACTAAACTGAGTAGCGGGGTTTATTATTACCAGTTAAAAGTTGGAAATTTTCAAGAAACTAAGAAGATGGTTTTGCTTAATTAATATTGGATAAAAATTTTATTATAGAAATCAAAAAGTAATACTCTGATAAATGGGAACTAGATTCATAATTAAAAATAAATTTAAAATACTATTTATTCTGATGTTGTTATTTGTTGCTTGTAATATTTCTGAACTAGTAAATAATAATGAAGAGACATATGATGATTTCATTATAGAATTTACCAATGGAGATTTCAGCTATGAATATATCGGATGGGAAATTGATAAAGCAAAACATAAGAATACTATTTAATTGATTTTGTTGATGATGAAAAAATAAACAAATGTGCAAAAATTTATGTCTCACCTACAGAACGACGCACAGAAATTTCTCTAGTTTACCCTTCAGATTATGGCAGAAAGATAAGTTATAAATGGAAATATAAACTTGATTCAACTTATGTTCTAAATAACCTTCCTCAAACAATTCACCAATTTCATGATAAACCAGATTTTGCAAATGGGGAAACATGGTATAATTATACTCAGCACCCGCCACCCATTTATACAAGGTTAAGGAGAGATTATGTACTTATAATGGTAAATACAATTGAAAATGGACTAAAAGAATTAACGCAGACAAAAATTGAAGTAGGTAAATGGTTTACAATTGAATATTTCTGTCATTGGACATTGGATGAAGATGGATTTATCGAAGTTAAAATAAATGGTGAATATGCAACTCCTTTTAATGGAGTAGATTATAAGTATTACATGCCTACTGTGTATAATACGGAAAGTAATTTTTTTAAAGTTGGATTATACAGAGATCCAGTTATTTCAGATTCTTGCATCGTTTATGTTGATGATTTTGAACTTATTGAATTTGTAAATTAGATGGATAAAAATTTGATTGAGTACTTGGCATATTTGAAAAGTGACTATAAATTTATAAATTGAAATAATATCATTCAGCAATTATAAAATAAGTTTTGATGGATCAGATGTTTTGCGTGGAGTTTATTATTAAAGATTGCAAACCGCTAAATATTTTGATACAAAAAAATGGTTTATTTAAAATGATCTGAAAATAAAAGACCTAATTTTTGTAAATTTGCATTTTAATTTTAGGTTATCAATTATAAATGCCCAAGACATTAATGCTTCTCCAATCACCTTTTCCTCCGGATGTTCGTCTGGAAAAAGAGATTAGAAGTCTAACACAAAATGGAATTGAGGTAGTAGTTTTATGCAACCAATACTCTAAGGAACTTGGTCCTACTTTCGCAGACTCTAAAATTATTAGGGTAAAAGCATTATTTGAGAAAAAAAAATCGAACAAGATTCTAAATTTCCCATTGTTTATCAATCCAAGATATATCTATTATACACTTAAAACATTTCTTAAAGAAAAACCGGACATAATTCATGCGCACGACTTACCAATGGTTCCATTAGCCTTAATGCTAAAATGGATATTCAAAAAGAATGTAATTTATGATATGCACGAAAATTATCCGGAAGCATTGATATCTTTTGATAAAAAAGGTTTTTTAAATCAGATATTTAAAAATCCACGTCTGGCGCAAAAGCTAGATAATTTTTGTCAGAAAAAAGTTGATAAAATTATAGTAGTAGTTGATGAAAATAAACTACATCTAACTAATAAAGGAATTGAAGAAAATAAAGTTGAAGTTGTTTCTAATACAATAGACATTAATGATCAATTAGGAGAGTTAATTTCAACTGAAAAATTAAAAGAATTTGAAAACAAATTTGTAATTCTTTATTCAGGTAATGTAAGTGCGGCACGAGGTTTGGATACTCCAATTAAAGCTATGAAAATTATTGTTGAAGCAATACCAAATGCACTATATGGTGATAATTGGAGATGGTGATTATGTACCTTCCCTTAAAAAGTTAGCAGTCTCATTGAAAATGGAAGAATTTGTCAATTTTATAGAATGGCCTGGACATAATAAAATTTTACCATATTTGAATAATGCTGATATTTTAATGATACCTCAACCAAATAATGAATATATAAATACTACAATTCCGCACAAACTATTTGAATACATGCATGTTGGCAGGCCTATTATTGTCTCTGATGCATTGCCATTAAAGAGGATAATTACAGAAACAAACGCCGGTATATTTTTCATTTCAGATAACACTGAAGATTTTGCTGGAAAGATTATTCTCCTAAAAGAAAGTAAAATCCCTTATGGTGAGAATGGTAAAAAAGCCGTAGAAGAAAAGTATAATTGGTCTGTTGAAAGTGAAAAACTAAAACAAATTTATCATGTTTTAGTCAACAGAACTGCTTAAATTTATTAATTAAAATCAAAAATTCAAACACTCTGGAACTGTTATAATATATCATTTATGAATGAGTTAATTATTTTTATTTTCTTTATAGCACTAATTCTTCTTTTAAATAGTTATCTGTTTTATCCTCTTTTTTTAGTTATACTCAATTCAATTAGAAAAAGTGATAATAAAGAATTAGATGTTACTTTTGAGCCCACAATTTCAATTTTAATATCTGCTTTCAATGAAGAAAAAGTTATTGAGGAGACAATTAGAAATTTTTTCTCTCTGGACTATAACAAAGATAAATTAGAAATAATTGTTGGATCCGATAATTCAACCGACAGTACCAACCAAATTCTTACCAAACTGAGTGAGGAGTTTAATAAATTAAAAATTTTACTTTTTGATTACAGACAAGGCAAACAAGGTGTTCTTAATTCGCTTGTTAAAGAATCTAGTTCGGAAATTTTAGTTTTTACTGATGCCAACACTATTTTCAGAAATGATGCGATTAGAAATTTAATCAAGCACTATACTGGTAATGATATTGGAGGAGTTTGCGGGAAATTGGTTTTATTAGACTCTCAAGAAACTAAGGAATCGGGAAGTCAGGAAAAAACTTATTGGGACTTAGAATCAAAGATTAAAAATTTGGAAGGGAATTTAGGTTTTGTAATTGGGGCCAATGGTGGAATTTATAGTATTAGAAGAGAATTGTTTTCTGAAATTCCACAAAATACACCTATTATGGATGATTTGTTTATTTCTCTTAAAGTATTGGAGCAAAACAAAAAGTTTGTATATGCTAATGACGCAATTGCTGAAGAATTAAATGCTCCATCAATAAAAATTGAATTTAATAGAAAGATTAGAAATAATTCATTTGATCTAAATACTATCCGTCCGGTTAAAAAGTTATTATCTCTGAAATATGGACTGGTTTCATATGCTTTTTTCTCCCATAAAATTATTCGATGGATTACACCTATCTTACTAATACTATTATTTGTATCCAGCTTATATTTGCAAGAATATAGTAAATTTTTTGAGATTGTATTTATTGCACAAATAGTATTCTATCTATTTTCAATTTTAGGCTGGATACTTAACACCATCAAGATTCAAATTAAAATTTTTGTACTTCCTTATTATTTTGTTATAACCAATATTGCAATGCTTATCGGATTATGGAAATTTTATCGAAATTCTGAGAAAAGACACTGGCAATCAACAAAGAGATAATTATTTTTCATTTATGTCTCAAAATCTTACATAAACTTCCGACAATAACTTAGAAATTACTTTAAAAAATGATTTTTATAAGACACTGAAATCTCTTATTTTACTTAAACCTAAAATATGGTGTCTTATTTTAAATCACATTTGTTGGAAAGAAGCAAAAAAATTGTACTTTTTTATTTGTTTGAAGTGTTTGATTCTACTAATTGAACAGCAAAATTAAATATATTTTCTCTTTTGGAGGCAAATTTTATGAAAGTTCCTTTTCTTGATCTGAAAGCACAGTATAATAGCATTAAAGATGAAGTTCTACCTGAAATTCATAATGTACTTGATAATACTGCTTACGTAATGGGCAAACCAGTTTTTAGTTTTGAAGAAAATTTTGCAAAAGAACATAATGTTAAACATTGTGTTGCATTAAGTTCCGGTACCGACGGAAATCATGTTGCACTTTGGGCTTTGGATTTAAAAGCCGGTGATGAAGTGATTATACCAGCTAACACATTTATTGCAACTGCTTGGGGAGCTACACTTTGCGGTGCAACTCCAGTTTTTGTTGATTGTCATCCTGAGAGTTATAATCTGGATCCTGCTAAAGTAGAAGCAGCAATAACACCAAAAACAAAAGCAATTGTTGCGGTTCATCTTTATGGTCAACCAGCTGATATGGATCCAATAAATGAAATTGCAAAGAAACACAATTTATTTTTATCGGAAGATGCAGCCCAATCACATTTTGCAGAATACAAAGGAAAAAGAATTGGCGGATTATCTGATGTTGCATCGTATAGTTTTTATCCCGGCAAAAACTTGGGTGCATACGGAGAAGGCGGAGCAATTACGACAAATAATGAAGAAATTGCAACCAAAGCTAAAATGATTAGAGACCACGGCGGTAAAGAAAAATATAACCATGAGATTTACGGCACAAATTACCGTATGGAAGGAATTCAAGGTGCAGTGCTTGGTGTTAAGTTAAGACATTTAGATAAATGGACTGATGGAAGAAGAAGAGTAGCTGCAAAATACAGAGAACTTCTATCAGATATACCTGAGTTAAAACTTCCAGTTGAAATGGATTATGCAAAACATGTTTATCATCTATTTGTTGTTCAAGTTAAAGGAAGAGATGGTGAAGAGAGAACAAAACGTAGAGATGAACTACAAAAATTCTTAGGTGAAAATGAAGTTGCTTCCGGCTTGCATTATCCCGTTCCGCTTCATGAACAAAAATGTTTTGAGCACCTAGGATATAAAAAAGGAGATTTTCCCGTATCTGAGGAATTAGCTGAGCAGGGTTTATCTTTGCCGATGTATGCTGAGTTAACAGATGAACAAATTCAACTTGTTTCAGATACAATACACAAATTTTTTGAATAATTTTACAGCGAAAATATAGAGGTACAAAAATGAAAGTCGGTATTATAGGTTTAGGTTACTGGGGTCCAAACTTAATTCGTAATTTTTTAGCACATCCTGAAATTGATAAGGTATATGGCTGTGATTTAAGTGACGATAGACTAAACTTTATTAAAAGTAGATTCCCGTCTGCAGAATTGATGAAAGATTATAATGAAATGCTGCAGAAAGATATTGATATTGTCGCAGTAGCAACTCCAGTTGATACTCACTTTAAATTTTCTAAAATGGCGCTTGATGCCGGCAAACATATTTGGGTGGAGAAACCTTTCACTGCAACTTCTGAAGAAGCGAAAGAATTAATTGGTATTGCTGAGCAGAATAACTTAAAAATATTTGTCGACCATACTTTTATTTATACCGGTGCGGTTAGAAAAATGAGAGAGTTGGTGGATTCTGGTGAAATTGGTGAAATAAAGTATTTTGACTCAGTAAGGATTAATTTGGGTCTATTCCAACACGATGTTAATGTAATATGGGATCTGGCTCCTCATGATCTTTCTATAATGCAATATTTAATGCCTCATGAAAAGGTTGTTGCAGTTTCAGCTCATGGTATTGCAAACTATTATGATCATGAAAACGTTGCCCATCTCTCGGTGTATTTTGATAATAACTGCTTTGCGCATTTTCACGTTAACTGGACATCACCTGTTAAGATCAGAAAAATGCTGGTCGGCGGCGATAAAAAAATGTTAGTTTTTGATGACATGGAAAATTTTGAGAAGATCAAAATTTATGATGCCGGAGTAAATGTATCAACAAAAGAAAAAATTCATGAAGCATTGGTTCAATATAGAATGGGTGATATGCATTCGCCAAAAGTAATTGCAACTGAAGCACTTTCATTGGGAGTTGCTGAATTTGTAAATGCTATTAAAGAAGATCGTAATCCATTAACAAGTGGTTCAGATGGACTCGAAGTTGTCAAAATTCTTGAAGCAAGTGAAAAGTCAATTAAAAATAAAGGAAAATTAATAGAAATTAATCAACACGAGTTGGTTTAATAAGCAGGTAATTTATGGAAAAGAAAAATATCAATAATGTTAAACTCGGCAAGGATGTAAAGATATTCGATTTTGTAAATCTTTATGGCTGCTCAATTGATGACGGCAGCAAGGTTGGTACATTTGTAGAAATTCAGAAAGGTGCATCAATTGGAAAGAATTGTAAAATCTCATCTCATACGTTTATTTGTGAAGGTGTTCATATTGGTGACGGTGTTTTTGTTGGTCACAACGTAACTTTTATTAATGATAAATATCCGCGCTCTGTTAATCCAGATGGTAGTATGCAGACAGATGAGGATTGGAAGTTGGAAGAGACATTTGTAAAAAAAGGTGCTTCAATTGGTTCATCTTCAACAATCATGTGTGGTATAACAATTGGCGAAAACTCCATTGTTGGTGCAGGAGCAGTTGTAACGAAAGATGTTCCGCCTAATAGTGTTGTTGCCGGAGTTCCTGCAAAGGTTATTAAGAAACTCTAACTCTCTAATCTAATACTATTTTGAAATGCTAGCCTTGGTTAGCATTTTTTTTGTCATTATGTTAAATAATTATTAAATGTAGTATATTTCATAATTATTTAAAATACTCTTTATAAATGCCTTTAGAAGAAAACAAAAACTATAGCTTCTCGATTGTAATACCATGTCGAAATGAAAAAAATTATATAAAGAATTGTATCAATTCAATTCTTGAACAAAATTATAATCAATCATTAATAGAAATAATTATTGTTGATGGACTTTCTGATGACGGAACTCGAGAGATCATTAATAATTTCCAGAAGAGTTATAGTAGTATTAAATTGTTTGATAATCCTGAGAAAAAGACTCCCCAGGCATTGAACATTGGTATTAGAAATTCGAGTATGGAGATTGTTGTAATATTAGGCGCTCACGCAGAACTAGATCCAGATTTCATTTTTTACAATAATAAATACCAAGTTGAGAAGAATGTAAAAGTAACTGGTGGTACCCAAGTAAATGTAGGCCGGACTAGAACTCAGAAACTAATAGGTTTTGTAATGCAACTTCCATTTGGTATGGCGACTGCAAAATACAGATGGAGCAACAAGGAGCAGTTTGTCGATACTGTTGTATATGCCGCATACAGGAGAGAACTATTTGACGAATTAGGCTTTTTTGAAGAAAAGTTTACTATTTCTGAGGATGCAGAATTTAATTGGCGGGTAAGGCAAGCTGGTTATAAGATATTTTATTCTCCCCAAATTGTTAGCAGATATTATCCTAGGGAAACAATATCAAGTTTTATTAAACAAATTTTTAGATATGGAATTCTTAGAGTGAATGTTTTAAAGAAGCATTTTGATTCTATAAAATTAGCACATCTAGTTCCCCCCTTATTTGTGTTTATGATAGTTATCCTAACTGCGCTTTCGTTATTTTCTTCGTTTTCTTCCATTTGGTTGACATCACTTTTGGTGATATACTTAATTTTGAATTTGTTTTTAACAATTCCCAACACAAAATCCAAGGGTATTGTTTACTATTTTTTAGTCCCGGTTTTAATTTTTATAATGCATATTAGTTGGGGTAGTGGTTTTATTTTAGGTCTAATTCTTCCTAAATCTAAAGATCTTTAAGTGGATAACAAATATAATTACACAATTATTGGTGCTGGTATAGTTGGTTTAGCGACTGCTATAAATCTGTTAAAGAAAAAACCTAATTCTAAAATATTGGTTTTAGAAAAAGAAGCAGTATTGGGAAAACACCAAACAGGAAATAATAGCGGAGTAATTCATTCTGGTATATATTATAAGCCGGGGAGTGCAAAAGCAGTAAATTGCAAAAGAGGGTATCGTTTACTTTTGGATTATTGTGATGAAAATGAAATCTCCTACGAGCTATGTGGAAAACTTATTGTAGCAACAAATAAAAGTGAAGAAGCAGAATTAGATAAAATATATAATCGCGGAATTGAGAACGGATTAGAAAATTTAAAAATAATTGACCGAGATAAGATTAAAGAATACGAACCATATTCATCAGGCACAAAAGCAATATATGTGCCTCAAACCGGAATTATTGACTATAGTGTTGTTTTAAATAAATTTTCAGAGACTTTAAGAAATCAAGATTGCAAAATTATTTTTAATTCTGAGGTAACTGATTTTAAGCAAAAAAATGATTACGTTGAAGTAATTTGCAGTGATAAGATTTATGAGTCAGAATTTGTAATAAGCTGTACCGGACTTCAATCTGATAGACTTGCTAAAAAAACGAAGAAAGATTTAGATTTAAGAATTATCCCATTTAGAGGGGAGTATTATAAATTAAGGGAAGATAAAAAACATTTAGTAAAAACTTTAATTTATCCGGTTCCGGATCCTAGCTTTCCATTTCTTGGAGTTCATTTTACAAAAAAAATAAATGGTGAAGTTGAAGCAGGACCAAATGCAGTATTGTCATTTAAGAGAGAAGGATACAGCAAAGTTAGTTTTAATTTAAAAGACTCATGGGATACTTTTAGCTGGAGTGGATTTCATAAAGTTGCACTATCATATTGGAAAACCGGATTTGGAGAATTTTATCGATCTTATAATAAATTGGCATTCACCAGTGCGTTGAAGAAATTGGTTCCGCAAATTGAAGCTAAGGATTTAATAGTTGGAGGAGCAGGAGTTAGAGCCCAAGCTTGTGATAGTAAAGGTAATCTCTTGGATGATTTTGCTTTTGTAAAATCAGATAGAATTCTGCATGTATGCAACGCACCTTCACCGGCAGCAACAGCTTCTTTAGCCATTGGTGAAAAAATAACTGAAATGTTTTTGAATTAGAGAAAAATAGTTTGAACAAAAAGTTAGAAAAATTATTTGTAGTCGGTATTGATTTTATTACAATCAATCTTACTTGGTTAGCTTACTACTTTGTAAGAGTTGAATCAGGGTTGTTCAGTATTTTTACTTCACCCGAATTTTTTCTAAGTATGATTTTTATCTACTTGTACTGGCTGATGATTTTCACTTTTGTTGGAATGTACCGAACTTGGTTTGCAAGTTCTCGATTTGATGAGTTAACCACACTTTTCAAGGCAAGCTTTATTGGTATTTTCATTCTTTTCACAGTCATTTTCTCAGACGATGTTGCTCATGGCGTTCAAAATGCAAATAGATTCTTAATCTTTTTCTATTGGGGAATTTTTCTATTAGTCGTCGGTTTTGGTCGGCTCTTTGTTAGAAGCCTCCAGAGAAATTTACTTATTAAAGGTGTTGGAAGAAGAAATGTTATTATTGTCGGTTACAATTCCAAAGCAATGGAAATCCACAGAACAATTAAAAAATATAGGGGCCTTGGATTAGATGTTGTTGGGTATGTTGCTGTAAAAGATAAAAATATTGGTAAACGTTTTGACGGAGTTGAGGTTTTAGACAGCGTGCACAATGTAGAAAAAGTAATCCACAAAGTTAATGCTGAGGAATTAATTTTTGCTTTAGAGAAACATGAAGACGATATTCTTATAGAGGTAATTAGTAAGTGCGAGGATGAAAAAGTGAACTTAAAAATTGTTCCTGATCTTTACGATATAATTAGCGGTCAGGCTAGAACAATGCAGATTTATGGATTTCCGCTTATTGATATAATGCCGCAATTAATGCCCGAGTGGGAAAAAAAAGTCAAACGGGTAATGGATATTTTATTTTCATTTATAGTTTTATTACTTACTTTGCCAATTACTTTAACTGTATCCTTACTGATCAAGTTAGACAGTAAGGGACCAATAATCTTTAAACAGAAAAGAACCGGACAGAACGGTAAAGAGTTTAGTGTATACAAGTTCCGTTCAATGGTGCAAGATGCAGAGAAAAAGTCGGGACCTGTTTGGTCAACTAAAGATGATCCGAGAATTACAAAAATTGGTAAGTTTATTCGCAAAGTCAGAATTGATGAAATTCCGCAAATGTTCAATGTACTTAAGGGTGAAATGAGTCTGGTTGGACCAAGACCGGAGAGACCTTTCTTTGTTGAAAAGTTATCTAAAGAAATTCCTCTTTATAAAAGAAGATTAAAAGTGCGTCCGGGAGTTACTGGTTGGGCGCAAGTCAAGCATAAATATGACGAAACTCTTGAAGACGTTAATACTAAACTTAGGTACGATTTATTTTATATCGAAAATATGTCATTAAGAATGGACTTTAAAATTTTATTTAGAACAATATTTGTTGTAATTTTTGGAAAAGGACATTTTGAGTGAAATCAATTATTATTATACCAACTTATGACGAACTAAATAATATTCAGAAATTGGTTCCGGAGCTTTTAGAGCTTTATGAAGATTTGGATATTTTAGTTGTTGATGATAATTCACCGGATGGAACCGGTGATTATATAAGAGAATTAGGAATAACAAACCAGCGTGTTAAGTTAATTGAACGAGAAGGCAAACTAGGATTGGGTACTGCTTACGTTGCCGGATATCGATATATGCTTGAAAATGGTTACGATGTTGCCTTTCAAATGGATGCTGATTATTCACATGATCCTAGAGAAATTGCAAATTTTAAAAAGTATTTGGATGATTATGATTTAATAATTGGCAGTAGATATATTCAAGGTGTAAATGTTATCAACTGGCCTATGCGCAGATTATTATTAAGCTACTTTGCAAATTATTATACGAAAATAATTACAGGACTTCCCCTCAAAGATAGTACAGGTGGTTTCAAGTGTTTTAAGCGTAAAGTACTTGAAGCTATTGACCTTGATCAAATTAAATCGAATGGTTATTCCTTCCAGATAGAGATGAATTATAAAGCCTGGATCAAAGGTTTTAAACTCAAAGAAGTGTCAATAATATTTATGGACCGTGTTGCCGGAACCTCTAAAATGTCTAAACAAATTGTTAGAGAAGCTATTTTTAGAGTTTGGAAATTAAGATTCAGAAAAATGTTAGGATTATTAAAATAAGCTAAATGATAGATCTTTCAATTATAATAGTAAATTATAACGTTAAAGAGTTCCTTCTTAACTTATTGGATTCCATAAAGCAAGCCTCAAAAAATATTTCTACTGAAATTATAGTTATAGATAACAACTCAGATGACGATAGTGTTCAGCTGCTCAAGAATAAATATCCATCGGTAATTACAATTGAGAATAAAACCAACGTTGGCTTTGGAGCGGCTAATAACCAGGGTCTTGAAATTTGCAAAGGGAAATATATTCTCCTGATAAATCCTGATACTCTTGTTCGTGAAGGAACATTTGAAAAAATGATAAACTTTTTAGGCGAGAATAAAGATATAGGTTTAGCCGGTTGCAAAGTTTTAAATCCAGATGGGTCGCTGCAATTGGCGTGCAGAAGAAGCTTCCCAAAACCTTGGGTGTCACTGACCAAGGTGACAGGTTTAAGTTCACTCTTTCCTAAAAGCAAACTCTTTGCAAAATACAATCTTACTTATTTGGATGAAAATAAATCCTACGAGGTTGATGCTGTCTCAGGTTCATTTATGATGTTGAGAAGAGAAACTTATGAAAAAGTCGGTGGTTTTGATACTGATTTTTTTATGTATGGTGAAGATTTAGATCTTTGTTATAGAGTTCAGAAAAATGGGTATAAAGTATTTTATGTAAGTGAAACGGAAATTATTCACTACAAAGGGGAAAGTACTAAAAGAAGTAAAATTGATGAGACTAAAATATTCTACGATGCAATGCACCTTTTTGTAAAGAAGCATTTTTCTTCATCTTTTCTTGTAGAGGCAATTCTTCAATTTGGAATTATTATTAGAAAACTGCTCGCCTTCGCTAATGTTAACAGGTACATTATAATCGGAATCTTAATTGATTTTATTTCCTTCTATTTTTTAATCCAAATAGCTGAAAATCTATATGCTGATGATAAATGGATTGGTTTCCCCGAAATATTTAAACCGTGGGTTTATGTTGTTCCCTCAATTTTTCAAGTTCTTATCTCGGCCGCATTTGGGGCTTATAAGCGAAATTCTCTTTCAGTTTTAAGAAGTCTTATTTCACTTTCAATTGGTTTAGTGATTATTACATCCTCTACTTTCTTTCTTAAACAATATGCTTTTAGCCGTGCTGTAGTTTTATTAACATTTAGTTTTGCCGCTCTTGTATTTTTGTTCTGGAGAGTAATCTTAAAGTTTACATTTTTGAAAAGTGGATTGAGCGATGAATCAAAAACGAATGCTCTTATTGTCGGTACCGATGAGAAAGCAATAGAATTAGGAGAAAAATTATTTAATAATATTTCTAGTCAATATAAAATTGTTGGGTTGATTGGAAAAGAAATCCTTGAAATTGGAAATATATATGGTTCTACTTCAGTTGTAGGCACAATTGAAAACCTAAAAAAAATAATAAGAGAAAAGGAAGTTAGAAATGTTATTTTTTCTTCAGAGTCGATGGGATTTGATAAAATATTTTCAACAGTTGCGGAGTGCCAAGGGGAAAATGTAAATTTTTTAATTAGTGGAAATGAACTTGATTATATGGTTGGCAAATCAAATATTACACATATTGAAAATGTTCCGCTACTAAAAGTTCATTATAACATCGCACTTTTAACACATAAAATTATAAAGAGAATTTTTGATTTAGTTTTGTCTTCTTTAATAATAATTTTTATTTATCCTTTTGTATTTGTAACTTCAAAAATAATTTCGAACAAGGGGGACTTTGTAAAACTAATCCTTAAGATTCCCAGAGTACTTTCTGGCAAAAATAGTTTTGTCGGTCCGATGCAGAAATCAGAAAACTCGGAATTATTTTTAGGTAAACTAGGTATAACCGGTTTATGGTATCTGGAGAATATTGGAAAAAATGACTCAGCTGAAAATAGAAGACTAGATTTATTTTATGCAAAAAATCAAAATATATGGTTAGATTTAGAAATTATAGGAAAAACAATTGCAAAAACTTTGAGCAGACGAGGAAAAAATGGCTAAAAATATTTTAGAATTTGAAAAACCAATCTTTGAGCTTGAGCAAAAAATAGATGAAATGAAAAAGCTTGAAGATAATTTAGATATAAAAAATGAAATAGATAATCTTGAAGATAAAGTAAATATGCTTAAAAAAAATATTTATGAAAATCTTACAAGATGGCAAAGAGTCCAGTTAGCCAGGCATCCCGAAAGACCTTATACACTTGACTATATCTATTTGATGACAGATAATTTTATTGAACTTCACGGCGATAGACATTTTAAGGATGATAAAGCAGTCGTCGGTGGATTTGCAATGCTTGGTGAAGAGAAAGTTATGGTTATTGGTCACCAAAAAGGACGAGATACAAAAAGTAATCTGGAACGTAATTTTGGAATGCCTAATCCTGAAGGATATCGTAAAGCACTTCGATTAATGAAACTTGCGGAAAAGTTTAACAAACCAGTAATTACTTTACTAGATACTCCCGGCGCTTATCCCGGAATTGAAGCTGAGGAAAGGGGACAAGCTGAAGCAATAGCAAAAAATTTATTTGAGATGAGTAAACTTAAAGTTCCTATAATAGTTGTAATAATTGGTGAAGGCGCCAGTGGAGGTGCTTTGGGAATGGGCGTTGGCGATAGAATCTTAATGTTGGAAAACACTTGGTATTCAGTTATTAGCCCTGAATCATGCTCAAGCATCTTATGGAGAAGCTGGGAATATAAAGAACAAGCTGCTGAAGCTCTTAAACTTACTGCCCCCGATTTATTAGAACTTAAAATAATTGATAGAATTGTACCCGAACCTCTCGGAGGAGCACATCGTGATTATAAAACGATTGCAAATACACTTAAAGAGGTTCTATTGGAGGAAATCGCGAATTTAAGAAAAATCAAACCAGACAAATTAATGCAAAACCGAATTGAAAAATTTGGTAAGATGGGAGTCTTTGAGGAATAGTTTATGATTTCTCATACAACAAGTATTCGGGTTAGATATGCGGATACGGACAAAATGACATTCGTGTATAATGGTAAATATCTAGAATATTTTGAAGTTGGTAGGACAGAATTATTAAGAAATTACGGTCTGCCTTATAGTACTATCGAAAAAGAAGGACATCAACTCCCTCTAGTTGAAGCAGGATTGAAATATAAACACCCGGCTCATTATGATGATGTACTTCTTATTCGAGCAACATTAAATGAGCTTTATTCAGCAAAGGTTCACATTGAATACGAAATAATTAGGGAAGGGGATAGTAGTTTAATTGTATCCGGATTTACAACACACATGTTTATCAGAACAGAAACGAAAAGACCGACAAAACCACCACAAATATATTTAAATGCACTCAGCAAATATTTCTCCAAATAATCTGAACGAGATTATCTTAAATGATTGAGAAACTAAAGGAACTAACTAAAGATACTGCATTATACGGCATAAGTACAATAATTGGCAGATTTCTAGGATTTATTCTAGTTCCATTTTATACGAATGTTTTCTCACCTGAAGAATTTGGAATTCAATCGTATGTTTATGCTTTTTTGGCTTTTGGCAGTATAGCTTATATTTACGGAATGGATGCGGCATTTATGAAGTATGCCACAGTAATAGAGAAAGACAAGAAGAAAGTTTTCTCAACAGGTTATATTTTTGTTACGGTAACAACATTATTTTTCTCGCTAATTTTATTTGCTTCACACTCATGGATCGCCGACCAAGTCGATTTGGCAAATTATTCTACTATATTCATATATGTAATTGGAATTTTATTTTTAGATACTGCTACATTAATTCCGTTTTCGGAATTAAGATTGGAAAGAAAAGCCGGTCGATTTGCTACCATTAGAATACTCAATATTTTTATTAATGTATCAAGCAATTTTATTTTAATACTTGTTTATAAATTCGGAATTGAAGCAATATTCATAAGTAATCTAATAGCCTCTGCATTTTCATTTATTGCTTTGCTACCTACAATAATTGAAAACCTTAAATGGGAAATAGATAAACCTTATTTAAAGAAAATGCTTTTCTTCGGAATTACGTACCTGCCCGCGAGCGTTGCTTCTATGATCGTTCAAGTGATAGACGTGCCAATAATTAGAGAATTGACGGATGAAGCTACATTGGGAATTTATAGAGCCAATTATAAGTTGGGCGTTTTTATGATGCTCTTTGTCTCAATGTTTCATTATGCATGGCAGCCTTTCTTTTTAACAAACGCAAAAGAAGAAAACGCGAAGAAAATATTTTCCAAAGTTCTTAGTCTGTTTCTGATTTTTACCAGTTTTATTTGGGTCGTGCTTTCATTATTTATAGAAGACTTAGCAAGAATTGAACTGTTACATGGAAAAACACTAATTGGTACTCAGTATCTTGTAGGTATCTATATAGTTCCGATTATTCTTCTTGCTTATTTATTTCATGGTTTGTATATCAATTTTATTGCAGGAATTTATCTTGAAGAGAAAACAAAGTACTTACCAATTATAACAGGAATTGGGGCTCTAATAAATATTGTTAGTAATTTTATTTTAGTCCCTCAAATAGGAATTCTTGGCGGAGCAATTTCTACTTTACTCAGCTATATAGCAATGAGTATTGGAATATTTTTTGTTTCTCAAAAGTTTTATAAAATTGATTATGAGTATGGACTCATACTCAAGGTTTTTATAGTAATTACAATTGTCTCAATTATTTTTTACTACTTTTCATTTACCGATTCTCTTACAATTTCCATCAAATTTATAATCTTGGGAATTTTTATTACGCTATTCTTAATTTTAAAGATCATTAAGCCCTCTGATATAAAATCTTCAATAAATATTTTGCTCAGAAAGTAAGATTTGGTTGCAATTACAAACAATTTCTAAAGAATAAAAATTTGTTTTCAACTTCAAATTTTTTCTTACCATTTTTTTTTATAAATTCACTTGGTAATTCTATCCTTTAATTCTCCAAATATTGATGAAAAAAATTGATTTACAATTAAAACGTCTAAGTAATTCATTCTCTGATATTCCACTTCCTGAGTATGCAACAGAAGGAAGTTCCGGAATGGATATTAGAGCTGCTGTCGAAGATCAAATAAAAGTTGCTTCAGGAAAAGTGGCTCTTGTACCAACGAATTTGTCTGCGGAAATACCTATTGGCTATGAAATTCAAGTGAGGCCAAGAAGCGGGCTTGCTGCAAAAAATGGGATTGGTGTTCTTAATTCTCCGGGTACAATTGATTCTGATTACCGTGGTGAGATTAAAGTTATCCTTTTTAATTTTGGAGAGAACGATTTTATTATTAACCGGGGAGATAGAATTGCTCAGCTAGTTATTGCCGAAGTAATATTGGCTGAAGTAAAAGAAGTAACTGACCTGAACACTTCGATTAGGGGCGAGGGAGGTTTTGGACATACAGGGAAACATTAAATTATAATTGACTAGTAAACTACAAAACTTAAATCAGAAATAGCCAAATAAGAATATTGAAAGTTTTTTTGGATTTAAAATTTATTTGTTTTTTGAAATTTGTCATTTGGAATATTGCTTTATACTTATGAAACTCATTTTAAATTATTTTTTGGTATTATAAATTTTATGTGCGATTTTGTTCACCTTCATAACCATTCACATTACAGTCTGCAGGATGCAGCTTGTACCATAGATTCTCTAATCACGGCAACGCAAAAAAACAACATGCACGCCTTGGCACTAACCGATCATGGTGTAATGTTTGGTATCTCGGAATTTTACAAGAAAGCAAAAAAGGCGAATATCAAACCCATAATTGGTGTTGAAGCTTACATCAATTTTGAAGGAAGCAGATTTGAAAGAGGTGAGAAAAACGTTGGTCGTAAAAAATCCAAGCATTACAATCACTTAGTACTAATTGCTAAAAACGATATCGGTTATAAGAATTTATTAAAACTTACAACTCAAGGTTTCACTGAAGGATTTTATTACAAACCTCGAATTGATCTTGAATTATTGAAGCAAAGATCAGAAGGATTGATTTGTACATCGGCATGTTTAGCGGGTCCCGTCTCCAGCCATTTACTAAATGGAGATTTCGGAAAAGCCAAGGAAAATTCAATAATTCTTCATGAAATATTTGGCGATGATTTTTATTTAGAGTTACAGGATCATGGTCAAGAAGAAGATAAACCAATTCTGGAAGGTGTCCCAAAACTTTCGAAAGAATTGGGCATTCCCATGATTTGTACAAATGATATTCACTACATTGAAGAAGAACATGCAATTGCACATAATATATTACTTCTTCTCTCTGATAAAACAGGGAATAAGGATTACCGTGATTTAAGATATAGTACAGATCAAATCTATTTCAAGTCCTCTGAACAAATGAAAGTATTGTTCAAAGACTTTAAAGGTGCAATTGAAAATACCTTGGCAGTAGAAGAAAAAGTAAATGTTAATCTCGACTTTGAAAAATTTCATTATCCAATTTTCCCAATTCCAAAAGAATCAAAAGCAAAAAATCTTGATGAATATTTTGAATTTTTAGCCAAGCAAGGTTTAGACAAAAGATTTAAGACAATTAATAAAAATATTGAGGACAGGTTTAACTACGAAGTAGATATTATAAAATCTATGGGTTACTCCGGTTATTTTTTAATTACTCAAGATTTTATTAATGCTGCTAAACAAAAAGGGATTCCGGTTGGACCCGGAAGAGGAAGTGCAGCAGGAAGTTTGGTGGCATACTCATTAGGTATTACGAATGTTAATCCGCTTGAATACGATTTGCTTTTTGAGAGATTTCTAAATCCCTCGCGTAAATCAATGCCCGATATTGACATAGATTTTGCAGATGATCAGCGTGGGGAAGTGATTGATTATGTAAAGGAAAAATACGGGGAAAAATCAGTAAGCCAGATTGTTACTTTTAACCGTTTATCTTCAAAAGCTGTTTTACGCGATGTTGCAAGAGTTCTTAATATTCCAATTCCAACTGTTAACAATATCACTAAATGGATTCCTTCAAAATTTGGAAGAGTATTTACAATTGATCAAGCTCTCAATGAAGTACCCGAATTAAAATGGGTCAAAGAATCCAAAGATGAATCTATACAGAATTTACTTAAGTATTCCAGAATATTGGAAGGAATGAATCGCAATGCATCTAAACATGCTGCTGGTGTTGTGATAACTCCTGGTGAAGTTAGTGATCTGGTTCCACTGGCATCTGCCGGTGCAAATGGTGATATGGTTACTCAATACAATATGAAGGAATTAGATTCTGCCGGCATTCTGAAAATGGATTTCTTGGGACTAAGAACCTTAACAATTATCCGCGATACAATTGATTTAATTGAAAAGACACAGCAAAAGAAAATTGATATTGATGATATTCCAATTGATGATCCGGTAACATATAAGCTTTTTTCAAAGGGACAAACAACAGGTGTATTTCAGTTTGAATCTGCGCCGATGAAAGAGCACCTAAAGAATCTAAAACCAACAAGCATAAAAGATCTTTCTGCAATGAATGCATTATACCGTCCCGGTCCAATGGAATTTATTGCTGATTTTATTGACCGTAAACATGGCAGAAAACCAATTGAATATTTACATCCTTTGCTTGAAGAAATATTGAGCGAAACCTATGGTATAATCGTTTATCAAGAACAAGTGATTCAGATAGCAAATAAAATTGCCGGAATGTCTCTAGCAGAAGCTGATCTTTTAAGAAGAGCAATGGGTAAAAAAGACCTTGATGAGATGCAGCGTCAAAAATCAATATTTGTTCAAGGTGCTGTTGAAAATAATATCCCTAAAAAAATAGCTGAAGAAATATTTGTTGTTATTGATAAATTTGCAAATTACGGTTTTAATAAAAGTCACGCAGTTGCGTACAGTTTTGTAGCCTATCAAACAGCATACCTGAAATCAAATTATCCGGCAGAATTTTTAGCTGCTAACCTTACAAACGAATATGGTAATCCCGATAAAGTGACACTTCTTTTGGATGATTGCAGAAAGTTGAAAATTCATGTTATGTCACCCGACATAAACAAACCATCCGTAAAATTTACAGTGGAAAATGGTGAAATAGTATTCGGAATGTCGGCAATTAAAAATGTAGGTGTTAATGCAGTAAAAGAAATTGAACGCGCTCATAAAAAACTTGGAAGAAAAATAACAAGCATTTACGATTTTACATCAAATGTTGATACTCATATTGTAAATAAAAGGGCATTGGAAGGATTAGTTCTGGCAGGTGCTTTTGACGGAGTTTCAGGAAATAGAGCTCAAAATTTTGCAGCGATAGAAAATGCCTTGTCATTTGGGAGTAAGGTACAATCAGCTGCCGTTAATCAAAAAGAGAGTTTATTTGGTGATGCTGAATTAGACATGGCAATTGAAGAACCGGAATTACCGGATGTTGAAAATTGGACGCATAAGGATCAGCTTGCAAGGGAAAGGGAAGCATTAGGATTTTATTTATCTGATCATCCGCTTAGAAAGTTTGAAGCAGAATACAATTCATTCTCTACTATTAAATTAGGGGACCCTGACACTTTCCAAAATGTAGATTTTGTGCGCGCATGCGGAGTAGTAACTGCAGTAAGAACTCGTATGGATAAATCCGGCAGGAATATGGCCTTTTTTAAATTAGATGATTTTTCAGGATCATGTGAGTGTATTATGTTCGGTAAAGTTTTCAGCGACTGCGGGGAACTAATTGTGCCAGAATCTACAATTATGGTTATGGGAAGATTAGAGAGCAGCGGAGATGCAGTTAAACTTCATGCAGAGGAAGTAATTGATCTTTCGAAGGCTGCAGAGAAATTGACGAAGAGTATTGGAATATTAGTAGATATTGAAAAACATGATGAGTCAACGGTAATTGAAATAAAATCTATATTTGAAAAAAATTCCGGTAATATACCTGTCATCATCTATTTAAGAACCAATGGAACAGCGAAAAGATTTATTGTTGACTATAAAATTAAATTGACCGATACATTTTTAAATAGTATTCAATCATTGTTGGGTGAGGATTCTATAGCATATCAAACAATGTAAAGTTTTACCAAATTCTAATAAAAAATTGGGAATTTGATTAAACTTTCTTATTTTCATAACTTTTCAAAACCAATATTAAATAGAAGGAAGATATGACACAAAAATGGGCATTAATACTTGGTGCTTCTAGCGGATTTGGCGGTGCTTCTGCCATTGAACTCGCAAAAAACGGATACCACATTTTAGGTATTCATCTAGATAGACAAAGCACAATGCACAAAGTTTCTGCTATTACTAAAAAAATTGAAAAGACAGGTCACAAAGCAGTTTTCTTTAACATGAACGCAGCCGACCAACTAAAGAGAAATGATACTCTCGATGAAATAAAAGAAAGATTTGCAACTAAGGAACATCCTCATATAAATGTTCTAATCCATTCTCTAGCTTTTGGAACACTCAAACCGTTTATAACTAAATCACCAAATGATGCAATTACAAAATCTCAAATGGAAATGACTTTGGATGTTATGGCTCATTCGCTAGTTTATTGGACTCAAGGATTAGTTCAGAGAGATTTGCTTGCAAGAGGGGCGAGAATATTTACGCTCACTAGTGCTGGTTCGCAGCAAGTTATACCGACGTATGGTGCAGTTTCTGCCGCAAAAGCTGCAGTTGAGGCTCATATTAGACAACTTTCAGTTGAACTTGGATCAATGAAAGTTACTGCAAATGCAATTATGGCCGGTGTTACAGATACTCCGGCTGTTAGAAAAATTCCCGGTAATGAATTAATGCTTAAAGCCGCTAAGGCAAAAAATCCTATGGGTAAATTAACCACTCCGGAAGAAGTAGCTAGAGCAATAGTTCTACTCTGCCAACCTGAAGCAGACTGGCTGACCGGAAACGTTATTGGTGTTGACGGCGGTGAATATAATGTAAGTTATACAGGCGAAACAATTTGTAAACCAATTAAGTAACTTCTAACATAATTTAAGGGTCTAAAATGTTTGAATTCGGTTTTACTGAAGAACAGCAAATGCTGCGAGAGATGGTCAGAGATTTCACCAACAATGAAATCAAACCAATATCTGCTCAAATAGATGAAGAAGCAAAAATTCCCGAAAGCCTGATAAAACAGCTTGGTGAACTGGGAGTACTTGGTATTTCATTCCCCGAAGAATATGGCGGAGGCGGATTTGGTGAAGTGGGCTACTGCATCTCTCAAGAGGAAATTGCACGAGGCTGTATGTCAACTGCAACAATGATTGGCGCTCATCAATCAATTGGAGCTAATGTTATTTACTTGGGCGGAACTGAAGAACAGAAGAAAAAATATTTGACACCATTGGCAAACGGCGAAAAATTAGCGGCTTTCTGTTTAACCGAATCACAAGCTGGATCCGATTCTTTCAATCTTAGAACTAAAGCTGAATTGGTAGATGGCAAGTGGATTCTGAACGGTGAAAAGTTATGGATCACAAATGGCGGAACTGCAGATATTGTTTCTGTGTTCGCCAGAACTCATAAAGGAATTAGTGCATTCATTGTTGAAACTGATAGTCCTGGATTTCACGCTGGACCCCCAGAAAAGAAAATGGGAATAAAAGGAAGTTCAACAAACGCAATTACTTTTGATAATGTCAAAGTTCCTGAAGAAAATTTAGTTGGCAAGGACGGCAGGGGATTTCTGCTGGCAATGAAAACATTGGATGCAGGAAGATTAGGTCTTGGTGCCGCTTGTCTTGGTGCCGCTAAAGAACTTTTGGAAATGTCAACAATTTATGCAAAACAGCGTGAACAGTTTGATGAACCAATTAGTCATTTTCAGGCTATACAGTTTTATCTTGCCGAAATGGCAACAATGATCTATAATATGGAATCAATTGTTTACCGCACAGCTGTTGATTATGATGCAGGTAAAAATATTTCTCGGCAGACTGCAATGGTAAAACTCTATTGCTCAGATGCTCTCGATGAGATTGCTGACCTCGCAGTTCAAATACATGGCGGAATGGGTTACTCGAAAGAATTACCGGTTGAAAGATTTTATAGAGATTCAAGAATAAATAGAATTTTTGAAGGAACAAACGAAATACAAAAAACAATAATTGCAAGGGATATTCTAAAGAAAAACGGAAAAATGTAAATTCATAGGGGGAAAGAATTAAATGAAACCATTTACTTTTACAGATGACAATTTTGAAACAGAAGCAATCAATTCTGATATACCGGTTTTAATTGACTTTTGGGCTGCCTGGTGCGGGCCATGCAAAATGATAGCTCCGATAGTTGAAGAATTAGCCGAAAGCTATGATGGAAAGGTTAAGGTTGGCAAACTGGATGTTGATGAAAATCAGCAGACTGCAATTAAATACGGAGTGAGAAGCATTCCAACTGTTTTGCTATTAAAAAACGGTGAAGTTAAAGACACAATTATTGGTGCCGTGCCTAAATCTGTTTTTGAAGAAAAAATTAAAGCTTTATAATAGTTACTTGAAATAAGACAACAAACTGGTGCTGTTTTAGGCAAGTTTTTTGACATATTGAAATTGAAGTGATAAGATTGAATTTAGGGTATAAAAAATTATCCCAATAAATATGGCTTGACAAATAATAAACGTAGTTGTAAATTCAAGTAAACTTTAGGGCATAATATGGTAAATTAAGCGCAATAATTCTTTGTCCTACTACTTGATTATTTTAATGTATAGTAGTAATTTGAACTTTAGTTCTACTATTGATGGTAACTTTTTACTTAAGACGCTTTAAAATGAAAAAAGTTCCCAAAATTTTTTTAACTAACTAACCACATTATTTAACATTATAAGGAGTAACACATGTTAAAAAAACTAATTACACTTTCTTTGATGCTAGTTTTCGCATCAAGCTTTATGATGGCTCAAAGTACTCACATACTTAAAGCTAACGGAGATCTCGTAAAATTAAAAGAAGGAAAAGATTTACGAGAAGCTTTATCAGTTTCCAAATTCACAAAAGCTGATGGTCAAGTAGCAAACAATGTTGTTGTAAAAGCTGTAGCAAATCCACAAGCTACACCTGATACACTTACATATTCACCTACCGGAACAAACTTTGGTATGTTCAGTGGTAACGTAATGTTTCAATATTTTGTTGCACCTGCAGATCTTACTATTAAAGGTGCTGGATTTGCATGTTCAGACGACGCCGGTGCTGCTACTGCTACCGTTTCTGTTAAGGTTATTAAAACTTAACTGGACTTACGAACAATTAACAAGCTTTACCAGCGATGCCAAATATTGGCGTTTACCCATCTGAAAATGATGGTCTTGGCGGAATAGATGCATTTGGTGAAAATGCAACCGGAAATTGGGTTGCCATGTAGCAGATTTAGGTCCAGAATTCCAACTCCCACCATGGGCAGATAATGCTGATCCAGCTGCTAATACATATGAGTATGATTTATGGAGTGATGTTGGTTTTGGATGGCCTGTAACTCCTGTTTCTGATGGAGCAGGCAGCTATCAATGGGTTGATATGAGCTTATTAGGTTTTGAACCAACAGTTCTTAGCAGGTGAAGTTTTTGCAGTTGCAGTTACTCATGACGGTACTGATGCAGGATTTACCGATGATAGAGTTGGTATGTACGCTGAAGATCTCGGTATTCCTGGCTGGAAATATTATGAAGAAGGAAGACTAGCATCCTGGTGATGGCTGGTATATCAGACAATTATGCATGGGATTATGCTGTTGCAGTTGAATTAACCGGTGACAGAGCTCCAAAGATTGAAGACGTTACTGGATTGTTAACAACTGTTAGTACAGATGCTCAAACTGTTTCAGCTACAATTACTGATGATAACCCTGGCGGCGGTAACGCTGGTGTTGCCTCTGCAGAATTAATGTATACCACAGATGGTACAACATTCATGTCAGTTGCTATGACTGCTGACGGTGATGTTTGGTCAGGTGATATTCCTGGTCAACAACCTGGAACAAATATTTCTTATTACTTAATGGCTACTGATGTTGAAGGTTTAACAACTGAAACTGCACAATTTAGTTATGGAATTTTCGAAGTTGTAAACACAAACTTACTCGTTATCTTTAACGGCGGTACTGAAGGTAGAGCTCAACTTATTAGCTGGAGCTTACTATCTTTTAGGCTGCAGTTGCAGATTTTGACCTTTGGGCTGCTTACGGACCAGTTGGTGAATTCATTAACCAATATGATGCAGTATTAGAAATTTCATCCGAAGGCGGACCTGCTGATGATAACGGAGCTGCTTTAACTGCTTATGCTGCTAGTGGTAATAAAAAACTTGGCGTTATTGGTCAAGAAATTTTAGGTTATCTTATATGGTTACGCAAATAAAACTTTCGTAGCCGGTGAGTATGAATATGAAATTCTTGGTGTTCTTAACTCATATAATGATGTTGTTTCCGGAGCTGATGGTATAAATGTAGTTATTCCACAAGCAGGAACAATGTATGGTGATGCTTTAGCTCAATGGTTAGCATCTAATGAGTTTGGTGTTGATACTATTTATTACAATCCTGGTAATATCTTAGGATCAGATAACTGGATGGATCAATTCGATCCAAGAGCTGATCTACCTGGTCATGATGTATTTATGCATGGTATTTCTGCTGATGGCGCTGAAATTCCAGTTGGTCATAGCTGGACTCATCCTGTAAATACAGAAATATTATTTGCATCAGCTGATCCATTGTTATTCGATACAGATTCAGCTTGGGTTGGTGCTTCTGAACTTTCTCCATTATATCAATGTTATTGGCGACAAAATTGTTAGTGTTAGGTTAACAGATAATAATGTGCCACAAGAATATACTCTTTCACAGAATTATCCTAACCCATTTAACCCTTCAACCAGCATTAACTTCTCAATTCCTAAGAGTGGTTTAACTACACTTAAAATTTACAACGTGTTAGGTCAAGAAGTTGCTACACTTATGAACAAGGAATTGACAGCTGGTTCATATTCTGTAGATTTTGATGCTCGTGATCTATCTTCAGGAATGTACATTTACACTATTACTAATGGAGATTTCGAAATTTCCAAGAAAATGATGTTACTGAAGTAACAAACCTTTTTACTTTACCCGGATGTGAAATATCATTCGGGTAAGGTTTTTTAAAGATTTACCTCTAAGGTAATAAAAAAATTAATTCATAAGTTTCGAGGTAAATGATATGACATTAAGATACTTTATAATTTTAATCTTCATAGGACTTTTAGTTGGCTGTGTAGATGAACCAACAATAGAACCTACACCGATACCATATTCTACAGTTAGAGTTGGTAATTTCGCCGATAATGTTGATGCAATTCAAGTTACAATTGATGGGGAGACAAGTTACACAATTAATAAAGGCGAATTGACTCCATATTTTGATTTAACATCCGGTAAAAGGGACTTTGTTGTAACAAACACTGCCAGTTCAGAAACAATTTTTACTTCCAGTATAGAAGTAACTGCTTATGAAGAGCTAACAATAGTTTTATCAGGGTATTCAGCTCCCGGGGATGAATTCAATAACTCATTCACCAATTTTAACTTTACAGAGGGATTTGTATACCTATTTGAAGGACCCGAAGATCCAAATAATGTTTGGGTTAGATTTTTTAACGTAATTTCCGATACTCCGGATGAAGCTGCTCCTGAAATTGCGATAGAATCATACGATGTAACGGGAGACTCTTCAGTTACAACTAGCACTTTTGCTTTTAATGAATATGCAGGTCTTTCGGTACCTCAGGGTGCAAAGAGTTTTGTTGTCTTAAATGATGCAGCCGAACCTGATACATTGGCTGTTTTTGAAGGTAACAATGTAGAATCAGGGAATGATTATTTCTTCTTTGTTGCCAGACAAGACACAACTTTAACACTTTATTCTAATAGTAGAGTACCACTTGAGGTAAGAAGTAAGTAATTTAGTAATAATTAAGGGAGAAACAATAGTTATGACAAGGTTGCTAAAAATAACATTTGTTTTGTTTGTTTGTCTTCCATTTTTAACATTTGCACAAACAGGTAAGATAGTCGGTAACGTTACTGATCTGGAAACCGGTGAAGCTCTGATTGGCGCAAATATAATAGTTGAAGGCACACAATTAGGTGCAGCAACTGATGTTCAGGGTGACTTTCTAATCCTAAATGTTCCACCAGGAACTTATACTCTTGTTGGAAAGTTTATCGGTTATAAATCCCAGTCAGTATCAAACGTAAAAGTTTCTGTAAATTTAACAACAGAAGCTAATTTTAGTTTGGCACCGGAAACATATGAAACAGAATTAGTTACGGTAGTAGCTCCTAAACCACTCATAAATAAAAACATCACTAATACAACAAGCATTGTCCGTTCCGAAGATATGGAAAATCTCCCTATCAGAGGCGTAAACGCTGTGGTTGCACAGCAGGGCGGAATTGTTGAGCAAGGCGGAAATATCTACGTTAGAGGTAGTAGATCCGACGCTGTTGCCTATTATGTAGATGGTGTTTTGGTTAATAACCCCGTTTTTGGTGGTTCACAAACATCAATGATTCAAAATGCTATTGAAGAGATACAAGTTCAAACCGGTGGTTATTCAGCCGAGTTTGGAGGAGCTAACGGTGGAATTATTTCCACACAGTCAAAAGGCGGTTCAAGTAATTATCGTATAACTGCAGAAGCAATTACAGATAATTTTACTGGCCGCGGTGAAGAATTTTTAGGCGGATATACTTATGGTTTTAGTGAGTTAGTTCTTACAGCCGGTGGTCCTATCCTTCCTAACTTAAAATTCTTTGTCGCCGGTAATAATGTATATAGAGGCTCAAGAGCCGAATTTACAAGAGGGTATCAGTTTATTGATTTATTTGATCCTCAATTACCTAATGCAGATACTTTTACTGTTGATTACCCAAAGGGTTACACAGTAAACGATGGTGATAATCAATATCAGGTTCAAGGAAATATTACTTGGGATGCAAATCCTCTGACATTCAAGCTTTCTAGTAATTATAGAACCAGAGAGTACAGAAGCGGTGTTGATTGGTTATCGTTAAATAGAGCACCAAGTGCTGGTTTGAATCAAGAATATACCTTGACAAGTAGTTTGAAAGCTACACACGTAATAAGCAATAATGCGTTTTATGATGTGATAGTTAATTACTTTGATGACTTTTATCTGCAAATGGATCCAGTTTTCAAGCATAATATTGTGGCTTATGGAGATTCTATTGCAAATGCAGAAGTAGGTCGCCAAATGAGAGCTGACGGATCAAATATGTCAACATTACAGGCTTTTGGTATTAACTTTACAAGAAATGATCGTCCATGGGATGAATACTTAAAGCAAAGAACTCAATCTTTTGGCGGAAAAGTAAATATTCTATATCAATTGAACAAGAATAATGAATTAAAGGCTGGTGTTGATTTTACTTACTACACAGTAAGAAGATATAATATGCCTTCTCCGGTAGGTATAGCACAGTCATTAAAAGCAATAGCTGACGGTGATCAGAGAGGAGTTTATGATAGGTTGGATAATTATGGTTATGATATCTATGGAAATAAACTCGATTCAGGCCCTCTAGGTCCAAAACATCCGGTATTTGCAGCTGCTTATGTTCAGGATAAATTGGAGTTTGAGGATCTAGTCTTAAATATTGGGTTTAGATTAGACTATATTGATACGGATACAAAAACCTTTAAGGATCCATCAAATGTTCCGTTTGACCAGGATGGTATTATTGATCCTGAAGAAATGGTTGATGTTGATCCATTACTACAAGTTAGTCCAAGAATTGGATTCAGCTTCCCTGTTACAGATAAAACTGTATTCCATGCACAGTACGGTAAGTTTGTTCAGCAATCACGTCTAAGAGATGTCTATTTAGGATTTAACCGTGCATCTGATGTTATTAAAGGTGGATTTGCAGAAAGTGCTCCAGTTGGATATGGTATTAAGCCTGAAAGAACAACTGCATATGAAATCGGTTTCAAACAGCAGTTAGGTGATAACTTTGCTTTTGATATTACCGGATTCTACAAAGATATCAAAGATCAAGTACAATTAAGACCAATTTTTGCTGATGCTACTGCAGCGCATTCAAGATATTATGCGTTTGTAAATGGTGATTTTGGAACAGTTAAAGGTCTTGAATTTAAAATGGACCTTAGAAGATCTGAAAGATTAAGTGCTAATGTTGATTATACTTATTCCGATGCAAAAGGAACAGGTTCAACTCCTAATACAGCATTTAGAACTGTTTGGCAGTCACCAACAACAACACCATATTTCCCTCAGATAATTTCTCCAACAACATTCAACCAGACTCATAAAGCATCTATTAATTTAGATTACAGATTTGCTGATGATGATGGACCCGAAGTTTTTGGAAGTAAGATTTTATCTAGAACTGGTGCCAACTTGTTATTCTCTATGAATAGTGGGTTTAACTATACCCGTTGGGATGGATTTGAAAATGCAAGAATTCCAAATGAAACTTTGAATGCATCATCAACTCCATGGACATTCCAATTGGACGCTAGAATTGATAAGTCATTCTCAGTTGGTCCATTGAATATGAATGTTTACCTCTGGGTAATAAATGTTCTTAATACACAAAATATTGAAGCTGTATTTAATACTAGTGGCGATGCTTATGATGACGGTTATCTGGCATCAGAGGCAGGAAAAAGACAATTTAATTCCATTAAAAGAGACTATGGTGAAGAAGCTGCTAATACTTACAGAGAACTGTATTTAGCAGATATTTATGATCCAACATTTTTTGGTCCGCCTAGACAAATTAGACTAGGTATCAAACTTGAATACTAATATAGTCTAATATTTTTAATAGAAGTGGAGATAATATGAAGTTTAATAAAATAATTACAGGATTTATTGCTTTTATTGTTGTCGGGCTAATTTCCTTTGGGTTTTATTCTGTAAAAGATAAAACCAGTAGATTAGGAAAGGTTAATACCAATGACAATACAAATTACATAGCAGTAAATGAATGTTTCATGTGGATTGGAAATAATGGTATGGGTTCACATAATCCAATCAGCGATGATTCCGGCTTTTACTGGCCTGGAGGCGAAAATGCAACCATACCTGCAATTTTTGCTGATGGACTGATCTGGGGTGCAAAAGTTGGTAAGGAAATCCGTGTAAACGGTGCTACTTACAGATATGGATTGCAAGCCGGTAAAATTTTATCTAATGGCGAACCGGATAATCCCCAAGATCCTCGTTACAAAATCTATAAGATTAGAAAAGGCTGGGAAACTCTGCCACCTGGAGAACAAAAAGATGATTTTCAATCAGACTATGAAAATTGGCCTGTTGAAGATGGTGCTCCTTGGGTAGATGTTGACGGCGACGGATTATTTACACGTGGCGTCGATGAGCCTGAATTTGTAGGTGATGAAGTATTATGGTGTGTTTCCAATGATATGGATCCTTCCAGATCTACTTTTACATACGGTACATTACCTATGGGTCTTGAACAGCATACTTTAGTTTTTGGATTCCAAAGAACCGGTGACTTAGGGGATATGGTTTTCAAGAAATATACAGTAATAAATAAAGGTACCAGCACATTACGAGATATGTACTTATGTTACTGGTCTGATACTGATCTTGGTTTTGCCGGTGATGACTTTACAGGGTGTGATACTGTGCTAAGTTTAGGATACACTTATAACGGCGATAATGATGACGAAGATAATTATGGTGCTAACCCTCCATCTATCGGATATGATTTCTTCCAAGGACCAATTGTTCCTTACGATCCTGCAGATCCGGTTGTAACAAGATTTAATTTACCGGATAGTGCAAAATTTGCCGGCGAATGGAGAAAAGGTTTTACTAACTATCCAATGACAGGGTTTACTTTTTATATCAATACTTCTGGTACCATTTATGAAGATCCTGAATTAGGAACTGCTAATGGCTCTATTGAGTTTTATAATTATATGACAGGTAAACTTTGGAATGGTGATCCTTTTATTGATCCAACAACTGGTAATGAAGTTGATATTATATTAGCCGGTGATCCTGTAGCAGGAACAGGCTGGTACGAAGGTGATGGATGGCCGGGTGGACCAGCGCCAGACGATAGAAGACACGTGATGAACTCTGGTCCGTTTACAATGGCTCCTGGTGACACTCAGGAAGTTGTTGTTGGTATTTTAATTGCCAGAGGAACGGATAACATCAATAGTGTTGCTGAATTAAAGAGAAAAGATGAAGTAGCTCAAATAGCTTATAATTTAGACTTTAATTTAACTCCTTCACCAGCTGCTCCGGAAGTTAGTTCTTATCCCGGTGATGGAACGATCACACTATATTGGAATGATAATGCAGAAAGTTACTCTGAAGTTGATAAACTTATTGAGGGACAAGGTTTTGCGGATGAAACTTATGACTTTCAAGGTTACAGAGTATGGCAGTTTAGTGATGAAATTGGATCGAATAAGACTCTAATTGCTGCTTTCGATATTCAGGATACTGTAGTAAAATTGCAACAAAACTTAGTATTCCAAGGAGTGGTTGTAAAAGATGTTGTACAGGCACTTAATAATGCTGGTTTAGCAAGAGAAATTACAATTACCCAAGATGCAATAGAGGGAGTTCCATTGGTTAATAATAATCCTTACTATTTTGCAGTAACCGCATATGGCTACTCCGGATATAGTGATCCCGAATTCTTGGAAAATCCTGCTAGAATTATTCAAGTTTTTCCTGGTTCCGGTGCTACTAGCATTGATGTTAAGGGATTAAATTCTCAAGATTTGCTTCCTGCAACTCCTGTTGGTTTTTCAAGTGCAGAAGTAAATTTCAAAATTGTTGATCCTACAGCATTAACCGGTCAAAGTTACCAAGTTACTTTTGATGTTGATGATGATGCAGGTTCTTAAGTTATTCTGTCAAAAATCTTACTACAGATCAAATGATGCTCGAGAATCTGACTGATATCATATTTGAAGACGAACTGATGAACTTGGTGAACTCTATCCTTGCAAATACCGGTGATAAATATGTTATTGATGGTTTTACTGTGAACATCAGGGATTTGGGTCTTGAAAAGGTTAATTCACTTGGAACCCAGTATGCTGTTCTAGATGTTCTTGAAGTAAAAGGACCGGGTGGAAATGTTCTTGAAGAACCTGTAAGTGTTGATGGTATTGATAAACGTAAATTCAACCGGTCAATGGAGTGTATTCCCTCAAGGTCCAAGCGACAGATATAACTGGCAGGGAAGAAAGACTCAAGAAGGTTTAGGTACTGATTTCTATGAAATTAGATTTACTTCAACCGGTTCAGATTACTTTGCTTCTGGTAATAATTTTGGAACACCACTTTCAGTTATACTTAAAGATGATCCAAAAGGTGATGGAAAAGTTCCTTTTGAAATTTGGAATATTAAACAGACTCCAGATGATCCATCTGATGATGTTAGACTTATCGTTAAAATACTGGATTTCAACAGGGCAAAACCTGATTCAACTATAAACGATAATAAATGGACTAGATTACCATCAGGCAACTGGGAAGAAATTTATGCATATGAAGATGAAACTTTGGATCCGGATAACTTACCTGATTTTTCTGGTGCTACAAACGACTTCTTAATTCATAAATTTGGCGGTTTAGTCATCCATGGACCTGCACCTGCAGAAGGAACTGTTTTGAGATTGACTCCAGCAATTCCGTTAAATGATTCAACGGTCTTTGAAATTACTATGCCGGTGCCAAACTTAGAAAGCGCAGAGGCAGCTAAAGATCGTATTGCAGATGTAGGTGTTTTCCCAAATCCTTATTATGGAACACATGGTCTTGAGGTAAGCAAATATGATAGATATATGAGATTTATCAATCTTCCTAAAAAAGCAACTATAAGGATATTTAATCTTGCAGGAGCATTTATAGAGAAGCTTGAGAAAGATGACAATACTGATTACATCGACTGGAGTATAAGAAATAAAGATGGTTTACCAGTAGCTAGCGGTATGTACATTGCATATATAGAATTACCAGGTGTAGGTACAAAAGTATTAAAACTAGCGGTAATTTTAGAAGCACAGTTTATAGATCGTATTTAGTTCAACTTAAGAAATATTTGCATTCTGCAAAAGCTATAGGAGATTCATAATGTATAAAAGTAAAAATAAAATAATTTATGTAATGGCGGTTATATTCCTACTAGCCACCGAGTTGATGGGTGGAGGTGGAAGGAGAAACGGCACCGGCGGTGCTCAGGAACTTCTGATTCCGGTTTCTGCCAGGGGATTAGCCTTAAGTGGAGCTTATACATCTGGTATTACTGGAATTGATGCTATTTTCTATAACCCTGCTGGTTTGGGTGTTTCAAATAACAGCGCAGAAGCAATGTTCTCTTATATGAATTACATTGCTGATATCGGTTTTTCATTTGCCGCTATTGCTGTTCATTTTGAAGAATTTGGATCACTTGGATTTAACGTAAGAACACTCGATTTTGGTGATATTCCTGTTACAACTATTGATAATCCTGAAGGTACAGGAGCAGTATTTTCTCCAACTTATGTTGTTTTAGGTGTTACTTACTCTAATCAGTTAACTGATAGAATTAGAGCCGGATTTACTGTAAATCTAATCTCTGAAGAAATCCAAAGAACAAGTGCATCTGGTGTTTCATTCGATGCTGGTGTTCAATACGACGGAATTGGTGGTGTTGAAGGCTTAAAACTTGGTGTCGCTCTTCTTAATTTAGGTCCAGCCCTTTCATATGATGGTCCTGATTTAGATACAAGAGTTAATCAAGTTGATGGCAAGAGAGCTTCTCAATTTTATAGATTGAACACTGCTGAATTTGAATTGCCTTCAATTTTAGAATTAGGTTTAGCTTATCAAACCAGATTTTCAGACGAACTCGGCGGACTATTTTCAACATCATTCCAAAATAATAACTTTTCGAATGATGAATACAGAGTTGCCGCTGAATTCAATTACAACGAAATGTTCTTCTTAAGAGGTGGTTACAGTTACATTTCTGAAGCTTCTGATGTATCTGAAGAAGCTATTTTCGGTCCTACTTTTGGTGTTGGTGTAAACTTTAACCAGGGTATGGATATAACTGTTGATTACGCTTTTAGATCAGTTGAATATTTTGATGCAAATCATATGGTTACAGTTCAGCTAGGATTCTAATTCAATTCTTACAATTAGCTGGTTAATCAATATTTTGATTAACCAGCTATTCATTTTATCATGCGCGCAAAACCTAGTTTTGTTTAACTTTGCATGGCTTTTACGCTATCGCAATCTTTTATTTCCTAACAGTTGTTATTAAGTATTTTTGATAATGAGAAGGGTAATATAGAGCCTATCAAAGAATATCTGCGGACCAAAACTCAAATATCTTGGTAATGAAATAGTCTCTTTATAGGTAAAAATTTAATCGAATAGATTATGAAAATCGATAGTCACAAATATTAACGAAAGTCATATTCATACCTTACTTTTAAAGCAGCAATATTTGAACCATCATAGCGTGTTTTTGAGTTTAACAAACCAGTTGTCGGATCATATTCATATGTATTTCGAGATTGCAAATTTCCCTGCTGATCCAAATGAATTTCTTCAGTTAAATTACCTGCTGAATCATATGAGTATTTTTGATGAGATACTTTTGCCGTAATAATATCAATTATATTTCCCTTCTGATCATAACCATAAGTCACAAGATCAATAATCTTATTATTTAATAATGTTGTCTCTTTTTGTAATCTGTTTAATGAATCATACTGGAAAGTGATTGTTTTTACTAGAGAATATTTGTTATAATATAATACAGAATCCAATTGGTCATTTGTATATTTATAAAATGAATTAGACCTAAGAACTCTATGATTATCCAATAAATTTATTTTCTGCAGATTATATTTATCATCATACTCATATTCAAAATAAGTTTTACTATTCTTCTTTTCATCAATTTTTTCATTCAAAATTCCATTAGATGAGTATTCAAAATAAACTCTATTTAATAAACCCTGAAAACCATCGTAAGCTTCAATAAGTTTTTCATTTCCATATTCGTCATAATCATAGAGCCATTGGGCGTCAATACCATCAGCTCTAAATCGAAATTGTTCAGTTTTATTGCCATCTTCATTGAAAGTGATTTTTTCAACTAAAACTTCTTTACCACCGGATTTAATAATATTATCTGTAAACTTAGAAAAGACCCTCCGCTCTTTAATATCAAAGTTCTTAATCTTTTCAAGTTCCTTGTCTTCCTGATTTATTACAATTCTACTATATTCTTTTGCATTTGGGTTTACAACTTTCTCTAATTTTTCAGAGGAGCAATTTATCATCAAAACTATTGATATTAACAAAATAACAATTTGTAAAGTAAACTTTTTCAGCAATGAATTATTCATAAAGTTCCTGATTGAATTTTAAAATTAAAATCAAATAAATATATAATTAACTGCCAAAATAATAAAAGATTATTGATAATACATATATCAATTGAAGGGGGAAAAGAATAACCATCTTTTTATTTTAAAATAAATTATTTTGGTAATTCAATTATCAAAAATTTATCATAGAACAACACATGAAGAAATTTAAATTGCTTGAAGAGAATGAAAAAAAAATAGTATTTGCAATTCTAACCGGTGCTTTTATTATCCGTTTACTTTTTTTAATGGAGATAATTAAAACTCCTTTTGTTGAGTATTTATATTCGGACTCAAAATTGTTTATAACGGTTGCTGATAGTTTCTTTACCCAGACTTTTTGGAGCGAAGTAAATCCATTTTATTTTTCTCCATTCTATGCAATTTTTCTTTCACTTTTTAGATTAATATTTAGTGAGAATAATTTCGGTATTTATTTAGTTCAGATTATAATTAATACCCTTACACTTCTATTTATTTATTTTACCGCAAAAAATTTATTTAATAAAAATGTTGCACTCTTAAGTTTGTTGTTATCTGCATTGTTTGATTCATATATCTTTTATTCAGGATTAATAATGCCTCAGACACTTGAAATATTCTTTCTGACATTATTGATTTATTTTTTAAGTGAAAAAAACAATTTCGAACATTTTGGTAAGTTAATATTTATCGGTGTCACTTTTGGTGCATTAGTACTTTTGCGAGAAAGTTATTTAATTGTGGCTCTTTTCACATTAGTATTTATTCTTCTCAATAAGTCATTTTTTACTAAAATAAAAATTTCTAAGTTAAAAATTGTCTCTGCATTATTTGGTGGTTTACTATTAGTTGTTATGCCAATAACAATAGTAAACTTGATTAAATCGAATGATTTTGTGTTAACAAATACAGGGGAGGGGATTTATTTTAACTTTGCAAATAATAAAGAGTCAAATGGATTAATACCGCCAGAAAGTCATGATTTTGAAAAAGATCCGTCAGGACAGGAGTTGTCATCAAATTATTTAGGAAGAGAAGTTAGTTCTGCTGACGCAACTAAGTATTTTTATGGGAAGACGTTTAAGGATATTTTTCAAGCCCCTGGCGATTTTTTAATATTAGTCTCTAAGAAATTTGTACTATTTTTTGATACTGACCAATTTCCAAAATCCTCAATAGTTGATCTAAATTTTTATCAAACTAACTTTTCAAATATCCTAAAACTTCCGCTTGTTGGGTATGGATTAATATCAATTTTATTTTTGATTGGATTTCTTATTTATCTTAAATCAGAGAATAAAAATTCCTTGTTAATAGTATTGTTTTTAAGTTTTATTTTTGTCGGGCTGTTTTCTTTCGTCGGTATGCAGAATAAAATTGGTTATACACCTTTAATGATCATTTTCGGAGCATTTGGGATTATTAATATCTTTAAAAGTTTTCAAGAGTTTAATTTTAAGAAACTTCAATTTCCTTTCATTATTGTTGTTGTTTTTCTTCTCATCAACAGTTTTCTCATAAATAAACCAACAATTTCCAACTACGATGCATATTTCCATTTTGGGAATGTTGCACAAGAACAAGAAAGATATGAAGAGGCTATATACAATTACAATAGATCGCTGTTATTAAATGACCGATACGAAACTTTATTAGCTCTTGGAAATACTTTTGCGAAAAAGAAAGATTTTACAAATGCTATGGCTGCGTATGGTGAAGCTGAAAAGAGAAGAGATGATGATTATTATCTCTATCTAAACAAAGGAATTGTCTTGTCTCAATCAGGCCAGTACGATCAATCATTGGAAGCTTATAATCAAGCCTTAAAGTTGAATCCTAATCATTATCCTATCTATAGAAATATTGGGATTGTGTTTTACGTTAACGGGAATTATAATGAAGCTTTAAAATTTTTCAATAAATTTCTCTCTCTTTCAGATGATGAGAAAACAAATGCTTTAGTAAGAAAGGATATTGAAAATATTAATCTTAAATTGAGAAATCAGTAAACTGATATAAATTTGTTGTTTCCCATAATTTAGAACTAATTTCTTCTATTGCTTTTTTTGATTGAATTTGTTAGTTATGTACATTAAACATAAAAATTAAACTAACATGAAAAAACTTATCTTATTGCTTTTTATATCATTTCAGCTGTTTGCTCAAAATGAACTTAACCTTGAATTTGATTATGCCCAGTTCAGATATGATTCCACCAGCAACTATTTTGAAATTTATTATTCTTTTGATCAAGAAGACTTAACACAAACTGTTGAAGATGGAGTTTCGGTTGTAAAAGCCCTTATGCATATACAAATTCAGAACACTGAGACTGACGAGCTAGTAGTAAATAAAGACTGGAAATTAGTTCAACCGGTTGTTGCTTTAAGCAGTGCTGAAAAAAGTAAAGCGCTGTTAGGGGCATTAGGTTTCATTCTAAAAAAAGGGGAATATACTGTAAACATAAGCGTAAAAGATGAAATAAATGATAATATAAAGAAAGCATTTACAGAAAATGTATATGTGTCTCCATTTTATTCTAATGGTTTTGTAATTAGTGATATTGAATTAGCTAGCAGAATAATTAACGATAACACAAATACTCAATCAATTTTTTATAAAAACACACTTGAAGTTTTTCCTAATCCATCAATTCTTTATAGCTATTTAAATCCTGTATTATTTTATTATTCTGAAATTTATGGTCTTAACGTAGGTGATAATAAAAATCCATTAGAACTAACAAAGGTTATTATTAACAGCAATAATCAAGTTATTGATCAAAAGAAGAAATCTATTAGCAGGGAACAGGAATCAATAGTTGAAATCGGTTTCTTTAATCTAATTAAAGAACCTACAGATACTTACACACTTGTACTTTCATTAAGTGACAGTGTCAGTAAAAAGACAATTGTTTCGAGTAAAAAATTCTTTTTTGTTAATCCTGATGTTGTTGCTACAAATAGGCTTGATAATTTGCAATCCGATTACATGAGCAGTGAATTTGCAGTATATCTTGATGAAGAATGTGATGACCTATTTGCAAAATCTAAGATAATTGCATCATCAAAAGAAATTGAGGAATATGAGAGTCTAGATTCACTTAACCACAAAAGAGATTATCTATTCAAATTTTGGCAAAGGAGAGATAACAATCCAAACACACAGGTAAATGAATTTAAGAAAGAATTCTTTGAGCGAATTAATACTGCAAATGCAAGATATAAAACTATGTCTAATGAAGGCTATAAAACTGATCGTGGCCGGGTATTCCTAAAGCTTGGTGAGCCGGATGAAATTGATAGACACCCAAATGAAACAGATACGAAACCATACGAAGTTTGGTACTACAACCAAGTTGAGGGTGGTGTAGTGTATATTTTTGCAGATTTAACAGGTTTCAATTACTATGAACTTCTTCATTCAACAAAAAGAGGTGAACTGCAAGATCCTAATTGGCAAAGAAGGATACAAACCAACTAAATAAATGATAAACAAATATAAATTTGAGTTTTTTCTATTTGTTTTTTTTGGAAAGCTTTTTACACTTTTTGATTTTGAATCAATCCATAAAACTGCAAAACTACTTGCAATAATTGCCTTTAATATTTTTCGAATTAGAAGAAGAGTAGTATTAAAAAATCTATCCTTGGCTTTCCCAGAGCTAGATTCAAAACAGATTAAATTACTGGCTATTAAAAATTACCAGAGTGTTGCAATTACGTTTCTTGAAGTATTTAATCTTACTAGAATGGACAGAGAAAATATCAAGAAAAATTTTCTCAGTACCGGATTAGATTTTGTGCATAAAAAGTATCAGGAAAAAAAAGGATTAATTCTTTTAACTGCTCATTTTGGTAATTGGGAATTAGGAGCGGTTGCAGTTGGTATTCATCTTGATGAAACAATTCATGTATTGGTTAAAAAACAGAAAAATCCATATGTTGCTAAATGGTTAAATAATTTTAGGGAAAGATTTGGAAATAAACAAATTCCTTTAGGAGTTTCTGTCAGAGAACTTTATTCAACGATTAAAGAACAAAAAATTGTCGGAATAGTAGGAGATCAAAGAGGTACAAAAGATGGAGTTAAAGTAAATTTCTTTGGAATAAATACCTCAACTTTTCCTGGCACTGCTTCAATTGCTCTAAAAACTCAATGTCCGGTAGTGGTTCTTCTTTGTGCGAGACAAAAAAATGGCATCTACAAATCTGAAATTGAAGAAATTAGACTTTATGATATTGTTGGAACTCAGGAAGAAAGAATTCGTGAATTTAATCAGCGATATATGGCAATTCTAGAAAAAAATATTAAAAAGTATCCTGAACAATGGTTTTGGATGCACAATATTTGGAAACACCATAAAAAGGCAGTGAATGAATAATCAAAATCAAGTGCCTTAAGTAGTATCTTAACTGCCTAAACATTCAAATAAAACCAGCACTCTTCGATAATAAATATTTTAGCAAACACTGGATTAAGACAAATTTTGAAACATACATTTTTCTTAAATCTTAATTATATTTCATAATTACATTTTAAAAAAATATGAAAATTAAGTTTCAAGATATTAAAGATGCAGTCGTGTACATTACACCCAGTTTTGAACATTCAGAGACTGTTAGGTATAAACTCAAATTTGTTAGAATAGTTCAATGGGTTTTACTCTATACACTAATTGTGGTATTATTTACGGTGGGAATTTTAGCCATTACGCCGCTCAAAAATTTAGTTTTTCATTTTGAGAATGAAGAGCTCAAAGTGCAAGCCACAAAAGCAACTGAACTTGAACAAAAAATACGCTACTTAACAAAAGAATTAGAATCAATTTCCTCTACAAATAAAAGGTTGGAGTATGCATTAATTTTAGGAACAACAGATTCACTTGATTCTACTTCTGCTCCTTATGATAGCTTAAAATTTGAAGAAAATGAAAACCGACCATATGGCGGAAACCTTTTCTACATTTTTTCCAAGATCTGGAATGATTACTTTGAGAATCAATTCCAAACAATATATTTTATTAAACCAAGTAAAGGATTAATAATAAATGATTTTAATCCTGAAAGTGGCCATTTTGGAATTGATTTTGCAGTGAAAGAAGGTTCCTCAATTTTTGCAGCTAAAGGAGGACTCGTCGTTTTTGCTGATTTTACACTTGATGATGGTTATAAGATGATTCTGCAACATAATGATGGTTATATTTCAATCTATAAACATTGTTCAACTTTACTTAAAAATGAAAGAGATATTGTAGTCCAGGGAGAATTAATTGGTCTTAGCGGTAATTCTGGTAAAAATACAACAGGTCCGCATCTACATTTTGAAATTTGGAAAGATGGTAAACCTGAAAATCCAAAGGAGTTTTTTATTAAATGATAGGGGTTAAAAGTATGTCAAAACGAGAAAATGGATATTCTGAAGATGTTAGTATTCTCAGTGATGGTGTAAACATAGAAGGAAAAATTTCCAGTAACGGTAACGTTAGAATTGATGGGAAAGTTATTGGCGATGTCAATGTTAAAGGAAATTTAACTCTCGGTGCTTCATCGGAGGTTAACGGTCAAATATCAGCAAAAAATATGACTGTTAGCGGTAAGGTAGAAGGTACACTCAAAATTGAGGAAAAACTAACTCTAGAGTCATCCTCAAGAATTAAGGGTGATTTAATTGCTAAAGTCCTAGTTATAGAAGAAGGCGCAAAATTTGACGGTAAGAGTTCAATGAATCAAACCGGCTCACAATTAGGTTCAACACCAATTGAACAAAAAAAGTGAAAATAGTTTAACAAAAACTTACAAAGATATAGGTCCTTATTTAGGATTAGGTACTCAGCTGGCAGCAACAATTACTTTGATGTTTTTTTTAGGTAATTGGCTGGATCAAAAATTTGAATTAGAACCTGTGCTGACTATTGTGTTTACACTTTTTGGCGGATTTGCAGGAACATACAATTTTATAAAAGCTACAATCAAGACAGAAAAAAAGAAGAAAGTTGACTGACTTTACAAAAAGAATTATTTACTCGTATGTCATTATTTTTGCCATACTTTTTATTTTAAATTTTTTTGATTTTATCTCCTCACTCTTTTTAACCTCAGCTATTTATGCTGGTGTACTTAACCTCATAAATGCATTTGCCGCAGTTAGATTATTTAAAATATCTTATAAATCCGGAGCAAAATCATTCATGATTTATAATCTTGGAGGCTTAGGAGTTAGATTGATTATCCTCATGATATGCATCGTATTGGTAATAAAATTCTTGAATATTGATGAATATGGATTTATATTAGTATTCTTTTTATTTTATTTTATTTCACTAATTTTTGAAGTACTATTTTATTTGAAAATAGCTAATAAAAGACCATAATTAATGTACAGTGAAAAATTGAAAGTAGTTGCTGATAGTCTGAATGCATTACCAGCTGAACAAAAAGATAATAGTGCCGATTGGATAATGCACCACGTTTTGGATAGTAAGTATTTAGATTTTGAACCTTTCTTTAAAATTTACTTACCTGAAATTCATTTGTTTGGAATAGACTTTTCTATTACTAAACATGTTGTATTTCTATGGATTGCTGCGGCAATTCTGCTAGTTATTTTTCACTTTGTAGGTAAGCAATACAAAAAATCCTTTTTGCCGAAAGGCTTAGCAAATACAATGGAGATGCTCGTTATTTTTGTTAGAGATGAAATTGCTAAACCAACAATAGGTAAGGGATACGAGAAATTTTTACCTTATTTACTTACAGTGTTTTTTTTCATTCTGGTTTGCAATTTTCTTGGATTAATTCCTTATGGTGCAACTGCCACAAGTAATATTTCTATTACTGCAGCATTAGCTACAATGACTTTCTTTGTTGTACAAGCTGGTGGTATTATGAAGAACGGCCCGATCGGTTACTTTAAAGGCCTTATACCCGGTGGTGTTCCAGGGTGGCTTTTACCGATTATGTTTGTTGTTGAAATTCTTGGTTTATTTACTAAACCTTTTGCATTAGCAGTCAGATTATTTGCTAATTTAACTGCTGGGCATATAGTTATTTATGCTTTAATTGGTTTAATATTTATTTTGCAAACATTTTTTGTTGCACCGGTTTCGGTGGCGTTTGCATTATTTATTTATTTACTGGAAATTTTAGTCGCGCTTATTCAAGCGTATATATTTACTATGTTATCATCCTTATTTATTGGGATGGCTGTACATCAAGATCATTAATTACTTTTCAACTTAAGGAGGAAATAAATGGAATTTGCTTATTTAGCAGCAGGTATTGGAGCTGGGATGACCATTTTTGGTGGTGCATTAGGTATTGGTAAATTAGCTGCAGCAGCAATGGAAGCTAGCGGCCGTCAACCGGAAGCAGCAGGTGATATTAGAACTTCAATGATTATTGCGGCAGCTTTAATCGAAGGTATTTCACTTTTTTCATTAGTAGTCTGCATCCTTTTAGCTCTTAAATAAAAATTTTAGAGGAGTAATTATACTCCTCCCATTTAATATTTAAAGGTTACACAAATGTTAGCATTTTTATCTTCGATTATGCTTCTTTATTCTGGGGAAGGTGGAGGTAGTTTACTTGACGTAAATCCAGGTCTTATTTTTTGGACTGTTGTTACTTTTGTCATTATGCTTCTTATTCTCAAAAAAGTTGCTTGGAAACCTATTCTTAATTCCCTCAGCGAAAGGGAAAATTTTATCAAAGAATCGGTTGAAAGAGCTGAAACGGCTAAAAAAGAAGCTGAAGAAATATTAGAGCAAAATAAGAAAAATTTAGCTAAAGCCGAAGAGGACGCTCAAAAAGTAATTACCCAAGGACGAGAGTATGCTGAAAATTTAAAGACTCAGATCATTGAGGAAAGTAAGGCTGAAGCTAAGAAAATTGTTGATGATGCTTCCAAAGAAATAGAAAGAAAAAATATTGAAGCTTTTAATAATTTAAAAGGTGAAGTTGCCGCTATTGCAGTTCAAGCTGCGGAAAAGATTATTAGAAGTAATCTTGATAAGGAAAAACAAGAAAAAATTGTTAATGAATTTATTAACGAATTACATAAGAGCTGAGAATGAGTGATTTTGTTATTGCTACAAGATATGCTAATTCTTTAATGATGATTTCTGAAGAGAAAAATACTCTCAACATAACTATTGAAGAAGTTTCTCTTATTAAAAATACTATGGAAGCCTCCCGTGAATTGAGAGTCTTTTTGGATAATCCAGTTATTCATTCCGAGATGAAAGGTAGAGTTCTTAAAGAACTTTTTGATACCCGGGTGAGTAGTGATTTAACAAATTTTCTGCAGTTCCTGGTAAAAAAAGGGAGAGAAAATTTGCTGCTTGAAATTTCAAAAAGATTTTTATTTCTAAGTAACCAAAAATTGAATAGAGTTGATGTTGATATTGTAAGTGCAATTGAACTTGATGATAAACAGAAAGAAGAGATAAAAATAAAATTGGAGAAGATGGTAAATAAGACGATCACTCCAAGTTTCAAAGTTGATACAAGTATTATTGGTGGATTCAAAGCCAGATTTAGCGATACGGTAGTTGATGCATCTGTTAAACATCAATTGGAATTATTAAGGAAAAAATTATTTCAAGAAGAATATTTAAGAAATTAATTCAAACAAAAATTTTTAAGGTAAAATAATGGCTCAAGTTAGACCCGATGAAGTTTCTGCGATTTTAAGAAAGCAACTTTCCGGCTTCGTTAATGAAATAGACGTTTACGATGTGGGCACAGTACTTTCTGTTGGTGATGGTATTGCAAGAGTTTACGGACTTTCGCAAGTAATGGCTAGTGAGCTTGTTGAATTTCCGCATGAAATAATCGGAATGGTTTTAAATCTTGATGAAGATAGTGTTGGCTGCGTTTTGTTTGGTGACAGTTCACTTATTAAAGAAGGTGATACTGTAAAACGAACAAAAAGAGTAGCTTCAATTCCAGTTGGAGAAGAATTTTTAGGTAGAGTTATTACTCCACTTGGTATTCCAATTGATGGTAAAGGATCTATTCAATCTGATATATATTTACCAATTGAGAGAAAAGCATTAGGTGTGGTTGCTCGTCAACCAGTAACTGAACCTCTACAAACTGGTATTGCCGCTGTTGATGCTATGATTCCAATTGGCCGAGGCCAGAGAGAGTTAATTATTGGCGATAGACAAACAGGTAAAACTGCAGTAGCTATTGACACTATAATAAATCAGAAATTTACGCATACAAAAGAAGCAAAGGAAGAAGGCGTTAAACCAGTTTATTGTATTTATGTAGCCATTGGTCAAAAAGCGTCTACAGTAGCGCAGGTAGTAAAAAAACTAGAAGAGCATGGTGCAATGGAATACACAACAGTTGTTTCCGCTTCAGCTTCAGATCCTGCTCCTCTTCAATATATTGCTCCATATTCCGGTGCCACTTTAGCAGAATTTTTTAGGGATAATGGTAAACATGCATTAACAGTTTATGATGATCTCTCAAAACAAGCTGTAGCTTACAGAGAACTTTCTCTATTGTTAAGAAGACCTCCTGGACGTGAAGCTTATCCTGGTGATATTTTCTATCTTCACTCAAGATTATTGGAAAGAGCTTCTAAGTTGAGCGATGAATTGGGCGGTGGAAGTTTAACTTCTCTTCCAATTATTGAAACACAACAAGGGGATGTTTCCGCTTATATTCCTACTAATGTTATCTCAATTACTGATGGTCAGATTTATCTCGAGCCAAACTTATTCAACGCAGGTGTAAGACCGGCTATTAATGTTGGTATTTCAGTTTCACGTGTTGGTGGTAATGCTCAAATTAAAGCCATGAAGAAAGTTGCTGGATCTTTGAAATTAGATCTAGCACAGTATCGTGAACTTGAAGCATTTGCAAAATTTGGTTCTGATTTAGACCAAGCAACACAAAGAACTTTGGCGAAAGGCGAAAGATTAGTAGAGCTATTAAAGCAAGGTCAATATTCTCCTATGCTTGTTGAAAAGCAAGTAGTAAGCATCTACGCCGCGACTAATGGTTTCTTGGAAGATATTGAAGTGAAAGATATTAAAAGATATGAAAAAGAATTGTTAGAATACATTGATGTAAATGATAAAAGTATCTTTGATGATATTAGAGTTTCAAAAGTGCTGAATGATGATACAGTTGAAAAAATTAAAAATATTGTTAACGAATTCCATTCAAAATTTAAGAAGAGTGAATAATAATTCTGAATTAAATTCTGAATTCTAAATTTGAAGTATGGCAACACTTAGAGACATAAAGCAGCGAATTGTTGGAGTAAAAAATACTCAGCAGATAACAAAAGCAATGAAAATGGTTGCTGCTGCCAGGTTGCGTCGTGCTCAGGAAAATATAATTAATGCAAAGCCTTATGCAAGAAAAATGTCGGAGGTTTTGAATCATTTGCTTAAAAGTGTTGGGCCTGGCAATCCACTTTTTAATGTTAGAGAAGTTAAGTCAGTCGCACTTATTGTAGTTACTTCAGATAGAGGATTGTGCGGCGGTTTTAATATGAATGCAATCAGACAAGCTGAAGAACTGATTGAAGATGAATTAAAAGAAATTCAACAAGATAATAAACTTCAGATATATTGTGTCGGTAAAAAAGGTAATGATTATTTTAGATCTAAAACTAATTTAAATATTACTGGCTCTTATCCTGGTATTTTCACTGACCTAAATTTCGAATTTGCAGCATCCTTAGCAAATGAACTGACATCAAAATTCTTAAACGGAGAAGTTGATAAGGTTATTATTGTCTATAATGAATTTAAATCAGTAATACAGCAAAAGATTGATGTTAAACAGTTTTTACCAATTGAAAATATTGAAGAAAATTCCGAAGAATCTCATAAGAATATAGAATACATTTATGAACCTGATCAAGAAGAAATAATGAATACATTATTACCCCGACATCTCAAAGGACAATTCTGGACTGTTCTTTTAGATAGTTATGCTGCAGAATTGGGGGCTAGAATGACAGCAATGGAAATGGCAACAGAGAATGCTAAAGAGATGATCAGGACATTGAACATAAAATATAATAAAGAAAGACAAGCTGCAATTACAAAGGAAATATTAGAAATTGTGTCCGGTGCTAATGCGCTTTCGAGTCAATAATTTGGGCGCATTGTTGGGTTTATGTTAGAAGATATTACTTTAAAATTTGAAAAAGCCTTAAAGCAAGTTACAGGTCAAGGTCGTCTTTCAGAAAAAAATATTTCTGATACGCTTAGAGAAATTAGACGTGTTCTTTTAGATGCTGATGTTAATTATAAAGTTGCTAAAAAATTTATAGATGATGTAAAAGTTAAAGCTCTTGGGCAAGAAGTTCTAGCTTCAGTTAGTCCAGGTCAGCTTATTACAAAAATCATTTATGATGAGCTAACTGAATTGATGGGTTCTACGAAGCAAGAATTAAAAATAAATGCTTCTGGGCCAACAATTATATTAATGGTTGGATTGCAAGGATCCGGTAAAACAACATTTAGCGGTAAGCTCGCAAAATATCTTACAGATAAAAATAGAAAAGTTCTTTTAACTGCTGCTGATATTTATAGGCCTGCTGCTATCGATCAATTAAAAATGCTTGGCAAGCAGATCAATGTTCCAGTTTTTAGTATTGATGGAAGCAAAGATGCAGTTAAGATTTCTGAGGAATCTGTAAAATATGCTAAAGAAAATTCGTTAAATACTGTTATTATAGATACTGCAGGACGTCTGCATGTTGATCAAGATTTAATGGATGAAGTTCTCAGTATTAAACAGAAAGTAAATCCAACAGAAATACTTTTTGTTGTTGATTCTATGACAGGTCAAGATGCTGTTAACTCTGCGAAAGCATTTAATGATGTTGTAAATTTTGACGGTGTTGTTCTTTCCAAATTGGATGGTGATTCTAGAGGCGGTTGTGCTTTATCAATTAAAGCTGTAGTTGATAAACCAATTAAATTTGTTAGTTTGGGTGAAAAACTTGACTCAATAGAGATGTTTTTCCCCGATCGATTAGCATCAAGAATTATTGGTCGAGGCGACGTAATTTCTCTAGTTGAAAAAGCTCAGCAGCAGTTTGATGACAAAGAAGCTGAGGATTTAGAAAAAAAATTACTTTCAAATAAATTTGACTTTGATGATTTTCTTAAGCAAATTAAGATGATTAAGAAAATGGGCTCTTTAAAATCATTGATTGGAATGATTCCTGGAGTCAGTTCTGCAGTAAAAAATGCAGATATTGATGATAAACAATTGGTAAAAGTGGAATCAATAATACACTCAATGACCAAGGAAGAGCGCGCAAAGCCAAAAATATTAAATGGTAGTAGAAGAAAAAGAATTGCTAGGGGAAGCGGCAATTCAATTCAAGAAGTAAATCGTCTTATTAAACAATACGGCGAGATGCAAAAAATGATGAAAAAATTTAATTCCAAAGGTGGTAAAAAACTTTTAGGAAATTTTAATAACATGAAATTTAATTAATGATAAGAATATATCGGAGGATAATTTAATTTGGCTGTAAAGTTAAGATTACGTAGAATGGGTAAAAAAAGACAACCAATTTATAAAGTGGTTGCTGCAGATGCTCGTTCACCAAGAGATGGTAAATATATTGAAGCCATTGGATCATACAATCCTAAAACAGATCCGGCTACAATAGAACTAAATGAAGAAAGAGCTCTGTATTGGTTAGGTTGTGGTGCACAACCAACTGAAACAGTGAAAAATTTATTAAATAAAAAGGGTATTCTGCTAAAGAAAGAGCTTCTAAAAGAAGGGCTATCGGAAGAAGCAATTTCTGCTAAATTAGAAGAATGGGGCAAAAATAAAGATTCTTTATTAGAAAAAAAGAAAGTTAAAGCCGAGCAACAGAAAAAAGAAAAAACTGAGGCTGCTAAGAAAAAACTTGAAGAAGAAAATAAACAGAAAGAAGTTGAAGCAGCAGAAGTAGAGGATACTGCTTCTGAAGATGTTTCTGCAGAGGAAGAGAAACCGGAAACTGAATAAATTCTTTTGCGGAATTTTTCTTGAATTAATTAGTATCCTATTTCTAAAAATAATCTATAGGTTGACTCATGAAAGAATTCGTTGAGTTTATTGCAAAGCACTTGGTCGATAGCCCCGATGGTGTAAAGATTGAAGAATCTGTACCCAACGATAATACTGTGGAGTTGCTCCTTAAAGTTAGTTCAGACGATGTCGGCAAGGTTATAGGGAAACAAGGGAAAACCGCTCAAGCTATGAGAACTCTTTTAACAGCAATTGCTGCAAAAGAGGGGAAAAGAGCAATACTAAAAATATTAGATTAATTGATTGAATGATTTTTATTTAATAGCGGAAATTTATGATAATTTTAATTCCGATGGTTCCGTTGTAATAAAATCCTTCTCTGATTTTTCTGAGCGTTTTTTTGAGCTTAAAAGTGTTTTTATTGATTTTTTTGGTAAAGAAAAAGAGCTGAAAATTGAATCAGTCAATGAAATAGATGGTTCATTGAGATTAAAATTTTTTGGATTTAACTCGATTGAAGATATTCAATTTCTAATTGGTAAAAAATTGTATGTAAAAAAAGATCAGCTTTATAATCTGCCTCTGGATACCTATTATATTCATGATCTAATAGATAGTAAAGTTTATATAGAAAATTTGTTCTTTGGAAAACTGGTCGATGTATTAAATTTACCAAGCAATGATGTTTATGTTATTATTAAAAGTGATGGGTCTGAAGTTCTCATCCCTGCAGTTAAAAAATATATTTTAGATTTTAATTTGGATGAAAAAAAAATGTATTTAGATCCTGAGTGTAAAAATTTTATTGACGATGAGAATTGATATTATTTCAGCTGTACCGGATTCTTTACAAAGTGTGATAAATACAAGTATTGTTAAAAGGGCACAGGATAAAGGAATTGTTGAAATTGTTGTTCATAATCTAAGAGATTATTCTTACAATAAACATAAACAGATTGATGATAAACCGTTTGGCGGCGGTCCCGGAATGTTGCTTAAACCGGAACCATTTTTTGAGTGTATTGAAAAGCTTAAAAGTGATAGAGATTATCAACATATAATCTTTACAACACCAAAAGGGAAAAAATATGATCAATCAATGGCAAATATGTTTTCTCTCTCAGAAAACTTAATGATAATAGCGGGACATTATAAAGGTATTGATGACAGAGTTCGTGAAAAATTTGCAACTGACGAAATCTCAATTGGTAACTTTATTTTAAGTGGCGGTGAATTATTAGCTTTAGTTATTATGGATTCGGTGGTTCGTTTGCAGCCTGGTGTTATTGGCGATAGTGAATCGATGCTTCATGATTCTTTTATGAATGGTAAACTAATTGAAGCTCCTTATTATACAAGACCGGCTGAATATAAGGGTATGAAAGTACCCGACGTTTTATTATCGGGCAACGATAAAGAAATTTCAAATTGGAAAGAAGAACAATCAAAAAGTTTAACAGAAAAGTGGAAAAAAATAAATAGTTCGGAGTAGAAATGGAAAAGGTAAAAGAAATTATAGCGGAGCAGCAACGTACTGATTATCCCGTGTTCAATTCAGGAGATAGAATCAAGGTTCATGTTCGAGTTATAGAAGGAAACAAAGAAAGAGTTCAGCCTTTCGAGGGTGATGTAATTAGTATAAGAGGCGATGGAAATAATAAAACATTTACTGTAAGAAAAATTTCCAGCGGCGTAGGTGTTGAAAGAATATTTCCTTTCAATTCGCCTAAAATTGCTAAAATCGAACTTATTAGGCAAGGTAAAGTTAGACGAGCAAAGCTCTATTATCTTAGAAATCTTTCGGGCAAGGCAGCGCGAATTAAATCTAAAAATGTAAGGTAGTTTTTTTAAAAAACTTAAGTCCGGTATGCAGCCGGACTTTTTTTATTTTAAATAAAAATGTTTTATGAGACTTATTATTCCAAATAATATTTTTGCTACATTATTTTTACTTTCGATAGATGAAAGTGAGAGACCGGAAGTTCTGGTTAAAGATTCTTCTTTGATTGTTTCTGAATTAGAAAATGATGAAAACTCTATTGCTTTAATACCTTCTTTGGATCTCATTGATAATAGAGAACTTTATGTTTCAAGCAAGTTGGGCTTAGCCTTTGAAGGTTTACTATCTAATACTTATGTTTATTATTTAGAAAATAATTCCGAAATTAGTAAAGTTTTCCTGAGGGGTGATGTTAGTAAAAATGAGGTTATACTATCCAAGATTATCTTTAGGGAACGCTATAATATTGAACCGGAATTTTCATTAGATATAAATCAAAGTATTGACGAGGATAAAAATTATTTAGTGACCGGTAGCCAAAATTGGAATAACAATTTTTATAAAATGGGAGTTAGTTTCAGTGAGCAAATATCGGACATCTTAGAATTTCCTTATGTAAACTTTTTATTTGCTTCAAAAAATGAAAATTTATTGAGAGATTTTAATAAACAATTTGCTGATGTAACTAAATCTGTAATTAACAGTTTGGAACCAAACTTGCAAAAAATTGATTTGAGTGATGAGGTGAATAATTTTATCTTAAAAGAAATTCCATTTGTTTACTTTGATTTTACAGATGCTGAGTCGGAAGGATTAAAGGAATTATTGCAGCTTGCCTATTATCATCAAATATTTGATGATATTTTTAATATTAAATTTGTATGATGAGCCTAACGACTAGACTCATCATACTTTGTTAACTTTTATTTATTCACTTGAAAAGTTGAATTACCATTTTCTATAAATTCAACAATCTGTTTAATAGCAGCAATTCCAGCGTTAATATTTGCTTCGTCAGTTTGAGCCCCCATTTTTTTAGGTGTAAAATAGCATTGATCTGCAAATTTTTCTAGTAGAGTTTCAGCATTATCGGGTGCAATATCAGAAGCATATTTAAAATCAGATCTTTCTTCGAATAATTTTATCAGATCATTCTCATCAATAACTTCTTTGCGTGCAGTATTAACTAATGTAGCTCCACTTGGCATGGAATTTAACAAATCAAAATTTATTGAATTCTTAGTTTGTTCATTTGCTGGAATATGCAATGAAATATATTCACTATTCTTATATAAATCTTCTGCTGAATCATATACTTTTACACCGTCTTTTTCCATCATATCTTTAGAAATGAAAGGGTCAAATGCAGAAATTTTCATTCCAAAACCCTTTGCAATGTTAGCAACTAGTTTACCAACATTACCATAAGCATGAATTCCGAGTGTTTTCCCTTTAAGTTCAGTTCCAGATTTTCCGTTAAATTTTCCTCTTGCCATATAGATCATCATTCCAATTGAAAGTTCTGCAACTGCGTTAGAGTTTTGTCCAGGCGTGTTCATTACAACAACATTTTTTGCAGATGCAGCTTCAAGATCAACATTATCGTATCCAGCGCCGGCTCTGACAACAATCTTTAAATTATTTGTAGCATCAATTACTTCTTTCGTTATTTTATCACTTCTAATTATTAGAGCATCAACATCTTTAACAGCCTCAAGTAACTGGCTTTTATCTTCATACTTTTCCAGCTTAGCAAATTCATACCCAGCTTTCTCTGTTATTTCTTTAATTTGATCTAAAGCTATCGGAGCAAATGGTTTTTCAGTTGCTACTAATACTTTCATTTCATTTTCCTCTTAATTTTTATTAATCAATGGAATATTTATATTATGTTTTTTAGCATTATCTATTGCTCTTTTATAACCTGCATCAGAGTGTCTTACAATTCCCATTCCAGGATCGTAAGTTAAAACTCTTTCTAATCTTTCCTCAGCTTCTTTAGTTCCATCGGCAACTATTACCATTCCAGCGTGAATTGATTTACCAATACCAACTCCACCACCATGATGTACAGAAACCCAACTTGCTCCGCCGATTGAATTTAAAAGTGCATTGAGTATCGGCCAATCAGCTATTGCATCGCTTCCATCTTTCATTGCTTCAGTTTCTCTGTAGGGCGAAGCAACCGAACCACAGTCCAGATGATCTCTCCCAATAACTATGGGAGCTTTAACTTTCCCACTTGCAACTAGTTTATTGAAAATTTTTCCCATTTTTGCACGCTCTCCGTAACCTAACCAGCATATTCTTGAAGGTAAACCTTGAAAGTGAACTTTTTTCTGAGCTAGTTTAATCCATCTTACAAGAGCCTCATTCTCAGGGAAAGTTTCTAATATTGCTTTATCAGTTTCATATATGTCATTAGGATCACCCGATAATGCCGCCCATCTAAATGGACCTTTACCATCGCAGAAAAGAGGACGAATGTATGCTGGTACAAAGCCAGGAAAATCAAATGCATTATCTACACCATTTTCTTTCGCTTCGCCTCTGATATTATTACCATAATCAAATGTTACAGCACCTTTTCTCTGCATCTCTAGCATTGCTTTAACATGAGTAACAATTGTTTTTTTAGATTTAGCGATATATTCATCAGGATTTGATTTTCTAAGACTTAAAGCATCCTTATAAGACATCCCCATTGGTACATATCCGTTAAGAGTATCGTGAGCAGATGTCTGATCTGTTAAGACATCAGGTATAATATTATCAGCAATCATCTTGGGAAGAATATCTCCTGCATTACCAACTAACCCAACTGAAAGTGCTTCACCATTCATCTTTGCTTTCAGTACTTTATCAACAGCATGTTCATAGCTTTCAGTAATAACATCCAAATAACCAGTATCAATTCTTTTCTGAAGTCTTTGCTTGTCAACATCAATGCCTAAGAATGCTGCTCCATTCATTGTTGCAGCAAGTGGTTGAGCACCTCCCATACCACCAATACCAGCAGTTAATAAGAACTTACCTTTTAAGCTGCCTCCGAAGTGCTGTCTTGCGCACTCTGCAAATGTTTCGTAAGTACCTTGTAAGATTCCTTGAGTACCTATGTAAATCCAGCTTCCAGCAGTCATCTGGCCGTACATTGTTAAACCGAGTTTTTCAAGTCTTCTAAATTCATCCCAATTAGCCCAGTCCGGAACCAGCATAGAATTAGAAATAATAACTTTTGGCGCATTTTTATGTGTTGGAAATACAGCTACTGGTTTACCTGACTGAATAAGAAGTGTTTCATTATCCTCAAGATTTTTTAATGATTCAACAATAGCGTTAAATGATTCCCAATTTCTTGCAGCTTTACCAGATCCACCATAAACAATAAGCTCAGAAGGAAGTTCGGCAACTTCCGGGTCTAAATTATTCATTAGCATTCTCATTGCAGCTTCTTGTATCCAGCCTTTGCAACTCAACTCAGTCCCTTTCGGGGCTTTAATAGTTTTCATCTCCATAACATTTAGCTATTTAATTTATAAATTACACTTTGATATTGATTCAGCATATTTTTGTAAAACCATTTTGTCAAGAACCAGGCTTTATCAACTTTGGACTGCAGGTGTTTTACATTTTCCTTAAGCTGAAATAAAAGCTTAGTTTTTTCTTCTTTTGTAAGTTTTACTTTATCTTGATTTGAGTTTAGTTTAGAGATTATGGAATTAAAAATTCTAACCTCTTTAACAAGACGATCATCAGTCTCCATTTGCTTCATGGCTTGCTTAGCAAAGCTTGAAATTATTTTACTTTCGTTTTTGTCAAACTCAAATTCGTAATTTTGAAATAGTTTTTTCTTCATAATTTAGTTCTTTAATGATAATAATTTTTCTCTAATATTTTGAAATCCAGGTTTAATGATATCATAAATTATTTTTAATCTCTCTTCGTAAGGTATAAATGCTGATTTCATAGCGTTAATATTAAGTCTTTCAATATCATCTAGACTTATACCAAAAAGCTCTGCAGCAGTCAGATATTCCTTTGTTAAAGTTGTATCACTCATTAACCTATCATCTGTATTTAGAAAAACTCTAAACTTCTTTTTATAAAAAATCCCAAATGGATGATTCTCCAAACTATCAATAGCTCCTGTATGAACATTACTTAGCAAACAAATTTCCAGTGGCAATCTCTTATCCAGAACATACTGAGACAGTTCGCCTAATGAAACAGCATCTCCATTTTTGTCTAGAACTACATCTTCAAGTAATCGAGTGGCATGTCCAATTCTGTGTGCGCCACAAAATTGAATTGCTTGCCAAATTGATTCTTTTCCAAATGCCTCTCCTGCATGAATTGTAATATTAAAATTTTCTCTCTGAATAAATTGAAATGCCTCTAAATGATCTTTTGGAGGATATCCGCCCTCTTCTCCAGCGAGATCAAAACCAACAACGCCCTTATTTCTGAAATTAACGGCAAGTTCAGCAATTTCGAGAGAATTTTTCATATTTCTCATACCACATAAAATTAAACCAAACTGAACACCAAAATCTTCTCTTCCTCTTTCAAGCCCATTTAAAACAGCTGTGATAACATCATCATAATGTAATTTCTTTTCTAAGTGTAAAACAGGGGCAAATCTTGTTTCAACATAGCAAATACCATCATTCTTCATATCTTCCATCATTTCATAAGCAATTCTCTCTAAAGAATCTTTATTCTGCATAAGAGCACAAGTATGTTCAAACCCCTGTAAATATTCAATAAGATTTCCTTTGTTGGCTCCTCTATGAAACCATTCAGCAAGTTCTGTGGGATCTGTTGTTGGGAGTTTTTTATAATTTTGTTTTTCAGCAAGCTCTATTATGGTTTGCGGTCGTAATCCACCATCAAGGTGATCGTGTAAAAGCACTTTTGGTACTTCTTTGATAATATCTTCAGTAGTCATTTTTTACCTTTTTTTTATAGGATAAAAATATTCTTTTTAGTTCCTAAAAGCAATTTTACAAAGTAATATCAACTTTGATCAGCCAACAATTTATTTTACTGAAATAATGCGATGATTCCCGTTGGGAAAGAGGCAAGTTTTTATTTAAATAATCAAGCTTTTATTTTCTTTTTCACTATTTATTTTTTGAATAATAAAGCATAAGAGTTAATTTTATTTTAGTTTTACAAAGTAAATTTATGATAATACCTTATGAAAGTTCGCTGAACTTTAGTAAATTTTAAGAATAAATTTCATATATTTTTATAAACAAGAGTGAGGTACTAATGAAACAGGTTTTGAGTATAATTTTGCTTTTGAGCGTTGCGTTAAGCTTTACTGCCTTTCAATGTTCTTCTACAGAATTAACTAGCGCAAAACTTTATATTCAACAAAAAAATTATGATAAAGCTGTTGAATCCTTAAACCAAGAAATTACAAAAAATCCACAAAGTGATGAAGGTCATTACTTACTTGGCTACATTTTAGGTGAGCAAGACGATATTGAAGGAATGCTAGATAATTATGAAAAATCACTTGCTATCAGTAATAAATTTGCAAAAAATATTGCTGAGTCTAGAAAATATCATTGGGCTGATAGTTTTAATAAGGGTGTACAGTTATTTAATAGGGGCGCTAAAGCTGGTGATACAGACAGTGCAAATGTAATATTTGAACAAGCTATTGCAAAGTTTAATGGAGCAATTGCTGCTGAGCCAGATTCAGCTGACACTTATAAAAATCTTGCTTTTGCATACTTAAATATGGGTGATAGAGATGCTGCAATTGAACCATATAAAAAAGTTGTTGAGCTTACTCACAGCGAAGATGCATATGCACAATTAGGTGAAATGTATTTGCAAAAAGGTGTAATGCTAAAAGGTGAAGGTAATACAGACGAAGCGAATAAAAGCTTCAATATGGCAATCAGTACTCTGGAAGAAGGAAAACAAAAATATCCATCAAGCGGAGAAATTTTATTACTCCTTTCGAATGCCTATATTGGTGCGGATAAATTGGATGTGGCAAAAGAAGCTTTTAAAGAAGGGGTTGAAAAAGAACCTGAAAATAAATACTATAGATACAATTATGGGTCTTTATTGCTTAATGCCGAAGAGTATGAAGCGAGCAGCTGCTCAATTAGAAAAAGCCTTGGAAATTGACAGTGATTATGAAAATGCCATTTACAACTTGGCAGTTACCTATGTTAAGTGGGGTGCTAATATGAGAGAGGAAATGGAAAAAAGTGAAACTGAATCCGAAGAATATAAAACTAAATTTGAAGCTGCATTGCCTCTACTTGAAAAATATTTAACAATTAAAGAACAAGAATCGGCAATTTGGGATTTATTAGGTAAAGTTTATGCAAATTTAGGAATGGCAGAAAAATCTAAAGACGCATTTGAAAAAGCTGATCTTTATCGATAAAATATTTTAACAAATTATTAGTAAAGCCCATTTTTTGTCGCTTTGACAACAAATGGGCTTTTCATTTAATTAAGGGTAACAATGGAAAAAAAAACAGAAAATAAGTCGCAACAGATTAATATCGAATTAGGAGAAAAGGAAGCTGAAGGAATTTATTCGAATTTGGCAATCATAACACATTCACCGGCAGAGTTTATTATTGATTTTACTAGAGTTGTTCCTGGGGCTCCAAAGGCAAAAGTGCATTCTAGAATAATTACTACGCCTCAGCACGCTAAAATGCTTCTTAAAGCACTTCAAGACAATATTGATAAGTTTGAAAAAAGATTTGGTGAAATTAACATAGAAGGACAAGCTTCACCCAAATTTGGTTTCCCAACTTTTAATAAGGATGAACAAGTGAATTAGGTTAATTGATTTATTAATAAACCGATAATAAAATAAAAAGTTAAAAATTTGTTGCGAACTTTTAGAAATATAATATTTATTATAATCACTTTTATTTATTCAGGTAATTGTTTTTCACAATCGCTCAACTTTCATCATTATACAACTGATGATGGCTTACCTCAAAATACTGTCTATGATATAGTTCAAGATTCAATGGGTTTTATTTGGTTTGGAACTGAAGCTGGATTAGGAAGGTTTGACGGAATAAATATTATCACCTACGATTTACAAGATGGAATAATAGGCAATAATGTAGGTGATCTTTTTATTGATAAATTTGGGGGAATGTGGATTGGTACAAATAGTGGATTATCAATCATGTTCGAGAATGAAATTATTAATTACAATAAAAGCAACGGGTTACCTGATGATTTTATTTACGGAATTGAAGAAGATATAGATGGTAATATTTGGATTGCAACTAGGTATGGTGGTGCATGCAAATTTGTGGGGCAGAAAATTGAAGTATTTAATAAAGAAAATGGATTCCCCAGTGATAAATTGTCAGGTCTCTTTAAAGACAGTAGGGGAAATCTTTGGTTTTGCTCTGTTGATGAAGGTTTGATTAAATATAATGGAATTGATTTTATTACATTTAATACTGAAGATGGTTTAATTAGTAACGATGTAAAAACTATCTATGAAGATCGAGATGGATTACTCTGGATTGGCACCAACAAAGGTGTAACAACATTTAATGGAAAAACATTTTTCCAGTTCTCACCAAAAGAGGGATTTCCCGAAGAAGAAATAAGTACAATAGTTCAAGATACTCACGGAAATATATGGTTGGGGCTTTATAGTGATGGAGTACTTCGTTATGATGGAAGAAAGGTTTACAGACACACTGGTCTAGAAAGCAATGAAGTTAGAACAGCTTTCGTTGATAAAAGAGGAGACATTTGGTTTGGTACTTTTTTAGGAGGCTTAAACCGTTTACCCGTTGATTGGTTTGAAATCTATTCAACGGAAAGTGGACTGACTTCCAAAGATATTTATACAATAGCCCAAGATGACCAAAATAGAATGTATTTTGGTCATTATGGTAAAGGAGTTTCTATACTTGATAATGGGAAATTTTCAAGACTTACAAAAAATTCAGGGTTGATTAGCAATAGAGTAAGTTCCATACTTTTTGACAGTAAAAATAATCTTTGGTTTGGTACTTTCGACGGAATCACAAAATTTGGAAGGGATGGAAGAACTTCATTTTCTAAATATAATCAACTAAAATTTGATAGTGTTTTAAAATTATTTGAAGATAAAGATGGAAATATTTGGATTGGTTCTGTTGGAGGACTCCATAAATATGACCCAAAATTTGGAAAAATAACCGGAACTTATTCAACGGAATCCGGATTTCATGAGAATGTATGGGTAAATGATGTTTTTCAAGATAATAATGGACTCTTATGGTTTGCAACTCATTTTTCTGGAATTCTAACTTATAACGGGGAAACGTTTGGTAAGATTGATACTTCTCATGGGCTGCCATTAAATAACATTTTTTTCATTACTCAGGATAAATTTGGCTATTATTGGTTTGCAACTGATGGAAAAGGAATCTGCAGATATAACGGCAGCGAATTTAATTATATAACCGAAAAAGATGGATTAACTTCCGATGTTTGCTATTATATTATCGAAAATGATGATGAACTTTATATTGGGACATTAAATGGTATTTCTATTCTAACCAATGATTTTAGTTCTGAAAATAAAGAACTGAAATTTAGATATATTACTAAAAATGAAGGTATACCTTCCGGCGAGCTTAACCAGGGGGCATATTATAAGGACAAGAATGGGAATCTTTGGTTTGGGCTGATAAAAATTGATCCGAACAAAAAGGTTAAAGATGATAATCTGTCTGTATTTTTATCGGAAATGATAGTTTCTGATGGAATCAATGAAGAAAAATTTAATAAGGTTCCCAAAACAGAATTTCATTACGAAGAAAACAATATATCTTTCGAATTTTATAGTATTTCTTTTGCAAGACCTGAGGATACAATATTTGAATTTATGTTAGAAGGAGTTGAAGAGAATTGGTCTAAGACAAAAGAAAATATTGTTACTTACCGTGCCTTGCCTTCGGGGACATATAATTTTTGGGTTAAAGCAAAAAATAATAACGATGTCGATCCAAATCCGCGATTATTAGCATCATTTACTATCGCTTCGCCATTTTATAAAACATGGTGGTTTATAACCTCCTCTGTAGCAGTGTTTCTTCTATTTCTTTACATCTTATATTTTTATAAAACCTATAAGGTAAAAAAAAGGAATGAGGCACTTGAGTTAGTGGTGAAAGATAGAACTCGTGAGTTGGAAATTGAAAAGAATAAATCTGATGATCTTTTGCTTAATATATTACCATCTAGCTTAGTTGATGAACTAAAGACTAACGGTACAGTTAGACCAAGAAAATTTAATAGTGTCTCGATTATGTTCACAGACTTTAAATCATTTACATACACAACTTCTGTACTTCCGCCTGAAGAATTAGTCCATGAATTAAATGATATCTTTAAGAATTTTGATGCTTTGATTGGTAAATATGGACTTGAAAAATTAAAAACGATTGGCGACTCATATATGGCTGCGTGTGGAATTCCTAATGAGATGGAAGATCATGCAATACGAATTGTATATGCGGCCTTAGATTTTCAAAGAATGATTAAAGAAAGGAATAAAACTTCTCCAATAAAATGGGAAATGAGATTAGGAATTCATTCCGGAAGTGTCGTTGCTGGTGTTGTTGGTACAAAAAAATTCACCTACGATATTTGGGGTGATACAGTAAATATTGCAAGCAGAATGGAAAGCTCTGGTGTGCCCGGAGAAATTAATATTTCCGGTTATACATATATGCTGGTACGTGACCATTTTGATTGCGAATACCGCGGTAAAGTTGATACAAAAGGGAAAGGCGGTATTGATATGTACTTTGTCAGAGGGATTAATAGAAACCAAATTTCCAGCAGAATTAGCACATTTAAACCCACCAAAACTTTTAAACAATTCGGTTGATTTTACGATTATAGTAAAAAATCCGGTCTATTTAAATTATAAGGATATTCTGTACTTGACAGAATAGTAATATCCTCTTAATCAAATAACGGTAATCTACACATCACAGAGGGTAAAATGCGTTTTTTAAAAGTCTTATTATTATTGCTGGTCTTTATTTTTTCTCAACATTTTGGTCAAGATTCCAATACAGTAAACTATAGCATATTTTTAGAAAAGTCAGTGAGTTTCGGCACAATTGATACTAAAGTAGATGAAGGATCATTTAAAGAAGGTCAAGGTTTTATAATTAATGAAGCTGATCTTTCTGGTGAATTATCAATTCATCAAAATCTTTATAATGCATTAGTTGGAGGCAGATTTAAGTTAGACTACGGATCGTTAGATAATGATATTGAAATGAAAGTATTCATTCGGAATTTGGACCCAAATCTTGGGACATACCTGAACCTGGGGCAAAATCAAGATACGCTATTTTCATATTTTGAGATTAGAATAGTGGAACTGGTTGATACTTCTTCAATTATTTATTGGGAAGATATGAGTTTTTATTTTAATGAAGGATATTTTGCTCATTTCTCACTTCCAAAATCACCCGAGTTATTGAACTTTCTAAATATTGTTGGAATTGATAATGAAGATAGTCTCGCTTTTTCATTTTTAGAAGATAATATTAATAATACTACTGATTGGAACGCATATGGAATTGAAACCATAAATAGTTCTGATTCAGTAAAGTTTAAAGCAATCCATTTATCAAGAATTGGCGGTGGTAGAAAATCTATTGCTAACACAGTTATAAAAAATGATTCAGTTTTAGGTGTAAATATCAACAAATTAAAAGGCATTCCAACTGGACTAAAATTAAACCAAAATTATCCAAACCCATTTAATCCATCGACAAAAATTACTTATTCTATTAAAGAATCCGGTAGAGTTAAATTAGATGTTTTCAACATTCTGGGAAAACATATTTTAAATTTAATTGATGAAAATCAAAAGCCGGGAAATTATGAAGTAGAATTTTCCAATGATTATTTTGAAAAAGAATTAGCAAGTGGAATTTATATTTATACTTTAAGAAGCAATAACAATATTATTTCAAAAAGAATGATTCTAATGAAATAAAAATTTAAGAGGACTTGATGTTTTTTTCAAAAAGAAGTTTAGTGCTATCCAAATTTTTAATTTTTACATTTCTTTTCTCTTTTACAGGATGTTTTGATGAACCAAAGGAATTTGTTGGTCCTACTTGGGAAACCAAAATAAATATACCTTTGACAAAAAAGGAATTCTCACTTCTTGAAATTGTTGAAAAGGATAGTTCTTTTTTAAGTGCCTCTCAAGATCCCTCAACGTTAGGGCAAATATACTATGCCGATACCCAATCGATTTCAACTATTAAATTAGAAGATGAACTGATAATCGATTCATTCGAAACAAATTTTGCTCAGACAATTGGACCGATAAAAGTAAGTGTGCCGATACCAGCAGCTTCGGAAATAAGAGTAGAAGATTGGACAACTGATGTGACCTCGGGAGCTTACCAAGTCTTTCCCGAACAAGAAGGGAATGTAAATATTGAAGTAAATGGGATAGAAACAGTTCAGTCAATTTCAGCAGAATCCGGAAATTTAACTGTTTTTATTTGGAATAATTTACCTGTCCCAATAGTCTTACGAGGAATGGAAATACATAATATTGAAAGAGTGAATCCCGAACCAATTTTAAAAATTTCCGAATCAAATCAGTCTGATTGGATTATAATTCCTCCTAATTTATTTTGGACAGACACTTTCCCGGTTGACGGAAAAATCATTACAAATTCGCTTGAATACATTGGTACAATTTGGAGCGGCGGAAGTAATGGTGATTCTGTGCAAGTACCGGAGGAAGCAGGAACAACGGTTCTTGCTTTGTTTGATTCTTTAGTAATTAGCGAAGCAACTGCAGCTTTACCGGAACAAAGGTTCCAATTCGCAAAAACACTTAGAATAAGTGATTCAACTAAAATTGAAGAGGCTTTAATATCGGAAGGCAGGGCATTTCTTATTACTAATAACAATATGGATGTTTCTTTAACTGCAAGTGTAACTTTTTCAAATTTGTTTAACAGTAATGAGCAGCCTTATAGCTTAAATATTCCTTTAGCCAAGCTTGAAAAAAATAAGATTGTTGAAATTCCTTCATTAACCAATTGGAAAATTGTTTCACTTTCACCTGGAGTTCCCACAAATGAAATTGGATATTCAGTTAGTGTTCTAACCGACTCAACAGGGGAAGTTTCTACTATTACAAAAGATGATAGTATCTCCTTTAACCTAAATTTTGACGAATTAGTATTTGAATCTTTCAAGGGACAGTTAAAACCGATAAACGTTGATATAGAAAGAAGTGGTTTCAAACTTGACTATGGAAGTTTTAAAGAACAACTCTATTTTCAAAAAGTAAATTTCGATGATGCGAAGTTTAACATCTCCTTTAAATCATCTGCAAATCTAGATATTCTTGCGCAAGGAGAAATTTTTGCAACAAATGGAATTGAGGATAGAATCATAGAAACCGGTGATTTACTAATACCTTCATACGGACCAACTACTATTGAACTAAATAGTCTGCTAAACGGGTTTACTAGTGCTTTACCAGACAGCTTTTCTCTAGATGGAAGAGCTATATTAAATCCAAATTACGAAATTGGTGAGGTAAAACGGGGCGATTCTCTTTTTGGGCAAATTGATTTTGAAATTCCTCTAATTGTTGGCATGACTCAAGGAACATTTAGAGATACATTTGATTTAGATCTTGGTGATATTGATGAAGATGATATTGATAATTTTAATTATGGTTCTGTGACTTTCACTATAAAAAATAATGTGCCGGTTGGGATAAATTTTACTGCAGAAGTTTTAGATTCAAATTCTTTAATTATGCTTCCCCTTCCAACAAGTTACAATAACCTAGATAATGTTAAGATTCCTAAACCATCAGTAAGTGATGAGGGAGAAGTAATTTCGGCTGGAATTTCGGTTCAAACACTGACTTTAATTGGGGATGATATTAAAACTCTTCTAAATAGTCCTTTAATGTCGATTGAAGTGAATTTTGGGACTGCAGATGGAGATTCTCCAGTTAAGTTTAAAACCTCAAATACAATTAGCTTTGAAATTAGAGCTGAGGCTGAATACAAAGTAGAATTATAGTATAGGAAAGGTAATATGAAGTTTAAATTAAAAATATTTATACTATTATTTATATTTTCAAATCTTATTTTAGCTCAAGGATTTGGTTCAAGCGGGGCCCTGGGTGCAAGAAATATAGCTCTTGGAGGCACTAATGCGGTCTCTGCCAGAGGTGTGCATGCAATTGGAGTTAATCCGGCAAATTTAGCAATACAGCAAGAACATAAAATAGAAATTTCAACATTAATACCTCTTCCAACATTAAATATTTCTGCAGGAAATGATTTTATTACTCTCGATGATTATAATTATTTTTTCACCGGCGTTGAAAATGAAAATGGTGAAATAAATGGACGTTATCTGGGTACAAGTGAAAAATCAAAATTTCTTGATTTGTTTGAGCAAGGATCTATGGTTAATACTAATTTTGGGACAACAATTCTATCAACTTCTGTTTATCTTGATAAAAAGATTGGCGCCTTTGGATTTTCAATTAGTGATCTAACAAGTATACAAGCAAGTTTACCCACACAAATGTTTGAGCTTGCTCTTTACGGTAATGAAGTAAATAAAGTTTTTGATCTTACTGATATGGATGTTAAAGCTTGGTATCTCAGGAATTACTCACTTTCCTATTCAAGAGATTTGAGTGAATATTTCCCAGATGCATTTAAATTCTTTTCAGCAGGCCTTACGCTGAAACTTGTTCACGGTTATTTCTATGCTGGCGTGGATAAGATAAATACTAAACTTAAAACTCAACCTGACTATGGAATTTTAATTAATGGCGATTCCCGAATGCTGGTTGCAGCCTCACCAAGTTTTGGAATTATCCACGATTTTGAAGAAGAGGATATCATAAGAGATGGAAGTCCGGGACTATTTAATGCTCCTGCCGGAACAGGATTCGGTTTAGACTTTGGATTTTATGCAGATCTAAATAAGGTTTGGTCTATTGCATTTGCCCTAACAGACTTGGGAAGTATTAATTGGACAAAGGGCACAGTTCAATATACCTCAGAAAGTGATTTTCTTTTGGATGATGTTTCTGATGAAGAACTTGTTGATTCTTTATCCAATGCAATAACGGGAGAGGGAAGTTATACAAGTGCGTTTTCCACATCACTTTCTACTGCCATGAAAATGGGTGTCGGTTTTAGAGTTGATAAATTACTAAAAGGAAATTTCCCCGGGACACTACTATTTGAATTCAACTATCATCAAGGCTTTAATGAAATGCCTTCAAACAGTAAGAATCCAAGATTTACTGTCGGATCTGAATGGTATCCGCTTGGTTGGTTTAATCTAAGAACAGGCATTTCAGCAGGGGGATATGATGGATTTAACTGGGCGTTTGGTTTTGGTTTTGATTCGGGACTAATTGATTTTGACTTTGCTACAGCTTATACTCATTCTCTGTTAAATGGAAATAATGCAAAGAGATTGGGATTTGCAATGTCAACGAGGTGGAAGTTTTAATAATTAAAAATGCAAATGAAAACAAATACTTGCTGTGAATCACTTCTTTACTCTAATCAAATTTATTATTCCCGCAGTAAGAAATACGAAGTTAGCTAACCAAGCCGTAAAGAAAGGATTTAACACGCCATTCTTTCCGAAAGCCTGACTCACTTTCATAAAAACTAAATAGATGAATGTAAGAAGAACATTAATCCCAAATTGGATTGCTGTCCCGCCTTTTCTTTTATTAGCCGAGATTGTTAATCCGAATAAGATTACAACAAAACTGGCAAATGCAAATGCAAATCTTGAGTGATATTCAATTCTAACTCTTGTAGGATCATTTCCAGAATTCAATTGAGACTGTGCATAAGCTTGAAGTTCATCCAAGTTCATTTCATCCGGTTTCTTTTGTTTCTCAATAATTTCTGTTGGCGAAAAACTGAGATAATCAATTTCAAGACTACTAAAATTAATCACCGAATCTTTATTGCCGTAAAAGTATCTTCTTGCGCCATCTTTCAAGATCCAGTTTGTTGTAGATGAATCGTAAACCATTGATTGAGCATCAATCCTTGCGACCATTTCTGTAATATTATTCGGATCGAATTCTTGTATGCTCACTCTGTTTGCTTTTTCAATTTTCACATTATAGTAGGCAATAGTAACTATTCTGGAATAACTATCCTGAAAATAAATGTTGCTTCCGGAGGAAACTAATCCTTTTTTAAGATAGGTTTGTTCAATATAGATCCTTTGTTTATTTGCTTCCGGCACAACATATCCACCAAAATATACTGCAAATAAACTGATCACAAAAGCAGTCGCCATAAAGGGAATTGTGAAGCGATAAAAACTTACTCCACTAGATTTAATTGCAGTAAGTTCATTTTGTGTTGAGAGTTTTCCAACTGTAAAAAGTCCGCCAAGTAAAACAGAAACAGGCAGCATTAATCTGATTATTTCGGGGATGAAAACAATGTAATACTCAATAACTGTATTGATCGTAGCATTTTCATCAATAAAATCATCAAGTTTTTCCATCATGTCAATAACAACAAAGATCAACGTAAAGGTGAGAATACCAAAAAGAACAGTCTGGAGAAATTGTTTAACAATATATCTATCAAGAATTTTCAGAATAAGTTCTCCAGCTTTTTGGAATAAATTTCTTAAGAAAATCTAAATTAAGTTCCACTCTCTCTCTTGCACTTTTTCGCACTAGAATAATTCCGAGAATTCCAAATAAGATGTTTGCCGACCACATTCCCCAAAAAGGAGATAATAAATCTCTATCAGATAATTTTTCTCCCCCGATTAGAAATGCCCAATAGACTAAAAAGAAACCTAGGCTAATTCCTGCAGCAACGCCAAAGCCGCCTTTTCTTGTCATTGTCCCAAGTGGTGCTCCAATTAGGACAAACACAATACAAGCAAAAGGAATTGAATATTTTTTGTGAATCTCAACCCAATATTTATTCATTCTTTTCTTGTAATTCTCAATTCTTCGGAGTACAGGAGTAATAGAATTTTTTGCTGCTCTTATTTCATCTTCAACTCTATATAGAGTAATTTTATAAGTTTTTTTACTTTGTTCCAAACTCTTAAATTTAGTTGTATCATTAATAAAATCATCATTAACCCGATTATTGTAGCGTTTAATATCTAGGTCGTAAAGATTTTCAACACTATCTACTAAGCCTAATATAGCAGGTGCGCCAAGTTCTCGATCGCCTCGTCTACCGCCAAGAGCCGATTCCCTTAAGGAAAACTGATCGGCATCCATTGCAATTTTATGGTTATCAAAGGTCAGTTTTCGATATGGGGCAAAATCAGTTATTTTAGATGTATGTATTTCACCTTCAAATAAATTTAGAATTAACTTCATTCTGTCTGATGAGAAAAAAATTTCGCCTCTTTTCGCGGTAACAACGTTTAAATCTTGACTGTTGGAATGATCGTAAATGGTAAGGTTTTTCATCTTATTAGTTTTTGGGTCAATCTCTCTGGCTAGAATAGAGTAGCGGGGCATTTCACTAGAAAATACGCCTGGTACTAAAGCAAGAGTTGGCTTTTGATTTGAAATATCTTGAGTCAAAACTCTTAATGCATGATTTGCTTCAGGATATATGTGATTATTAAATTGAACAAGAAGTCCAGCGATTAAAATACTTCCAAGCACAGGTGGAATCATCATTTTGTACAGACTAATTCCAGCTGCTTTCATAATGGCAACTTCATTATTTTGTGCCATACTGCCAAAAGCCATTAAAGTGGCAACCAAAACTGCCATTGGTACTGCAAGCACAAACATCCAGCTCAGACTATAAATTATTAGTTTGGAAATGACAAAAAAACTTAATCCTTTCCCAATAAGTTTGTCAGCTATTTTCATTAAAAACTGAAGTAAGAAAACAGACATTAATGTAAATAGTGCGAATATAAAAGGAAGCAGTAAATTTTTGGATATATATCTAAATAAAATCATAATGAAATTCTTTTAACTGCTAAAAATAGGTAAAGTTTTACTTTATATAAATTGCAAAAAGTTGTTTATATAATTCTATCTCTATTATTAGTAACAATAATTCTTTATTTTAGAATGTTAAATATTTGTCTTTAGAAGCAAGGAGAATGAAATGGAAGACTTAGTAAAGTATATTGAAACGAATAGAGAAAAGTATATAGGGGAGCTCAAAGATTATCTTCGCATTCCAAGCATATCAACTCTTGCAGCAAATAAATCGAATATGAAGGAATGTGCTCAGTTTGTTTCCAAAAAATTAAAAGATGCTGGAATGAATAAAGTTAAAATAATTCCTACAAAAGGGCATCCTTTAGTATATGGTGAGTGGCTGAAAGCAAAAGGTAAACCTACGGTATTAATTTACGGGCACTACGATGTTCAACCGGTTGATCCATTAAACTTATGGAAATCTCAGCCATTTGAACCTGTTATTAAAGATGGTAAAATTTGGGCTCGCGGAGCAAATGATAATAAGGGACAAAATTTTGTACACATAAAAAGTGTTGAAGCTTTTATGAAAACTAGCGGTAAACTACCGGTAAATGTTAAATTTTTAATTGAAGGAGAAGAAGAGATTGGCAGCAGTAATCTTGAAACGTTCCTGAAGAAGAACAAAAAATTACTCGCATGCGATGCTGTTTTAATATCTGATACAAGTTTATATGCTGAAGGAGTGCCCACAATTAATTATGGTTTAAGGGGTTTAGCATATTTAGAAGTTGAGTTGACTGGTCCAAATAAAGATTTACACTCAGGCAGTTTTGGTGGTTCAGTTGCGAATCCAATAAATGAATTGGCTCGATTGATAAATAAACTTCAAGATAAGAATGGAAAAATTACGGTCCCTAACTTTTATAAAGACGTTCTTCCTTTTACGAAAAAAGAAAATGAGAATATAAAAACACTAAAGTTTTCGGATACAAAATACGCTAAGGAGTTAGGAGTTAAAGAACTACAAGGTGAAAAAGGGTTTAATACTCTCCAACGATTATGGGGTAGACCAACTTTAGATTGTAACGGAATTTGGGGCGGCTTTACTGAAGAAGGTGCAAAAACTGTATTGCCTTCAAAAGCAACTGCAAAAATTAGTATGCGTTTGGTGCCCAATCAAGATCCAGATAAAATTGCTAAAGAATTTGAGAAATATGTGAAAACATTAGTCCCAAAGAGTGTTAAGATTAAAGTCACTAATATGCATGGCGGTTCACCAGTTGTTATTCCACTTGATGACCCAGCAATATTGGCAGCATCAAAAGCTACATCAAAAGCATTTGGCAAAAAGACAGTTTACACTCGAGAGGGAGGTTCAATTCCTATAGTTGTAGAGTTTGTTAATCAGTTGAAAGCTCCTGCAGTATTAATGGGCTTAGGTCTTGATTCCGATAATATTCATTCGCCTAATGAGCATTTTAGTCTTAAGAGTTTTGAATTGGGAATAAAAAGTTCAGCTTATTTCTTCGAAGAATTTTCTAGAATTAAATAAAATTAGAAAGAGAGTTTAACATTTGGATATAACCTTAAAATATTTTCAAACTATTTATGGTCAAATAAAAGTTTCCGACGAAAATCTAGTTGAAGTTTATTCTTCAGTTAAGGAAGAGATAAATTCAGTCAGGTACGGAGTCGGAATCTACAATCGATCTGAGTCTGCAGTTTTGCATCTGAACGGTAAGGATGTGCTCGACTTTTTACAGAGAATTTCTACAAATGACGTACTTAATGTTGAACCGTACAATTATGTTACAACATTATTCACAAATGAAAAGGGAAGACTGATTGATCGTACAGTGCTCGTTCGTTTAGAGGATGATTATTTTTTAGTTGGCAGTAAAAAAAATGATAACATTTTAAATAGATGGCTTAATAAATATATAATTACAGAAGATGTTCGGATTGAAAACAAAACCGGTGAATATTTAATTTTAGATGTAATAGGTCCGCAAGCTGAATCTTATCTTACACTAATCTGTGGAAGAGAAATTGATGAATTGGATAATCATAAACTACATAAAATTGTAATTGATGATCATACAAGTTACTTGTTAAAAAAATCTACTGCAAGTGGTGAAAATTTATACTGGATAATTTGTGAAAATGAAAATCAGTATTCTCTTTTAGATTATTTACTAAGTCAAAAAAGTGTATTTGATTTGGCAATGGTTGGTGAAAAAGCATTTGATTATTATCGCGTTATTAATAAAGTACCCAAAAAACCAAATGAGATTAATGATAATTTTAATCCACATGAAGCCGGATTAATTCATGAAGTAAGTTTTACGAAAGGCTGTTATATAGGACAGGAAGTAATTGCAAGATTAGACACGTATGATAAAGTGCAAAAAAATATAAAAAAAGTAAGAATCGAAAATATTGAAGAAACTGCTACACCGGTTGAATTATTCAATGAGGAAAAAGCCTTAGTTGGAATTTTAACTACTTTGGTAAAGGCAGAAGAGAATAATCATTGGGAAGGACTTGCTTTTATTAAGAATGAATTTCAAAATAATAGTAAAGATATTAGTAAGTGCAAAATTACTGTCAACAATAAAGAAATTACTTTGAAGGTCCTGGAGTAAATAATGAAGATTTATACAAAGACTGGTGATTCTGGAAATACAAGTTTGTTTGGTGGTAAAAGAGTTGACAAGGATAATCAAAGAATTGAAGCTTACGGCACATTAGATGAACTTAACTCAGTTATCGGTTTGATCCTTGTTGAAAAGGTAAATGACAAAACAAGAAAGATCTTGACAATATTGCAGCAATCACTATTTGTAATTGGATCGGAACTTGCCACACCTTCAGATGTACAAAGTAAAGCAATTAGACCTTTAACTAATGAAGAAATTAGTGTTCTTGAAAATTATATTGATGAAATTGATGCAGACTTACCGTCATTGAAAAATTTTATTATTCCAGGTGGAACAAAATCAGCCTCCCTTCTCCACTTTGCAAGAACTGTCTGCAGACGTGCCGAGAGGAGAATAGTTGAGATAGATAAGTCAGAAAACATAAGTAAAAATATTATAGCTTATATAAATAGATTATCGGATTTACTATTTGTAATTGCCCGATATGAAAATCACGTTACATCCACACCCGAAACTGAGTGGAAACCACGGGGGTGAAATTGGCTTCGACGGGGTTATTTGTTCTTTGAACTGCGCACCGTGTTCTCCGTAGACACGCTAAACGACGGAACAAAGTCGAGACGACGACTATAACTACGCATTAGCTGCTTAATTTGTAAGTAGCCGTTCACCTAGTTTGTGTGTGCCGGAATTAGGATGAACGCCGTTAGGTGCACTAGTGGATTCGAGTTCTCTGGTAGATGAAGCGAAACCTTTACAGGGATAGGAAATTAAAACCATGTCTGTTTGGGCTTAACTTCCGAAAATTAAATAATAGACTATGTGTGTAGACGTTCACTGAAGGGTATCTTCGGACGCGGGTTCGACTCCCGCCACCTCCACAATTTTTATCCTTTGTTATGAATTTAATTAGATCCATTTTTTATGAATTCTAATTTAAATATCTAAAAAATTACAATTTTATATTCATTTTTACTCCTCTCTAAAAGATAAACATATCTTTATAACTTACTATAAAATAAGCGCTTAGCGAATTTTTCTCATTGCTTTAATTAATTATTTACTTATATTAAAGTTTAATTACTGATATCTAATCTTATTTAACTTACTTCTAATTAATTTGAGAAAAAATATGAACCAAAATATTAATCTTGAAATTAAACTTCCTAATGTGAAGGATATTGAGTTGGTTGCTCTGGAGGGTTTACAGCTAATGGGCAAACATCTTGGAATATCTGATGACAAGATAGGTGAAGCGCGAATTCTTGTTACCGAGGGAATTATTAATGGCATGGAACATTCAGGAGAAGAAAATCCTTATGTGAGTGTTAACTTTACTATGACCAAAGAAAAATTAGTAATTCTTATAACCGACTTTGGAAAAGGTTTTGAGCCTGATACTATTGAAGAACCCGACATAAATGCTAAACTAGGTTCATCAAGAAAAAGAGGTTGGGGTTTAAAGTTAATGAAATCAATGTCGGATGATTTTGAAATTACTTCCGGTACAAACGGGACAAAAATTACAATAACAAAAAATTTAGCTTAGGGAGAAAATTAAAATGAAGGAATTTGATTTAACATCGAATGTTGTGAATGATGTCCTCACAATTAAAACAGATGGATATATTAATAACACTGGTGGCGAAACTATTGTAAATGAATTTGAAAAATATTATAAGAATGGAACGACAAAAGTTCTAATTGATATTGAAAATTCCAAGGTAGTTAACTCTATTGGAATTTCGTTCCTTATTGAAATAATAGAAAAACTAAATGAGAAGGGCGGGAAATTATATTTCTCAAATCTTGATCCCTCTATTGAGAAAACTTTTACTATTATGGGCCTTTTCCAATTTGCAGAGAAAGTTAACTCGGTTGAAGATATAAAATAATTTGGGAGATATTCTTTGAAAGTTGACCATATTACCGAGAAACTATCATTTCAAGTAAAGTCATTTCAAGAGAGTTTTAATATTCTCTCTAATGCTATTTCTTTATCTGGTATGGCAAATCAATTTGATAGAATACTTCGCGGCAATTATATTACAAATAAAGTAAGTGTCTTTCATCAATCGCCAAATAGTGAGGAATGGGTAAATCTTCTTAAATTAGAAAATAAGGATCATAAAGAACTTATTCTAAATTTTGAAGAAAGTGAAACTAACATAATCTCCAGTGATGAGGCTGTAGGAATGTATGCTCTGGTTCATCTTGTTGATTCATCTCTACTTGGAATTGTTATTGGGAAAAAATTTGACGGAACAGAATTTCTAGAAATAGATAAAATAGTTTTCCAAATATTTATCCAGATTTTTGATAGTGCATATCAGGCTTTTCTTTCTCAAAGCAAAGAAAAAAAACTAATATTCTCATTAAATAATCGTGTTTCACAACTTTATAGTCTGATAGATACAGGTATTGAATTATCTAAAATTGGTATTAGAAAACAGCTATTTGAATTAGCAGTATCACGCTCAATATCACTTACCAACTCATCTTTTGGGAAAATTAAGATTACTCGTTCTTCTGAGGAAGTTGAAGAAATATATTTTCCGCCAGGCTTTAATTTCAAAGTGTCTGACACAAAGAGTAGTTTAATAAAGACCTTTGTTGATCAGGGTGATAAATATGAGTTTGTAATCTGTGAAAAAGAAAGTAGGGAAGGCATTATAGATTATGATGAGACAGATGAACTATTGTTAGGAGCAATTTCTAGACAAGTGCAAGCTGCAATTGAAATTGACAGAGCAAATAAAGAAGCTCTTGAAAATGAAACTATGAGAAGGGAATTGGAAGTTGCTGCAGAAATTCAAAAGAGAATTCTACCAATTTCTTTACCAAGCATTGATGGTTATGATCTTGCGGGGATTAATATTCCATCTAAAGAGGTAAGTGGAGACTATTATAATGTATTTAAATTGGATGATGGTCGTTATGCATTAACAGTTGCAGATGTAACCGGAAAAGGTATGCCCGCATCATTATTGGTAAGTACACTGGATGCTTCAATAAGATCTTATTTGGATTTTCAAATTCCTCTTTCTGAAATGGCCGTTAAGATGAATACAATTATTTATAAATCATCCACTGCTGATAAATTCATCACATTTTTAATTGCCATCTTAAATCCTGAAAATGGTGAACTGGACATAATTAACGCTGGCCATAATCCTGCACTCATTTTGCGAAGTGATAAAAAAATTGAAAAAATAGATGCAGGCGGCGTTGCTTTTGGAATGTTTGATATGGGATTACCATTTGATAGCCAAAAACTTACCTTAGAAAAAGGTGAGAGGTTATTCATCTTTTCCGATGGAATTCCCGAAGCCATGGATAAGGAGGAGGAAGAGTATACCGATGAAAGATTGGAAAGTTTTTTTACTGATGTTACTCCTTCTAACGCAAATGATTTTATTGCATCAATTGTAAATGACGTTAAAGTTCATAGTAAAGGCGCAATTCAGTCAGACGATATAACAGCTTTATACATTATTAGAAATTAAAAATTTTATAGATAAATAAGACTAGATATCTATTAAACTGATATCTAGAGACTAATTAAAATTAGGGGAATTATGAAAAATTCAATTTTTTCTGACTCAGATGTTTTCAAAGTAATTATATCAGTACTAATATTCTTCTTCTACTCATCTACCTTTTCACAAGAAATAATTCAAACAGAATTTATTTCACTATCTAATGGATTGACCTCTGGAACTGTTCAGCCAATTATCCAAGATAGTTATGGACTAATGTGGGTAGGAACAGATGCAGGACTACATAAATATGATGGCTATAATTTTACACGTTATAAAAATATTCCCGGGCAGACCACAAGTCTTTTGAATGATAACATATTTGGAATTACTGAGGATTCTGAAAATAATCTTTGGCTTTCTACCGATGAAGGAATATCCAAATATAATCGCAGAAAAAATGAATTTAAGAATTATGATTTTGCTGAATTGTTACCTTTTGGGGGAGCTAGAGCTTTTAATGTTTTTATCGATTCGCAAGAAAGAATTTGGGCTTCTGCTATAAAATATGGAGTTCTTCGTTATGATAAAAAAAATGACAAATGGAATCAGGTCCCTTTTTGGTCAAAAGATAGTAACAAAGCTGCGATTCTTAACTCCTATGTAATGCAAATTGCTGAAGACAAAACTGGAAAAATCTGGGCTGGTTTTAATCGCTATGGACTTGCCTATTATAATGATGCGGATAGTGCATTTTTCCCCTTTGAAATAAGGAATGTAGAAAATACAGTTGATTTTACAATTAGTGAGAATTTGATAACATACATCTATGCAGATTTGACAAATACTCTATGGATGACTACAAGAAGCGGTATATATAAGCTTGATCAGAAAACCAATACGTTAAGAACAATCAAAGAGTATGATTATGCAAAACTTGTAATTTGGAATCATTGGAATAAAATTCTTCAAGATAATTCAGGGAATATTTGGATTGCAAATAATTTCAGGGGAATTCTCAAATTTGACGGCATTTCTGATGATTTCAATGATGTTAATATTTTTGGAAGACAGCGGCGACAAAATAATGCCAGTGATATAATTATTACTCGTGCAACTGTTGATAATACAGGAATTATTTGGTTTGGTACAACCCTAGATGGTATAATGAAATATGATTCAAGTAGAGAGCCCTTTATAAATTACAAATATGATGAAACTGATAAAAATAGCATAAGCAGTAACCAGGTATTTGGCTTATTGGAATCCAAAGTCCACAAAGGAAAAATTTATGTCGGAACTAGGGGTGGAGGCTTAAATTTATTTGATCAACAAAATGGAAAATTTAGTCAAATTAAATATAAAGTTATTGATGATCAGTTTGGTGGTTCTGTAAGAAGTATTGCTGAGGAAGCAGACGGGTCCTTATTACTTGGGACTTGGGGTGATGGTCTGATTCATTTAGATAAAAATTTTAGAGAAATAAAACGCTACACTGTTGATACTAATTCATTTCATAGTCTTTCGGACAATCGGGTAAGAGTAATTAAAAAAGATAATAATGGGAATTATTGGATTGGTACAAATAATGGTCTTAATCTTTTAAATTTAAATTCAAATGAAATAAGAAGAATCGGAACTTTGAGTTCAAGAGTTTATTCACAAGAGCTTATCTCTTTGGCAGTCAAATATCTAAGTGGTCAGAATCAAAAAACATCAATTGAAAAAGTTGGCGACTTTGCTAATTTGAATAAATCTTTTAATGTAATTAAACCTAGAAAATATTTAGTAATTTCTGGTGGAGAAGGTTTTTTTGATGATAATTTGATGTACGATCATGGCTGGATAGTTAATTCAAAAAATGATACAATATGGGGATCTAACGATGCAACTAAAACTTATCATTTAGGTGGAGATTTCAAGAATAGAGTTGTCTTCGATGTAATTGACTTAAAACCTGGTCAATATAATTTAAGGTATAAATCTGATGATAGCCATAGTTTTGCTGAGTGGAATGCTACTCCTCCAAAAAATCCAGAATTTTGGGGGATACATGCTATTGAGCTGGATAATGATTCTGAAGCCAAGAAAATTGAGAAACTCATTTTAGAATCTGAAAATGAATTCTTGATTCAAGGCAATAATATACGCTCAATCCATATTTCTAAGAACATTGTTTGGATCGGAACAGATGCAGCCGGGATTAATAAAATTAACCTTGATGATAATACAGTTAAAACTTACAGTTATGATAAAGAATCTGATAACACACTCAGTAATAACAGTGTGCAATATATTCATGAAGATGCAAATGGAATATTATGGTTAGCTACGAATTCCGGTCTAAATAAATTTGATCCTGTTAGAGAGACATTCAAAGTTTATACTGAAGATGATGGATTACCAACTAATTATATAGCATCAATACTACCTGGTGATAATTCAGATCTATGGATTGCTACAAGAAATGGAATTTCAAAAATGGTTACTGATCAGGAAACCGGACAAGTAACTTTTGTGAATTATGATACTCAAGATGGTATAGTGGGAATGGATTTTATTGCTCTTGTTGCATTAAAAGCCAGTAATGGAGAGTACTTTTTCGGAAGTGAACAAGGGCTTAGTGCTTTCACGCCGGGGAATTCGAACAAAACTGAACCAAACTTGATATTTACAGACCTAAAAATTTCCAACAAATCGGTTAAGTCATATTCAGCTGATGAAAGTCCAATTGAAACTGCCTTAATTGAATTAGATAGATTAGATCTTGCCCATGATCAAAATGATTTAACATTCTCATTTGCGGCTCTACATTATTCGAATCCTAGCAAAAATCAGTATGCACATAAACTTATTGGTTATGATAAAGATTGGGTATTTGATAACAAACGGGAGGTAACCTATACCAATCTTGATCCAGGCGAATATAGCTTTTCAATAAAAGGTTCAAACCGTGATGGTGTTTGGAAATCAACACCAAAGTCTATTGAAATTACAATTCACCCTCCATGGTGGTTAACTACTTGGGCTTATATTGGATACGGTCTATTGCTAATTCTCGGCATATTCGCTACAGACAGAATTCAGAGGAGAAGACTGCTGAATAAGGCAAAAGAGAGAATGAAGATCCAAGATGCAGAACATAGAGCGGAAGCAGCAGAACTGCAAGCAAAGGCGACTGAATCTGAAAGACGAGCGCTGGAATTAGAGTTTAATCAAAAGAAAAAAGAATTAGATGAAGCAAGAAATTTGCAATTATCCATGCTTCCCAAAGTACTTCCACAATTACCTCAGCTTGATATTGCTGTTTATATGAAAACTGCAACAGAGGTAGGTGGAGATTATTATGATTTTAATATTGGATTAGATGGAACTCTTACTTGTGTTCTTGGAGATGCAACCGGACATGGTATGAAAGCAGGGACAATGGTAACAGCTGTTAAAGGATTGTTTAACAGTTACGGTGCAAATCCCGATATCCTATATTCTTTCCATGAAATAAGCAGATGTATTAAACAGATGCAGCTTGAAAAACTTTCGATGTGCATGACTATGGTAAAAATAAATAATAACAAGTTGTTAATGTCTGCTGCAGGCATGCCTCCAATTTTGATTTATAAGCAAAGTGAAAAAAGTGTTTCTGAACATGTGATGAAGGGAATGCCCCTAGGCACATTTGATAAATACCCTTATGATGTTAGAGAAGAAAAATTAAATAGCGGTGATACTTTATTACTTATGAGTGATGGATTTCCAGAACTTTTAAATTCTGAAGGTGAACTATATGGTTACCAAAGAGTTAGAAATTCTTTTGAAAATGTAGCTGAAAAATCACCCGAGGAAATAATTAATTCCCTAAAGAATGAAGGATCAAAGTGGATAGGTGTTAAAGAACCTGACGATGATGTGACATTTGTTGTAATTAAAGTGAAGTAGGTTGAATAAATAAAAGATTTAATAATAAATAATAAGATATAACTGGGATTATAATGAAATTTAATAAACTGGGCAGAATAATAAGCCTTATTGCCTTAATTCAATTATTTGTATTCACATTTAAGGATACAAATTTATTAGCCCAAAAATTTGAACCGGAAAATATTTCAATTCCTAATGGATTATCAAATGCTGAGGTTAATTGTATTTATCAAGATAAATATGGTCTGCTTTGGGTGGGGACAAAAGATGGACTTAACAAATATGATGGATATAGTTTTAAGGTATTCAAAAATATCCCGGGAAATCCAAATAGCATAATTAATAGTGACATTTGGGACATTACTGAAGATGATAATGGTGACTTATGGATTGCAACACTTGGAGGTGTGTCTCATTATATCCGCAAGACAAACAAATTTATAAACTACGATTTTGAAGAAGAATTGCCCAATTACAATCCAGTTAATCCGCAAACATTACGGATTCTGTTTGATTCACATAAGAATTTGTGGGTTTCAACTCTGGGGTTAGGGCTAAGAAAATTTAACAAGGAATCAAATCAATTTGAGGATCAAAAATATTTATATAAAGATTCAATTCATACAACTATAGAAAACATAGTGGCATTCCCACTATTGGGAAGATAGCAATAAGAAGATCTGGGCTGGTTTAAACAATTTTGGGTTAATGTTTTATGATCAGGAAAAGCAATTATTTGTTGAAGCTGAAATTAAAAATAAAAGTCAAGCTAGTGATTTTACAAGAGATTTTAATAATTTGACAAAAATATTCAGTGACCAGAGTGGGAAACTTTGGTTAGTATCACAAAGCGGTATTTTTAAATATAATCCTATAACTAAAGATCTAAAGCAGATAAAATATTTTAAGGATAGGTCTAGCTTTATTCTTTTTGAATATGAAACTGGATTAACACAAGATAACGAAGGGAATATTTGGATAGGTAAAGATCAAAGAGGTCTATATAAATTTGACGGTATCTCGGATGATTATTCACAAATTAATTTTGGTGAACTCTATGCTAATCGGCCTGGTGTTTATAATAGAATGATAAAGACAATTTATACGGATAATACAGGAATACTTTGGTTCGGAACATTTATTACTGGTTTGTACAAATACGATCCGGCGAGAGAACCATTCAAAGTTTATGTGAGCGACACAAAAAACAGTAAAAGTATAAGCGGAAATGAAGTTTTTAGAGTAATTGAATCAAAATTTAGAAAAGGTAAACTTTTTGTTGGCACAAGAGGCTCGGGATTAAATTTATTTGATAAAGATAAAAAAGAATTTGAAAGAATACCTTTAAAGCTAACAAATTCAACTGATATGTTTGGAGGATCCGTAAGATCAATTTTAGAGGATGATGATGGTACTCTTTGGTTGGGAACTTGGGGCGATGGAATTATTAAACTTGATAAAAATTTTAATATTACAAATCAATTTAAAACTGATTCTACCAATAGGAATAGCCTCAACGATGCTCTTATTAGAAATTTATATAAGGATATCAACGGCAAAATATGGGTTGGAACCAATGGACTTCTGCACATTCTAGATCCAATAACAATGACTATAAAAAGAGTTTATGAGCCAATTACAAAAACCTATCCACAAAGATTATTTGATATAATAAGTCAGAAAATTAATAGTAAAAAATCTATTTCAAAATTAACTGAAGTTGGAAATTCTCAGGATCTAACTTCAGAATTTAGTATTACAAAACCTCGTGAATTTCTCATAGTTTCCGCTGGGGAAGGAATGCCAACTGATTCTTTGATGGCTGATTTTGGATGGATTGAAGATAAGAATGGCAATGTAATTTGGTCTTCAGAACTTGCTAAAGGCAATTACCATTTAGGTAATGCAATCAAAAATAGATTAAAGACCAATCTGGTCAAACTATCACCGGGCAGTTATAAGTTAAGATACAAATCGGACGACAGTCATTCCTTCGGGAACTGGAATGCGGATGCCCCTTCTGATTCTTCATTTTGGGGAATAAGAATATTTGAGCTTGAAAATAATGAAGTAAGTGAGATAGCAAAATTGTTAAAAGAAACTGAGGAACAATTAGTTATAAGTGGAAGAAATATTAGATCAATTCATATGAGCGGGGAGATAGTTTGGATTGGAACTGATGCCGAAGGACTAAATAAATACAATTTGAGAACAGGAAGCATAAAGTATTACAAACATGAACCGGGAAATACAAATTCGTTAAGTGATAATAGTGTTCAGTTTATACACGAAGATTCAAAGGGGAATTTATGGTTAGCAACAAATGGAGGATTAAATAAGTTTAATCCTAAAACAGAGAAATTTGAAATTTATACTGAGCAGGATGGATTACCTACAAATTTTATAGCTTCTATTCTTGAGGAAGAGGATGGTAACCTTTGGCTGTCTACAAGAAATGGATTATCACACATGAGATTTAACCATGAAGATAAAACTATTGATTTTGTAAATTACGATACTCAAGATGGTTTAGGCGGTACTGATTTTATTGCGCTTGTTGCCTTAAAAACTACTGACGGTACATTTTATTTTGGAGGGGATCATGGATTGGATGAATTTACACCTGGTAAAATAAATTCATCAGAACCAACCTTGGTATTCTCTGATATAAAAATTTCAAACAAATCCATTTCTGCAATGGGAGAAGAATCACCCATTGAAAGTTCAATCTATGATTTAAAAGAGTTCACTCTTCCTTACAGTCAAAATGATATTTCATTTGAGTTTGCTGCTCTTCATTATTCTCGCCCCGATAAAAACCGTTATGAATATATACTAGAAGGTTATGATAAAGACTGGATACGCGATAATAGAAGATTTGCCAGCTATACCAATTTAGATCCGGGTGAATATAGATTTAAATTCAAGGGTTCTAACAGGGATGGTGTATGGAATAAAGAGGGCAAGGTTCTACAGTTTAGAATTTCACCACCGTGGTGGATGACAGTCTGGGCATACATTGGTTATGGATTTTTATTTGTTGGAATTGTTTTTGGAATTGACAGAATTCAAAGGAGAAGACTTCTTGCCAAAGTCAAGGAGAGAAGAAGAATTGAAGAAGCGGAATTAAGGGCTGAAACAGCTGAACTTCAAGCAAGGGCGTCTGAAGCTGAACGAAAAGTATTGGAAGCTGAATTTTCTCAGAAGAAAAAAGAACTTGATGAAGCAAGGGAACTGCAATTATCAATGCTTCCCAAAGAATTGCCGCAATTGCCTAATCTAGATATTGCAGTTTATATGAAAACAGCAACGGAAGTAGGCGGTGATTATTATGATTTTCACATTGGATTAGATGGTACACTCACTGTTGTGTTGGGAGATGCAACAGGACACGGGATGAAAGCAGGTACAATGGTAACAACAACAAAGAGTTTGTTTAATGTTCTGGCACCAAATCCAAATATTGTTGAAACATTTCATGAAATGACTCGTTGCTTAAAGTTATGCATCTGGAAAAACTTATCAATGTGTATGACTATGCTTAAAATAACGGGAAATAAAATTCAAATGTCTGCTGCAGGTATGCCTCCAGTATTTATTTATAAACGTGAAAATCAATCAATTGAAGAACATGTAATGAAAGGAATGCCTCTTAGGTACATTTAACAATTTTCCTTATAAACTTATTAAGGAGTCTGAATTGAGTTCCGGAGATACAATCTTGTTAATGAGTGACGGATTTCCGGAATTATTTAATGATAAGAAGGAAATGTACGGCTATAAAAGAGCACGAAATTTATTTGAAGAACTTGCGACCGAAGAACCGGAAGAAATAATATCAAAACTTAAGAATGCTGGATCCGAATGGATAAATGATAAAGAACCGGATGATGATATAACTTTTGTAGTCATTAAGGTGAAATAGTAAAGACCCAACTAATTGAGCTAATCAATAATCAGTAAAAATATTAATAATACATATTGAATGTTAAATGTTAAAAAAAGGCTAAAATGAGTTCTAAAAATATCTCTTCAATAAAAATTGCGTTTATGGCAGTTATTCTTCTTGCCAGTTGCAATTCCCTCTTTTCACAAGAGGACTATTTATTTGAAAATCTCAATGTTGCTGATGGACTTTCAAGTTCTAGTTTTCAACCTTTTCAAAATATTTATCAAGATAAGTTTGGATTTCTTTGGTTTGGTACAAATGATGGTCTTAATCGATACGATGGTTATAATTTTAAAGTATATAAGAATATTCCTGGTGATTCAACAAGTTTACCTTCAAGCGGAATTCAATTAATTGTTGAAGATGCTGACGATAATTTATGGATTGGTACCGTTGGTAAAATGAGTAGGCTTGAGAGGAAAAAAGATACTTTCAAAAATTATAGTATTGATCAAGGTTCGGCAACTAATCCTCAAGAAGTTAGTTTACTAAGAGCACTTATAGATTCAGAAAATAATTTTTGGATTAGCTCACAAGGCCGTAGCGTTCAGCGATGGCATAAAGATAAAGAGAAATGGGAATTAATTCCATTTATGATGGAAGTTGCCGGCTCTGACTCCTTAGTAAAAAGTGAATTCAATGGGGTATTTGCACTAACAGAATTGCGCAATGGGAATATATTAGCAGCAGAATTTTCTACAGGATTATTTTATTATAATGAAAATGGCAACAGATTTGAGTCCTTTAAATTTGTAGGTAACGAAAAGCCTTTTGGTATTGTCGAAATATTTGAGGATAGAACTGGTAAACTTTGGTTTGGAGGGAAAGATTCTTTTGTGGGATATAATCCCAAGTCATTCAGTTTTGAATATAAAGAAGATTGGAAAAATATAAAAGGTGGTGTCGGAGATTCTTATTTTTTCAATATAAATGAGAGAGAAGACGGAACTTTTTTGATGTGTTCCTTACCATTTGGTTTAATAAAGTTCGATCCTACCAATAATAAGTTCGAGGTATTAAAAATTAGCGATGAACTTGAACAGCGTGGTGTTGGAAAGTTTGCCTCAAATAAAATTATTGATAAATTTGGTATCTATTGGATTGGACTTGTAGATAATGGAATCTTAAAATTTGATCCAAATCGTAAACCCTTCAAGTATTATCCTTATAATGATGATCAAATTACTCAAGTCCAAAGTTCAATAACGACTGATATAAAAATCAATCCTAAAGATCCAACTGAATTGTTTGTTTCTACAAATGGAAATGGCCTGATGAAGTTCAATCTGGAAAACAAAACTTTTACCAAATTAAAAGTTAACGTGCCAGAAATTTATAGTGATTCTTCTAACCTTAACAATATTGCTATTGACGAAAATAATAAAATTTGGTTTTCTGGTTCTCAAAGAAATATTTCAAGTTATGATTTAACTTCGGGTAAATCTGAGACTTTTAATTTATTACCTAGAGGAATGGCTACTGGGTCAGATGTAAGAATTAGATCTGTAGAATATCTTCCCCAAAATAAACTTGTAATAAGCAGCGATATCGGGATTAGCGTTTTTAATACAGTTAGCAAAAAAATTGAAAGCATTCCAACTGTAATGAATAGAACTTATAGTGATGATTTAATAACTGAAATAAATAAAATTCTTTCTACTGAAGAAAAGCTGGAATCATTTATAAAAGTTGGTGAAGCTGCAAATCTTTCAAAACAATTTACTTTAAAAAATGAAAGTCAAGTCTTGGTTGTATGTTTAGGGGAAGGTCAATATCCTCAAGGCATTTTTGATTTTGGAACTATTTCAACTGTAGATGGACAAAATATTTGGTCGATGGGAACAATTCCAAGTACATTTCACGGGGGCGGGGGATTCAAAAACCGTTTGCAAATTGATGTTATAACTCTTGACCCAGGTGAATATACAGTTAATTTTGTAACTGATGTTGGTCATTCTTATAATAATTTTAACGTAGCAGAACCAAATAATCCGGAATGGTATGGTATTCAAACTGTACCACTTAGCAAGCTTGTTGCCGATAAACTGACAAAGATGATTGCCGATGAAAAGACGAAAAATAATTTTCCAGATATATTCAAATCTACATTTACAACAACTAGCAGAAAATATCCAAGCGCTCTTTGGATTGGTGCCGATGAACAAGGAATAGTGAAATATGATTTGAATACTAAAAAATATCAACAGTACCCAATTAAAAACACTGGATTATCAAACTTCACAACTAATAAAATTTTTGAAGATAGTAAAGGAAGATTGTGGATATCAATAAATCCAACAGGTTTCTACAGATTTGATCCTGAGAAAAAAGAGTTCAAATCTAATACTGATATTCCAGATCTACCGATGACAGGTATTAATGCAATAATTGAAGACTTTATAGGTAGTTTATGGGTTAGCAGCAATGGAGGAATAACAAAATTAAGTGAAAATAAAGACGGAATTTGGTCTTCATCAAGTTATGACAGCAAAGATGGTGTGCAGGGAGGTTTTGGGAACGGAGCTTTAATTGATCGAGATGGTGAAATATATTTTGGTACCTTTAATGGTCTAACCGGATTTTTCCCAAGTACAGAAAATACAAGTCCGCCGGTTCCCATTATATCAGACATTACAATTTCAGATATTTCAGTTTTTGACAAAAACAGTAACATTGAATTAGATAAATCAATTTACGAAACTGATCAGCTCAATCTTGCTTATGAACAAAATGATATTTCGTTTGACTTTGCTGCACTTCATTACTCAAGACCCGCGAAAAATAGAGTAAGCTATATACTTGAAGGTTTTAATGATCACTGGATTTATACTGACAAAAATTTTGCTTCATTTACAAATCTTGATCCTGGAGAGTACACTTTTAAAGTTAGAGCAATCAACGGATACGGAATACAAAGTAACACTGATAAGAGTATAAAAATTGTTGTCTCTGCTCCATGGTATCGCACAACCTTCGCCTTCGTCACCTATGGATTAATTTTTGTTGGAATTGTTTTTGGGATTGATCGTTTTCAAAGAAGACGTCTGCTTTCCAAAGCCAAGGAAAGAATGAAAATTCAAGAAGCTGAACATAGAGCTGAAGCAGCCGAATTGCAAGCTAGAGCTTTACAAGCTGAAAGTGAGAGAAAAACTAAGGAACTTGAAGAAGCAAGGAATTTACAACTTTCCATGCTGCCAAAAGTACTTCCGCAATTACCTCAGCTTGATATTGCAGTTTATATGAAAACAGCAACTGAAGTCGGTGGTGATTATTATGATTTTAATATTGGTTTGGATGGAACTCTAACTTGCGTTCTTGGTGATGCAACAGGACACGGAATGAAAGCCGGAACGATGGTAACAGCAGTAAAAGGTTTGTTCAACAGCTATGGTGCTAATCCCGATATCCTATATTCATTCCAGGAAATAAGCAGGTGTATTAAGCAAATGCAGCTTGAAAAACTTTCGATGTGTATGACAATGGTAAAAATAAACAATAATAAACTGCTCATGTCAGCTGCAGGAATGCCGCCTATTTTGCTCTACAATCAAAATGAAAAAAGCGTATCTGAACATGTTATCAAAGGGATGCCTTTAGGAACTTTTGATAAATACCCTTATGATGTGAGGGAAACAAACTTGAACAGCGGGGATACATTACTGCTTATGAGCGATGGTTTCCCTGAACTACTTAATGGTGAAGGTGAACTGTATGGTTATCAGCGCGTAAGAAATTCTTTTGAAAATATTGCAGAGAAAGCACCTGAGGAAATTATCAACTACCTAAAAGATGAAAGTTCAAGATGGGTAAAAGATAAAGAACCTGATGATGATGTAACGTTTGTTGTAATTAAAGTTAAATAATATCTCTGTAATTCCGGTTGAGTAAATTCAGATATTTGACTTGCCTAATACCGGAATCTCAATCTTGAAATTAATCATTGTGTAGCATTTGCAGGAATAAAACTAATTATAGTTTATAAAACTAGGATTGATTTATGAATTGGATTTATAAAATGTTTTACAAAGAGTATTTGATAATATTATTGTTGTTAATAATTACGAATTCTCTGCAATCACAAGAAAAATATTTTTTTGAAAACCTTTCTGTATCTGATGGTTTATCAAATTCTGTTGTTCTTTGTACATTCCAAGATCACCTTGGATATCTCTGGATAGGCACGGTAGATGGTTTAAATCGTTATGACGGATATGACATAAAGTTATATAAAAATATCCCCGGTGATTCAACAAGCTTACCTTACAATATAATACTATCACTTACTCAAGACAGCAATGGAAATTTATTGATAGGAACAATTGATAATATTAGTAAATATAATCGAGTGACCGACAGCTTCACATCAATCCCTATTGATAAAGGGGCTATGGTCAATAATAGCGATGTTTTAAATATTTTAGTTGATTCTAAAGATAGACTTTGGATTGCTACTAAATTTACCGGATTGCAATTATTCAATTCAGCTAAAAATGAATTCAACATAATTAAATTTAGTGATTATTCTGGTAATGAAATTTCATCTTTGTCCGAAAATTTTGCTTTTAACATAACTGAACTAGCTAATGGTAATATTTTAACAGCGAGTCCAGAAGCTGGTATATTTATTTATAACTCAGCTTCAAATGTTTTTCAACCTTACTTTACAAATTCCAAATTAAATTTAACTGATATCATTGATATCTTTGAAGATAGTAGCAGTAGATTATGGTTTGGCGGAAAAGAGGATATTGTTTTATACAATCCAATTACGTATGATATTAAACCATTAAACCTTCCCGTTAAGTTACAAAGATCAGAAGAAAACATTAATTTTCAAAAATTTTTTGAATCTGAAAACAATAGAATATTATTTCAAAGTTCAATTGGAATTTTCGAAACAGATTTAAATGCAAATAATTTTAGTTTGATTACAGATAAAATTAAAAACATTAATCCTATTAATTTTTATAAAGATAATTTTGGCATATATTGGATTGCGACTGCTGGCAACGGATTAGTTAAATTTGATCCTACAAAAAAACCATTTCGATTTTTTCGCATTGAAGAAAATGAGCAATCTGAAACTAAATCGAATCCTGTAATTGATATTGTTAAACACCCATTTGTTAAAGATAAGTTGTTTTTATCTTTACTTGGTCATGGTATTTATCAATTTGATAAGGATTTAAACGAGTTTAAAAAGATAGTAAAACAAGATGGGACAAATCTCCTAATTGATGACAAAGAAAATTTATGGTTCACATTCAATAATAAGTTACATGAGTTTAATATTAAATCTGGTGTTAACAAAAGTTTTGAATTTATAAATACGGACTACACAACATCTTTTATAGTGAATAAGATGAAGTTTGGGCCTGATAATAATATTTGGATAACTGATCGACAAGGCGTAAAGATTTTTAATCGTGAAACAGGTACTTATAAGCAGCTCCCTTCTATTACAAATAAACCTATTAGTTCCCAACTTTTGTCGAATATTAGAAAGATTGCTACAAGTGAGAATCAGATTGCATCTCTTTTAAAAGTTGGTGAAGGTGTTTCGCTAAAAAAAGAATTTACTCTTAATAAACCAACAAATGTTCTTATTCTTAATGTTGGAGAAGGAAGACTTACAAGTTTTAGTGCAAATATGTTTGATTATGGCTGGCTGGAGGATTCGAAAGGTAAAATAATATGGGCAGCAGATCAGGTTCAGAACTCATTTAACGCAGGGGGTGGATATAAAAATAGAATTGCTTTTACGTGTATTAATCTGCCCAAAGGTGCGTATAGTATTAATTTTATTTCTGATATAGGGCATAGTTTTGGAGATTTTAATGTACCATCCCACAAAGATTCCAATTGGTATGGGATTCAAGCAATTAAAATTGATGATGAGCAGTATTCATATTTAGATGAACAGGGAAAAAATGAGTTAGATAATACTTTTTATCCTTCTTATGAAATGATTGGAGATATTGTATTCAGCAGAAAGTATATTAATACTGCATGGCTTGCTGGAAATGGAATGGGATTAATTAGATTAAATATTAGGGATAATACTTCAAAGCAATATTCATTTGCTGATAGTGAACAGAGATTTCCTTTGGAAAATATATTGCTCCAAGTCATTGAGGATAAGGACGGTATAGTTTGGGCAACCACTCTTGGAGGTTTAATAAAGTTTAATCCGGAAACCGAAAAATTTAAGATTATTAGTCAAAGTGATGGATTAGCTAGTGATATTGTCTCATTTATGATTGAAGATCTTAAAGGAAATTTGTGGTTTGGTGCACCTGGAGGCATATCAATGCTGCCTGCAAGTAATAAAGAAGATAAAATTAATTTTATCAACTATGATAATAAAGACGGAATAAACGACCTACCATTAAATACTTCGATTACTTTAACAAATGAGGGGGAAATATTTTATGGTGGTTATGGAGGATTAAATGCTTTTTATCCGGCCACTCCGAATAGTACTTTCCCAAAACCAATTATAAATAGCTTAAATATTTCAGGTGTCCCAATACAAGAAATGGCTTCAGAATTAAATCTTGAAACCGACATTAATAATACCAAACAAATTGAATTGCCTTTTTCAAAAAATAATATTTCGTTGGAATTTGCTTCGGTCCATTTTTCAAGACCAGCGAAAAATAAACTAGCCTATATGCTTGAAGGTATGGATACTGACTGGAATTATACAAATAGAAGATTTGCATCATATTTAAATCTTCCTCCAGGTGACTATGTCTTTAGATTAAAAGGATCAAATGGTGATGGAGTTTGGAATAATCAAGAATCTTCTCTAAAAATAAAAATCGATCCTCCCTGGTATCGAACAATTTTTGCATATGTTGGTTATGGATTTATGTTCATTGGACTAATATTCGGCATTGACAGAGTACAACGTAGGAGAATACTGAATAGAGAACGTAATACCGCAGCAATAAAAGAAGCAGAATTAAGAGCACAGCTTGCTGAAACTGAAAATGAACGCAAGACAAAGGAATTAGAAGAAGCCCGCCAGTTACAGCTATCGATGCTTCCCAAAGACCTTCCGCAATTACCACATCTTGATATTGCAGTCTATATGAAAACAGCAACTGAGGTTGGAGGTGATTACTATGATTTTCATATTGGATTAGATGGAACACTTACGGTTGTACTTGGTGATGCAACCGGACATGGAATGAAAGCCGGAACAATGGTAACGACTACAAAAAGTTTATTTAATGTTCTCGCTCCAAATCCAAATATTGTTGAAACTTTTCATGAAATGACAAGATGCTTAAAACTAATGCATATGGAAAAATTATCCATGTGCCTTACTATGTTAAAAATTATAGGGCAACAAAATTCAAATGTCTGCTGCAGGTATGCCACCGGTATTTATTTATAAGCGGGGAAGTCAGACAATAGAAGAACATGTAATAAAAGGAATGCCTTTAGGTACATTTAATGACTTCCCTTATTCGATTGTTGAAAGTGATATTAGCACTGGAGATACTATTTTATTAATGAGCGACGGGTTCCCGGAACTGCAAAATGATGAAAAAGAGATGTACGGTTATAAAAGAGCTAGAAATTATTTTGAAGAGATTGCCGGAGAAACACCGGAGAATATAATATCGAAACTAAAAACAGCTGGATCAGAATGGGTAAATGATAAAGACCCGGATGATGATGTTACATTTGTAGTAATTAAAGTTAAATAACTAATTAATATTATTAGGATAGTAAATGAAATTGATTCCCATGATTTACAATTTATTACTCGTAGAAAATTTTAAGATAAAATGTCTGATTGCTATTTTATTCCTAACTTCGTTTCAATGTTGGGGACAAAGAAATTATCTTTTTGAAAATATATCAATTCTTGAAGGATTGTCAAATGCAACAGTTGAGCATATCTTCCAAGATAGTAATGGATTTCTTTGGATTTCTACTGATGATGGCCTAAATAGGTATGATGGGAAAAATATTAAAGTCTTTAAAAACGATCCAAATGACTCAACAACAATTCCTAATAACTTTTGTTCAGCTATAGTAGAAGATTCCGATGGATCTATTTGGGTTGGTGTGATTGGAAATATTATTGCAAAATTTGATCCTAAGAATGAGACATTTAAAAAATATCCTATTGAAACTGGAAGTGTATCCAATATTTCTTACTTTTTCTCAGCGATTTTAGATTCCAAAGGAAATTTGTGGTTTAGCTCCTCACAACACGGAATACAAAAACTCAACAGATCAAAAAATAAGTTTGAACAAGTACAGCTCGAATCAAAACAGAATATTCAATGGGGAGAAATCCATAACATAACTGAATTAAAAAATGGTAATATTTTAGTTGCAGATTATGGAAATGGAATAAAAATCTACAATGAAAAACTAAATTTGTTTCAACCCTATTATCTTAAAACAAACTTCAGCCCTAATGAAATACATGCAATTTATGAAGATGGATCTGGAAATCTTTGGTTTGGAGGAAGAAACAAATTAATTAAATATTCTCCTTCATATTATAATACTGAGGATTATGATGTATTTAGTTTAATTAATAATGCTACTAATTATGATTTAATAATGGGAATAACGCAAGACGATGAAGGATTTTTGTGGGTAGGTATTTATTCTCAAGGACTTTATAGAATTGACCTAAATACTAAAGCTATACAAAAATTCGATTTTAGATCGGCAAGTGAGGAAATTGCTGAAAGAAAAGTAATATTACAAATCTTAAAGGACAAGTACGGTGTTATATGGATTTGTACTTTAGATCATGGTCTAACCAAATTTGATCCTTTAAGGGAGCCATTCAATTATTATAAACTTAATTCTGAAGAATTCACAAATTCCGGTTTGAATTCAGTTACTGCTATTGCTGGTTCTCAACAAACTAAAGAAACAACTATTGGAACTTCTAGTAATGGTTTGTTCTCCTATAATATTGAAAATAATTCATCAACTAATTTGAAAATTAATTTCGATAAAAATACCCTGCCTGATGGGATTGTTAATATCCAATCTATGGCAGTAGATTACAATGGAAATAAATGGTTTACATATAATAATTTGGGTCTTTATAAACTTGATAAAAATAATATTTTAACGCCTATTAAATCTCCTTATGAAAAATATACATCAAATTATTCTGCCAATGATATAAAAATTGACTTATCCGGAAATATTTGGATTTCATCACTTTATGGGTTTGAAAAATATAATCCTAATAAAAATGAATTTACTCTATTACCTACAATCATGACAAAAAATATGAGTAATAACCTAAAGAAAATGGTTGATTCAATACCACAATCCCGTGAACCAATAGCTTCTATTTTGAAAGTTGGAGAAGCTTCGAATATTGAGGAAAAATTTTCATTAGATAAAGACCAAAAGGTTATTATTATTGGAGTTGGCGAAGGTCGAATAATACAGGGTGAAGATCTTTTTGACAAAGGCTCTCTCTTATCTATAGATGGAAAAGTAATTTGGTCTATGAATCATTTATCAAGAACATTTAATATCGGAGGTGGATTCAAAAACCGAATTGCTGTGGAATGTCTTGATCTAAAAAAAGGCGATTATAAAATAACTTTCGCTTCTGATGTTGGGCATTCATTTGGTACATGGAATGTTGTACCTCCTGCAGATTCAAATTGGTATGGAATCCAGATCCTAAGTATTAGTGACTCCGAATTTAAAAGTATATCAGAACTGAATGAACAAGAAATAATATCTGATAAGTTTATGCCAATGGAAATTGGCACTTGTATTGAACTGAGCAAAAGAATGTACAACGTTCTTTGGCTTGGTTCAGCATATAATAGTTTCTTTAAATATGATCTAGCAACGGGAGATTTTAAGCAATATAATTTTGATACTAAAAACAGATTTTCTTCAAATAATGTTATTTCATCCATCTTTGAGGATAGGGAAGGTATAGTCTGGATTTCATGTGCTACAGGTTTGTTGCGATTTGACCCTATGACTGAAGTGATTGATAGATATAACCTGAATGATGGGCTCCCATCCAATCAAATAAACTCAATTGTTGAAGATACTCAGGGAAACCTTTGGATAAACACCTCTGCAGGATTATCAAAACTAAATAAAAACGCTCCTCAAGATAAATGGAATTTTGTGAATTATGATACCAGGGATGGATTGCCCGGTTTTACAAATAGTAAAGCTAACTGGATTAGTGAAAATGGTGAGATTTTACTAGGCAGTAATGATGGAGTAATTTCATTCTATCCTGGTAAAATAAATGAAATTAAACCTGACATTGTTATAGAGGATATTAAAATTTCCGAAGTTTCGCTTAAATCAGATTCTGCTGCTGTTAAGCTGGAAAAAAGCATTATGAAACTTGACAGAATAGATCTTTCTTATTTACAAAACAATATTTCCTTTGAGTTTGCCTCCATTAATTTTTCAAGACCGGAGAAGAACAAAATTAACTATAAATTGGAAGGCTTTAATAATAATTGGATTTCGACTGACAGAAATTTCGCTTCATTTACAAACCTCAATCCCGGTGAATACACATTTAAGGTTAAGGGTTCGAATGGAGATGGAATATGGAATGAAGAAGGAAAATCTATTAGATTAATTATTTCTCCGCCTTGGTGGCAGACAACGATGGCATATATTTCATATATCTTCATTTTTGCCGGTATCGTTTTTGGAATTGATCGAGTTCAAAGAAGAAGAATTGTAAATAAAGAACGTAATGCTGCTGCTATTAATGAAGCTAATTTAAGGGCACAACTTGCTGAAACCGAAAATGAGCGCAAGACAAAAGAGCTTGAAGAAGCACGTCAGCTGCAGTTATCTATGTTACCCAAAGATCTTCCTCAATTACCACATCTTGATATTGCAGTCTATATGAAAACCGCAACTGAGGTTGGTGGAGATTATTATGATTTTCATATTGGATTAGATGGAACACTTACAGTTGTTCTTGGAGACGCTACCGGACATGGAATGAAAGCAGGTACGATGGTAACAACCACAAAAAGTTTATTCAATGTTCTCGCTCCCAATCCAAATATTATTGAGACCTTTCATGAAATGACAAGATGCTTAAAATTGATGCAGATGGAAAAACTATCCATGTGTCTTACAATGCTAAAAATAGTGGGGAACAAAATTCAGATGTCTTCAGCAGGTATGCCCCCAGTATTTATTTACAAGAAGGAAGGTCAAACTACTGAAGAACATGTAATTAAAGGAATGCCTCTGGGTACTTTTAATAACTTTCCATACTCATTGGTTGAAAGCAGTTTAAGTACAGGGGATACTATTTTAATAATGAGCGATGGTTTTCCTGAACTACTCAATGATGATAAAGAGATGTACGGTTACAAAAGAGCTAGAAATTATTTTGAAGAGATTGCTGGTGAATCTCCTGAAGCTATAATTTCTAAACTAAAAACTGTTGGTTCCGATTGGGTAAAAGACGCAGAACCAGACGATGACGTGACATTTGTAGTAATCAAAGTAAAATAAAAGATAAGTACTCAACAAAAGAAGATTTTGAATTAACGGGAAGATATGAAAGCATATAAAATATTTTTTACAGTAATATTAGCAGCGATTTCATTCACAAATGCACAGCAAAATTATAATTTCAAAAAATTTGCTGAATCTGAAAAATTATCAAACACCCAAGTAAACGATTTTTTTCAAGATAGTTATGGATTTATGTGGATAGCAACGAGGGATGGATTAAACAGATGTGATGGTAAATCGGTTAAAATATACAAAAATATACAAGGAGATGATGAATCCCTCCCTGATAATGAGGTGTTTCAAGTAATTGAAGACCGTGATAAAAATATTTGGGTTGCCTGTTTTAACTTGATTGGTAAATTGGATAGAAAAACTGATAAATTTATTAAATATACTCTTGATAAAATTCCATTTAAGGGACCTCCAAGGTTTTATGATTCTATGCTTGATAAGGAAGGCCGAATATGGTTTGCGTTAAACGAGCTTGGGCTTATAAGATATGATAAAAATACAGATCAATTTGTTAATATAGCATTAGATAGTTCAAATGCTAAAACTGTTTGGGGAGAAGTTCATAGTATTGTTCAGCTAAGAAACGGATTAATACTTGCTGCTGATCTATCGAGTGGAATAAAATCCTACAATGCTTCGACTGATAAATTTGATTCTTATTATCTTAAACCAAATTATAGTCCGGATAAAATATTTTCAATATTTGAGGAGTCATCGGGATCAATTTGGTTTACTGGTGAGGGAAGAGCCTTAAAGTATTCACCATCCCAGTATATTGTAAAGGAAATAAATTTTGCATCCTTAAGCAAGATTAAAACGAAATATGCTTTTCATAATAGAATGATTGAAGATGAAAAGGGAAATTTATGGCTGAGTGTATATACGCACGGATACTTTAAATTTGACAATCAGCTCAAAAAAATTGAGCAATATGTTAATGAACCCGGAAATATTAATAGTATTCCAAATAACATGATTGCCGGTTCTTATAAAGATAAATATGGAATAATATGGTTAACATTTCAAGAAGGAGGTGTATATCAATTAGATCCAAGCTCAAGCCCGTTTGAGATACATTCAATAAATCTTTCAATTAAAAATATCGATCAGACTATAAGCCGAATTGTTCCATTTCCGGAAAACCAATCCATATTATTGTTAGGAAGCGCAGAAGGACTAATTAAGTATGATTCTAAGCTTAAAAAAGCCGAAAGTATTAATATTAATGATGTTGCAATAAACAGTGATTCAACTAATTTAATACATGATTTGGCAGTAGATTATAAACATAATATTTGGTATAGTGTTAATAGTAGTCAACTCAGAAGGTATAATCTTAAGTCAGGAGCTTTTGAAGAAATAATTTCTCCCCATTTTGGAAAAACAGCTCAGCCATTAAGAATTCTTTCTATTGACATAAGTCCAGATAATAAAGTATGGATCTCCTCCAACTATGGCGTCGACATTTATGATCCAATTACTAAAGAGTTTTTTCCACTTCCTCGTATTATGAATAAGAAAATCAGCCAGGAATTTAAAGAATGATATTCAAATATTAGAAATTCCAGAAATCCGCTAGGTTCAATCTTGGAAGTGGGAGAAGGTCAGAACCTTGAGAAAGTATTTAATCTTGAGAAAAAAACAAGAATTATTGTAATAGCTAATGGTGAAGGAAGAGCTTCAAGCGGAATGTTCGATGTTGGAAGCTTGGCAAATGCTGAAGGGAAACCAATATGGGATATGCTGGATATCTATAAAACATTTTACAACGGTGGAGGTTTTAAAAATCGAATTGGTATTAAATTACTAGAACTTGAGAAAGGAGATTACAAGTTAAGTTATAAATCAGACATTGGTCATTCCTATAAGAATTGGAATACCTTATCTCCAGACGATTCATTATACTGGGGAATTGAAGTTTATGAGGTAAATGAGACTGAGTTTAAAGTACTTAAATCGAGGTTAGAAACTGAGTTGGATAATAAGCATGCTCTTCCAATGGAGATGGGCATAGGCATTCATTTCAGCAAAACCAACCAAAATATAATCTGGATTAGGACAGATACGCACAGTTTTATTAAATATGATTTACAATTAAAAACATATATACAATATAACCATGATAAAGAAAATCTTACCAGCACTACTAACTTAATATACACTATTCATGAGGACTTGGATGGAATTTTGTGGTTGGGTACTTATTCCAGTCTGATTAGATTTAATCCTATAACTGAAGAGTTACACTCATTTACTACGGACAATGGCCTACCTGGAGGAATAGTTTATGATATTACCGAAGGACAATAATGGAGCATTATGGATTTATTCTTCTGGAGGATTATCGAAATTAATAAGAATGCTCCATCGAAAATTATTCCTTTGTAAATTATGATTACCAGTGATGGTTGGAGAGGTCTAGCTCAACAGATCTGCGATAATTGAATCATGAAAATGGGCGACATTTATCTGGTGGAAGGATGGGAATTATCTCTTTTCACGCCAGGCAGTCTTAACATCGTAGAACCGGATATTGTTGTATATGATTTCAAAATTGATGATGTATCGGTATTTGATGATTCTTCAGATTTCAAGTTAGATAGTGGCATTTTAGAAACTGAAATATTAAACTATCATATAGTCAGAATAATATTGCATTTGAGTTTCTCATCAATTCATTTTTCAAGACCAGGCAAAAATAAAATATCGTACAAGCTGGAAGGTTTCAAAAACAAATGGTATGAATCGGATAGAAGTTTTGCATCATTTACTAATCTTGATCCAGGCGATTATACATTTTGGGTAAAGGGATCAAATGGTGATGGTTTATGGAATGAAACCGGAAGAAAAATTGAAATTATTATATACCCGCCCTGGTGGCAAACAACATATGCTTATATAGGCTATGCAGCATTTTTTATCGTTGATAATATTTGCAGTTGATAGAATTCAAAGAAGGAGACTCCTTTCGAAGGCTAAAGAAAAAATGAGAATTCAGAATGCAGAACATCAGAGCTGAAGCAGCAGAATTGCAGTCAAGAGCTATTCAAGCTGAAAATGATAGAAAAACAAAAGAATTGGAAGAAGCTCGTCATACTTCAATTATCTATGCTGCCTAAAGATCTGCCAAAATTTACCTCATCTTGATATAGCTGTTTACATGCAGACAGCAACTGAAGTTGGCGGAGATTATTATGATTTTCATATTGCAATGGACGGAACTTTAACAGTTGTAATTGGAGACGCAACCGGTCACGGTATGAAGGCTGGAACGATGGTAACATCCACAAAAACCTTGTTCAATACTTTGGCTCCAAACCCTGATATTGTTGAAACATTTCATGAAATGACTAGATGCTTAAAACTTATGCAGATGGAAAAGTTATCAATGTGTCTTACCATGTTAAAAATTACCGGAAATAAAATACAGATGTCCTCAGCTGGCATGCCTCCGGTATTTATCTATAAACGGGAAAATCAGACAATAGAAGAACATGTAATTAAGGGAATGCCATTAGGTACCTTTATTGACTTTCCTTATTCAATAGTTGAGAGTGATATAAGTATTGGAGATACTATTTTGTTAATGAGTGATGGGTTTCCAGAACTTCAAAATGATGAGAAAGAAATGTACGGCTATAAAAGAGCGAGGAATTATTTTGAAGAGATTGCCGGTGAATCTCCAGAAGAGATAATTTCTAAACTAAAAACTGCCGGCTCTAATTGGGTGAAGGACAAAGATCCGGATGATGATGTGACATTTGTTGTTATAAAGGTTAAATAGAATATAATAAATCATAAAGAGTAAAAATGAAAGCAAAAACAATTAGAGGAAATTCTCCAGAGGAGATAAAAAATGAACTATCTGAAAGCATTTCTGACGGTTTTAAGCCAACGTTAGCAATCATCTTTATTTCAATAAAACAAGATAGAGAAGCTGTATGCGATATTATTAATAATAAAGGAATTGATATCATCGGCGCTACTTCATCAGGGGAATTTATCGATGGACATGAAAGTGAAGGCGGAATAGTGATTCTACTTTTGGATTTAAACAGGAATTATTATTCCATATTGTTTGAAGATATTCAAGAAAGATCGCTGGAGGAAGCCACACAAAGTATGATAGAGTGTGCTTTAAAGAAATTTGAAAAGCCTGCATTCATCCTAGTTACAACATTATTAAAATCAGACGGGGGAATGCTTGATGGGGAAGGAATGGTGAGATATATTGAAAAATTAGCCGGTCCCGATATCAGCATGTTTGGTGGCATGGCAGGCGATGATTTATCGTTCAAGGGCACATGGATTTTTACACAAGGTAAATCGACAGACTATGGAATGGCTGCTTTGGTGTTGGATGAATCAAAAATTGAGCTGCATGGATTAGCTTTCTCTGGATGGAAGCCTATGGGTGTTCCCCGCACAGTAACAAAAAGTGAAGGTAATTTGATTTATAGCATCGATAACCGTCCGGCACTAGAAATATATCTACATTTATTAGGTGAGGAAATATCATCTTCAGATGACCAAATAGATTTTTTTGATAGAATTGGTGTCCACTATCCGTTTCAAATAGAACGTGAAAACCGCGAACCAAAGATGTGTAATCCAATTGGGTATGATAAGAGAGAAACAAGCATTAATATGCGAATCAGATGTCCCTCAAGGTTCATCATTGAGATTCTCAACCCCTCCAGATTTTGATATCATTGAAACTGTAATCGACAAAGCAGATAAATTAAAAAGAGAACAAAATGCTGAAGCAGATGTATTGCTGATATTTTCATGTGCGGGCCGTTTGAGTGCATTAGGGCCCATGGCACATGAGGAAAATGAAGGATTGCAAAAGGTTTGGAATTCTCCCATGGCTGGTTTCTATACATACGGGGAATACGGAAAGGGAATAAATGGTAAACACGAGTTCCATTCAACTACTTGCAGTTGGGTTGCACTTAAAGAAAAATAAACTATGTCTTAATAATAAAAGGAAGATCAGATGAAAAAAGGAATGATAAAAGTAAGTGTATTATATCCAAATACTGATGGATGTAATTTTAATATGGATTATTATCAAACCAAACATGTAGAACTTGTCACTGGTTTGTTAGGTAACGCACTTAAAGGTGCCAGTATAGAATCCGGATTAGGAGGGGGAACTGCAGGTTCTAAAGCACCTTTTATAGCTATAGCTAATATGTTTTTTGATACTATTGAAAACTTTGAACAATCATTTGGACCTAATTCTAGTAAAATTATGGGGGACTTACCCAATTTTACAGATATTGAACCCATTGTTCAAATTAGCAAAGTAATTATTTAAAATTTTATACCTTTTCTAATTGAGAAGGTGCAAGTAAAATTTTTGGAGAAAGTATTTTATGAAAGCAAAATCAATAAAAGGAAAATCTCCAGAGGAAATAAAAACTGAATTACAAAAAAGTATGGAAGATGGTTTTAAACCAACTTTGGCTATTGTATTCTTATCTATAAGTCAAGATAGAACTGCTATTTGTGAAATATTGGAAAAAGAAGGAATTAATATTTTTGGTTCCACTACCAATGGCGAATTTATTAGTGAGGAAACAGAAAAAGGGTCTGTTGCTATACTTTTACTCGATATCAATAAAGAATACTATAGAATATATTTCGAAGAATACCCGCAAAAAAATTATCGTGAAATTACAGGACAAATTGCTCAAAATGCAAAACAGACATTTTCAAAACCTGCATTTCTGATAGCAGGAAGTCATCTTGGAGACTGATGCAGAAGAACTGCTGTTTGGATTTGAGGATGTTGTGGGTAAGGATGTAAATGCGTTCGGCGGTATGGCTGGAGATGATTTTTTACTTAAAGAGCAATTTGTTTTTACAAATAAAAAATCGAGCAATAGGGGAACTGTTGTATTAGCATTAGATGAAAGCAAAGTGGAAATAAAAGGAGTTGCAACTTGCGGCTGGAAAGCTGTTGGAACTGAAAAAACAGTAACAAAAAGTGAAGGCAATCATGTATTTACGGTAGATAACATACCGGTTTTTGAACTCACAAAAAAATATGGTGGTATTGATGCTTTAATGGAAAAACAAGAAATGGTTGCACTTGAAATTGCCACAAATTTCCCACTTCAGTTGCAGCGTGAAGAAGGCGATCCTGTAATGAGACCCGGTCTTGTTGTTGATTGGAATGATGGTTCTTTCTATTGCAATGGAACTGTTCCTCAAGGTTCAAAAGTAAAGTTCTCACTTCCTCCTGATTTTGATGTTATGGAGAAAGTAATTAAAGGAGTAGAAAAATTAAAAGCAACTGAAATGCCTGAAGCCGATGCACTAGTTGTGTTTAGTTGTGCGGGAAGGCTTCTTTCTTTAGGTCCATTAATGACACAAGAGATTGAAGGAATAAAAAATATTTGGAATGTACCTATGGTTGGAATGTTTTCAAACGGAGAACTCGCAAGGGCAACAGGCGGTAATCTTGAAATGCATAATTTAACTACTTGCTGCATAGCTTTAAAGGAAAAATAATTGTGCATAAAGATTTAAAGACTATATCAGATTTTGTGAACATTTCTAATTCATTAAGTAATGAAGAAAAAGTAATACTTCTTCAATCAGTAAAATCAGTTGATAAAGAACTAACAATAACATCCTTCAAATTGGAAAGAACTGAAAAAGTTAAGAGAACAACCGGAATATTATTGGAAGAAACAATTGAAGAATTAGAGCAGAAAAGAAAAGCAGTAGAAGAACAGGCAGAAATTATTAAAGCAGAAAATGAAAGAAAATCAATTGAACTTGAAGAGGCACGTCAGCTCCAAATTGCTATGCTCCCTAAGGAACTTCCCAAGCTGCCGAATATTGATATTGCAGTACATATGCAAACTGCAACGGAAGTCGGGGGAGACTATTATGATTTTTATGTAGGTGAGGATGGAGAACTAACTGCAGTTATTGGAGATGCCACGGGACACGGTTTAAAAGCTGGAACGATAGTTACAATTACGAAAAGTTTGTTCAATAGTTTAGGACATGATACTAATATCTTAAAAACTTTTTCGAAAATTTCTAAAGTGATAAAAGATATGAAATTTAGGCAGCTCTCGATGTGCTTACTTATGCTTAAAATTAAAGGTGATACACTAAAAATATCCTCTGCTGCAATGCCCCATGCACTTATTTATCGAGAGAATAAAAAAGCAATTGAGGAGATTAAACTGGAAGGGATGCCACTTGGCGCCATGTATAATTTTCCTTATCAGATTGAGCGAACAAATATTTCTAAGGGTGATACGATATTGTTAATGAGTGATGGATTTCCTGAATTGCTCAATGATAAAAATGAGATGTACGGCTACAAAAGAGCAATGAATTATTTTGAAGAGATAGCTGGTGAATCTCCAGAAGAGATAATTTCTAAACTAAAAACTGCCGGCTCTGAATGGGTGAAAGATAAAGACCCAGACGATGATGTAACTTTTGTGGTAGTTAAGGTAAAATAATATATACAGGCTTTTAGTTAAACAAGATTGAATTAGCTTTTGAATAAAAAGAGAAAAGAAGCAGCTATACTGAGGTCTCTTATTGATTCAAAAAATAATTTTTGGATTAGCTCACAAGGACGAAGTGTTCAGCGATGGGATAAAGAAAAAGAACAATGGGAATTAATTCCATTTATGTGGGAAGTATCTGGATCTGATTCGCTTGTAAAAAGTGAATTTAACCATGTGTTTGCATTAACAGAATTGCGTAATGGAAATATTTTAGCTGCAGAATTTAATAACGGCATATTTTATTATAATGAAAACAGCACCAGATTTGAACCTTTTATATTTGTAGGTAACGAAAAGCCATTTGGTGTCGTAGAAATATTCGAGGATAGAGCTGGGAAATTATGGTTTGGGGGTAAAGACTCATTTATTGGATATAATCCAATATCTTTCAGTTTTGAGTACAAGAATGATTGGAAAAATTTAAAACGTGGTGTCGGAGACATTTACTTTTTCAATATTAATGAGAGAGAAGACGGAACATTTTTAATGTGTTCTTTTCCATTTGGATTGATAAAGTTTGAGCCTAACAATGATAAGTTTGAGGTATTGAAAATCAGTGACGAGCTTGAGCAACGTGGAATAGGGAAGTTTGCTTCTAATAAAATTATAGATGAATTTGGGATATATTGGATTGGACTAATTGATAATGGAATACTTAAGTTCGATCCGAATCGTAAACCATTCAAATACTATCCTTTTAATGATGATCAAATTACTCAAGTCCAAAATTCAATAACAACTGATATAATAATTAATTCGAAAAATCAAAATGAACTATTTATTTCCACTTCTACAAATGGTTTAATGGAATTCAATCTGGAAAACAAAACTTATTCCAAATTAAAGGTTAATATTCCAGAAATTTATAGTGACTCTTCAAATGTTAACAACATTGCTATTGACGATAATAATAAGATTTGGTTTTCTGGTACTCAAAGAAGTATTTCTAGCTATGATCTAAATTCGGGAAAATCTGAAAATTTCAATTTATTACAAAATGGAATGCTTACCCAACAAGGATCTATTATTAGCTCTGTGGAATATCTTCCAAAAAATAAACTTATTATTAGTAGTAACATGGGAGTTAGTATTTTTAACACCGTTAACAAAAAGAACGAAAGTATTCCTACAGTAATAAATAGAACCTATAGTGATGATTTAATTTCAAATGTAAAAAGTATTATTTCAGAAGGAGATAATTTAGTTTCATTTACAAAAGTTGGAGAAGCAGCTAATCTTTCAAAAAAAATTACTCTATCTAAAGAAAGCCAAATCTTAATTATTTGTTTAGGAGAAGGTCAATATCCCCAAGGTATTTTTGACTTTGGAAGTATCACAACAACAGAAGGGAAAAAAATCTGGTCAATGGATACTATTTCTAATACATTTTACGGAGGTGGAGGATTAAAAAATCGTTTACAAATAGATGTTATTACACTTGAACCCGGCGAATATAATATTAATTATGTAACTGATGTAGGCCATTCTTTCAATAATTTTAACGTAAGAGAACCAAATAATCCTGAATGGTACGGTATACAGACTGTGTTGCTTGATAATCCTATTGCAGTTAAAATAAAAAAGAAAATTAATGATGAAAAGCTAAAAAAAAATTATCCAGATATATTCAAATCCACTTTTACCACAATCAGCAGAAAATACCCAAGTGCTATTTGGATCGGAGCAGATGAACAAGGAATAGTCAAATATGATTTAAATACAAAAAATTATGAACAATATCCCTTCGAAAACACCGGATTTTCAAACTTTACCACTAATATTATCTTTGAAGATAGTAAAGGTAGATTGTGGATTACAATGAACCCTTCGGGATTTTTTAGATTTGACCCGGAGCTAAAAGAATTTAAATCTAATATAGATATACCTGATATTCCAATTACTGGAATTAATGCAATTATCGAGGACTTTGAAGGAAACTTATGGATTAATAGTAATGGAGGGATAACAAAATTAAGTGAAAATAAAGATGGAATCTGGTCTTCTTCAAACTATGATAGTAAGGACGGAGTGCAAGGCGGTTTTGGCGGTGGAGCATTAATTAGCAGAGTTGGTGAAATATACTTTGGAACTTTCAATGGGTTAACCGGATTTTTCCCAAGCACAGAAAATACAAGTCCTCCAGTTCCTATTATCTCAAATATTACAATATCGGATGTCTCGGTTTTCGATAAAAATAGTAATATTGATTTAGATAAATCAATTTACGAAACTGATCAAATCAATCTTGCTTATGAACAAAACGATATTTCATTTGATTTTGCTGCATTGCATTACTCTAGACCTACGAAAAATAGAGTAAGTTATTTGCTAGAAGGATTTAACGAACATTGGGTATTTACTGACAAAAATTTTGCTTCATTTACAAATCTTGATCCCGGAGAATATAATTTTAAAGTTAGAGCAATAAGCGGATATGGTGTTCCAGGCAAAATAGAAAGAAGTATAAAAATAATTGTCTCTGCCCCATGGTATAGAACTAAAATAGCTTACATCTCATACTTCCTATTTTTTATTGGGATTGTTTTTGGAATTGATCGTTTTCAAAGAAGACGATTATTGTCACAAGCTAGAGAAAGAATGAAAATACAGGATGCGGAACATAGGGCAGAAGCTGCTGAATTGCAGGCAAGAGCATTACAGGCAGAAAGTGAAAGAAAAACAAAAGAACTTGAAGAAGCTAGAAATTTACAACTATCCATGCTCCCCAAAGTACTTCCTCAATTACCACAACTTGATATAGCAGTTTATATGAAAACTGCCACAGAAGTTGGAGGTGATTATTACGATTTCAATATTGGATTGGATGGAACTCTTACCTGCGTTCTTGGTGATGCAACGGGACATGGAATGAAAGCCGGAACTATGGTAACAGCTGTAAAAGGTTTGTTCAACAGTTATGGTGCTAATCCAGATATTCTCTACTCATTTCACGAAATAAGCAGGTGTATTAAACAGATGCAGTTAGAGAAACTATCAATGTGTATGACAATGGTAAAAATTAATAATAATAAACTAATTATGTCCGCTGCTGGTATGCCTCCGATTTTAATTTACAAGAAAAGTGAAAAAAGTGTATCTGAACAAGTTATTAAAGGAATGCCTCTAGGTACATTTGATAAATATCCGTATGACGTTCGTGAAACAAAATTGGATAGTGGAGATACTTTACTTCTTATGAGCGATGGATTTCCTGAGCTACTCAATACTGAGGGTGAACTTTACGGTTATCAGCGTGTAAGGAACACTTTTGAGAATATTGCTGAAAATACACCAGAAGAAATAATAGATCATTTGAAAGATGAAGGCTCAAATTGGGTAAAAGATCAAGAACCGGATGATGATGTGACATTTGTGGTAATAAAGGTAAAGTAAAATATATAGGCTTATAGTTAAAAAAGATTGAATTTGCTTTTTTATAAATAAGAGTAATGTATAAATAAGATTATAAACAATTTAAAAAAGTAGGAATGATAATGAGAAGATTTACCGCGATGGTCATAATTATTAAAATAATCCTTTTAGTTTTTCCACGGCTTATGATGACGCAAACGAATATCTCCACTGAAGTGCTGTCCGTTCGTGATGGGCTTTCAAACAATAGTGTTTTAGATATTATTCAGGATCAATATGGTTATATGTGGTTTACAACGTTAGACGGACTTAACCGGTATGACGGATATGAGAACATTGTGTTTAAAAATATTCCCGGAGACACGACTAGTCTGCCTCATAACCGAACTAATCGTTTACTGGAAGATAGTGAAGGGACAATTTGGGTTTCAACAGAGGATGGTCTTGCAAGGTATAATAGAAATAGGGGCACTTTTACAACTTTCAAGTATTCTGAGTCGAATGCAGAGAGAAGCAACCGCGTTTTTGATATTTATGAAGACAGTAGAAAGATGATGTGGGTAGCCACTACGGAAGGTTATTTTGAATTTGATAGAATTAATGAGGAGTTCAAAAAATATGATGTGATTAAAACTGATAACAGCATTGCATCATTTGTAGCATACTGTGATGTAATTATAGAAAATAAAGCCGGAGAGCTATACAGCTTTAGCTGGGACTTCGGTTTGTTAAAATTTGATCGAACTGACTCTTTGTTTGTCCAATTGGTACTAAAAGATAATTTTAACGATTATTTACGTGCAAAAGTTTATTTTGATGCTTCTTTTGATTCAGAAAATCTACTCTGGATTGGACATTCCAATGGTTTGGCAAAGATTGATTTGGAAGAAAAAAACGGTTATGATATTACCCCTTTTAAAAAACAGGATAATCCCAGCAATTGGGGAATTAATGGTGCAATTGGACTCTTTCTAGACAGAAACAATAATATGTGGGTTTCAACAGGCACTCACGGATTACTGCTATTTGACAGCAACAAGAAAATATTTAAAGAACTTATAAATACTTCTTCTACCTTTTTTACAAGGTTTATTGAGGATAAATCCGGGTTGCTCTGGTTTGGTTCTTCACGCGGTGCTCATAAGTATGACTTCGAAAGAAAACCCATTGAACTTTATTCTCTAGGCAATGAAATCAATGAAGAACGCACTAGTTATGTTAATTCTTTTGGTCAAAGTTATGAATTTGAGAGCCAGATTTGGTTAGGCACTGGAAAGGGTGTTGCTATGATCAATAAAAATAATAGCCAAGTCACTCAAAAACTCACTCAGTTTAGGGAGCTCTCAAAATTGGATACTGTCGAAATATCCGCGATTGTGGAAAACAGTAACGGTATTTTGTGGTTAGCAACACGCAATGAGGGTCTCTTTTCATTTAATCTTAAATCGGGAATATTAAGGAGTTACGAGAATGTTATTAATGATACCTTGTCTCTTGCAAACAATTTTGTAAATACTCTGGCTAAAGATAAAAAAGAAAATCTGTGGATAGGCACTCGTGAAGGCCTCCAAGTTCTTAGAAACGATACTAAAGGCTTTAACACCATCCCTTATTTAGCAAATAGAAAATATGAGAAAAGTTTACTTTCTAAACTAAAAGATTTGCGCGAAAACACCCGTCAGCTTAACTCAATAATTGATGTTGGAGATTTTGCAGATATTAGTAAGGAATTTGTTGTAAGAGAAAATACCAAAGTACTAATTAACTCTATTGGAGAGGGAAATAATAGGGGTGTATTTGATTTCGGCTGGCTGGAATCCAACAATGGAGATAAACTTTGGATAGCATCAGATGTAGATGAATTATTTCATGCTGGCGGGCACTTTAAAAACAGGATCAAAGTTGGCTTATTGGAACTGAAACCAGGTAGATATACTCTACGTTATAAATCTGACGACAGCCACTCAGCGCAATTATTTAATCAGGTTCCACCGCTGGACTCAAATTATTGGGGTATAGAAATATATCCGCTGACAAATGAAGAATTTGAATTTTTGGTTCCTTTGCTCAAATACTCTGAGGAAAAACCATTTATGATCAGTGGAGATATTAGTGTAATTTTTCCTGATTCAAAAAATAATTTGTGGGTCGGAACTGATGCGGGATTTTCAAAAATTGATACCGATTTTCGCATAGAAAACTTATTCAAATAATCCCGAGGATAAAAGTTCTTTAAGCAGCAACATTGTTAATGATATTAATGAGGATTTACAAGGCAATATCTGGATTGCTACCAGAAATGGATTAAATAAATTTGATCCGGTAAAAAAAACTTTTTCAGTACTGTATGAAAGAGATGGTTTACCCTCTTCAAATTTAAGAGCTATTGAAGTTGATAATCAAGGAAATTTATGGGTTAGCAGCTTAAAAGGTATTTCAAAAATTGAAATTAATGAGATAGGTGAAAATCCAATTATTATTAATTATGATGCAAAAGATGGACTGCAGGGTTACGAGTTTATTAGAAATGCCTCATTTATAGATGAAACTGGAAAACTCTATTTTAGCGGTTTCGATGGCTTCAATGCGTTTTATCCCGGAAACAGTAATCGCACTCCTCCAACACTTGTTATTAAAGATATTAAATTTTCAAATAAGTCTATTAACGAGATAGAACAATTTGAAAATCTGGATATTAACGAGCTTACGGAATTAAATCTTTCTCACGATCAGAATGATCTTTCATTTGAATTTGCTTCCATTCACTTTTCGCGTCCGGATAAAAATCGTTTAATGTACAAACTAGATGGCATCGATGAGGAATGGATTATGAACAATAGAAGATTTGCCACCTATACTAATTTGAGTCCAGGAGATTACACATTTAATCTGCGGGGTTCGAATGGTGACGGGATATGGAATGAAGAAATTAAAAAAATAAATATTCATATTGGGGCACCCTGGTATAATAACTGGA
>CAVQBF010000020.1:0-72810 GCA_963710615.1 uncultured Ignavibacteriales bacterium
GAACGGCACCTACTCAACAAAACTACCTAAACTTTAAAACATCTGGTATAAGAATTCTGGAGCAGTTTAGAATCTTTTGTAATTAAATATTTTTTTCTAATCATTGAACAGGTAAATTCTTCCATACCTTCAATAGCTTTAACCACATTTTTGCATACTCTAAGTTATAAATGAACTCGCCTTCAGCAGTTATCAGTTTTGAAAATTCCTCATTTTTTTCTTTGATCAACCACTGATATAAAGATGGCCAGAGCTCAATGAATGCGTTTCTGCTCTCTTCAGTTGCTTCTGCTTTTATCTCTTTTATAAATCCATTCTCAAAAACCATTTTGCAAGGCTCATAATACATATATTCAATACCGATCAAGCGAAACCAGTCATTTCCTTCTTTTAGTTTGAAAGTAACTGTGTCATTATTTATTTCGATATCTGAAATAATCATATGACTATTAGTTGCTAAATCCCATTCTGCTATATTCCTTACTTGCTCCTTACCGGTTTTAGTCCAAATTCCAACTATCTCGAAGGTGATATCATTTGTATACAACGACATTACTTTGTCGATATCATGATTATTGTGAGCTAGTTCATAGGATTTTACCTTATCCTCAAGGTTGGGTGAGCAACCCAAACTAATAATTAGTAATAGAAAAATTAAGTTATTGTAAAGAAGTTTATATATCATGCTTTTCACTTTTTTTAATTAATTGACTACATAATAATTTTAATAATATTAAAAAAATAAATTAGTACAAAATTGAATTATTGATAGAAGAAGAGAGAAGTTCTTTGAGACATCCTATAAAACATTATCTGGCAGTAAGCCCATATCCATTGCTTATAAAGAAGATAGTAAAATGATTCTCCTAGCGAATCAGTGTTAATAGGGCTCTGACTCCTAGTAGAGATCACCGAAAGAACATCTTCTAATAGCCCAAACGAATGTCTTTCCTCTCTGAGGCGGTTACCCATGTTGCTTTTAAGCTTGTTCGTTTAGGAGCTGTAACGGAAGGATTTTGGGATAATGAAGGTGAAAAGTTTTCAAGTTTTGACGGTGGGAACAGCGCATGACTAACAAACTAGGCCCTAGAAAAAAGTTAAAAACAGTAACAAGGATTTAGGTTCCATACACCCATTCCCCCCATAAAATCTAGGTCATCGAATAAAAGCAAAAAGGTGCTGAAATCTTCACTAAGAAGTGGGTACCCATCGGATTGAAAAATCGTTTTGGAAATTTTTATTAAGTTAATTTTGAGCTGGCAATCTAAGATATGGATGTGTGATTCTGCCAAACATCAGAGGAGGCGTTTCCGACAATAACATAATTTTTTTATCAAAGCACTTTTTTTATCAATTTATTTTGAGATAAATATTTATATCCAATTGACTTTCTACTTATTTAAGAAGTTATACACCACCAAATATTAGAAATCAATATTTTTTTAATATTCTTGTTTTAAAGAAATAATGTAAAATTAGAAATGCTAACAAACTAATAAATCCACCTAAAAAAGTTCCATAAACATCTTTCCAGTCAAAAACTCCTCGAGGCATAATTGGTTGAAGTATTTCATATATAATGTACCCAATTGTAAAAAATAAGATGAGCCGGATACCTTTTTTCTTATTGGGGTTGAAAATTGCTAATCCAAAAAATATTTGTACTATTATACCTCCCCAATTACCTATAGAATCAGCTAAACCATAATCATCAATTTTATTTTCATAAATAAATGGGCGATATACATTTCTCCCAATTTCCGTGAATAGAAATGATATGACAAAGATTATAAAATAGTAGATGCGGAATGTATCGATTACTTTAATTTTCCCTTTATCCAAGAAAATATTATCCATAATTTCTATCTCATATTTAATAGTTTATGAGTATAACGGTGTTGCTTTTCACCCATCCGCCCCGAATAACGATGCAGAACTGAAAAGCTATCGCCAAATATTTTTAACAATTTTATTTATTAAAATAATGTTACAAGCAATGCTTACTTTTTTCACTAAACCCGAAAACTTGAACAGCGCCGCATTGAAAACGCGGTCGGGTGGAAAAGTGGGTTATACAGCATAAAAATAATATATAAATATAATTAATTTAAAATGCTTAATCACATAAGTTAAGTATTCTTTGAGCATATTCCCTTCCCACTTTTGTTCTTAAATTAAATTCTCCTTGAAGATTTGTTTCAGATGTAATTGCAACAATTAATTCTTTTTCCGGAAACACAAAAAATAATTGTCTGCCGTTGCCAGACATAAAATAGGTCTTATATTCTGGATAACTCCACCACAAATAGCCGAAGTGCTTATCATCGGCTTCTACAAACGGGTTAACCATTTCATCGATGTACGTTTTACTTAAAATTTGTTGTCCGTTATATTTTCCATCATTTAATACAAGCTGTGCAATTTGTACTTACTCATTTTTCAAACTATTGACTGGATTTGCAGTTGCCGCTTTTATTGCTTGAAGACTTATTGTAGCTAATGCAATTATCAAAGCAATCCCGCCTGATAAAACAAACATCCACCAGCTCATTTCTGTATGGTATGCAAAATTCTGTAACCATCTATTCATTATAAACCAGGCAAGCGGCCAGGCGATGATATTAGCAATTACTACCCACTTTAATAATTCGTTTGTAAGTGTTAATACAATTGAGTTAATACTCGCTCCAAGAATTTTTCTAACTCCAATCTCTTTTGTACGACGATTGGTATTCTGAGAAATTAATCCGAACAAACCCATGCAGGCAAGAATAATTGCAACTATAGAAAAACCATTAATGATGCTTTGGAATCTTTCGTCTGATTTATATAGTTTATCATAAGTTTTATCGAGGAATTCAAATTCGAAAGGCGTTTCCGGTGAAAGTTCATCCCACGCATTTTTTACATATTGAATAGTTTTGGAAACATTCTTGTTGGTCATATGAATATTTATTTCTGAATTCCAATCTGCCCACCCCAACGCAGCGGGTTCTACCTGTTGATGAAAGGACGTGTAATGAAAATCTTTCATCACACCGATGACTCTTGCTTTCCCTTTTAAGAAATCTATTTCAGCACCTAAAGTCGGTTTGAGCATAAATTCTTTAACGAATGTTTCATTGACAATAATTGTAGCGTACTTGTCGCTTTTAATATCCCAAGAAAAAGGTCTTCCTTCCGCTATTTCAATCTTCATGGTAGGAATAAAATCGGGATCTACAGTCGTTGCCATATATGATTTCTTTAAACCGTTTATTTCAGTTGACAACCCGATTGGCAAATCTCTGCCCAATGCTCCGTTGGAACGAGCTACATTTAGTATATCCGGATTTTGCAGTAGCTTTTGTTTAAAAACATCAAAATGCTTATTTATCAACTCACTCTGATTGAAGTGAATAATATTTTTATCGTTAAACCCCAAATCTTGGTATTTCAGGTAATTGACTTGCTTTGAAACAGTGATTGTGCAAATTATCAATGCAATAGAGATTGCAAACTGAAACACGATAAGAGCATGCCGTATTGAATTTCCTCTTTTAACTTTGGTTATTTCGCCTTTAAGAACAGCTACTGGTTTAAATGCAGAGAGGACAATTGCTGGATAAATTCCTGAGATTGTGCCAATAATTATTACACCGGCAATAAAAATAAGAATAGAGTACGGCTGATATATAAAATCGAAAGGGATTTGTTTGCCAATCATTATAAAATAAAAAGGTCTGCTCAATTCAACAATTAGAATAGCAACAGGTGCTGCAACGAAACTGATTAAAATCGATTCACTTAGAAATTGTTTAATGAGTTCTATACGGCGTGAACCGACAACTTGGCGTATACCGATTTCCCTGGAGCGTGTAGCCGATTTAGATATGGCTAAATTGATAAAATTAATAATTGCAATTATTAGGATAAACACTCCTATAAGCTGCAAAATAAATATTAATTGTTTTATACTGTTGTTATGAAAGTGAACTTCATCTAGTGGAATAAGTCTGATTTTTGAAGGAGTATTTCCCAACCTTTTTTCTTGTTCCAGCCATAACTTATTAACCTCATCTGCGAAAACGCTTACATCGTTTTGATTGAAAGAGATGAAGGTTGAACTCATCCAATTACTCCAATCTTCGTCAATATCAATACCGGTTGGTTTAACGGCATATAAAGTTGAATAAGATCCCACTGCGTTAAATGTAATACTTGAATTGTTTGGGACATCTTCTACGATTGCTGTTACAGTCATATCCATTTCCGGCTGGCTGTTTCTATCTCCAACATAATGGATTGTTTTCCCAACTACATTATCGGTCCCGAATAAACTTTGTGCCGTACTTCTTGTTAAAACAATTGAATAGGGATCTTTTAATGCTGTCGCTGGGTTGCCGTACAATACATTAAAACTAAATACATCAAATATTGTGGAATCTGCAAAAACTATATCTCTAACATTTATCTTTTTACTTATACCGTCAACAGTCACTTCAACTATAGGAGATTTTCCTCCTCCTAAATAGTTGTCAATTCTAACAACTTTTTTGAAGCCGGGAATATTATTTTTAATAATTGTACCTAATGGTGCTGGTGTATAAAATCCGTCGGCGATTTCAACCTGATAAATATTGTTATGATCATTAAAGAATTTATTAAAGCTCAATTCATTTACACAATACATGGTAATAAGGAGAAAAACTGCCATCCCAACTGCCAGCCCGAAAATATTTACAACTGAATTGATTTTGTTTTTTAACAAATGTCTAAATGCAATTTTAAAATAATTTTTTAACATGATACCCCCTTATGTGTAAAGCACTCCGCACATAATGCTTAATAAATTCTAATCAGATTTTAAACTATTAACTGGATTTGCAGCTGCTGCTTTTATTGCTTGGTAGCTTACTGTTGATAAAGCAATCAGTAACGCTATAAATCCTCCCATGAAAAAAAACCAATAATTCATTTCAATACGATATGCAAAATTTTGAAGCCATTTGTTAACTCCATAAAAAGCAATGGGCCAAGCAATAATATTTGCAATCAACACCCATTTTGTAAAATCCTTAACTAATAAGATTAAGATACGTGGAGTGGAAGCACCCAGAACTTTTCGAATTCCAATTTCTTTTGTACGGCTTTTCATCGAAAATAGTGCAAGACCAAAAAGTCCCATGGATGATATAAATATTGAAAGGAATGTTAAATACCCCATTAGTTGAAATGTGTTTTTATCAGTTTGGTAGAGATTTTCAAGTTTATCATCCAAGAAATGAAATTCAAATATTTCATCTGGATAATAATTGCTGCAAATAGCTTTTAGTTTACTAATTGTGGTCTCTGTGTTTGAAGGATTTACTTTTACTATTAATCGAGAGCATTCGTTATAATCAATTAAAAAAGCTGTTGGACGTACGCGCCCATATAGCGATTCAAAATTTATATCGTCTGTAACACCAACAATTGTCCTGTTGGATTTGGGCCAGTCACATTTAAGGGATTGCCCAATAGGATTACCCTTAAGCATTAATTCCTTTACGGCAGATTCGTTTAGTATTATTGCTTCATCAATATCAGTTGTAAGCTGGGTTGAAAAAAGACGTCCCTTTACAGGTTCAATTCCAAGCGTCTCGAAATAATCTTGATGTACATGAACAAGTGCTATTGAAGTTGGTTTAGTTTCTCCTTCTGGTATTAAATTTCCGAAGTTAGTGGTAGTATTTGAAGGAACACGTGAACCAGAAGAAACGCTAGCAACATTGGATTCTTTAAGAAGTGCCGCTTTTAGAGCGTTGTATTTTTCAACATTATCAAATGAATTATTTATCTCTGATACTAGTACTAATTCTTTGTCAAATCCTAACTTCTTATTCTGAAGATAATCGATTTGACTAAACATAAAAAGTGCAGAACAGATTAAAACAATTACTATTGTGAACTGAACTCCAACAAGTAATGTTCTAAAATTAAATTTTGATTTACTAGTGAAAGAATTTGCCTTAAGTGTTTTTATTGGTTCAAGCTTAGACAGAAAAAATGCTGGGTAAAATCCAGCAATAAAACTTGTTCCAACAAGAAAAACCAAAACTCCCACAATATTATTTAGTGTAATTAATGCAGTGAAAGAGAGAACTTTTCCTGTGAGGGATTCAAAAATCGGTAAACTCAATTGCACAAAAATAAGTGATATAATAAACGCGATAAATAGGACCAAAAATGATTCCCCCACAAATTGGAAAGCAAGTTGATTTCGTGTGGCACCAATTACTTTTTTAATTCCAATTTCTTTCATTCGAGTTGTAGCATTAGCTGTTAGAAGATTTATATAATTGACGCAAGCTATTAGCAAAATAAGAATTCCAATTGCTGAAAATATCAACACAAATGTGATGCTGTTCTGTGGTTGGATATCGTTTTTAATGTGTGCTGAATAGAGATGAATATCTTTCAGACTTTGTAATGAATATTGAGGGAAAGGTTTATCAGGGTTGGTATTATTACTGTTTGTAAAAAGGTTGAATTAAATTTTCGCATTTTTCCTCAAGATTGGATTTAGAGAATCCTTCTTGAAGTTCGAAATAAACTAGAAAATTTTGCCATCCCCAATTATCCATTAAAGAACCAAAAACTTTATCTGCACCAGAAAGTGTAAAAATTATATCATACCGAAAATGGGAGTTTTGAGGCATATCTTTCATTACTCCTGTAATTGTATAGTCGTTCTCGCCACCCCATTTTAATACTTTTCCAATGGGGTTTTCATCAGCAAAATATTTTCGAGCTAATGTTTCGGAAATCACAGTTGTAAAAGGTTTATCTAATGCTGTTTCCTTATCTCCAGATACAAACTGAAATGAAAACATTCGGAATATTGCGGGGTCAGCAAAAGGGACATTTTTTTCTTTAAATTGTTTATTATCATATTCAATAATTTCACTGTCCATTGGAAAAATTCGTACAAAATCTTTTATTTCTGGTAAATTGTTAGCCAATTCTCTTGCAACTTGTGGTGCATGATATGCGTGTTCAGGTTGAGTTAACCTGTAAATATTATCAGCATTTTTGTTAAACTGATCATAACTTAACTCGTTCTGAACATACAATAAAAGTAGTGCACATACAGCCAATCCAAGCGCAAGACCAAACACACTTATAAAAGTATATGCTTTGTTTTTTTTAAGATTACGGTATGCGACTTTAAAATAATTTTTAAACATAATTTTCTCTATTTATATTTTATTTAATAACGCTTTCAGTCATTTCTCAAACTTTCAATTGGATTTGCAAGTGATGCTTTAAGTGCATGATAACTTACTGTTGCAACTGCAATTGCTAAAGAAGTCAGTCCAGCTGATAAGAATATCGATAAGTTCAAATCTGTTTTATATTCAAATTCCATAAGCCATTTGTTCATTAAATAATATGCTATTGGTGAAGCAATTATGAAGGCAATAATTACAAGTTTTACAAATTCTTTTGAAAGCAACATTACAATTAATGTGCTTGATGATCCTAACACTTTACGAATACCAATTTCTTTTGTTTTTTGTTCTGTAATAAATGCAGATAAACTAAACAAACCTAAACACCCAATAAATATTGCAAGGAAGGCAAATGTTCCAAATATTTCACTTATCCTTTGTTCTGCTCTATACATATTTTCGAATCGTTCATCAAGGAACGAGTAGCTGAAAGGCTGACCTGGTGCCATTTCATTCCAAGTCTCTTCCAACTTTGTTATTACAGAACTGACGTCAGCAGTATTTGTTCTGAAAGAAATAATACTATTATTATTTCCAAAAAATATAGCAAGTGGACCTATACTATTTCTGAGTGATTGAAAATGAAAATCTTTTACTACACCAATAATTGTATAATTAGTAAAATCACCTTCATTATTATATGGGCGGGAAATTATTTCACCAATTGGGTTATCCAATCCAAATAATTTTACTGCAGCTTGGTTTAATATAACAGCAGTACTATCCGTACTAAACTCACGCAAAAAATCACGGCCTTCAACAATTTTTATTCCCATTGTTGATAGATAATCGTGATCAACGTCCCAAAGCTGTATTGAAGATACCATTCGTCCGTTTTTCCTTGTGGCCAAATCATACCTTCATTATAACTTGATGGAACAGGTAAAAATCCTGAAACGGTTGCTGATTTTACTTCAGGGTATTGTAACATTTTTTGTTTAAATAATTGAGCACGATTACCTAATAAATTGGTGTTACTCAATGTTATAACGTTCTCTTTATTGAATCCAAGGTTTTTGTTTTGGATGTAGTTTAATTGATTTAAAACCACAAGTGTGCTGATAATCATTACAATTGAAGCTGTAAATTGAAATACAACTAAACCACTTCTTAAATTCCCGGATTTTGTACCAGCCTTTACTTTTCCTTTTAATACTTCTGCTGGTTTAAATGAAGAAAGAACAAATGCAGGATAACTTCCGGCTAAAAATCCAATGATAATAGAACTGAGAAAATAGAATAGATAATAAACGGATTGTTAAAATATTCTAATGTAAGTTGTTTCCCAGTTAGGTTATTGAAATAGGGCATCAATAATTCAATTAATCCGATTGCTAATAACAATGAAATAAATGTGGTCAAAAACGATTCGGTTAGAAACTGCCAGACTAATCCTTTTTTATAAGAACCTAAAACTTTTCTGATACCAACTTCTTTTGCTCTTGTAGCTGAGCGTGCAGTTGAAATATTTATAAAGTTTACACAAGCAATAAGTAGAATAAACGCAGCAATAATAGAAAATATATAAACATATTTTATATCGCCATTTACTCCTAATTCAGCTTGTAAATCAGAATATAAATGAATATCTCTTACATGGCTGCAGAAAATATGCTCCACCTCCACCATTTTCTTCAAGTTGAGCTAATGAAATTCCAATTGCTTTTTCAAGTTCTGGTCCTAAAGTACTTAACCAGCATACCATCTAACTTTGCTTTTACTGTATTAGGATCTGCTCCATCGTTTAGAATAAAATAAGTCTGGAAATTATTGGATAGCCAACTTAGTTGTCTTTGATTCAGCAAGTGAGGGCATAGAGATCATAAAATCGAAATCAAAATGTGTGTTTTGTGGAATACTTTTAAAAACACCGGTAACCTTATAATCACTTTTGTTATTTAATATTAATGTTTTTCCAATTGGATTTTCATTATTAAAATATTTTGCTGCAGTATTTTCACTTAGAATTATTGAGCTTGGCTCCACAAGGGCAGTCTGTGAATTTCCATTTAGAAGATTAAGTGCAAAAAAATCAATTACTGAGTTATCCGCAAAGCAAATTTTATTTTCATCAAAACTTATATTGTTGTATTTAACAATACTATTACCTGCCACTCTAAAGCGTGCAGTTTTTTTAATTTCAGGAATTTCTGCCAAAGCAACTTGTGCTAAAACTGGTGACACTACAGCAAGGTTATATTCTTCATTACCCATTTTAAATTCAGCTGTAACCCTATACATGTTTTCCGATTCGGGATAATAGTTATCGTAGGTCAACTCGTTCTGGACAAATAGTGCTAAGCAAAATTGTACTTGTAATACCAAGCGCTAGCCCAACTATATTTATGATAGAGTATACCTTATATCTAAAAAGATTTCTTATCGCGACTTTTATATAATTTTTAAACATTTTTTATTCCTCAATCCAACCATCATTTAGGTTAATTATTCTATTTCCGTAGTTCGCATTTTCTTTAGAGTGAGTAACTTGAATTATTGTTGTGCCTTGTTGATTTAATTTTTTCAACAATTCCATTATTTCTTTACCTTGATCAGTATGAAGATTGCCAGTTGGTTCATCCGCTAAAATTAATTTTGGTTCTGCAATTACTGCGCGTGCAACTCCCACAAGCTGCTGCTGACCACCGGATAGTTGACTGGGAAAGAGATCTTTTTTACCGACAATATTAAAGCGGTCCAAAATATCTGCCACTTTAGCCTTTCTTTCTTTTGAGTTTGACTTTTGATAAAGCAGAGGTGTTTCTAAATTTTCATAAACGGTCAATTCATCAATTAAATGATACTGTTGGAATACGAATCCGATATAACTTTTATGTAATTCACTGAGTTTGCGTTCGCTCATTTTATGTACAGGTTCATCAAAAAAATAATACTCTCCCCCTGATGGAGTATCCAACATCCCGAGAATATAAAGAAGTGTAGATTTGCCAGCCCCTGAGGGACCCATTATTGAAATAAACTCACCTTCCTTGATCTCCAAGTCTATTTGACGCAAAACATATGTTTTAATGAACTTGTTTGTGTAGTGCTTTTCGATGTTTTTTAGTTTGATCATTACTTTATTCCTCAAACGTGAAATTCTTCTTTCATATTTTCCGTTACAACATGTCCGTCAAATAAGTGAATAATTCTATTTCCATATTCAGCATACGTTGGTGAGTGAGTTACCATTACTATTGTTGTCCCTTGTTCATTTAACCCGGTTAACAAGTTCATTACTTCATCACCATGTGAGGAATCCAAGTTACCGGTTGGTTCATCTGCAAGAATAATTTTTGGTGAGCTAACAATTGCGCGAGAAACCGCAACTCGCTGTTGCTGACCACCGGAAAGCTGCTGCGGGAAATGACTTACTCTGTGCATAATATTCATTCTTTCTAATACTTCGTGAACTTTTTTCTTTCGTTCACTTGTAGAGTATTTTAAATACAGCAGAGGAAGTTCAACATTTTCAAAAACGGTGAGTTCATCAATTAGATTGAAACTCTGAAAAACAAATCCAATATTTTCTTTGCGAAGCATTGCTCTTTGTCTCTCGGAGTAACCGGATACTTCATGATCTAGAAAATGGTATTTACCACCCGATGGGTTATCAAGTAAGCCAAGAATATTTAACAGCGTTGACTTACCACATCCAGATGGACCCATTATTGAAACAAATTCACCAGGTTCGATTAGGATATTAACATTGTTTAATGCTGTTGTTTCAACATCTTCAGTTGTGTAGAGTTTTTGTAGATTTTCTGTTTTTATCATTGTATTCTCTTTATTTGTTTACAAATTTTCTTTACTTAATTTTGCTAATTCAAAATTAATTTTTCCACATCACCATAATTATCATAAGATGATGTTATAACTTTCTCACCAGGCTTAAGTCCTTCTAATACTTCAAATGATTGAGTGTTTTGGCGCCCCAGACGTATATTTCTCTTCACGGCAAATTCACCGGTTTCATCAACAACAAAAATCCACTGCCCACCAGTTGTTTGGTAGAATCCCCCCCGATCTACAAAAACAGCTTCAGATAATTCGCCAAGTTCTAATTTGATATGTACAGTTTGACCACGTCGTATGCCGTCCGGAGCGTCATCCACAAACAGCATATCAACTTGAAATGTACCATTTGTAACTTGTGGAAAAACTGTCCTAACTATAAGTTTGTATTCCTTTCCATTAAAAGTAAACTCCCCATACTGTCCTTTACTTACACGGGCAATCCAATGCTCATCAATTGTTGCCCGCACTTTGAATGAATCTACTTTGTCAATCTGTCCGACATTTTCCCCCGGTGATATCGATTCTCCAATTTCAGCATTCAGAGCTGTTAATTGTCCGCTTATGGGTGCTTTAACTGTTAAATTTTCTAACTGTTGTTTTGTTATATCTAAATTTTCCTCGAGTGTTTTTACTGATTTTTCTAATTGTCGAACTTGCTGACCACGCATTACGGAATCTGCTTTGAACGTTTCCATTGTAAGTTTCTTATGACTTAGAAGGTATTCGTATTGATCCTTTGAATCCAGATACTCATTTTCAGAAACAAAACCTTTCTCATATAATTTAAGATTTGTTTCATAAACTCTTTTTGCTTCACGGATATCCCTATCAATAGATAAAAGTCTTGCCCGCAAATCGAGCTTGTTCTGTTGAAATGATAATCTTGTTGATCGAAGATTATTTATTTGTTGGAATACATTTGCTTCATTGTATATAATACTTAAACGCAATTGAGCATTATCCAACAAAATTATCGGGTCACCAGTATTAAGAAATGCTCCTTCTTCAACATACTTTTTCATAACACGTCCACCATCTGATACATCTAGCTGAAATGTCTCTATTGGTTGAACAGTTCCAGTAATCGGAGTAAATTCTTGAAACAATCCTTTTTGTACTGTAGAAATCGTAATTCTTTCTAGATCAACATTTAATTTTTTAGAAGCGTCTCCAAAAATAAAATTGTAGAGTACGAATAGAACAAAAATCCCACTCAAAGTATAGATTGTTATTTTTTTTGGTGTAAACCTTTTCTTTTCAATTTTCCTGTCCATAACTTTCACTTTTTTTTAAAAATAGAAACCAAAAGTTATGCCGAGAATAATTTGCGATTATTAGCCGTTTTCAAATCATTTTGCAAATTAATTGTTCGTTTTCGTATAGGACTGTACGATTTCGAACAATAATTTAAAAAAAAATGTTATTTTAACTTTATTATTTCTAAGAAATGATTTTTGAGTATTTCTATAAAACGCGGAGATAGGTTGACAAAAAAAAAGGGGAAAATTCTTATTGTTGATGATAATGAAGATGTTTTACTTGCCGCAAAACTTCTTCTAAAAAATCACTTTCTGGCAATTCACACTGAATGCAATCCTAATGTATTACCTAATCTTTTAAATAATGAAAGTTATGATGCAATATTACTTGATATGAATTTTACACAAGATATGACAAGTGGGCAAGAAGGATTTTATTGGTTAAAAGAAATTTTAAGAATTGATCCAGCTTCAGTAGTCATATTAATTACTTCGTTCGGTGATATTGATACAGCAGTGCGAGCTATTAAAGAGGGTGCAACTGATTTTGTGTTAAAACCCTGGCAAAACGAAAAATTTATTGCAACTGTTTCTTCTGCAATCAAGTTAAGTGAATCCAGAAAAGAAGTAAGCTATTTAAAGTCTAGACAGCAGCAATTAAATAATGATATCGATTTGAAATTTCATGATCTTATAGGAATGTCACAAAAAATGCAGATGGTATTCTCGATGATAGACAAAGTGGCAAAAACAGACGCAAATGTTCTTGTCACAGGTGAAAATGGAACCGGGAAAGAACTTGTTGCAAGAGCAATTCATCGCCAATCAAATAGAAAAAATGATGTGTTTATCGGAGTTGATCTCGGCTCTATTAGTCACTCGCTTTTTGAAAGCGAATTGTTTGGACATGTAAAAGGAGCTTTTACAGATGCAAAGGAAGGTAGAGTAGGAAGATTTGAGCTTGCTTCCAAAGGGACTCTATTTTTAGATGAAATTTCTAATATTCCGATTGAGCTTCAAGCTAAACTCTTGACTGCAATTCAAAGCAGAAAAATATCACGAGTAGGATCTGGAAAAGCCATCGATGTTGACATTAGATTGATTTGTGCGACAAACAGTAATCTAGAAAAATTGGTTAATGAAGGATGTTTTAGGCAGGATTTACTTTATAGAATAAAAACAGTTGAGATTGAAATTTCTCCTTTAAGGGAACGAAAAGAAGACATTCCACTTTTAGCAGAACATTTTCTTAATTCTTTTGCAAGAAAATATAATAAGAGTGAACTGAAATTAAACCAGAATAGTTTGAGTAAATTAGTTGAATATAATTGGCCTGGTAATGTTCGTGAATTACAGCATGCAATTGAAAGAGCTGTAATTTTAACCGACAACACAATTTTAAATCCAAATGATTTTGCCATTGGACCAATGGAATTAAAATCTGCTGAACTTCAATTTACAAATATGAATTTAGAGGATATTGAAAAAATTACTATCCGAAAGGCATTAGAAAAATTTGATGGGAATATTTCCAAAACAGCACAGGAACTTGGATTAACTAGAACTTCTTTATATAGAAGAATGGATAAATTTAACCTATAATCAATGAGAAAAATAAAATTTATATTATTGCTAAAAGTTTTTATCCTATCACTTGTAATTTCAATAGGACTTTTTTATTTCTTCCAAACAAATAATCTACTTTTAATCTTATCTGTTATCATTATAACAATAATTGTTTCCCAAAGCATATTTCGCCAACTCGATAAAACAAACTCAGATCTTACAAGATTTCTGCAATCAATAAAATATTCTGATTTTTCTCAGACATTCACACATAAGCAACTTGGGGAAAGCTATGATGATTTAAACGATGCTTTTAATGAAGTTTTAGAACAGTTTCGTAAAACGAGGGGTGAAAAAGAGGAGCAGAATAGATACTTACAAACTGTGCTTCGGCATGTAGGAGTTGGTTTAGTTGCATTCGACACCTCGGGGAAAATAGAATTTATTAATCACTCTGCGCGCAGGTTACTTGGCGTAAATCAAGTAACACATCTTAATATTATTGATCAGTTTGACCATAAGCTTAGCTCAAAATTACTTAATATGAATTCAGGTGAACGAGCAACAATAAAATTATTTGATGAAACGGATGTTATTCAATTAATAATTTATGCCACAAAATTCAAAATGCGCGATAAAACCATAAAGTTAGTATCACTTCAAAACATACAAAGTGAACTTGAAGAAAAAGAGCTTGAAGCATGGCAAAAGTTAATCCGTGTATTAACACATGAAATAATGAATTCTGTTACCCCAATTTCTTCACTTTCAGGGACAGTAAATGATATGCTATCTAATATTGACTCTAATAAATTAAATGACGAACAAGTTGATGATATTAAGAGTGCCGTGAACACAATCCATAGGCGAAGTGAAGGACTAATAAAATTTGTTGAGAATTACAGAAGTTTAACCAAGATACCCAAACCAAATTTTGAAATATTTCCCGTTCAAAATTTATTTACTCGCTTGCAGAGATTGTTAATAAATGATTTGGATAAGTATAATATTGAATTTGAGATGATTGTTGAACCAAGTTCGTTAGAACTTACCGCTGATAATGATATGGTAGAGCAAATATTAATAAATCTAATCATTAATTCAACACAGGCCTTAAAAGATTTAGAAAACAAAAAGATAACGCTTTCTGGGAGTATGAATGAAAAAGGCAGAGTAATAATAAAGGTTTCAGATAGCGGGATTGGTATACCCGAAGATGTACAGGAAAAAATATTTATCCCGTTTTTTAGTACAAAAAGTCGAGGATCAGGAATTGGTTTGAGCTTAGCAAGACAAATAATGAGATCGCATCGTGGTAATATTCGTGTTTCTTCAAAACCGAATCAAGAGACAACGTTTACACTTATATTTTGATCTTAATTTTTTAGTTATTTTTTTATAAAAAAAACAATATTAAGGTTTATTAAGACTCCTTGGCTGTTTATTGCGCTTAGAATTAGCCAGCATCTGATGAATACCTTCACAACAAACACGGCCCCAGAGTATCCCCGCATAAGCATATAGATCTTACACCATAAATTCAAAATCTACTTTCCACTTGCTGGGCAATTACATAGGTGGCTTTTTGGCTCGTTTGTCCGTTTTTTAGATAAAATGGAAGTATTTCGGGATAATGGAAGTGAAAATTTTTTAAGTTTTGTCGTGGGGACGGCGCATGACTGACCAAACTAGGCCTCCGAAAAAAGTTTAAATTAGCCAACAACTAAAAGTACCGTACCATGAGAGGGTGGGGTCAAAATCTGAGTCATCGAATAAACCAATTTCAAACCCAGAATAAAAGCTCAAAAAAATATTTTTTGGACAAAATGAAGAGAAATTTCTAAGTTAAAGAGAGTAATCATTACTCTCTATTTTGCTGATTGAAGCTCAACTTCAAAATAATCCAGATAAGCTTCTTTTACTGAGTTAATGATCTGCATAACCAAACTATATGACTGTTTAACTTTCCTAGATATCTCATTCAACTTAAATCCTTCCATTAGAAGTTTGATAATTTGTCGCTGAATTTCACTTAACCTATCCAAGAATAAACTGAAGTCAACGAAGAAGGAAATATTATCTTCAGCTCTTTTTCTTGTATTCATTTTACTGTTAGGTAAGTCGTCAATAAAATCAACCTTCTCATAGGTTCCATCCCATTGGTGTTTCTGATTCATAATATCTCTTTGACTAGTACCACCGCCGTTCTTACCAACGAAACTTCTTGTCCACAATTCTTTCTTTCTCAGACGTAGAAAATGCTTCAGCAGAAGTAAGTCCGGTTCTTTGCCTCGCTCCTTCAATCTTCTGTATTGCACTAATGTTTGGCAGACAAGTTCTTGACGAAGGTCGATGAATTCATGTCTTGGAATGTTGTAGCCTCTAAGTTCAAGGTTTGCAGATCTGTATAACTCAGCAATCATTTGGTTATCCATAGAACATCCCTCATGGTTGCTTGATGCTAATTAGTTATAGTGGGGCTATATAGCGATGTGTTTAATTAGTAAAGTTTAATTAAGGGCTGATTATACTCTTCTTATACCCTAAAAAGAAAAAAGTTCATAAATAGCTCAAAAACGAAGGAATGAAAAACTATTCATCTGAAAAGCAGATGGTTTATTGAAAAATTGATCGTAAAACGTGATCGTTAATTGCATTTTTTATGTGAACTGACGTGGTTATTGAAATTTTATCGTAAGTGGTTATTGGAATTTTTATCGTAACTCGACGTGGTTTATTGAATTTTCAATGTGATTTGATGTTGTTTTTGAACTTTATGTTGTTATTCTAATCATTTATTTATTCATTTAATCTAGAAATATTTACACTCCTAGACTCCCTAATAAAAATTGGTAAAAGAATAGTGAGAACTATTAACCACTGAAATTAAGGGGCCAATTAGAAATGGGAGCAATCAAACAATTGAAGAATGGAAAGTTTCAAATTACTGTTTATGACACAACCGGAAGGAGACATAGAATGCATTTTGAAAAACATAAATTTGCTAAAGCATACATTGATAAGATAGAGAATGAGAAATCAGAACAGAAACTTATTGATGCCGGTCTTATGAAGAAAAAATCATCTGTGGAAGATTCAATAACTGAATTCATACTCACCAAAGTGGATTTAAGAGAGAAATCCAAGAAAAAATATAACAGAGTATTAGAGCAGTTTAGAATTTTCTGCAGTAATGAAGTAATAATAAATATGAATGACTTCACACGAGATCATGCAGATAAGTTCTGGTCAGCTATTATCGACAGTGGAGCAGCAGCAAAAACAAGTAATTTCTATCTCATGGTGGTTAAGGCATTATTTGAAAATGAGATAACAAGAGATAGGTTAATCAAAAGCCCATTTTCACATATTAAATACCTTAAGGAAAAAGTGAAAGTCCCTAGTAGAGCAGCAAGAGGAATACTATGATACTAATGAGATCAAATCATTCTTCAAGGTCCAAATGGAAGATAGAGATCGTCAAGTATTTCAAATGCTCCTATTAACGGGACTCAGAATAAGTGAATTACAATCACTAAGATGGGAGCACGGAATAGATTTAGCGAATAAAATAATCAAAGTTCGCAACTATGAGGGGTATGAGACAAAGACTACAACCTCAGAAAGAGATATTCCAATGACAAACCTAATTTATAAGATGCTTCTAGGCATGAAAAAGAATAATGGGAAAGGATATGTTTTTCAATCAATGAATGGGGGAATGGTTAGTGAAAGAACGCTTCTGAGTAAGTGCAAAAATATAGCGGAGCAAGCTGGTATTAAAAAGAATGCTACTCTTCACAAATGGAGACACACATTCTCAAGTCATGTCCTAAACACGGAAATCCAGTATGAAGAAAAACAGTATTTGATGGGTCACAAGCCGGAGTCAATGACTGACAGATACACAAAGATAGATCCAAAGAGCTTACAGAAGAAGCTCACAAAATTGGATGAACTAATAAAATAATATTCAAATTAAATAGTTTCAACAATAAGGCCGTCCAATACTGGATGGCTTTTTTATTATATGGAGGTGGAAATGAATTTAATAGATTTATTAGCTTATATAAGTGATGAAGAAAAAGCTGAAAAGTATTTAAGGGAAATTAAAATTTTATATACATATGAAAAATGTATTTACTGCTCAAGTAGCTTATTGGGTTATGTAAGAAGAGGAAAAATTAAATGTTATAAGTGTAAAAGGGAATGGAGTAGAAGAAAGGGGAGCATGATTGAAAATAACAGACTAACATTTACTCAATTTGTAGTGTTATTAAAATTATATTCATTAAAAGTTCCAACAAAAACCATTTCAAATGAATTAAATTTATCAAACGCACTAGTAAATAAAATTATTAACGAAGTAAGGATTAAGATAACTAAAAATGGATTTAGTAAACTTTTAGAAAAAATTAATGCTAACATTATGGGTAATAATAGAATTGTTATTTACATGGATATTAATAAGAAATTACATTTAGATTTTGCTATTAAAAATAAACAGCCGCAGCAATTAAATTCAACGGTATATATAGGCATAGATATTTCTAGAAGGAAAGATGAAACTGGCAAATATTATTATCAAATGAGAGCATTTGGAGTTAATACACATCTTAGATTAGACTATCAATTAATTGGTATTTGGAAGGAAATGAAATTAGAAATTGAAAAATATAATCATAGAAATCAAAAGTATCTTTATTACTATCTTTGTGAAATCGTCTATAAATTCAATCATAGAGAAAATATTTTTGTTAAAATTTGTGAAAATATTAGGGTGGCTGAAATCAACACCTAGCGTTAAAATAAGTAGTTTAAAAATGAAATTTAGTGCCCAAAAAATGCCCAAAAAGTGTCCAAGACACATCACAGAGGGCCAATTATAGCGGTTACAGCGGTAGTTTTTAAAATTAAAAAGCCCGAAAACAGCTTAAAAACGCTATAAACGGGCTTTTAAAAATAAGAGCGGAGAGGGCGGGATTCGTCGCATTTCGAAAATAGTTGCATTTATAGCCTAAAATCAATCTTTTTAATATCAGTGTTGCCCAAAAAGTGTCCAACAGAAATTATTTTTAATATAGTTAAAATAAATTTGAAATTGATATAATTTATTCGGACATTAAAGTATGATTATTATAATTTAATAATTTTATTTGATCGGTTGGTTATTAGCTGATAACAAATTGTGGTTGTCACAGATTTCCAATTTCTTCTATAAACTTCAAAATACATTTATACAATGTCTTATAAACTAAAAAGGAGAAATAGTGTATCCAGCACTATATCTGGGAATAATCCATACAAAAACAGTGGAGATCAGAATATGATTCAACAAAAGCAGTTTTATGAGAATAAGGATTTTTATTTGTCTGCATTCTTGATGGCCTCGGGACTCGATTTGGTTGAGCACCGTAGACAAGGGCCAATCTCGGTCTTTAGATTTATTAAAAATAATGAACTTATAAATCTAGTAGACCAATACTATACTGATGGCGGATTGGTTAAACCAATGCGCTACAGTACATACATCCGCACTCTGAAAAGTATTTTACACAATGCTTTATCAGAATCTAAATCAGAGAACAATTATGTCAAACAAAATCAAAAAGGAAATTTATCAAGAGGTTAACGATAGCCTAAATATCGTAGAAGTAGCTACACGTCTAGGATCAACATTACATCAACAAGGAAATTCATTCACTGGAACTTGTCCTACCGGCCATTCCTCTAGTAGTAAGAACTCATTTCATGTAAACAATAATCTAAAACGATTTCATTGCTGGAACTGTGGGATATTTGGAGATGCCATTCAATTAGTTGAAGAAGTAAAAGGATTAAATAAGGGTGAATCACTTAAATGGTTAGTAAATGAGTTTCACCTTAAAGTTGATCTTGGAAAGCTCCAGCACATCCCCAAACAAACCCCAGAGCAGATACAAGAAGAAAAAGAAATGTTCAGCCGCAGTATGGTCTTTGAAAAGTTGGTTGAGATTGGGAAGACTAAACTTTACGGGGAAGAAGGGAAAGAAGCATTAGATTATCTAATTAAGGAAAGAAAGTATGATGAAGATATCTTAAAGAAAACAGAATGGTTTTATTTACCGGAAGAAATCGATATAAAAAAAGAGATGATTTCACAGTATCCAGATATGGTGAAAGATATTTCTAAATTACCATTGCAAGGTGCACATGGAGATAACTTCAGATTAGCATTCCCGTACCATAATGGTGATGGAATAATTACCGGAATTGTTAAACGTTTTGTTGGGAGTAAGGGCTATGAATACGCAGATAAAAATGGAGATACAAAATATGCCCGATATGATAGTAGTTTTGGAACTAAAAAGAGTGATCTATTTGGGTTGGATAAAATAGAAAGTAAAGAAGAAACTATTCTCATTGTAGAAGGTTATCCGGATGCACTTTATTTCCAAGCCAGCGGGATTAAAAATGTTACAGCAGTTGGTCAAGGATTACTAAGCAAAAAGCATCTGGATGGTATCCGCTCCAAGAAAATTAAAAATGTAATTATATCATTTGATAATGATGATGTAGGTCCGGCTAATACTGAAAAAGCAGTTAAGATGGTTTTGGAGAACAGTAATACTATTCCTTATGTTATTGATCCAATAGAGTATGGTAATTACAAAGATCCAGATGAATACTTTAGAGCTAATGGACTTCATTCACTTGAAACAATAATTAAAGAGAAACCGATACACGGGGCTCTTTGGGTTGTGAAGGGGTTGATTAGGGATTATGAAAAGTTGAACCCGATTGACAAGAAAAAAGTAGAGGAAAAGATATTTGAAATTCTTTTGCTAATTAGAGATGAAAATATCATTGCTGAATGTCACACAGAATTATCTTCTATTTTCAAGGGAACTCTGCCAGCATTTAAGAAGCTTATCAGATCCAAGCGTGATATCAATAAGGATAATATTACCAAGTCGATGATTGATAAACCGATTATTCCATTTATTGACACTAACACAAATAGTAGGAGTTATTACAATAGTATAGAAGATAATTTGAGTCTAGGAGTTGATGAAAAGATTATAGAAGCCATAATGTTGGATCATAATCTAGGTCGACCTACTCGTTATCCAACATTTAGGGTTGAGTTTAATCCCCATGATAGGGAAGAGAGGTTTAATATTTGGAAAAAGTCATTTAACGTATTTACTCCAACCACCTATATGTTTCAGAAGAAGGATAATCAAAAGATTGATTTAGAAGTTACTTGTCCAAGAACATTTCAGCTTATCAAGAAATCTTATTCCGGTAGATTCAGAAAGACAACACTTTATCAATTGGTTGAGTTATATCTTTTCCACTCTAAATAAAGCAAGAACCTCTTGGGTCTTTACCGGTACACAAGGATCTGGTAAAAATTTGTTCTTTGACCATATAATTAAACCGTTATTTGGTCAGAAACAGACTATGGTTGTTGATGACGCTAGACTTCAGAGTGATTTCAATGGATTTATGATGAATAAGCTATTTATTGCATTTAATGAAGTAGCAAATGATGATACTAATACAAAGAGAAGTGTAAAATCAAAGATTAAAGCCCTAATTACTGATGAAAAGATAATTATTAATGAAAAACATGTTAAGAATTTTGAGATCGATAACTTTACAAATATTATGTTCTTTAGTAATGAAGCAATTCCAATCCTTATCGAAACCGGTGACAGAAGATTTAATGTGGTAGAAACCGGTGGAAAGTTGAAGAATGTAAAATCTTTTGGTGCCGATGCAGAAGGTTTTATTGCATCATTAAATGAAGAACTTGTTGATTTTGCCCAATATCTTCTTAATTACAATTATGATGCAAGATTAGTTGATGAAGTGATTGAAAATGAAGCGAAGGCCAGTATACAAGAATTAAGTATGAATAGGTTTGAATTATTTGCAAGTAAGTTAAAGACAGATGATTGGAATTGGTTTGATGAGAATTTCCCAAGAAAAGGAAATAACTTTTTAGGTAAAGATGAAAGAAATGGTCTAATGACAGAAACTCAACTTAGTTCTAGAAAAGTTTTGAGAGAAGTTCTGCTAAAATCTTATTATCATACAAATGACGGTTGGGTTACACCTACCAAACTTACCAGACAATTAAAACTATATGGAATAAAGATTAAAAGATATAAATACAGCGATGGAAGAGACGATGAATATTATTATGAATGGTAAATGACTAGGCGTACTTTGAAAATTCAAAGTACGGTAATTTCCGTACTTTTGAGCCCCTTCCGTACTTTGGTTGGGGCTTTTTTGTTGATAAGGGAGCTAAGAATGACTCAATGGAGCAATTACACTTTTGAAAGTACGGAATTTCCGTACTTCGGGCGCACTTTGAAAATGGCAAAGTACGTCCAAAATAGTTTGAAAAGAGATCAAAATCGAAGTAATTGACCCTATTTCCTTACTTTCCGTAGTTTTATAAAAAAGTTTTCTAGAAAAAATTTCTAAATAAAAAAAATAGTATATATTCTTTTTCTACAAAGTAGGGAAAGTACGGAAACTGCTCTTGCACAACTCCTAAACGACCCAAACTGGCCCCCAGAAAAAAGTTTAAAATCACTATCAAGGAATTGGGTCCCATATACCCACCCCCGGGTGATTCTGGTTCTGACACGAATAAATCAAATATTTTTCTAAAAATAAAGTCGGAATTAATTATTTTTTTTGAGAAAATTTGATTCAAAAATTTAAGTCTAATTCGAATTTATCTGTTAATCTACAGTCAGATGTGATCGTTAAAACCCTATGTCTTATTTTGGCAAATATATTGCGTTTAATTTCACCTAACAAGATTACAAAACCTATGCTTCTCGCAATTTGTTAATGATCGGATCTGCTGTAAATTTGGACCTATTTTGAGACTTAGGTCTTCAGCACTTGAATTTTATGACGAAGTGCTATATTTACTCGGAATCTTTAGCACACATTTCTCTAATTGAGAAAAAAAATATTAGCTAGAAAACCTAAAATAATGAATCCTCCTACTTAATAGTTATTGATTTTTAATTGCCGCTATCGAAGATTTTAAATCGTCAGAATTTTGCTTTCTAGAATCAACCTACACTAATTTTTGATAAAAATTTGTAAAACTTAATAATTTAATAGCATTTGAAAAAAAACAATTTTCTATTTATAAAATACTTGACAAACCTAAATTTATGGGTTATCTTACATATGTTGTCATACAAGTTTAAGAGAGGTACTTATTTTTGATGTAAACCAAATACCTTTAACTTTATTTGTGATATTATTATCCACTTATCTAATTAACTTATACACAAGCATTACCCTCGTAAAATTAAATTCACGTAAAAGATATAAAGATTACCTTCATTTGGGAGGAAAGTAATGAGATTGGTCTATTCTAATTTAAGATTGGCATTAACATTCATATTTTTGTTCTCTATTTCATTATATGCAGGTGAGACTGGAAAAATTTCTGGTAAAGTAGTGGATAATATTACCGGTGAACCGCTGATCGGCGCAAATATTATCGTTTCATCAAAGTGGATTGGAGAGAATGAGCAACCATTGCAGTTTACATATGGTGCTTCATCAGATATTGATGGGAATTATTTTATCCTAAATCTTCCTCCAGGTTTATACACAATTAAAGCTTCATATATCGGTTACCAACCAAAAAAAGTGACTAAAGTAGCTGTTGATGTTGATAAAACTACAAATGTTGACTTTAGTTTAAGATCTGAAGACATAACAACTGAAGAAGTATTGGTAACTGCTTATTCACCAAAAACTGTTGAAGCTGATGTTACAGCAACTAAACAAGTATATAATATCCGTGATGTTGAGAACATTGCAGGTGTAAGTAGTATTACAGATATATTGGAACTGCAAGCTGATGTAATTGATGATCATTTTAGAGGTGGTAGAGTTGGTGAATCACTTTATTTGGTCAGCGGCGGATCAATTAATAATCCGTTAAATAATTCACGTGCTTTTAGTCCAATGGTTTTGGGCCTTGAACAGGTTGAAGTTTATACAAGTGGATTTTCCGCAGAATATGGTAATGCCCAGTCTGGTGTTGTAAATATGGTTGCAAGAGAAGGCGGTGATGTATGGGATACTAGAATTGAAACAGCCGGGATACCTTCTTACTATAAGACTTGGGGTGGCAGTGCTTACTCAACCGATAATCTTACTTTTTATAATATGTTATGGGACACTGAAGAATGGCTTCAAGAAAATCCGACTCAGCCTGGAAGAAGTTTATTTGATGCTGGTTATGGCTTTGGGCCTCTTTATCTCCCTCCGAGAAATACATGGCCACCTGATCCGCTAACGTTGGAAGATTCACTTCATATAGCTAAATTAGGTCAAACAGCTTGGTATCAAGCAATTAGAGATGTTGGTTTAAAATATGATGACCTTACACCGGATTATAGATTACGCTTTACGACAAGTGGACCTATTTTTAATAACTTCAAAGTTTTTATGGCAGCCGAACAAAATGTAACTTCCCCAATTGTTCCTACACCCGACAAAGATATATCCAGACAGTTGATGAGTAATTTTTCTTATCAGTATAATAAATTCAATAAATTTAAGTTTCACTTTATTTATGATTATCAGTTTGAGAACATCTTAAATAGTAATTGGTTGAGGTGGATGTTTGATAGAACGTTTAGTGTTTCTAAAGAATCCCAATACTCCTTCCAGTATGGTTTTAGTTGGAATCATATTGTTAGTAATTCAAGTGTTTTAGATGTTAAGCTAAATATACTGGATGTTAAAAATAAAGAGAGAATTGATTTACTTCGCGATGATCAATTCATTGAAGATTATTCAAGCGGAACTAATTGGGTTGACTATACGGGTCCCTCAGGGCACAGAGTTGGAAGACCAAATGATGATGTTATTAATGAAGATATATTAACTTACGACCTCCATACTAGTTATCTCTCCCAAGTTAATAGATATAATTTAGTTAAAGCTGGGCTACAGCTGATCTACTATCAGTTAGATGTAGATAACGATCTAAATGTTGCCAACATAGGTTCTTATAGTAAAGTTAAATATTCAGCTTATCCTTACGAAGGCGCATTATATATTCAAGATAAAATGGAATATGCAGGATTTATTGCGAATGTTGGTTTAAGATGGGATTTTTACAATTTTAATAAAGATTATTTTTCAGATTTGTATGCTCCCCTCAGAAATCCAAATTACGATGAAAGCCTGCCTTATCTTGAAAGGGGACAATATTATGATCAGTCAGCTGCAGCAAAAACAAGTACAGAACTTTATACCCGTTTGCAGCCTCGAATTGGTTTATCATTCCCATTAACTGAAGTTACAGTATTTCATTTAAATTATGGTACTTTCACTCAACGTCCCACTTTTGAATCAATTATGACGCAGGAAATTAATAGTAACGGAATTATTCTTCTCGGTAATGCTAGACTTAAACCAGAAAATACTAAATCTTATGATGTCGGACTTGTAAATGCATTCCCTTATGGAATTAAATTAGATGTCAGTGCTTATTATAAAGATGTAACCGATCTTATTGAAACTGCTTTTTTCTTTGATGAACAGCAATCAGTTTATAGAACATTTATTAATAGAGATTATGCTGATATTAAGGGTTTTCATATTAGTGTAGAAAAAAACCAGGGACCATTGCGAGGCTATTTAAGATATAATTATGAATCAGCTACGGGCAAAAGTAGCAATGGACTTGATGCACCCCTTTCATTCTTTGAGAATCCCCCAGCAGGTCAGGATCCTGTTGAATTACCTGACCCTGAAGATGTCTATTTAGATTATGATAGACAGCATAAAGCAGTCTTTAATATTAGATACTTGATAGGCCCAGATGAAGGTCCAAGTATTGGAGATTTTAACATCTTTAGTGATATGAGCATTAGTTTTACTTATAAGTATTATACCGGCAGACCTTATACATTTTTGGAAGAGGGAAGTGGTCTATTTAATAAGAGAACCCCAACCGAAGGTGAATTAAGGATGAGGATTGAGAAGAATTTCAGAATCGGTAAATCCGGATTAAAAGTTTTTGTTGAAGGATTTAACCTTCTTGATAAAGAGATATACAATTATTCACGTACATTTAATGATGAACGAAACACAGCAAAATGGGAACTCGATAGGGAAAACATATTGGTTTATGATCAGTATCCACCATTTGTGACTGATCAGTCAGTTCATTTATTAACAAATTTACCAAGACATTTCAGATTTGGTGTTAGTTACAGGTTTTAAGTTTCTGTATATGCAAAATTTTGGAGTAAATAAATGTTAAACAAATTATCCAAATTACTAATCTTCACAATATCAATTCTCCCTATGATCTTTGTCTCTGAATATTATGCTCAAATAAGAGAATTTAAAATTCATGATCGAGGAATGCTGCACGAAACAGTATACAATACAGGTGAAATAGGCAGAGGTTGGATGACTGGTGAAGCAGGTAATGTTACAAATGTACCTTTATTTGAATGGCCTTCACGATCTAGGACTATTGTTGACGGAATTGAATATAGTGGACAGCATAATATTTTAGGAGCAGGTATTTATATTGCTGCAAATATAAAAGGAAAACCTGGAATTGATAATAGAATATATTCTTTCTGTGGTGGTGTCGGAGCTTCTGAGCCTGAAGTAGCATTTGGGAAGTGGAGTTTCCCATACTATATGGAAAAGATTGAAAACTTCCCTGTCCTTGAAAGTGGAGAACTTAATCCTGACTATGATCCTAATGAAGCAGAAGAAATAATTAGAACGGCATGGGGTACATCTGTAGGTATTGCAGTCACTAGAACATCCCGTGTTTGGAGCTATCCTGATTATGATGACATGATTATTTACGAATATGAGTTTGAATACAATGGCGATACTGATGGAGATCCATCGACTGTTGAGATTGAAGAAACATTAACAGATGTTATGGTATTATTCATTTACGGATTTGCACCATCAATGTACGGGTACCAAAGAACATATGGTGAGTGGAAGTATGATGCTGGTATTTATAGGGGCGATCAAAATAATTTTTGGGATGCAGACTATTGGCTTTCATTCAATATGAATTTAAGAACTAATTTAGATGCTTCAATTTTAGCCAAGCCGGAACCAAATAAAGAACTCTTTAGAACATTTTCTGAGACTGGAATTAATGGTGGGGGATTAACTTCTCCGCAAGCTCCTGGTTTTGCAATGCTATACTACGATTTAAACCACTTAGCTATTGTTGATCCAAATGACCTACAAAGAAATGAATCGGAAGTGGTTAATATTTTGAGAACATTTGAAAGTGAATTTTATGAGATAGATGAAAATGGTCATATTAAACAACCCTATTCAAATAAGGTAAGTACCGGTAATACCCGTTCATCTAAGATGGAAGTTGAATCAATCAATCCAACAAAAAGGTGGAGTGGTGTTTATAGCCAAAACAGTACTACATGGCCTCAAGTTCCAAATAACGATCCAAGATGGTATGGAAGAGCTGCTTATCCTTACCGACAAAGTGCTGATGCAGGACAAAAGCACATTGTATTTGGCCCATATACAATTGAACCGGGGGACAAGTTAAATTATGCTTTGGCAGAAGTTGCAGGATATGGGGCACAACCTGGAAAGAGAGTAGAAGGTGGACAAACACAAGTTCAATGGGCACCAACACCAAGCTTGGATATTAAAGTAACTATTGATGGTGAAGTGATAACAGAAAATTACCTTAGTGAATTTGGATACCCAGATTATGTAAATTCAGATGTAAAAACCGTGACCCAAGTTGCGCATAAGGCTTTTGAGGCTTACCTTGGTGAAGAACCAACATTGCCACAGTGGCCTGAAGATAATTCTTTCCCGGGAGTGTATAATATTCCGGTGCCACCACCAGCTCCAGCAATTACTCTAGACAATACAGCTGATGGAAACGTTATGGTAAATTGGAGCAGAGCAGTTGAAGGATTTTCACATCCACGTTTAACCGGTAAACTTGACAAATATATTATTCTTAAAAGTATAGCTGGAATGGGCCCTTGGAATGATACTGTTGCTGTTTTATCAGTTGGTGATGTTGATGAAAATGATGAATATACTTTAATTGATGAAGATCCCAAATTTGTAATTGGTGATAATAGATATTATTCGGTTATATCTGTTGATGAATTTGGTAATGAAAGTGGTAAAACAAATCTTATAAAATTTCAAAAGAACATTGGTGCTGTCGAAAAGTTAGATAAAGTTTATGCTGTACCTAATCCATTCTATGTCAATTCAGGATTTTCTGATCAGCAATTTGCCGATAAAATAGGTTTTTACGGATTGCCGCCGAGATGCACCATTAGAGTTTTTTCTTATTCGGGAAATTTGGTTGAGACAATTGAACATGACGTACCAGTTTATTCTACTGAAAATGAGTGGCTCCAAATTACGAAAAATGGACAATCCATTGCATCTGGAGTTTATTTTTATGTTGTTACAACACCTGAAGGTGATCAGACCGAGGGTAAGTTTATAGTAATCAAGTAACTAAATGCATAAGGGAATCAAATGCTATTTACATGGCGAAAAAAAATATTGATATTTCTGCTACTTGCAAGTAGCAGTGCTTTCTCTTTTGAAAAAGTTGGAACTACTTCGTTTCAATTTCTAAAAGTCATTACTACAGCACGTGCAGCTTCAATGGCAGGTGCATACACAACAATAGCATCGTCTGCCGATGCTGTTTTTTGGAATCCTGCAGGACTCACAAAGGTCTCAAAATTCGGAGTTGCCTTTGGGTACTTGGACTACTTTATGGATGTTAAGCATATGTCCTTTTCTACAGCATATTCGTTTGATCAATTGGGTACTTTTGCTCTGTTCGGAATGATAGCAGATATTGGTGATGTTTATGAAACTAGAGCAGAACTGCTTGCATTCGATGCCTCTGGAAATTATAATCCAGGTCTTACGGGCAATATCTTGAATCCCAAGTCGATGGTTTTCGGTTTATCATACGCCTATAACCTAAATGACAGATTTACATTTGGTATAAGTGTTAAATATGCATCCGAAGATTTAGTTCTGGAAAGTGCTAATGCGATAATTTTTGATGGCGGATTTAAATATAATACCAACTTCAAATCAATTGTAATTGGTGCAGCTTTGCGTCATTTTGGCCCTGATGTTAAATATGTTAATTTTAGTTATCCTCTTCCTCAGACATTTAATATCGGTATTTCAACCTATCTTTTTTCAGATGATGATCCGCTTATTTCAAAACTAAATAACAATTCGCTTCTTTTTTCTTATGATTTGGTTCAACCACGCGACTACGATCAGCAGCATGCTGTTGGTTTAGAGTATTCTTTCAATAAGATGATATACTTAAGAGGTGGATATTTATTTAATGGAGACCAAGAAGATGTTACAGCTGGTTTAGGTTTAAGATACAATAACTATAAGTTTGATTATTCTTATAATAATATGGGTGAATATTTTGGTAATTCCCATCGTTTTTCAATTAGTTTCGAAATAAATTAAACGGAATAACTAATGTTGAAGAATTTAAAATTTTACAAAATTATTTTTTTAGTCATGCTATCTGTGATATTTACACCTAATTTATTTGCGCAACATAGAGGTGATGATATTACATTTCAAGGCTTAACAAATCAAAATGATGCTAGTGTAAGATATACTGCAATGGGATCTGCAGCTACCTCCTTAATCGGTGATGTATCATCAATGTTTTATAATCCTGCTGGATTGGTTGGAGTAGAGAAGCTTCAAGTCTCAGTATCCGCTAATAGTTATAATTCATCATGGAGAGAAAACCAGCATTATCGTCCAAACAGATTTTTTGTAACTTTACCGTTTTATTTAGAAGGATTATACACACCGCTTCCGGAAGACAATGGTATGTTCGATCATGAAAGGGTTTGGACAGAGGATCAACAAATTGATTCATCATACATTGTAAATTTACCTGATTTAGGATTAGATCCATTTGGTGAAGAAGCTGCTGATTGGAAAAAAGAAACTAGCAAGTTTACTTTTAATAATATTGCTGTAGCTTATCCATTTAGTATTGCAGACAATAAGTTTGTCATTTCCGCGGGATATTTTAGACAATATAATATCGAAGATTTTGATAGAAACGACACTTATCTAAATCCGCATATTGGATATTTAGGCTATGGTGAAATGGGTAGGGTAAATGGTGTCGATACATTAATAGTTGATTGGTTTAGATATAAAAGACAAAGATCTGGTCCTATTGATAATATTACTGGAGCACTCGCTTATGACTTTAATAAGTATGTGAAGATTGGGTTTGGTTTTAAAACTAACTGGGGTGAAACAGATGATCTACTTTCCATCAGCCAAGTTGGGACATTTGATTTAGTCCGTGAAAATAGATTCAGATATTCATACATTGACTCATCATTAGTCTATGAGGGGGTTTCAAATTTCTCATCGACTTCATTTAATATTGGTCTACTTTTTAACTTTGAGAAATTCAAAGTTGGTTTAAATGTTGATCTGCCATATACTATTGAAAGAGATTGGGATTATACAGTTACAATATCTGATTCAAACGGATTATCAACAAGCAAGCAGACCGGTATTGATAAATTAAAAATTCCTGCTGTATTTAATTTTGGTGTAAGCTTTCAACCTACTCAAAATTTCACTGCTGCTTTTGATTATGAATATGCACCTTATAGTAATACTGAATTTGAATTTTCAAACAGCAGATACGAAGCAAAATAATTATGTTGACCGACATATCTTAAAAATCGGTTTAGAGTACATGCCCAACTGATTATTTGTCACTACTAGCAGGTTATAGAAACATACCTTCTACATTTGTTCCTGATGGTTCATCAGATACTGAAAGTGGTCCAGATGCAAACAGTATTACTGGTGGGCTTTCAGTGCACACATTTTTAGGAAGGTTAGATTTATCATACGAATACCGAACTCTAAAATATTATGATTCATATTTCAGCAATACTAATTATGTTACGGAATCTTACAGTAATTTCATGATTGGATTCCTATTCAGTTTATAGAAAAATTTCTTATAAATATAAATTAACTTATCAATTTAATTAGGAGGACAGGCCAATGAAAAAAGTAGTATTACTTTTTCTCTTTTTATTTACAGTCTCAATTAGCATAAATTATGCTCAGACACGTATTGATGTGACGGATGAGTTTGATTTTCAACTTGCTATTAATTACGCGAACCAAAATGGGGTTGATACTGTTTTACTAACAACATCCGGGGGTTTATATACAACAACGGATACTAATTATTATAATATTACCTCTCCAATGGTAATAATGGCTCAACCTGGTCTTGCAGAAATGCCTACTATTACTCATAGTGATGATAGTGCAAGTGTCATTGAAATATTTAGGATTTCAAATGATTTTACAATTGAGGGAGTTATGTTTGATGGTGCTCATCCTCAAAGTCATGGCGTTAAATATGCTCTAAGAGCAGGTAATGGTCCAAATGAATTTCCGGAATTTAAGACCGGATCAAATATTATCATTAGAAACTGTGTATTTAAGGATTTTTATCAGGGTAATGATCCTGAAGGCCCAGGTTATGCCTTATATTTTTTAAAAGGTGTTGTTGCTGGAACTGTTATAGTTGAGGATTGCGTTATAGAAAATATTGGTGATGAAGCAATTAGAATGACTGAAACAGAAAAGTTTGCAACAGAAAGAGTTTTAGATACTCTAATAGTAAGAAATACCACTTTTACTAATATTGATGCTGAATGTATACGGTTCTATGCAGACGTTGATACAGCTACAGTTGATGCCTATGTTATGTTGGAGAATCTTACAATAAATAACTCAGCAACTAGAGTTATGTATATTAAAAATAATCAGTATGCAACGGCTCGAAATATAATAGTTTCAAATTCGAGGTTGCCTGGCAATGATCGTCTTGACAGGTCTGATTATATTATGGAATTACAGCAAAAAGGTTCTGTGATTACAAATATTGATACATTCAATATAGTATATGGTCCAGTTCCTAGAGAGAATAAATTAAATACCTCTAAAGGTGCTGTTGATATTGATGATGCAACTATATTCAGTTTTGATCCAATGTATGCAGATCAAGCTAACGGAGATTACACTCTTGCAGCAAATTCTCCTGCACATTTTTCTGGTGAAAATAATGCTAATTTAGGTGATAGTAGATGGGTTAATCCATCGCCATCAGTTTCCCCACTGAATGTTGAAATTATTGGTGAAGGCTCTGTTGAATTCAGTCCTGAAAGATTAGGATTGGTCTTTGAAAATGGTACTCCAGTACAAGTTACTGCAATAGCAGATTCAGGTTATGAATTTATTGGCTGGGGTGGAGATATTTCTGGTTCAGCAAATCCGGAAACAATTACAATTGATGCGGCTAAAAACATAACTGTGTCATTCGATCCTTTAACAAATGTCAAAGATGATCTCAATGTTCCTAATGTATATTCATTAGAACAAAATTACCCCAATCCTTTTAATCCTTCAACTTCAATTAAGTTTTCGATTAAAGAGACAGGACTAACTTCATTGGTAATATACGATTTACTTGGTCAAAAAGTAAAAACACTGTTTGAAAAAGAGGTTAAAGCTGGGATTCATTATTATTATTTAAATGCTGCAGATTTATCTTCTGGAATTTATTTATATCAAATAAAATCGGGAGATTTTATTGCGACCAAAAAATTGATGTTATTAAAATAGATTTATTAATATAATTAGGAGTACATGTATGAACTGCTTTAAGAAGTACTTATTTATTTTCTCTTTATTTGTATTAGGTAGTATCAGTTATGCACAGACAGTACACTCTGTTACAGCGGGCGACAGTACATTGGCAGCTGCAATTGCTGATGCAGCTGATGGTGATATTATCGAATTGGTTTCTGATGGCGGTCTTTATACCAATCCAAATCAGATTGAAATCGATAAGAGTCTTATCATAAGAGGCCACGCTGATTTAACCGTGAAACCAGTCATTAAGTATGTCGGTACATCTACGAGTGCCAATATATTTAAAGTATTGGGATCCTCTAAAGTATTATTTAATGGACTTGAGTTAGATGGTGATGGAGTAGCTGATGGTGCTGCTTCCCTTGCAAAGTATGCAATTCGATTTGAGAATACAGAATTAACAGATACCATGAATATTAAAATTAACGATTGTTATATTCATGATTATCTGGAAGCAATACTAAAACCATTTCCAGCAACAATAATTGATAGTATGGTTATAAGCAATTCAATTTTCGGCGGTGCTGGTAAAGAAGGTATATTATTCTATTCTGGTTCAACAAGTGATCCTCAAGTTGAATTAGGTTATGCAGAAGTAACAAACTGTACATTTTATGATATTCTAAGAGAAGCTGTTAAAGGAGATACTAATCCAAATACAAAAATAATGGTTGATCATTGTACATTCTACAATATTGGAGGTAATGCAGATAAGCCATTTATTTATGTTGATGATGCATTAGATGTAGTAGTAAAGAACAGTATATTTCAGCTAAATTCAGAAGTTGGAAATCATATTAGATTAGAAGATGCATCTGGTAGTTTTGTTAGTAATTGTATTATTTGGGAAGTATCTGATAAAGAAATAGATAATGCAACAGTTACTGATACACTATTTGCAGATCCATTATTTGCTGATCCTGCTAATTATGATTTTACCTTGGATTTAGGTTCTCCAGCAATTGGATATGCTGATGATGGATCAGCTGCTGGAGATGTACGTTGGGACCCAACTGCGCTTCTTCCACGGACACATAAAGTTGAAGCTGGGATTGATGTTTTGAAGCCTGTAATTGATGCAGCAAAATCAGGCGATATAATAGAATTAGTTTCAAGTGGTGGTCTATATTTATCAGTTGACCAAATTGAGATTGATAAAGATTTGACTATTATGGCGGCTGAAAATATAGCTCAAAAACCAATTGTGAAATATATTGGTACATCTACGAGTGCCAATATATTTAAAGTATTGGGATCCTCTAAAGTATTATTTAATGGACTTGAGTTAGATGGTGATGGAGTAGCTGATGGTGCTGCTTCCCTTGCAAAGTATGCAATTCGATTTGAGAATACAGAATTAACAGATACCATGAATATTAAAATTAACGATTGTTATATTCATGATTATCTGGAAGCAATACTAAAACCATTTCCAGCAACAATAATTGATAGTATGGTTATAAGCAATTCAATTTTCGGCGGTGCTGGTAAAGAAGGTATATTATTCTATTCTGGTTCAACAAGTGATCCTCAAGTTGAATTAGGTTATGCAGAAGTAACAAACTGTACATTTTATGATATTCTAAGAGAAGCTGTTAAAGGAGATACTAATCCAAATACAAAAATAATGGTTGATCATTGTACATTCTACAATATTGGAGGTAATGCAGATAAGCCATTTATTTATGTTGATGATGCACTAGATGTTGTTGTAAAGAACAGCGTATTTCAACTAAATACAGAAGTTGGAAATCATATTAGATTAGAAGATGCATCTGGTAGTTTTGTTAGTAATTGTATTATATGGGATGTATTTGATAAGGAAATAGATAACGCAACAGTTACTGATACACTATTTGCAGATCCATTATTTGCTGATCCTGCTAATTATGATTTTACTCTTGGTGAAGCATCACCGGCAAGGACATATGGTCCTGGTGGAACTCCAATAGGTGACTTAAGATGGGCTGTTGATCCTAATGCAGTCATACTTTCTGTTGTTACTAATGGTCAAGGTATAGTGACCTTAGATCCTCCTGGAAATATCTATTCGCCTGGAACATCTGTTACTTTAACGGCTGCAGCTGATTTAGGTTGGGAATTTACAGGATGGAGTGGAGATGTAAATCCATTTCCTCCAAATCAAAACCCGACAACAGTTACAGTTAATAGCAACATTACTGCTGTAGCAACCTTCAAGAATTTAACACCTCAAGTGAGCTTGACCATTGATTCAATAGGCCTTGGAAGTGTTGTTGTAAATCCACTACCTGGTGATGATGGAACATATGATCAAGGCGAAACTGTTGAACTTACAGCAGTACCTGCTCCTGATTGGGAATTCGTTGAGTGGTTGGGTGATTTTACTGGAACTGATAATCCTATTTCATTTAATGTCGATTCAAATATGGTAGTAACTGCTTCCTATCAAAGTACACTTACACAATTTGCTCTAAATATTACTGTTGTGGGAAAAGGTAGTTACCAAGCAGATCCAGTGCCCGTAATTGCTACCTACGATACAAATACTGTGGTAGTATTAACTGCTAGTCCTGCTATTGGGTGGACTTTTAACAGTTGGTCCGGAGATTTATCCAGTACTACTATGGTTGATTCTGTAGTAATGGATAGTGATAAAAATTTGACCCTTACTTTTGATGAAGAGCAAGTACCTGGTGGAGTATTAGCAATTGATGATAGTTGGGATTTAATGGATGCAGTTGATTTTGCAAATAACAATAGCACTGTTAATACCCTAAAACTAACCACAAGCGGTGGAATTTATACTACACTAAAGAGTGGAACTGTGGAAGTAAAAGTTCCATTGAGTATTGTTGCTGATGATAGTTTAGCGGAGAAACCAATAATTACCAATACTAATCCTGATGGAGTTGAAGGTACAATAGATATACTTAGGGTATTCGATGATATTATGCTTAAAGGGGTAATTATTGATGGTAGCACAGACTACTCTGCAGGAATGAAATATGCTGTTAGATATTCTAATTCAACTGCCCCTGATACAGTGAAATGGGGTTCTAATGCTATTTTTGATAATGTAGACTTTAGACACCTTTATGATGATGGTAAGGAGACTGGCGATGGGCATGCTTTTAAACTTGATGTAAACATGATTCTTGGTACAGTTAAATTTGAGAATTGTACTTTTGATGATATCGGTTATGAAGCAATCAGAATTTCAGATACTGAAAAGTGGCTCACCGATAGAGCATTAGATTCTTTGATTGTAAGGAATTGTACATTTACAAATATAGATGCTGAAGGAATTAGATATTATTCTGATTTGGATCCAACAACTCCTGATGCACCAGTAATTGTTGAGCATGTAACTTTTTACAATAGTGCAACAAGGACTATGTACCTTAAAAATAGTGGTGGAGCAATTGTTAGAGATATTATTATTGCTAATACTAGAACTTCTGGTCATGGTAGGGATGGTGACTTAATGGATGCACAAGGAGCTGACGGCGGTGTTGCATTAACTTATGTAAGCCACATAGATACATTCATGGTTAAGTCAGTTCCCATTAACTCGGCAGATGGCATGGTTGACTCTGCAACCATATATGGTCTAGATCCTCAGTTTGAAGATCCGGAAAACTATAATTTTACATTGCCATCTACTTCACCAATGTATGGGCTTGCACATGATGGATTAGCACTCGGTGATCTTAATTGGGCAACTAATCCTCCAGTTGGGGTAGATGAAATAGAATTGATTCCTATAGAATTTAGTCTAGAACAAAACTATCCGAATCCATTTAATCCTAGTACGACAATTAAATTTGCATTGCCGATTGAATCAAGAGTATCAATAAAAATATATAATTCAATTGGTCAAGAGGTTGCTAAATTGGTTAACGGAGAATCATTAAATGCTGGTTATCACCAAAAAATATGGAATGCTAAAAATGATAATGGTGTTGGTTTAGCCTCCGGATTTTATATTTATAGAATCGAGGCAGTTGGAACTAATGGCAAAGAATTTATGCAAACAAATAAAATGATTTTCCTAAAATAGTAATATCTATGTTGGCTGAGTACTCTTAATGCTCAGCCAACTTTTCTTATTTATTGCCAATTCTATTTAAATTTTGGATTAAATTGAAAACCACATTCATTTATATTTTCTTCTTCTTTTTGAATGTCTCATTAATTGCAGGTAATTTAATTTATGTATCATCTGCAACAGACATTACTAGTGCTATGAGCTCTGCATTACCAGGTGATACACTCGTAATGACTAATGGCATATGGACAGATCAGAGGATAGTATTTTCTGGAAATGGAACCGAAGAAGCAAATATTGTACTTCGGGCCGAAACTCCTGGGCAAGTAGTTCTGAACGGAATATCCACATTAAGGATTGCTGGTAATTACCTAACAGTATCTGGATTATATTTTTTAAACGGTAGGAGTATTTCTGGAGCAGTTATTGAATTTAGAAATGGCTCTAGTCAATTAGCAAACAATTGTAGATTAACTGAGACAGCTATCGAGAATTACAACCCTACGAGTGGTTCAACTGATTACAAATGGATTTCACTCTATGGAACTTATAATCGTGTAGATCACTGTTTTATGAGAGGTAAAACACACTCTGGAACAACCCTTGTAGTATGGCTTGATGGACAGCCGAATTATCATTTAATTGATAGTAATTACTTTGCATACCGACCTGAACTTGGGGTAAACGGTGGTGAAACAATTCGTGTTGGTACAAGCGATTATTCAATGACAGATTCATACACGACGGTTGAAAATAATTACTTTGAAAAGTGTAATGGCGAGATTGAAATAATTTCAAGTAAATCAGGAAATAATATTTACAGATATAATACATTTTATGAATGCGAAGGAGCACTTACCTTAAGACATGGCAACTATGCAGAAGTTTATGGCAATTATTTTATAGGAAACAATAAGAGTAATACAGGAGGAGTAAGGATAATAGGTGAGGACCACAAGGTTTACAACAATTATTTCGAAAATTTAAGAGGCACGAGTTTTAGAGCAGCACTCACAATGGTTAATGGCGTTTTAAATTCTCCACTTAATAGATACTTTCAAGTTAAACGAGCAGAAGTAGTAAATAATACTTTTGTAAATTGTAGTGAAACATTTAACATTGGTGCTGGGAAAGATTCTGAGAGAACATTACCACCTTTAGACTGCAAGATTAGCAACAATATTGCAACTTCAAGTTCGCGTTTAATTGAGTACGAAGATGATCCGATAAATATGCTTTATGAGAATAATATAATTTATGGAGGACCAATAGGAATCACCCAACCCGACGGAATAACTATTGTTGATCCGCAATTAATTACCGGAACCGATAATCTTTGGAGGATATCTTCAAATAGTCCGGCGATTGATTCCGCTTCAACTAATTATAATTATATTTTTGATGATATGGATGGTCAATTTAGGGGGAGTTCCCCAGATATTGGCTCAGATGAATATTCCATGGATGCTGTTACTAGAAGACCTTTAAATGATAGTGTTACTGGACCTTCTTGGCATCCAGCTCCGTTACCCCCTATAGAAGTAATAAAAGTTTTTGCAGGTGTTGATTCATTGAAAAATGCATTAACACTAGCAAATGATGGGGAAATAATTGAATTAGTCTCTGATGGAGGCATTTATTCAAATAATTCGGATTTGATAATTGATAAAGATATAATAATTAGAGCTGCATCTGGCTTAAGCAGTAAACCTATTATACAAAATATTAGTCAATCCTCTAGTACAAGATCAGTGTTTGTAATTAGAGACGGGGGAAATTTGGAGTTAAGAGGACTAGCTTTAGATGGAATGTCCGGAACAGTAACTCCAGCAAAATATTTGATTAGAACTGATGATAATGGAATGAGTGAATCATACAAGTTGAAAGTTGACAGCTGTAATTTTTATGATGTTAATATAGGAACTGATGGTAATTTCTTTAGAGCCTATGAGGATACTTTTGCTGATTCAATAATTATTTCTAATTCACTTTTTAATAATTGTGGTAAAGAAGGTATTAGATTAAAAGATGAGACTTCGCAGTCTGGGAATTATAATGTAGAAGTATTTGAACTATCAAATTGTACGTTCTGGAATATCCCACGAGAAGCTATTTATATTTATGCTGGTGATAATGTTTTATTTACTCCCGGACCAAAAATAAATATTAACCATTGTACATTTGATAATTGCGCGTATGAAAATACATTAGCAATTAGAGCAGAGGAGTGTGATGATACATTTATTAGTAATTCAATAATAACCAATAGCTCAGTTGCTTCCGCTTCCGTTGCTTTATTTGGAAACAATGCCTCAATTAGTTACACTAATATTTTTGAATCGGGCACTGTGGAGATTAATCGAGGAGCTTCAATCAGAAATGGAATGATTGAAGTTGATCCTCTATATGAGGACAGAGCGGCTGGTAATTTTACTCTGCCAAGTAATTCATCTGTTCTTAACAAGGCTAATGATGGTTCTTCGCTTGGTGATTTAAGATGGGCTGTTAATCCTCCTTCTTTTGTAACATTAACTCTTGCTGTTTTTGGGTCAGGTTCAATTACTACCGATCCATCTCATCCCCTTAATGATTATACAATTGGGTCAACTGTTACATTGAATGCTGTACCAGCAGCTGGCTATGAATTTGTGCAATGGAGCGGAGATGCTTCCGGATCAAACTCGGTTATTCAAATTACAATGGATGCAGCGAAAGAAATAGTTGCTGTGTTTCAATTGTTAGTTTCAGTTGCTAATGATGAGGGTATTGTTCCTGATGATTTTAACCTATATCAAAATTTCCCAAATCCTTTTAACCCCTCAACTGTAATAAAGTTTGGCTTGCCTGAACAGGCATTTGTTAAAATTGATGTTTTTAATACTAACGGCGAACTTGTCCATAATTTACTTAAGAGAGAATATAATAAAGGATATTATAGTCTAAACTGGGATGCCAACAATTTACCTTCCGGCAATTATTTTGTTAGAATGATTGTTGGTGATAAAAGGTTTGTTAGAAAAGCTGTTTTAGTCAAATAATTATTTTTTAATGAATTATTTAATTTATAAAATATTACAGAACACTTTTTACATTGTTATTGCAATGTTTTGGGCTCAAGTTATATTCGCACAAGAATGGCAGTCATCAATTGTATTTTTCGATTCAGACAATAAATTAGTCTATGAAAGAGATTCTTTTGGTAACTCTATACCTGATTTCAGTTATGCTGGTTATAAGAATAGTAACGATACAATCCCATTTATTCCTGTTGTAAAAACGATCTCTCCTGTTGCCGGAGATAATTCAAGCCATATAAACAATGCTTTGATTGAAGTTGCATATAATCCGGTCAACTCTGATGGCTTTAGAGGTGCATTATTACTAACAGCAGGGACTTATGAGGTATCGGGAATTTTATACATGAAGTTTCCTGGTATTGTTATGCGTGGTGTCGGTGATGGAGACGATCCATCCTCAAATACAATTATTTATGCAACCGGAAATTCCCCTGATCAAAGAACAATATTAAAGGCAGGTGGTGGATCAAACTCAGAATGGAAGGAGAAAGTTAGTAATACCCAGACTAATATTATTACAGATACTATCTATGTTGGTGAAAGAAAATTTGAAGTAGAAGACGCGTCACCGTATAATGTTGGTGATAATATAATTATATATCACCCATGTACGGAGGAGTGGCTGGAATCAATTGATTATGGTGGTACCCGTTCTGATGAGTCCGGAGCAGAACCAGGTATTGATGTTCCGTGGGAAGTTGATAGTCAACCTATATTATTTAATAGACATATCACAGAAATCAATGGAAATGAAATTACAATAGATGCACCGGTATTCAATCATTTGATTAGATCATTATCGCAATCTTACATTTATAAATACAATAAAAATGGTATTGTAAAAAATCTTGGAATAGAAAATCTAAGAATTGAAATTGAAACTTCAGGTGATCCATTTGATGAAGATCATGCTTGGGATGCAGTCAAATTAATACAAACTGAAGATTCTTGGGTTCGTAATTGTACGTTTTTGCATTTTGGACAATCAGGAATTGAGACTAGTACTGCAACAAGAATAACCGTTGAAAATTGTAAGTCGTTAGAGCCGATATCAGTTATTACAGGTGGAAGAAGATATAATTTTAATACCTATAGAGCTTCCCAATTAATACTATTTAAGGATTGCCATACAAGTGAAGGGCGTCATAGTTATGTATCAAATGGTACTTCATCAGCATCAGGGAACGTATTTTATAATTGCACTTCAGAAGGGGCTTACGCTGCAAGTGAAGGACATAGAAGATGGAGTATGGGATTTTTATGGGATAATCATAAAGAACTTGATAATGCTCGAAGTGGTTACAATCCTCGTAGATTAGGACTGTATAACCGGGCCTACTATGGAACAAGTCATGGCTGGTCAATAGCTCATTCGGTTGTGTGGAATTGTGATGTAAAAACTGGGCAAATATTGGTTCAACAACCGCCTAATGCTCAAAATTATGCTATTGGATGTTTTGGAAGTTTAATTGCTGGTTATGGTGAAGCTTCATTTAATGAACCAACTGGATTTATTGAGGGAAGCAATGAAACTGGACTAAATCCTCAATCACTTTATTTAGCACAATTAAACGACCGGTTAAACCCAGTTGTTTCTGTTGATGAGCCTAATGATAATTCACTCCCTGACGATTTTGAATTGTTTCAAAACTATCCGAACCCCTTTAATCCATCAACAACTATTAGCTATAATCTTCCCAATAAGGGAAATGTGAAAGTTACTATTTATGATGCAATTGGAAGGAATATAAAAACATTGGTCAATTCAATTCAAGAGGCAGGTTTTAACTCAGTCGTTTGGCATGGTGATAATAATTTTAACTTCTTAGTTGGTTCTGGATTGTATTTTTATACAGTTAAGAGTGATTTTGGAAGTTTATCTGGTAAAATGATATTGATTAAATAGAAATTGAAATGAAAGTAGTTTTAAAAATATTGTTTTTAATTCAAGTAACTATCTCATTGGTAGCTGGTCAGTCACTAAACTTTTTTAATATGCAAGATTTGAACAAGATAAAAGTTGAATATCGTGAGAATGGGGAGTTTAAAAAAGAGATTGAAATGCTACAATATCTTGCAGATTTAGCAATTGAAAAGGGTCCATACACAATTACAAAATATACAGCCCCTTATGCTAAAGATGCGACAATAAACGATTATTATAGTGATAGTCCCTATTGGTGGCCAATTGAAGGAGAACCAAATTTACCATATATCAGAAGAGATGGTGAAAGAAATCCTGATAGATTTATGGACCATAAAAATGAACTTTCAATATTTTATAAGGGAATATTAGCACTTACGTTTTACAACTATTTCTCAGAGAATCCTATTTATGAAGAAAAAGTAAATGAATTCTTAAATATTTGGTTTATTGAAAAATCTACTAGGATGAATCCTAATTTAAAGTATTCACAGTTAATAAGAAATAGAACTAGACCACGTGGTGTCGGTATTATTGATGGTAGACGGCTTGGAGTATTAACTGAAGCCATAATATTACTGAAAAGTCAAGGTAGAATTAAAGACTATATTTATGAAGGAGTAAAAGCTTGGTATACGGAATATCTTGATTGGTTAACAACAAGTATTTACGGATTAGATGAGAAAAAAAGAGGAAATAATCATGGAACTTGGTGGGCTGTACAAATTTCTGCAATAAGCAACTTTTTACAAATTGAGGATAATATAAATTTTATTGACAGTCATTCGAAACATTTTCTTTTAGATAATCAAATTGATGCCTATGCTAGACAGCCATTAGAAGAGGAGAGAACACGATCGCTTGATTATTCAGTATTCAATCTAACTGCACATTCTTATTTGAGCAGTACTCTCTTAAATTATAATATCAACAATTGGAAATATTTAAATAAAAACGGAAAAACCTTAATTGAAGTAATTGAATTTCTTATTCCATTTATGGAGCATCCGGAAGATTGGGAAATAACGCAAATTAATAATTTTGATAATTCAAAACCATTATTCTTGGGCTTTGCAGGAATAGACTTACAAAATTTCGAATACCTAAAATTATATAATAAACTTTCTTATTACGAAGAGAAAGACATAAATAAACCTACATTCGATCCAATGCAAATTATTTTGGATTCTGTTGTAAAAATGAAATTAACCAACAATTAAATAATATTCTTTTTGTATGAAAAGACATGAAATAGTAGAAAATATAATTGAGTTGAAGGCTGTTGCAGTAATCCGTATGGAAGATCCTTCAAAATTAATTAAAGTTGCTGAAGCAATATATGAGGGTGGAGTTAAAGCAATTGAAATAACTATGACAGTTCCCAATGCAATTGAAACTATTGCATTAGCTTCAAAAGAAATAGGGGATAAGGTTCTCATTGGTGTTGGCTCAATATTAAATCAAGAAATGGCTCAAAAAGCCATTGATGCAGGAGCAAAATATGTTGTTAGTCCAATCTTTAAAAAAGAAATAATTGAAAGATCCCATAAAAATGATATTCCAGCAATGCCCGGGACATTTACTCCAACAGAAGCTCAACTTGCCTGGGAGGCTGGTGCAGATATAATTAAAATATTTCCTGCCGATGTTTTGGGGATGTCATTTATAAAAGGCATGAAAGCGCCAATGCCTCACCTTAAAGTAATGCCAACCGGAGGTGTAAGTTTAACAAATGCTGGAGAATGGCTAAAAGCAGGGGCATGTGCTGTTGGTGTTGGTAGTGCGTTAATTGACAAGAAAGCAATATTAGAAGAAAATTATACTGTTCTAACGAAAAATGCAAAACAGATAATGGAAAGTATAAACTCGATAAATTATTAGTTTTAGGAGAAAACGATGTCACATAAGGTTGTAACATTTGGTGAAATAATGTTAAGATTATCTACTCAAGGCTTTACACGATTCGTACAAGCACAAAACTTTGATGCAACTTATGGAGGCGGTGAAGCCAATGTTGCTGTATCTCTAGCAAACTATGGTTTGGAAAGTTACTTTGTAAGTAAGTTGCCAAAACATGAAATTGGTCAGTCAGCCGTTAACCATCTTAGAAGATTTGGTGTAAATACAAATTATATTAAAAGGGCTGGTGATAGAGTTGGTATATACTTCCTTGAATCAGGCGCAAGTCAAAGAGCATCCAAGGTAGTATATGATAGGTCTAATTCAGCAGTGTCGAATGTTGAATCTGAAGACTTTAACTGGGATAAAATATTTGAAGGATGTACTTGGTTTCATTGGACTGGAATAACACCAGCATTAGGTCCAAAAGCTCAATCAGTTTTAAACGAAGCATTGATTACTGCAAAATCAAAGAATGTAAAGGTTAGCTGTGATCTAAACTTCAGAAAGAAAATGTGGACAACAGAAGAAGCTCAAAAAGTTATGAAGCCTCTAATGGAATATGTTGACGTATGCATAGCTAATGAAGAAGATGCTGATAAAAGTCTTGGTGAAAAAGCTGGAGATACAAATGTTGAACAAGCATCAATTGATGAAGAGGGATATTTTAAATTAGCAAAACATCTAAAAGATAAATATGGATTTTGAATCTGTTGCAATCACTTTAAGAGAAAGTTTTTCAGCTTCAAGAAATGGATGGAGCGCATTACTGTTAGATGAGAAAAATTGTTCGGAACCCTACAGATCGAAAAAATATGATATCCAAATTGTAGATCGAGTAGGTGGCGGAGATTCATTTGCCAGTGGACTTATATTCGGCTTACTTAATTACAATGATCACAAAACAGAGTTTAGAATATGCAGTTGGAGCATCTTGCTTGAAGCAAACAATTCCTGGTGATTTTAATTTGGTTTCAGTAGACGAAGTTGAAAAATTAATCAAAGGTGATGGTTCAGGAAGAGTTGAAAGATAGATTATTATAATGGAATTATTGGAGAATAATTAATGTTTAATCCGTTAGATAAAAGAGTTTCTATTAAAGAGCTAATTGCTTCACAAATTGAAGATGCAATATTTGAAAAAAAATATCTGCCAGGGAGTAAACTTCCATCTGAGAATGAATTATGTAATATGTTTGGAGTTAGTAGAACTTCTGTTAGAGAAGCAATACAAGTTCTTCAAGCTCATGGATTAGTATCAATTGAAAAAGGGAAAGGAATTTTTGTTAAGAGTATATCATCAGAAAGTGTTAGCAATAATATTCTTAAAGTTTTTAGAACATCGTTTTGAGGGTGATTACTATTTTGATTTGATTCATGCAAGACAGATTATTGAACCTGGAATAGCATATCTAGCAGCCTTAAATAGAACAGATGATGATATAATAAAATTACAGAAGGATATCAGCAATATTAATAATAATGAGAGCGATCCTGAAAAACATGCTGAATATGATATGTCTTTTCATATGCATATCGCCAAAGCTTCACAGAATAAATTATTACCATTGCTTCTAAGTCCCATACATCGATTAATGCCTGCCGTAAAATCGAAGATTTTAAGCAATGTTGGTGAGGCAAAAGAAGCAGCAGTAATTTGGCATACGAAAATATTTGAAAAAATTAAAAATCAAGATCCAGAAGGTGCACAAAGTGCAATGACAGCTCATCTTCAGATAGCTGAGAAACACATTGAACAAGCAGTTAGTGCTTCTGCCGGTAAAAATTAATATAAAATATAGGAGTAAAAAAATGGGTAGATTAGAAAACAAAGTAGCCATTGTAACTGGTGGTGCAAGAGACATAGGAAGAGAAACATCATTAAAATTAGCAAGAGAGGGTGCATCTGTTTGTGTCAATTATTATGATAATCCGGATCAAGCAGATGAAACTAAATCAATGATTGAAAAGGAAGGTGGAAAAGCGATTATTGTTCAAGGAGATATGACTAAGGTTGAAGATATAAAGAATGTCGTTAATAAATGCAAGGATGCTTTTGGCAATGAAATTCATATTCTCGTTAATATTGCCGGCGGTCTTGTAGGAAGAAAAACGATTGACGAGTTAGATATTGATTTTTGGGATCTTGTAATTAAGCTGAACCTAACATCTGTATATATGGTTACTAAAGAAGTTGTTCCATTTATGCCCTCAGGCAGTTCGATAATCAACTTTTCTTCACAAGCTGCCAGAGATGGTGGCGGACCCGGGGCTACTGCCTATTCAACTGCAAAAGGCGGTGTGTTAACTTTTACAAAAAGCATGTCTAAAGAATTAGGACCCAAAAATATTCGAGTAAATGCAGTTTCACCCGGAATGATAAACACGACATTTCATAATACATTTACAAAACCTGAGGTTAGAGAAAAAGTTGCCGCTGGAACACCTCTTAGAAGAGAAGGAGAGGCCAATGAAGTTGCTGATTTGGTGGCATACTTGGCTTCAAGTGAATCTTCATTTATTACGGGTGCATCTATTGAAATAAACGGTGGTTTATATTTTGTATAAAAGATGATCGAAATGAAAAAAAATATATTACCTGTATTTATTGTCTTATTCATTGTTGCATTTTCGGGTGCGAATTCACAAAGTTTGCACCCAAATTTGGTGTTAAATTTAAATGATGTTAATTACATATCGCAAAATTTAGAGGAAGCACCGCTATTTGAAAGTTCACTCAAAGAAGTAATAGAAAAAATTGATGTTGCCATTAATGGTCAGTTAGATATTCCAACTCCACTCCATGCCGGAGGCGGTTATACTCACGAAAAGCATAAGCAAAATTATTCAGAAATGCATCAAGCGGGTATTCTTTATCAATTTACGAAGGATAAAAAATATCTTAATTTCATTACAAATATGCTTGATGAGTATTCACAGTTATTTCCAACGCTTGGCAAGCATCCTCAAGGTAAGGCACAGGGATATGGAAAGATATTTTGGCAGAGTTTAAATGAAACAGTATGGTTACTGCATACCATTCAAGCATATGATTGTATTTATAGTGATATCTCGGAAATTGAAAGATCAAAATATGAAACTAACATATTTAACCCAATGGTTGAATTTTTCCTAAATGATCATCATGAAAAATTTAATTCAATTACTAATCATGCTACTTGGATGGTTGCTGCAGTAGGTATGACTGGATTTGTTTTAGGAAATGAAGATTATATTTCTAAATCTTTATATGGAACTGATGGAAAAGGTGAGACAGGATTCTTAGCTCAGTTGAGAGAATTATTTTCACCTGATGGTTACTATACAGAAGGCGGCTACTATGCCAGGTATGCACTTTGGCCATTTTTTATTTTTGCTGAATCTATTGATAATAATTTACCTAAGTTAAAAATTTATGGATATCGAAGTAGTATTTTAAAGAAAGCTTTAGAATCGTTGCTTCAGGTAACTTATACTAATGGTGAGTTTATACCCATTAATGATGCTTTGAAAGAAAAGACTTGGTTAACACCTGAACTAATTTATCCTATAAATTATATTTATGCTAATTGTGGAAACAATTCACAGTTATTGAATCTGGTTAGTCTTCATAATCGTGTTTCTCTCGATGGTTCCGGATTCCAAGTTGCAAAAGATTTGGAAGCCAATGCTAGTAATAAAAAATTTGAATGGAAAAGTGTTGAATTTTCTGATGGGCCTAAGGGCAATAAAGGCGGTATAACCATCTTAAGATATGGTACAAGTGAAGATCAATCTGCAGTATTCTTTAAATATGGATCACACGGATTGTCTCATGGTCATTTTGATAAATTAGGAATACTCTATTATGATCAGGGTAGAGAAATTTTGCCTGATTATGGAGCAGCGCGATTTTTAAATGTCGAACAAAAATATGGCGGAAGATATCTTCCGGAAAATAAATCTTTTGCTAAGCAAACAGTAGCGCATAATACACTTGTTGTAGATGGGAATTCTCAATTTGATGGTATTATGGAAAAATCTGAAGATCATCATTCTGAAAAATATGCTGTAAATTTTTCTAATCCCAATTTTCAGTATGCAAGTGCAAAGGAAAAAAATGCTTATAATATTGAAATGCAAAGAACCCTCTGTTTGATAAAGGATTCTCTGCTATCAAAACCAATCATCCTTGATGTATTTAATCTTATCTCAGATGAAGAACATGAATATGACTTACCGTTTTACTATAAAGGGCATTTCCTTTCAGTAAACTTTGAATATGAAGCATTTACAAAAACAAGAAAAGTTCTCGGTAATAAAAATGGTTACCAACACTTATGGAAAGAAGCATTCGGAAAACCAAATGGAATTATGCAATTTACATGGATAAATGGTAACAGATTTTATTCAATAACATCTAATACCGATACTAGTTCAGAAGTATACTTTACCCGCATTGGAGCTTCAGATCCGAACTTTAATCTTAGAAATGAAACCGGATTAATTATTAGACAAAAAACAAAATCCTATTGTTTTGCTAATATTATAGAACCACATGGTTCGTTTGATCCTATTAAGGAAAAAACTAGTGGGGCTTACAGTAACTTTGAAGAAATAAAAGTATTGGAATCTAACTTAGATTATACAGTTGTAAACATTGCTGGCAAACAAAATATTAATTGGATGGTCTTTATTTCAAATAGTGATCCCAGTAGCGAAAGTATACATAGTATTGAAATTAATAATAATTCATATAATTGGGCAGGACCCGTTGCGATAAAAAAAATATAAAGGAGTTGATATGAAATATTCGAGTAAAGAATATATTCAAACTGAAGGGCTAAATTGGGAAGATGTAGCTCCAGGAATGAAGAGACAGTTTATGGGATACGATGATGAAATAATGATGGTCAAAGTTAAATTCGATAAGGGTGGGATTGGAGCAAGGCATGCTCATATTCATAGTCAAACCACATACGTTGTAAGTGGTTCTTTTGAAGTTGCTATTGGCGATGAAAAAAAAGTATTGAGGGGTGGAGACGGTTTTTATATTCCTCCTAATGTTGAACATGGTGCAGTATGTTTGGAAGATGGTATTTTGATAGATGTATTCAGCCCGATTAGAGAAGATTTTATGAATGACTAATATGAGTATTAAAAAGAAAACTAATTAACAAGGAATTCTTATGAAAAAAGTAAAGGGATTGCGCTGGTGGATTGTTACTCTGGTAGCACTTGCCACAGTTATTAATTACATTGATAGAAGTGCTCTTGCAATAATGTGGCCATCAATTGAAGGTGATGTTGGATTAAATAAGGAAGACTACGCATTCATCGGCATCATGTTTACTGTGGCCTATGCAATAAGTCAAAGTCTATCTGGTAAATTATATGATAAGATTGGTACAAAGCTTGGATTTATTTTCTCTATTGTTGTCTGGTCTATATCAGTTGGATTATTAGGGATAGCAAGATCACTAGCAAGCTTCAGCATATTCAGATTTATGCTTGGTTTAGGAGAAGCAGGAAACTGGCCAGGTGCCACAAAATCTAATGCAGAGTGGTTCCCAATCAAAGAACGAGCCTTTGCACAGGGAATTTTTAATTCAGGTGCATCATTGGGGGCTGTTCTCTCTGCCCCGGTTATTGCAATCCTATATACTTGGTTTGGCTGGCAAATGACTTTCGTAATTTTAGGGGTTATTGGTATTTTGTGGATAATTCCCTGGGTAATGATTAATAAAGCTCTGCCTGATAAGCATCCATGGATTACTGATGAAGAGAAAGAATACATTATCGAAGGTCAAAAAGAAACAACTGGCGATACCATAAAAGATAAGTTACTGGGTTGGGGAGAAATGCTTTCCTACAAACAGAGTTGGTCAGTATTAATCTCAAGATTTTTCTTGGATCCAATTTGGTGGTTATTTGTTTTCTGGTTACCAATTTATTTAGCAGATCAATTTGGATTTGATGTTAAGCAAATTGGACTGTTTGCTTGGGTTCCTTATGTTGGGGCAGCTGCGGGGGCACTATTTGGTGGTTGGATAGTAGGAGAATGGATAAAAAAGGGATGGTCTACCAATAAGGCACGAAAAGTTGCAATATCACTTGGTGGAATAATCATGGTTCCTTCTCTAATACTAACAGCATTTGCAAGTACTCCTTTAATGGCTGTATTACTAATTGCTGTTATATTATTCGGATTTCAAGTTTCGATTGGAAATATTCAAACGTTACCCAGTGATTTTTATTCAGGAAAAAATGTTGGAGCTTTAGCAGGCATGGGTGGAACCACTGCTGCAATAGGAGTTGTTATAACAACCTATCTAGTACCAGCTCTTACTGTAACAAGTTATGTGCCGTTCTTTGCACTAGGCGCAATATTAGTTCCTTTAGGTATAGCCTCCGTTTATTTCTTTGGTGGTGAAATAAAGAGAGTTAAGATAAAAGATGAGAACTGATTATTTATGGAATATATCTTCAAATTCATCTTATGTGGAGACAAAATTGAAAGAACTTACGCTGGGGATCATTTCTCCAGGGTAAGTTCTAAATTCAAAACTCACCCAGTATCCCATATAGTCATTATCTATTTATTAGTATTTCTCTTCTCCAATATAATTTACAGTTCTCAAAAAATTTTAGTAAACAATGCTGATCATTTAAAATCACTTGTTAATTCTGTTATGCCAGGCGATACAATAATGATTAGGAATGGTAATTTTGATACGGATGGATCTGTAACAATAAGAAATAACGGAACAGCCAAGAACAGAATTATTATAATGGCAGAATCATTAAACGGTGTTCAACTTGTTAATGAATCCTATTTTGATTTCAGAAAATGTTCCTACATTACTTTAACTGGTTTTATCTTTAAAAGTATCAACGTTACCGCAGTAAAACTTCAAGCTAGTCATCATATACGTATAACAAATAATATATTTAGTCTAAATGAAACTAATTCGAGAAAGTGGGTTCTGATTGGCGGAATTTGGGATGATCCCAATGCCATCAGCAGCGATAACAGGATTGATCATAATATTTTTGAAAATAAAACTCAGCCTGGAAATTTTATAACGATTGACGGATCACCAGACCCTGTATATCTTTCCTCAATCAGAGATACGATAGATCACAATTATTTTAGGAATAACACTCCGCGAGTTGTAAATGAAAAAGAATCAATACGAGTTGGATGGAGTGAGTTATCACAATCCAGCGGCTACACCGTTATTGAGCATAATCTTTTTGAAGATTGCAACGGAGACCCTGAAATAATTTCTGTAAAAACTTGTGATAACATTGTCCGGCATAATACTTTCAAACGCTGCAAAGGAACTGTTTCACTTCGACATGGAAATAGAACAGAGGTTTACGGAAACTTTTTCTTTGGAGAAGGTGTGGAAGGAACCGGCGGTGTTAGACTTTACGGCGATGATCATCTCGTGTACAATAATTATTTCCAAGACTTGACGGGAACAATTTGGGATGCACCAATTACATTAACCAATGGTGACTATGATAGCGGCAGTAATCTTTCAAAACATTTTAGAATTAACCGGGCGAAAATTGTTTTTAATACACTTGTAAACAATACAAACGCAATTCAAATCGGTTACACTAATAATGGTAATTACAGCAAGCCGCCGCGCGATGTTGTAATTGCAAATAATATTATTGTCGGCAGCGAGAACGATTTGGTTCAGACATTTACAAGTCCTATTAATATGGTGTGGCAAGGTAACATTATGCACCCAACTGCAATAGCAAGTTTAGGTATAACAGCAGCATCTACGGAAATAAAAGAGATCGACCCTCAACTTGAATTGATGGACGATTATTGGAGGCTTTCAAGTTCGAGTCCGGCGATAGATTCAAGTCTAGGCACTTGGGATTATGTGGTTAATGATATGGACGGTCAAGAGCGTGATTCACTCTTAGATGTTGGTGCTGATGAATTTTCGAACACTGAAATTATGTATAAACCGCTTACTCCAGAGGATGTTGGACCCGGGACTGAAATCATTACAAGTGTTTCTAACGAAAATATTCTTCCTGAGCATAGATCATTTATTCTCAAACAAAATTATCCAAATCCGTTTAACAGCGCTACAAATATTGAAGTTTATGTTTTTAGACAAGGTAATTTTAATCTTAAAATATTCGATACAAATGGTGAATTGGTTAAAACAGTTTTCAGCGGTAAGCTAATTCCGGGTTACAATAAATTCTCAATTAAAATGGATAATTTTAGTTCAGGCAGGTATTATTTCAGAATTTCAGACGGCAAGTTTTCCGATACAAGAAAATTAGTTCATTTGAAGTAGGATATATGAAAATTAAAAATTTTATAATAGTCATAGCATTATTACCGCAAATATTTTTTGCAGACATAACAGCTGGTTTTAAAAATGAAGTAATCACAAATGATCAGCTAATTTCCATGCTCGATACTTCTCACGAAGAGATAAAGCAAATTGTTGATATCTATGAGTTGGGGAAAAAAGAAAAGGCTATTGAGCAGTTAGCCGCTTATTTCAAAAATAAAATGGCTGCATCATATTTTTTTAATTGGAAAAATCTTGAAGAAAGATTTAACTATTATACCGAAACTTACCCCGATAGACTGAGCGAACACAAAAGAAGAAAGGCGGAACACTTATCATTATTTCCCGCGGAAACAAAATGGAAACTTCCGATAACCGGACTAAATGGTGAGGAAATAAATGCATATAAATTAAGGCATCTGGCGCGGTCACATAAAATGATAGATATTGGATTTTGCTATTATAATGAAGATAAGAATATTGAGTATAAAAATTATTTCGTTGAGCAGGTAAAATCACTTCGTAATGCCTATATTAAAAATGAATATGAAACTGACGGCAATGATGTTTTCGAATATTTTAGAAGCGGCTACAGGGTATTCAATTGGCTATTTACACATAACCTATTTTTGGCAAGTGAAGATTATTCAACTGATGACCAAATTCTATTAATAAAGACGTTTCTATATCACGGGACTGATCTTTACAATAAAACTAAAAAATATAATAACGGGAACCATCATACAAAAGGTTTGATGGCGTTGTCATTGATCTCGATTCTATTTGATGAGTTTAATGAATCAGATAAATGGTTTGAGCATTCAATTAATTATTTAACAAAGCATTTAAGACAAGAGATAAATGCGGACGGATTTCAATTTGAAAGGTCAGTACATTACCATGTTGGCGACATAGATAATTACTTTTATGTTTACTATTTGGCAAAGCTTAACCATATAGAAGTTTCGAATGAGTTTGAGCAGAGATTCAAATCGATGTTTGATGCATTAATAAAAATTGCACTGCCTAATGGAAAACTGCCGGTGCTACAGGATGATACCGATTCACCCTGGGCGGAATATAATCAGATGCATTCAACAATGTACATCGGCGCTTTGCTTTTTCAAGAACCGGAATACAAGTATTTCAGCAAGAGCAAGCCTTCATCAGTTAAATATTGGTTTTTTAGAAATGAAGATTTTGATGTGTATGAAAAAATTGAAAAGCAGCGTCCAAAATTGGGTTCAGCATCGTTAGAAGAAACAGGCTATTACCTAATGAGAAAAGGCTGGGATGATGATGATCCGGCAATGATAATTTCGGCAGGGCTCAGCGATAAAAAGCCTGATCATCAGCACGGTGATATGCTTGGGATATATGCTTATGCTAACGATCAAGTTATTTTACCAAATTACCAAGTAAGATATTTTCTTGAAGACTTTCCTTTTTTCAAAAATTCGTTTGTTAAAAATGTAGCGCTTGTTGACTCAATACCGCATGGCCAAGATTGGAAAGGAAACAGAGGCGGTTCAGGTTTTGGGAAATTTAAAAAACTCCCAAACCCAAAAACTATTAGCTGGTTATCAAATAGTGACTTTGATTTATTTGTCGGTACTCATGACGGTTATTCAAATATTGGTGTTAATCATATTCGAAAAGTCATATTCATTAAAGATGGGTTTTGGATCGTAAAAGATGAATTCCTTTCAAATGAAAAACATAATTATCAGCAAGTTTGGCAGGGTCATTTTTCTTTGGAGAACAATAATCATCTCAGAACAACATTTGCTAACGGTAGCGGACTAGATATTATTCAAATGAACAACGGAAACTACCGGCATTCGTTTGATAGCTTTAGAGGTAAGGGGAATGTAGTTATTAGCAAGGAAGGAAATGATAACTTTAACTTTACAACAATTCTTTATCCCTTTGCTGATTTTGAAGAAAGAGGAGAAGCAAAGGATATAATTGAACTTTCAGGCTTAGGCGAATGGTCCTTTAATAATAACAGTATAGAAGACGCAAAAGTATCCATTAACTCCGACCAAATAATTACAAATGGAAACATATACATTTGCTTGAATACAAGATCATTCAGTTTACCAAATAATACTATCGCGCAGTCAAAAGGGGATTACATCTTAAAATTTAATCCAAACAATATTGAAATATTCGTTTTAAATTCATCGGAAGCTTCGATGATCTTTGATAGCGAAGTAAATTTAGAAGATGAGGGTACTATTAAAAAAATTAAAAAGCTTAGCTGTTTGCCGGGTGAAAAGTATTCGTTAAAACTAGATAAATAGTAAATGAAAGATTATTTAAAAATATTAGTGTTAGTTATTGTTCTGTTTAGTTCTTCATGTTCGAATGAAGATACTGCAAATATAAATATGAATAATGTTTATCCATGGTGCGTAGTTGCGTTTGATTCCTTAGAACGATCGCCTGAGGAACGCATAAGCATGCTGAAAGATTTTGGCTTTACTAAATACGCATATGATTGGAAAGTAGATGATTTAGATGAAACAGAAAAAGAATTTAAGTTGGTAAAAGAAAATAATTTGGAGATTATTTCAGTCTGGTTTTGGTTGAATGCAAAGAGAGATAGTATTGGAAAACTCAGTTCGCGAAATGAAAGAATGCTTGATATATTAGAGCAATCTGAATTAAGAACAACTCTCTGGGTCAGCTTTAATAATAATTTCTTCAAAGATCTTACTCATGAACAATCATTGAGTAAAGCCATATCGATGATCCGGTTTATTTATGAAAAAGCTGATAGCATTGGATGTAAAGTTGAATTTTATAATCACGGCGGATGGTTCGGGGACTTGAACAATCAAATTGAAATTATTAATACAATGCCTGAATACGATTTGAAAATAGTTTATAACTTTCATCATGGTCATCAAGACATTGAAAACTTCCCTCATTTAGTGAAGAAAATTAAACCATATTTATCATCAGTTAATTTGAACGGAATGAGAAAAGATTGTCCTAAAATTTTACCAATTGGCGAAGGAGATCACGAACACGAGATGATCAAGTTATTGATAGATGAAGGCTTTAACGGACCTTGGGGAATATTAGGACATGTTAAAAATGAAGATGTAAAAGTGGTGTTGGAGGGAAATCTATTAGGATTGAAGTCGTTGAAATTATTTGGCAATTCGAATGATTAAGATTTATGGAACAACATTGTAAAGACTGTAATTAAAAAAGATTAACAATATGGAACAGATAAGAATGCGTAAAACAACAATACTCATCGGTGTACTTACATTTTTGATTAACCTTAACTGCTTTGCGCAGACTAATAAAATATTAGTATCCAATCCTACGGAATTACAAAATGCAATCAAGTCTGCCGAACCGGGAGATAACATTGTTCTTACTAATGGAGTTTGGGAAAATCTGGAAATAAAATTTAATGCTATTGGGGAAAAAGATAATCCGATTACCCTTAGTGTCGAAACTCCCGGAAAAGTTACACTCGAAGGTCAGTCATGCCTAAGAATTGCCGGTGAATATTTAGTAGTTGATGGATTGTACTTTAAAAATGGATACACGCCAAAAAATACAGTGATTGATTTTAGAATTAGTAAAAATAAAATTGCTAATAATTGCAAAGTTATCAATTGTGTTATTGAAGATTTTACTCAGCCAAACAGATTTGACGCTGACCATTGGGTAGAATTTTATGGACAACATAATCAGCTGGATAGATGTTATTTAGCAGGCAAGTTCAATCAAGGACCAACCATCAGAGTTTATCTAAACGGCAACGAGCATATTCGTAACTATCATAAAATAACAAACAATCATTTTGGACCCCGCCCAAGAAAAGGCGGACCAAAAGCTGAAACAATGCAGATCGGCGACAGTTACACTTCTATGACTCCATCCCATGTGCAGGTGTCTAATAACTATTTTGAAAAATGTAACGGTGAAGTAGAGATCATTTCAAGCAAATCAAACTTTAATGAATTTCGAAATAATATCTTTTTCGAATGTGAAGGTTCCCTTGTGATGAGGCACGGTAATTACTGCATCATTGACGGAAATATTTTTATTGGAAATGAAGCAAATGAATTTGTTGGCGGAATAAGAGTAATCAATACAGGTCATTGGATTACGAATAATTATTTTTATGGTTTGAAAGCTGATGAGTTTAGAAGTGCTTTAGCAATTATGAACGGGATACCGAAATCCCCGCTTAATCGATATAACCAAGTCACAGATGTAGTTATTGCTTATAATAGCTGGATCAACTGTACATCACCTTGGCAATTTAGCGTTGGTGCCAATATGAATAAAAAAGATGTACTGCCTAAAAGTGAAATTCGTTCAGCTCGTCCCGAGCGAATTGTTATTGCAAATAATGTAATCTACAATCAGCATTCAGATAGCTTGCCATTAAAATCCTATGATAAAGTAGATGGTGTGTTATTTAATAATAACTACCTAGATAATCCTGGGCATGAATCAGAATTTGACGGCATTGAAGTGACAAAGTTGAAAATGAAAAAAGTTACAGATTGGCTTTATATACCCTCTGAAAATGATACAGCAAAACTTCAAAAAACATATTCCGGCTTTGGTTTCGACGAAATAAAAACAGATATTTTTGGAAATACAAGATCCAACAAAAATATCGCTGGTGCTGTAGTCAGCCAAGATAATATTTCAAATTATGAATTTGATAAAAATAATTATGGACCTAAATGGTATTCTGCTGATAAATCATTGGATGAAGGTTCAGTAGTTAAAGTGTCAGCATCTGATAATTTAAGTCAATTATTGAATGAAGCTTCATCAGGTGATATTTTAGAATTGGAAGACGGGAATTACAAAATTGATCAGTCTCTAATAATTGATAAAACAATCTACATAGGAGCGAAAGATAAGAACAGAAAAGTTAAAATTATTTATTCTGGTGAAAAACAATTCTTCACTATTTCAAATGCATCCCAAAGGAAATCTCAAGCTTGAAAATATTTCAATATCTGGGAATAAAGATGCACTCGCATTTTCTCCCCTCGAAGAAAACATGTCAAACTCTTATATGCTGAATGTTAATAATTGTCAGATCAGTAATTTTGGAAAAGTAATTAAGGCATATAGAGGCTCTTTCGCTGACTCAATATCATTAAACAAAACTAAAATTTATAACTGTTCAAGCGGTATTGAACTAGCCGCTGAAACTGATGACAAAGGAGATTACAACGCTGAATTTGTTTCAGTAATCGATTGTGAAATTAAAAATGTTGATAAAGATGTAATAAATTTTTACCGAGGCGGATACGATGAATCAACGATAGGCGGGAATTTAATTATTAAGAATAGCACATTTAAAAATTGCGGAAAAGATGAAGAGAGTGAAATACTAATTAAAACTCGCGGAATAATAAATGTAAATATTTCCAATAATAGTTTTATATCAAACCCGGTTAAATTAGTTGCACTGTTGTGGGGAGAGAAAAATAATAAGCATGCGGAAAATGACATTAAAGATTCAGGAGAAATAATAGTCGATAAATACTTGAAACAAAAACTTGTTTACTAAAATTGGATGATATAAATATGATAAAAAAATTGTTCAGCTTTATCCTTTTTGTGGTTCTATCAATAGTTCTACTAAGTTGTAATAGTAAAGATAATGAGGAGTGGATGCCGGAAATATTAAGCGAGGAATCAAATATATTTCTTCCCAACTTTTCATTTTCAGGCTATCATTGGGGCGAAAAAGAAATTCCAAATTTAAAGCCTACCTTAAACGTAACCGATTACGGCGCTGTTGCTGATGATGGTAGAGATGATACTGGAGCATTGTTAAAGGCATTTAAAGAAGCTCATAAAATTGATGAAACTGTTGTAATAAAATTTCCAGCGGGAAAATTCATTCTCAAAGATATCTTATACATACAACGTAGCAAACTTGTAGTGCAGGGATCCGGCAGCGGGAAAGACGGAACAATAATCTACATGCCGCAGCCGCTCAATGATTTGGGACGAGTTCCTGAAGAGCTTACTGAACTTGAAGAATATTTACGGGTAAACAATAAAAGGCAGCGCGAACCGAAACGAGGAATTGATGAACCATTTTCTTTGTATGCTTGGTCAGGCGGCTATATTTGGATTGGGCCAAAGGGTGAGCGAGCTAAAACTTATATGCAGAAATACAACGTACCTGAAACTGAACTTGCAAAAATTACAAGTGGCAAAAGGGGTGAACATAATTTTACTGTTGAAAATAGTTCCAAATTATCCAAAGGTATGCTTGTAAGAATTAACTGGTATAATAAAGATGGTGAAGAATCATCTCTGATTGATCATATGTATGACGGCAAAGATGTTCCAATTGGTTCACGGCATTGGGAAAGTCCCGAAATGCCCCTCATCAAACAAGAAGTTACAATTACAAATGTTGCCGGAAATACCATTACTATCAAAGAACCATTGATGCATGATATGAAACCTGAGTGGTTTAACAGGCTTACGGAATGGAATCATCTTAGAAGAGGTTGGTATAGAAGATATTCGATTTGAATTCCCAATGGATGAATACTTTGCTCACCATCTGGAGGAAGGCTATAACGCAATTTACTTTACCAATGCTGCCCATTCATGGGCTAGAAATATTTCCTTTAAAAATGGTGACAGCGGATTAATTTCTGATGTTTGTTCAAACATTACCGTTGAAGATGTTACTGTAGAAGGACGTAAATATCATTACGCGGTTCAGTTCGGCGATGTTTATAACATGCTTGCTAAACGAATTAATGTTAATGCCGAAATATGGCATTCATTAAGTTTTAATACCGGTGCTAGGAGTTCAGTTTTCACTGACTGCAATGTAACTGTTTATCCATCGCTTGATCAGCATAGCGGTGCAAATCATCAGAATCTATTTGATAATATAAAACTAGTTGAAGATACTCCCGATCGTTCCTTCTTTTACGTTGGCGGTGATGGCTACTGGGCTCCAACACATGGTGCATTTTCAACCTTTTGGAATATTGAAATCAATTACAAATTTCCAAATCCGGATAATGACACTCTGAAAATAAAAGGTGTACATAATGGTCCATCAGCAAGATTAGTCGGTATTCATGCAAACTACCCGATGAAGATTAATTACGGACCCGATGCATACATTGAAGGAACAAATAAAAAGAATATCGCCGTTCCATCATTGTACGAGTATCAGTTAAACCAGAGATTAAAGAATTAATAGTCTATGAATAGAACATCACTAAAAATTTCAGCAATCATTATTCTTTTAAGCTCACTTTCGAGTATGCATGTCGTTGCACAAAAAATAATACGACCGGAATATCTTAAACCAAAAGTAAATCAATTTATTCAAAACAAATTAGCTGAAGCAAAAATATTAGTTGATCAGAATTCATCAATAACCAAACCGGCATTTAAAAAACTTATCGATCTGGCAGATGAAACTCTGACGAAAGAAACCTACTACTCAGTCGTTGATAAAAGATTTATACCCCCAGGTGGAGATAAACATGATTATATGAGTCTTGGCCCCTACTGGTGGCCCAATCCCGATACGGAAGATGGACTTCCATACGTTAGAAAAGATGGAAGAGTAAACCCGGAAAGGAATGAATTTGACAGACGCCCACTTTGGCTAATGGAAAACAATATCAACACATTAGCTCTCGCATATTATTTTACAAAAAAAGATCGTTATGCTGAACGAGTTGCGAAATTAGTGAAGCATTGGTTTTTGAATCCCGAAACAAAAATGAATCCTCATTTCAGGTACGCTCAATCAATCCCCGGTAAAACTGAAGGTAGAGGAATAGGAATAATTGATGCTCGCGATTTTCTAAAAGTAATTGAAGCAGTAAAAATTATTGAAGGCACAAAGCATTGGACAAAGGAAAACAATGATGCGCTAATTAATTGGTTTAGTGTTTTTTTAAACTGGCTGTTAACAAGTAAAAACGGAGCGGATGAATCTGATAAAGAAAATAATCATGGTACCTGGTTCGATGTAATAGCGACTCAAATTGCATTGTTTGCAGGTGATGAAGAAAGAGCCAAATCGCTCCTGAACAAAGTCCCATCAAAAAGAATTGATACTCAAATTGAACCAAACGGAACACAGCCTCATGAATTAAATCGCACAAGATCATTTCATTACTGCACTATGAATCTGCATGCGTTTTTTAATCTTGCATTACTTGGTGAAAAAGTTGGGATAGATTTATGGAATTATGAAAGTAGCGACGGGAGAAGCATTAAAGCAGCTTTGGACTATTTAGTTCCATTCACATTACAAAAAAAAGAATGGGAATATTCTAAATTATTGGGCTGGGAAGAAGATCTATACATGATGTATTATTTACTCAGAGTAGCAAGTGAAAAATATTCCAATCCTCAATATGAAAAAGCATTAAGTAGTATTACAGAAATTGAAAATGAAAAAAATATTGTTGAACTGATCTATCCCTCAACAAAATCGAATTTAGAAAATATTAAGTAAAAATTATGAAGACAAAAACCGGATACAAAATATTTTTAATATTACTTGTTTTAACTTTATCCGCTTGCGGAAATCAAAATGCTACAAACAATTTGGGTGAAGACTCAAAACTAGTTATGGAGATTGATAAAGAAAGAATAGTAAAGAGCGCTAATGATTATTTAAAGTTGAAACCGGTTCCACTAACCAATTTTAGCTGTGATAGAAGTATGGGAACGCTTAATGATTTTTATTCAGAAGGAGATTATTGGTGGCCAAATCCCGAAGACCCTGATGGTCCTTACATAAGAAGAGACGGTTTAAGCAATCCGGATTATTTTAAGGAACATCGCGAGGCAATGAGGAACATGAGCATTCAAGTTGCCTCTTTAACTGCAGCCTTTAAGATCACTGGCGACAAAAAATATGCTGATCATGCTGTTGATCATTTAACTGCATGGTTTATAAATTCAGAAACCAAAATGAATCCAAATATGAATTATGCACAAGCAATTAAAGGTGTATGCCCGGGCAGAGGAGTTGGACTTATAGATGCTATCCATTTGGTTGAACCTGCTCGCTCAATATCTGTATTGTATGAATTTAATGCCCTTGATGAAAAAACATTTACGAGTTTGCAGAATTGGTTTGCTGAATTTTTAGAATGGATGACCACTCATGAATATGGAATTGATGAACGCGAAAGAAAAAATAATCATGGAACATGCTGGGTAATGCAGGCTGCTGAATATGCAAGACTTACCGAGAACGAAAAAATGCTGGATTATTGCCGAGACAGATATAAAACAGTTCTGCTGCCAAATCAAATGGCAGAGAACGGAAGTTTTCCAATGGAATTAAAACGAACCAAACCTTACGGATATTCACTATTCAATATCGATATCATGGCGGCGGTCTGTCATATACTTTCAAATGAAGAGGAAAATTTATTTGAATATAAACTTGAAGACGGAAGAGGGATGGAGGCAGCATTAAAATTTATCTATCCGTTTATTGAGGATAAATCAAAGTGGGAATTGGAACCCGATGTTATGTATTGGGATGAATGGCCGGTAAGGCATCCTGCATTGCTTTTCGGCGGACTAGCATTGAATACAAAAAAGTATATTGAATTATGGAAAGAACTGGAACCGCTGCCTAAATCGCAAGAAGGTTTGCGAAACTTTCCGATAAGAGAACCAATTTTATGGGTGGACTAAAAATGAACGAAATCCAAATTAATTATTAAAAAGGTTTAAATGAAAAAGATGAGTCAAATTTTAATCATTGTTGCAATACTGATTCTTAATTTTGCAGTAAATATTTCAGCACAGGTTTCCGATGAGTATCTATCGAAAATAAAAGATCAACTGATAAAAATGGATGATACTTTCGATGGAAGATTCCCCGAATACACGATCGATGGGAAATACAAATATCGAGATAAAGTAAACTGGCTTAGCTGGATTTACGGGCGGCGAGCTTTGGAACTTGTACGATTTAACGGGTGACGAAGAATTAAAGAAAAGAGCAATAAAACATGCAGATGCTTTAATTGAATATGCCTCAATTGATTATACGCATGATATGGGATTTATCTTTTTACCTACCGTTGTTGAGGCATACAAAAGAACCGGAGAAGAAAAATATAGGAAAGCAGCGATCAAAGCTGCTGAAATGCTTACCAAACGATTTAACCCAAATGGAAATTATTTGCGCGCATGGGGCAAATTGGGAGATCCAAAGAAAGCAGGACTATTAATAATTGACACAATGATGAATTTGGAACTCTTGTTTTGGGCATGGCAGGAAACCGGCAATACTGAATTTTATGATATTGCCTACAAGCATGCAATTATTTGCATGGAGCAAAGTGTTAGAAGTGATTACAGTTCCTATCATGTAATTGAATTTGACCCGTCGACGGGAAAGTTAGTAAAAAAGTATACTCACCAAGGCGCTGAGGATGAATCAACCTGGGCAAGGGGACAAGCATGGGGAATTTATGGTTTTGCAAATGCTTATCGCTATACAAGCGATAAAAGATTTTTACAAACCTCACAGAAAATGGCTGACTTATTTTTAAGCAGACTGCCTGAAGATCATGTTCCTTATTGGGATTTAGATTTAAGTGGAGATGATGTTGTTAGGGATGCATCTGCTGCTGCTATCGCCGCATCAGGAATGTATTTGTTGGCTGATTTATGTACTGATAAAAATAATTACAAAAAATATAAATCAAGCGCAGAGAAAATTTCGGATTCGATCATAAAGAATTATACATTTTTGAATTCACCTAGAGAGCATGAAGAAGGATTGCTGATAGAAACAGTTTACAATTATCATAAGGATTGGGGAATTGCTGAATCATATACTTGCGGTGATTTTTACTTCACTGAGGTATTAAAAAAATATGTGAATGCTTCAAAAAATAATATTGATAAAACTACTGAGCTAAGAAGTAAATATTTGCTAAATGATAATTGGTTTTATCTTGAAGATAATATTGAGCAGATAGAAAAATTACATCTTACAACAAAGACATGGCAAAAAGTAAATCTTCCTCATTCATGGAATAAATATGATGCAGTTGACGCTGAACCGGGATACAGAAGGGATGCAAGCTGGTATCAAAAAGAATTGGTGTTAGCGGAGATTCAAAAGGATAAGAATTATAAACTCTATTTTGAAGGTTCAAATATTACAACAGAAGTTTATGTGAATAATAACATTTGCCGGTAAGCATGTCGGCGGTTATGTCGGATTTGAAATTGATGTTACTGATCATCTTCAAAAAGGAAGCAACGAAATATTAGTTAGAGTTGATAATTCAATCAACAAAGAAATCATTCCATCACAGCTTGCGGACTTTTTTATATTTGGCGGAATTTGCAGAGATGTCTGGCTGAAGATTGTTCCGAAAACAAATATTTCTCTAGTTAATATTTCAACACCAAACGTTAATTCGGAAATAGCTAAAACCGAAATTGATTTTGAAATTGAATCAAGTACATCCGCTAATGGGAAATTGATAGTTGAGCTAATAGACAAAGATGGAAAAATTATTTTAGAAGAAGAACATGACGTTGAGATTGGTGTTGACAAAGAGAAAAAATAAAATTGAATTATCGGAAATTGAAAACCCATTTCTCTGGTCAGTTGATAATCCAAATCTCTATACAGCTAAACTAGCATTAAAAATTAATGATGAAATAGTTGATGAAGTTACTCAGCAGTTTGGTTATCGCTGGTTTGAATTTAAAGACCATGGTGCATTTTATTTAAATGGTGAAAGACTTTTGCTGAGGGGAACTCACAGACACGAAGAACATGCCGGATTAGCAAATGCACTTTCAAATGAGCAGCATAGAAAAGATATTAAAATGATCAAGGACATGGGAGCTAACTTTGTTCGGCTTGCACACTATCCGCAAGACCCAGAAGTTTATACAGCCTGCGATGAACTTGGTTTACTAGTTTGGGATGAGCTGCCATGGTGCCGCGGAGGAGTTGGAAATGAAATCTGGAAAGAACATACAAAACGGCTGTTCAAAGAAATGATCTATCAAAATTTTAATCATCCCTCAATTATTCTATGGTCAGTTGGGAACGAAGTTTACTGGCTTCCTGAATTTGATGACGGAGGAGAGATTGATGCTTTGAGAAATTTCACTAACGAACTACATCAAATTGCAAAAGATCTTGATCCATATCGTTCGACTACTATTCGTAAATTTTATGAAGGCTCTGATATTGTTGATGTATTCTCTCCATCAATATGGGCAGGCTGGTACTCCGGCGTTTACACTAATTATGAAAAAGCAATTGCAGATGCTCAAAAAAAATATCCGAAATTATTTCACGCGGAATACGGAGGCAGTAGTCATATTGGGAGACACACGGAAACTCCAATTACAGGCGAAGGATTTGTAAATCCTGATGAATGGACAGAAGCTGTAAACCAAGTTAAAGTTAAAAATATTGCTAAGATAGGTGACTGGAGTGAGAACTATATTGTTGACTTATTTGATTGGCATTTGCGATTTACAGAAACAAGTGAAACCTTTACGGGTAATGCTCAGTGGGCGTTTAAGGATTTCGGTACGCCGCTGCGACCTGAGAATGCAATTCCATATATCAATCAAAAAGGGTTGGTTGATAGGGCAGGAAAGCCGAAGGATGCTTATTATGTTTTTAAAAGTTATTGGAACAAGAATGATAAGTTTACTTACATTGAGTCTCACACTTGGGATGAGAGAAGTGGGCAAGAGGGAAAAGAGAGGGAAGTTTCGGTTTACAGTAATTGTGATGAAGTGGAATTATTTTTAAATGGAAAATCTTTTGGGAAAAAGAAAAAAGATATTTCAAAATTTCCGGCAAGCGGACTCACTTGGAATGTAAAATTTAAAGAAGGAAATAATACTCTTCTTTCAATTGGCTTTTATGGAAATGATATCGTTGCTAAGGATTCAATTGATGTTGTTTATCATTATTCACAAAATGAAAAACCGGAAAAGTTTATTTTATCTGCTAAGAGAATTTCTAATGGCAATTATCTAATAACTGCAATTGCAGTAGATAAAAACGGAAGAAGATGCATAGACTATAATGAGCGGGTTTATTTCTCAGCAGAAGGAAAGGGAGAATTGATTGAAAACTATGGAGTACCGACAAGATCCTCAATAATTGAAATGGCAAACGGAAGGGCACAGATTGAATTTAAGTCAGTTCCCTTTGAATCAACAACAATTGAAATAAGAAATCAAAATTTTAAAGGTGATTATTTAGTAATCGATGGAATTAAGTAAAAAATAATAGTAATAAGGAATTACCAGAACTTGTTAATAATCAATTTATAACAGACTCATCAATTCATTTAATAAAATGTCTTAACTCCTTGTCACATTAAATCCCGAAGAAGGTAGAGATAGTGACTTTGAGTTATATGTTCAACTAAAAACAATTCCTATTTTGAGATAGAGTATGCTTGGTGCTGAGACTGAAGAAATTTAAGAAATATTCAACATTAAGAAAATCAAAATCAGTGATTCAAAATTTGAGATACCAAAAGTATTTAAGGAATTTGATATGAGTCAGGTGATGCAACAAGGTTTAGAATAAGTAGTGAGAGTCCTTTTGACTGTTTAGGGGCTAATCAAAAGTCAATTACAACTGCCGACTAATGAACATCTCCTTATCAACCAAACAGGCCCCAAAAAAGTTTAAAATTACCATCAAACAAATATGGGACCCAATAGGGGGTAGGGGTCGAATTCACGTCCATCGAATAGATCAAATTATTTCTGAAAACAAAACCCAACAAAAATATTTTTTCTGGAAAAATTGGACGTAAAATCTAAGTTTTAAAAATCTACAAACTTCATAAACAATCTGCTGATTAGAAATTACTTTAATTACTTAGAAAAAGAGCAAAAATTATAAATAGTTTTTGCTGCAGGTCTTCAGTTAGTTTATGATAAATATGGTTTTAAGAAAATAAGATAGTCATTTACCAATATGCTTATTTCTTAAAATAATGTATTGTGGAAAAATTTTGAAAAGGGGTTGAGTCTAACAATTATTCCAATATTTCAAAAAATTCTATCTTTGAACTAAACTCACTTCGAAGATAACCTTCAACTTTTAATATGGATCTGAAATTTAAAGGATCTTCAATGTTGTTAATATTTATATTTGGAATTAAATTTAAAAATTCAGGATTAGCAATTGCTTTTGACCCATATATAACGCCACCTTCCTCAAAACCAGTTATTAACATAATTGTATTATTATTTGGACCTTTGAATTTTGCTATTAAACTGACATCATCATATTGTCTTGTTTCATCATTTAGTGTGCTTGTAAACCTGTGAACCTCTTCACCATTTTCATTGTTTACGAATAGAAAATTCGGATAAATCGAAAAATCGACATTTATGTTTTTTAATAATGTCTTCAATATGTATAACTGTTTAAATGTTCCCATAAATATTACATTGTGTGAGCTTATATCCTCCCAATCTATTTCCGATGACTGTTTAACTAAGAAAGACGATTCACTGGATTTTAATATGGGTAGTAAATCCATAAACCCCCATACAGCACTAGGCCTTAAATAAGTATGACGCAATGGTTTTAAGTTTTCAATTCCTTGAGGACCTTGCTTACTATATTCTTTAAAATCTTCCAGAGAATTTATTCTTGGATCTCTGACATTGAATCGTGGGTTAGGAAGAGGTCGATCTAAATACATGAAGAAATAGTCTCCAAGTACTACTAAAGTAGGCCTGGTATCTTCTAAAAATTCATTCCAGATCAAATTGTCTTTAGGCATGACCTCAATTTTTTTATTTAGGTGGTGATTCTGAATGCCAAAATAGATGGCAATAAATAAAAGTAAAAGTGTTAAGAAAGGAAGTACTAATTTTTTAATATTGTTTTTAAGCATGTAGATATAATTTTCGTTCTTCTTTTGAAAACGAATATCATAATGTCCTTTAGGAATATGGATCTGTATTTTCTCACCTTTTCCTTCGTCTAAATAGTAATTCTTTAGTCTCTTACGAAGCTTGGAAATATTAACTCGAACGGTGGCGTCTTCAAGAGTATTAAAATCAGGATCTTTTCCAAAAAACTCAGTTGCAATATCTAATTCTGTTAAAACTCGTTTACTCTCTGATGCTTTTAAAAGGTATTTCAATAGCTCCTGATTTCTGGTAGAATGACTGAATTCAAGACTCTCTAAAACTTTTTTGAGAATATCAAGTCTTTCACTATCTGACAACATCATTTTTCTCTGGTTAATATCGGAATATTATTTAGAACTATAAAATATTATTTGTAATATAAGCAAACAAAGGATTTTTAACAAAAGATAGTCATTTCTTCAATAATCTTATGTTAATTACATGTTAAAATAAAGTTAAAAACAAGTAATTTTCTTTCGAAGCCTTCAAATCTGATGTATCTTTACCCATTCTTTTTCAGAAATTAGATTTGCTATCATGTATATTATTAAAATTATTGTACAAACTTAATTTTTCGTACCTATAATTGGAATAAAACACTTTTAATTTTATAATACATATTCTCTTGCAAATTGTTACAGGACATATTTATCTTTTATTTACACTTTTAAGTTAAAATCTTTCTTTGAAACGTAGGTGAGGTATTTATGCAGAATGATTCATCAATTCAAAGTCAAACCAGTTTTATTTTTCCTCATATGTTTTTCTATTTTCTTATTACTAACCTCAAACTTTGTGACAGCTCAATCTGGAAAAATTACCGGTACAGTTAAAGAAAAGTCGACGGGTGATCCATTGCCAGGGGCGAACTGTTCCCTTATTGGAACTTCATTAGGTTCAGCTACTGATTTAAATGGCGAATTTTCAATTTTAAATATCACACCTGGTTCATACACACTTAAAGTGATGTATATAGGATACACTCAGCGGGAGATTGAAGTTCAAGTGAAATCGGGGTCTACTACTATTCTAGATGTGGATCTGCAATCAACAGCAATTACTCTGGGAGACGAGGTGGTTATAACAGCCCAGCGAGAAGGGCAAGTGGCAGCAATTAACCAGCAATTGACAGCAGATGCTATTAAAAATGTTGTTTCTGCAGAGCGAATAAAGGAAGTCCCTGACGCAAATGCTGCTGAGTCTGTAGGTCGCTTACCAGGAATTTCATTAGGTCGTAGCGGTGGTGAAGGTAATAAGGTAATTGTAAGAGGACTTTCTGCAAAATATAGTACAGTATCTATTAATGGTGTTTCACTTCCTGCTGCTGGAAGTTCTGATGACAGGTCCACAGATATCAGTATGATCTCCAATGAGAATTTAAGTGGAATCGAAGTTTTTAAGGCATTAACTGCAGATATGGACGCCGATGCAATAGGTGGAGTTGTTAATTTACAGTTAGCAAAGGCAAATAATAAACCGATGCGCTCTGTTAGACTATTTGGTATTTATAACGTGCAGGAAGAAGATGCAAAGCAATATAAAGTGGTTGCTAACTGGAGCCAACGAATACTGGAGAATTCACTTGGTATTCAGGCATCAATTAATTCTGAACTACGAAATAGAACAAGTGAATATTTAGATGCCAACTATGAGTTGGGTTCAGAAAATGAAGACGGGACTAATAACCTATTATTGACCGATGCTACAGCGGGGGAAAGGGAAGAATACCGCAATCGTTTTGGAGCTAACTTGATTTTGGATTACGATTTTGGAACATGGAGTTTTATGCTATCTAACTTCTATAATCGATCAAATAGGGACTCTAAAGTCAGATCTAACTCATTTGAGAAATTAAATTCAGTTCAGAGCTCAGCTATTAGTAATCCAGAGCGGAATATAGATCTTCTATCAAATATACTCGAAGGTCGAGGATTGATAGGACCATTTGAAATTGACGGGATATTGTCTTATTCAAGCACCAACTCGGAGCTTCTACATAATTCTATTATGCGTTTTGAGCAGCCAAATGCCATAGTTGATCCACTCACAGATTATGAGTTAATTGATCCAGCAGAATTTTTAAAAAATACCGTTCCAGACTCTGCAGGTTATTTGAACGACGTAGAATATAGCGAGGAAGATGCTAAGGAAAGGAGTTATATGGCAACCATTAACTTAAAGCTTCCATATAAAATTACTGATAATATTTCAGGGGAGTTTAAATTTGGTGGAAAATATCGTCAAAATAATCGTGACAAATATGCTAATGTGGGGTATTGGGATATTTACTTAGATGGTTTGAATATTCCTGTATCTAACTATTTCGATGATGATTATGACCCTGGTAAAATTTTAGATGGACGATCTAGCCTTGGTTTGGTGCTTGATCCTACTTTAACTAATGATTTTTGGGACGAAAATAAAAATAGTTACACGTTTAGTGATTTTGGACAGGATAGTTATGAAGCTAATGATCAGGTAACAGCTGCATATCTAATGACAAAACTAAAGTTCGGTCAGTCTATAACTTTTATCCCAGGCATTCGTTATGAGCAATTTAATGGTGATTATGTAGGGTATCATAAATATGGTCTTGGGCAATTCGCAGGTGCGCGGATTGAAAAGAAAGAGCAAATTGTATATAAGGATTGGTTACCTATGATCCACCTTAAGATAAAACCCGTTGAGTGGTTTGATTTGCGTCTTGCAGCAACTAAAACACTTGCCCGGGCAAGTTATAACCAATTGGTGCCAAGCCTTAATGTAAATACTGTTACAGATGGTCTTATCACGATGGGAAATCCAAATCTTAAGGAAACGATCGCCTGGAATTATGATGCTTATGCTTCAATTTATCATCCCAAAATAGGTTTCTTTACTGTCGGATACTTCCACAAAGAAATTGACGGTGTTATTGTAAATGCTACTAACTTTATAACATCAGATGAAATGGCTGATAGTATAGGTTTGCCTCAGATTTTAGATAAAGATTGGACTTCATTTGCTAATAGAAGAGTCAGGCGACCTATAAATATTGGCAAATCCACAATTAATGGGTTTGAGATTGAGTATCAAACCAATTTTAGCTATTTACCATGGCCTTTCAAAGGGCTTGTGATCAATGCAAACTATACACGAATTTTTAGTAAGACTAAATTTTCACTCTTCACTACTGAAAGAAATGTAGTTTTTAATCCTCCATTACCGCCCAAAGTGGAAACAAACTATAATACCAGTCTTCGTTCTGGAAGAGTACCTGGGCAAGCTGACCATTTGGCGAATTTATCGATAGGATATGATATAATGGATTTTTCTGTTCGGGTAAGCATTTCTTATCAAGGTGAAAGCCTAGCAAGTATAGGAACTCAAGAAGAACATGACACATGGAGAGGTGACTTTACAAGATGGAGTTTCTCATTAAGACAAAAATTGGGCACTGGTCTAAGCGTCTATTTTAACGGGGTCAATCTAAATAATCAGAACGATTTAACTTATCGTGCTTTAGACTATCCGAGACCTTCATCGCTTGGTTATTTTGGGGCAACTTATGATTTAGGTGTAGATTATAGGTTTTAATATTACAAGGAAAATCTAAACTATTATTTTTTAAAATGATTATCAGGCAATAACGAAATACAAAATTTAAGGAGGTGAAATAAAGACTTTGCAGTTAATCGTCAACTCGAATAATATAAACTAAAAAAAAAGGAGAACAATATGTTTAAGATCACTAAACTATTATTATTTGCTCTACTAATAATTACTAGCAGTTATGCGCAAAATATAATCCGGCCAGGTACTGGGATTAATGAAATAACTGTTGCTATTGAAGGAGCAAGTGCTGGTGACATAATTTTGCTGGAGAGAGGAGCCTATTATTTTACAGATGAAATAATTGATGTAAATGTGAATCTAACAATTATGGCAGACGAAGCTACAACAGGCTTCCCTCCAGTAATATCTGGTCTAGTTAAAGAAGATGCAACACTTGCACAATCAATTATGGAGATAAGAGCCGACGTAGTTATAAAAAACATCTATTTTTCAGGCAAAACTTCAGGTAGAGCAGATGGCAAGGATCAGGATAGAGCAATAACATTTCTTGACACAGAGGGTATGAGGGCTGAATTTGACGGATTGTGGTTCAATGGATTCGACAGACGAACCGTACAATTAGAAGCAGAAGCTATGAAATTCTATGCCAAAAACTGTATCTGGGTTGATGATCATAAAATCGAAGGTCCATCTGAAGGCCGTCCAATAGATTTACGCCAATATGGACCAGACACTGTTGTTGTTCAGAATTGTTCATTTGTAAATACTGGTAACAGGTGGATCAGACACGTAACTGCTTCTGGTAAACCTATCGGTTATATGTTGATTGATCATAATACCTTTGTTAACGGTGTCAATTACCATCCAGATTTTGATTTAGGACAAATTGAACAACTAACATTTACAAATAATATCGTAATGGATCCCGGTATCTTGGGCTCAGATTTTATGATTCGACCCAGTAGAAATGATGGAAAATTCGAAATAGGGCTTCCGGAAAATTATTATTCTAGTGATTTAACCCTGGCTGCGCATCGAGCTAGAGAAGTTTATTATGACAGAGAAGATGGTATAACAGTATTCGGTTGCCATGGTGTCGATACCGTCGGAACAGAGATTACTATGCATAATAACTTTGTTAACATGGATCAATCAATTATTGACAAACTTGCTACAAATGATACGCTGCATGTTCAAGCATGGATGTGTTCAGCAATTTGAACGATCAATTGTTGGTGGCGCAGAAAATGCATTCACTATTAGTGATGTAGTTTTTACTGATGCACCAGGACTTAACTTTGGTGATGTTGATTCATATATTGGATATTGGGATCAAAACCCAGATACCAGAATGACGCCAACTGCACCTGATTCTATTGACTTGACCTATTCTAATACTAGATGCTGCTTACACAGCAGCAGAAGGTGGTTTCCCGCTGGGTGATTTAAACTGGTTTCCTGATAAAAAAGCTGAATGGGATGAATTACGTGCCAAGCGAAGGACCCGATAATTATTTGGGTTTCTGATGGTGGTCCAACAGATCAGGTTTGGGTTGATCTATTGGTGGCAGAGGGATACGATGTTCAACGTGAAGACGTAACAATGCAAGGTTCATCGCTGACTGATGACCAAAAGGCGCGGTTGAACTCGGCAGATCTCATCATTGTAAGCAGGAGTACAAATAGTGGTGATTATAATGCTTTAGACTGGCATTCTATTGAAGTACCGATTATGGTTTGCAATGGCCAAATTGTACGATCCAGTAGATGGCAATTGTTTCGGATCTACAAGCACAAATGAAATCGAACCTCCAAGAGCCCAAGTTCTGGCTGACCATGCTATTTTTGATGGTATCACGCTTGAGGCAAATGATTCATTAGACATATACGATTCCACTGTTGCAGTGGTTATCTTTAGCGCTGATGCAAGTCAAAATAATGGAACTGTTCTCGCAAAGTCAGGTACTTCTCTTATGATCGTGGAATGGAATAATACATCTGAGGTTTATAATGATGCTACAACAGCAAAGCCAGCTGCATCAAGAATGTTTTTTGCAACTTCTGGTGAAATGAACCTGACTGCTGATGGTTTACAAAGTATATTTGAATGCTGTTGAGTATCTGTTGAGTGGTGTCGTTGATCCTACATCGGTTGAATCTGCAGAACAGGTAGTTACCTTCTGCATTTGCATTTATCCCAGAATTATCCAAATCCATTTAACCCAACTACTAACATTAATTTCAGCATTCCAAGTAAGGGCAATTACAAATTATCTGTTTACAATATACTCGGTCAGGAAATTGCCACGTTGCTTAATGGTCAGCTAAATGCAGGCGGTTATGATGTAACTTTTGATGCTGAGAATTTAAAT
>CAVQBF010000021.1:0-7027 GCA_963710615.1 uncultured Ignavibacteriales bacterium
GATGTCACGATCTAGTCCTAAATACTAGTCAACAGAATACTGCAAATATGTTATTTAAAATATAGAAGAATGTTTAATCTTGATATTCGAGGCAGATTGGTAATTAAATTGTCACAACTATGCGAAAAGAGTTTTAGCTAGGAGCAACTGTTTTCCTTGCAATTATTCCAATATTTCAAAATATTCAATCTTTGAACTTAATTTACTTCGAAGAAAACCTTCCACTTTTGTTATACACCTGAAATTTATTGTTCCTTTCAATTCAGAAACATTTATATTTGGTATTTTTTTTATAAAATCGGGATCTGCAATTGCTTTTGATCCATATATCACTCCGCCTTCTTGAAATCCAGTAATTAACATGATTGTATTATTATTTGGCCCATTGATTTTCGCAATCAAACTGAAATCAACATATTGTCTTGTATTGTCATTTAACGTACTAGTATACTTCTGTAATTCGTTCCCATTTTTATCATTTAATACTAAAACATTTGGATAAATTGAAAATTCAGTATTAATATTTTTTAATATTGTCTTCAAAAGATACATCTGTTTAAATGTTCCGACGAATATGACATTGTGAGAACTTATATCCTCCCAATCAATTTCGGATGCCTGTTTAACGAGAAAAGATGATTTACTAGATTTTAGTATGGGCAATAAATCCATAAATCCCCAAACAGCGCTAGGCCTTAAATAAGTGTGCCTTAATGGTTTTAATTTCTCAATTCCATCTGCATTTTGTTTATTATATTCATTAAAATCTTCTAAAGAATTTATTCTTGGATCTCTGACATTGAATCGTGGGTTTGAACCGTGTCTATCTAAATACATAAAAAAATAGTCACCAAGTATAACTAAAGTAGGCTTGTCATCATCTAAAAATTCAGTCCAGAATGGATTGTCTAATGGGACAACCTGCATTTCTTTTATTAATATAGAATTTTGAATCCCAAAATAGGCAGCAATAATCAAAAATAAGAGAGCAAGAAGGGGGAAGACTAATCTTGCCATGTTTTGTTTTAGTAAATTAACATAATTTTCGTTTTTCTTCTTAAAATGGATGTCATAATGCCCCTTTGGAATATCGATTTGAATTTTATCATTTTTGCCTTCAGTTAGATAGTAATTTTTTAGTCTTTTACGAAGTTTAGAAATATTCACTCGAATTGTAGCATCTTCAAGAGGATTAAAACCAGAATCTTTGCCAAAAAACTCATTTGCAATTGTCATTTCACTCAGAGTTGTTTCACGACCAGAAGCATCAGCCAGATATTTCAAAAGCTCCCTAGTTCTAATCGAGTTGCTGAATTCCATGCTCGATAAAACTTTTTCTAGCAATATTAGTTTTTCTTGTTCTGAAATCATTATTTCCAATATTATTTAATAATAGTAGAACTTTATGCTTATAAAATATACAATATATTTAATAATAAAATCAATTATAAAAAGTAATTTCAAAGGGCTATGATTATTTTCAGTCATTTATTGTTAATTACATGTAAAAATTTTGTTAAAAACAAGTAATTATCTTTTTAACGAAATACATAGTACGTATTATCTATTTACAAATTTTGGTGCTTTGTGTTTTAACGCAATATTTATTTACTAACCTACTAACTTATACTGATTTTTATTACATAATTTTATATAAAATTTTGAGACCAGAATTACCATTTTTGAGAAAATATTTATCCAATTTAAATATATATAAGACTTAAATATCTTTAAATTAATCTAAATAGTGATTTCTTCAACTTTTTAGATCAGATTTTGTTCGAAATTAACGGGAGGTGTTTATGCAGTTTTTTTCTACAACCAAAATCAATTCACATTTATTATTTCTTATTTTTTGCTTTATCTACTCGTTTTTGATATCCAATCAGGTTGTAGCCCAATCGGGAAAAATCACTGGAATAGTTAAAGAAGAATTAAGTGGTACCGCATTACCAGGAGCAAACTGCACTCTAATTGGAACATCTATTGGTTCTGCAACAAATTTAGATGGTGATTTTTTAATTTCAAATCTTAAACCTGGTTCATACATACTTAAAGTAATGTACATTGGCTATGCCCAAAAGGAATTGACAGTTGAAGTTAAGGCGGGTTCCACTACATATCTTGAGATATTTTTAAAATCAAATGCAGTTGAAATTAGACGGTGAGGTACTTGTAACAGCTCAGCGAGAGGGGCAAGTAGCTGCAATCAATCAGCAATTGACTGCAGATGCCATAAAAAATGTAGTTTCAGCAGAACGTATAAAGGAAGTCCCAGATGCAAATGCTGCTGAGTCTGTGGGTCGCTTGCCAGGAATTGCATTAAGTCGCAGCGGTGGTGAAGGAAATAAAGTAATTGTAAGAGGACTTTCTCCAAAATACAGTACAGTTTCTATTAATGGAGTTTCACTTCCTGCTGCTGGAAGTTCTGATGACAGGTCTACAGATATGAGTATGATCTCAAATGAGAATTTAAGTGGAATCGAAGTTTTTAAGGCGTTGACTGCAGACATGGATGGTGATGCTATAGGCGGAGTTGTAAATTTGCAATTAGCAAAGGCCAAGGAAAAACCGATGCGCTCTTTACGGCTATTTGGTATCTATAACGCGCAGGAAGAAGATGCCGAACAGTATAAAGTAGTTGCTAACTGGAGCGAACGAATCTTGGATAATTCAATCGGTATTCAGGCATCAATCAATTCTGAATTGCGCAATAGAACCAGTGAATATTTAGATGCCAACTACGAGCTTGGTTCAGAAAATGAAGATGGAACTAACAACCTATTACTAACCGATGCTACGGTGGGAGAGAGGGAAGAATACCGTAATCGTTTTGGAGCTAACTTGATTTTGGATTACGATTTTGGAACTTGGAGTTTTATGCTATCTAACTTCTATAATCGATCAAATAGGGACTCTAAAATTAGATCTAACTCATTTGAGAAATTAAATTCAGTTCAAAGCTCAGCTATTAGTAATCCAGAACGTAATCTAGATCTTCTATCAAATATTCTTGAGGGTCGAGGTTCAATTGGTTTAATTGGAATCGATTGGATACTGTCTCATTCAAGTACTAATTCTGAACTGTTACACAATTCAATTATGCGTTTTGAGCAGCCAAATGCATTAGTTGATCCACTCACGGATTACGAACAGATCGACCCTGCTCTATTTTTAAAAAATACTGTTCCAGACTCTTCAGGTTATTTGAATGACTTAGAATATAGCGAGGATGATGCTAAGGTGAGTAGTTATATGGCAAGTATCAACTTAAAACTCCCCTATCAGTTTACTGATAATATTACAGGTGAGTTAAAATTTGGTGGTAAATATAAACAGAATGATCGTGACAAATATTCTAATGTGGGGTATTGGGATATTTACCTAGATGGTTTAAATATTCCTGTATCTAACTATTTTGATTCTGATTATGACCCCGGTACAATTTTGGACGGACGATCCAACCTTGGTTTGGTGCTTGATCCCACTCTAACGAATGACTTTTGGGACAAAAATAAAAATAGCTACACGTTTAATGATTTTGGACAGGATAGCTATAAAGCTAATGATCAAATAACAGCAGCATATATTATGACAAAACTAAAGTTCGGTCAGTCTGTTACTTTTATCCCCGGAATCCGTTATGAACAATTCGATGGAGATTATGTAGGGTATCATAAATATGGTATCGGTCAATTCGCAGGTGCGCGGATTGAAAAAAAAGAGCAAATTGTATACAAGGATTGGCTGCCCATGATCCACCTTAAGATAAAACCAGTTGAGTGGTTTGATTTACGTTTGGCTGCAACTAAAACACTTGCCAGGGCAAGTTATAACCAATTGGTACCAAGTCTCTCTGTAAATACTGTAACAGATGGTCTTATCACACTGGGAAACCCTAATCTTAAGGAAACGGTTTCCTGGAATTATGATGCTTATGCTTCAATTTATCATCCCAAAATAGGACTCTTTACTGTTGGATACTTTTACAAAGAAATTGACGGAGTTATTGTAAATGCTACAAATTTTATTACCTCAGATGAAATGGCTGATAGTATAGGTTTACCTCGGAGCTTGGATCCAAATTGGACTTCGTATGTTAGTAGAAGAGTCAGGCGCCCAATAAATATTGGAGAATCTAACATTAATGGATTCGAGATAGAGTATCAAACCAATTTTAGTTATTTGCCATGGCCGTTGAAAGGGTTGGTGATCAATGCGAATTATACACGAATTTTTAGTGAAACTAAATATTCACTTTTCCAAACAGAAACTGAAATAGATCTTACACAACGTCCGCCAAAAGTAATAAAAAAATACATAACTAGCCTTAGATCTGGAAGAGTGCCTGGGCAAGCTGATCATCTTGCGAATGTATCTGTTGGTTATGAGATTGAAGGTTTTTCTGCCCGTGTAAGCTTTTCATATCAAGGGGAAAGTTTGTCAAGTATTGGTACTCAAGAAGAGCATGACACATGGCTGGGTGATTTTACAAGATGGAGTATTTCTTTAAGACAAAAATTAGGTACGAGTCTAAGTATCTATTTTAATGGAGTTAATTTATCAAATCAGAATGATTTAACTTATCGAGCTTTGGACTATCCGAGGCCCTCATCGTTAGGTTATTTTGGTGCGACTTATGATTTAGGCATAGATTATAGGTTTTAATTTCTTAGATAGTATATAGACCATTACATGTTTGATATGCCCAAGTAATCTTAAGGAAATAATTTAATACAAAATTAAAGGAGGTGTAATAAAGAATTTTTTTTTAACCGTTAGCACTGATAATATAAACTAAACAAAGGAGAACAATATGTTCAAGATCACCAAACTATTATTATTATTATTGTATTTGTATTGCTCAAAGGTAGCAGCAGTTATGCGCAAAATGAAATCCGTCCAGGTACTGGTGTAAATGAAATAGCAACGGCAATTGCAGGAGCGAGTGCCGGCGACATTATTTTGCTGGCTAGAGGCGAATGGTACTTCACACAGGAAATAATCAATGTAAATGTAAATCTAACTATTATGGCAGACGAAGCAACAACAGGTTTCCCTCCAGTAATATCTGGTCTAATTAAAGAAGATGGAACTCTTGCACAATCTATTATGGAGATAAGAGCCGACGTAGTTATAAAAAACATCTATTTTTCAGGGAAAACTTCAGGAAAAGAAGGTGGAATTGATCAGGATAGAGCAATTACTTTTTTTGACACAGAGGGTATGAGAGCTGAATTTGACGGTTTGTGGTTCGATGGATTTGACAGACGAACTGTACAATTGGAAGCAGAAGCAATGAAATTTTATGCAAGAAATTGTATCTGGGTTGATGACCATAAAATTGAAGGTCCCTCTGAAGGTCGTCCTATAGATTTACGCCAATATGGTCCAGATACTGTTGTTGTTCAGAATTGTTCATTTGTAAATACTGGTAATAGGTGGATCAGACACGTAGCTGCATCTGGTAAACCTATTGGTTATATGTTGATTGATCATAACACATTTGTTAACGGTGTCAATTATCATCCCGGTTTTGATTTAGGCCAAATTGAAAAACTAACATTTACAAACAATATAGTAATGGATCCCGGTATATTAGGCTCAGATTTTATGGTTCGACCCAGTAAAAATGATGGGAAATTCGAAATAGGGCTTCAGGAAAATTTATATAATAGTGATTTAACCCTCGCTGCGCATCGAGTTAGAGAAGTATATTATGATCGTGAAGATGGTATTACAGTATTTGCTGCCCATGGTGTAGATACTGTAGGAACAGAGATTACAATGCATAATAATTTTGTTAACATGGATCAATCTATTATTGATAAACTTGGGACTAATGATACACTGCATGTCCAAGCATGGATGTGTTCACAATTTGAAAGATCAATTGTTGGTGGCGCAGAAAATGCATTCACCATTAGTGATGTGGTTTTTACAAATGCACCAGGAATCAACTTTGGTGATGTTGATTCATATATTGGATATTGGGATCAAAACCCAGATACCAGAATGGTACCAACCGCACCTGATTCTATTGACTTGACCTATTCTAATACTAATGCTGCTTATACAGCAGCAGAAGGTGGTTTCCCGCTGGGTGATTTAAACTGGTTTCCTGATAAAAAAGCTGAATGGGAGAATTACGTACCTAGCGAAGGACCGACAATTATTTGGGTTTCTGATGGAGGTACATCAGATCAGGCTTGGGTTGATCTCTTGAAGGCAGAGGGATATGATGTTCAACGTGAAGATGTAACAATGCAAGGTTCATCGCTTACTGATGACCAAAAGGCACGGTTGAACACGGCAGATCTTATCATTGTAAGCAGGAGTACAAATAGTGGCGATTATAAAGCTTTAGACTGGCATTCAATTGAAGTCCCACTTATGCTTTGCAATGGCCAAATTACACGATCCAGTAGATGGCAATTGTTTGGATCTACAGCCATAAATGACATCAAACCTCCAAGTTCCGAAGTTCTGACACCTGCCCATGCTATTTTTGATGGTATCACGCTTGGTGCAAATAATTTCTTAGAGATATACGATTCCACAGTTGCAAATGTTCTCTCTAGCGCGGATGAAGGTCAAAATAATGGAACTGTTCTCGCAAAAGCAGGTACTTCTCTTAATATCGTGGAATGGAACAACACATCCGAGGTTTTTCATGATGCTACAACAGCAATGCCAGCTGCATCAAGAATGTTTTTTGCAACTGCTTCTGAAATGAACTTGACTCCTGATGGTTTAAAAATATATTTGAATGCTGTTGAATATTTGTTGAGTGGTATCCAAGATCCTACATCGGTTGAAGCTGCAGAAGGGGCATTGCCATCTACATTTGCATTATCCCAAAACTATCCAAATCCCTTCAACCCCACTACTAGCATTAAGTTAAGCATTCCTAGTAAGGGCGATTACAAATTATCAGTTTTCAATATACTCGGGCAGGAAATTGCTACGTTGCTTAATGGTCAGCTAAATGCAGGCGGTTATGATGTAACTTTTAACGCTGAGAATT
>CAVQBF010000022.1:0-74787 GCA_963710615.1 uncultured Ignavibacteriales bacterium
CTCCTTCTAATCTTTTAGCATCAACAATTTCTTTCAGTCAAATTAACTTGAGCTGGTCGGACAATTCCGATGACGAAGTTGGATTTAAGATTGAAAGGAAAACCACAGGATCATTTACTGAAATAGCTACTCTGGGAGCAGATATAACTTCATATGAAAATACTGCGTTAGACCCGTCAACAACCTATACATATAGAATCATGGCATACAATGTTGCTGGTAATTCCAGTTATTCAAATGAAGTGTCGGCAAAAACTGATAGTAATACAGTTAAGGTATTGATGAGATTATCTATGATGATTTTGAAGGGGACACTTATGGCAATTGGAAAGATGGTGGTGATGATTGCAAGGTAGATTCCACTGAACATGCCCATCAAGGCTTTTATTCTGTCAATCTGGAGGGAGGTACAAGCACCTCTGTTGTTTCAACAAAAGATTTAGAGTTATCCTATTATGATGATGTCATAGTTGAGTTTTGGTATAAAGCTGTTAGCATGGAAGCCGATGAAGATTATTGGCTCCAGATGTCCACCAATGGTGGTGGTTCTTATACTACCGTTCAAACCTGGGTTTCGGGGGTAGATTTTGAAAATGACTCTTTTTATTTTGATTCTGTAACTATAACTGGATATACACTAACTAACCAAACACGTATCCGATTTCGATTGGATGCTAGTGATGATGATGATGATATTTACCTTGATGAAATCAGAGTTTCAGCAGTAAGTGAGGGTTTAACTACAATAGATTTAGCAAAATAGTTATAAACCAAATAGCTATGATGCTAGCGCAAAATTATCCTAATCCATTTAATCCAACAACAATAATTCAATTCTCTATTCCAGATTGGTAGTTTCGTTTCCTTAAAAGTCTATGATCTGTTGGGCAGAGAAGTAACTGCATTAGTTAATGAAAAAAAATCAAAGGGCGAATTATGAAATTGAATTTAATGGGGATAATCTATCAAGTGGAATTTATTATTATAGACTACATGCTGGAGATTTTATGGAGACTAAAAAATTAGTTCTAATGAAATAGAAATAAAATCAAAACTTTTTAGGTACTGAATCAATTCTGTGGACTAATACTAATTTACTTTGGAATAACTAAAATGAAGAAAATTATACTTTTTTTTATCTTTTCGATAAGCTCAATTTTTGGACAGGAGGATTTTACAAAATACGTTGACCCAACCATTGGGAACGTTGCACAATTCCTGGTTCCAACATATCCAACAATGCATTTGCCAAATCAAATGATTCGGATGTTCCCGGTGAAGTATGATTACCTCTCCGACCAGATAGATGCTTTTCCTTTGCAAGTAGTTTCGCACAGGTCAAAAGGTATTCTTCAAATGAAGCTCTCACTTGGTGATATTACTAATTCGTCCTGGAAACAAAAAATGAATATCGACCATGATCTGGAAGTCGTGCAGCCTTGGTTTTATTCAACTTATTTAATTGATGATGATATAAGGGTAAGTTTTACTCCTGGAGAAAAATGTGCAGTTTATAAAATTGATTTTCCTTTAGGTAAAAGGAAAAACATACTTATTCAGGGAAGTGATCAGATGAAATGCGCTCTGAGTACTGGTGAAGTTTTTACTATGGAAGAAGAAATAAAATACACAACTAGGGGGATAAAACCCTCTACACGTATTATGAAAGCTTTTGTTTATGGAAAGGTGACCAACGATAAAGACCAACTAATTGAAACTGCTATTTTCAACATAGATTCAAACAAATTTTCAATTTCATTCGGAGAGAATACCCCCTCTACTATAATTGTAAAATATGCAGTATCATACATAAGCTACGAACAAGCCAAAATTAATTACAATAGAGAATTGGCTTTTTCCAACTTCGATACTCTGGTGAAAGAAGGGAAGAAAAAATGGGAAAAAGTAATAAATCAGATTGAAGTAGAAGGAGGGACGACGGCACAAAAACGAACATTTTACACTTCCTTGTATCGAACCTACGAACGGATGATTGATATAAATGAGGGTGGAAAATATTACAGTGGTTATGATGGAGAAGTTCATGAGAGCGAACGCCGTTTTTTTGTTGATGACTGGATCTGGGATACTTTTCGTGCGCACCACCCACTGCGAACAATTCTTTCTCCTGAGATGGAAAATGATATGTTGAATTCATATGTTCTAATGTATGAACAGAGTGGCTGGATGCCAACTTTCCCTCAATTACATGGAAATCATATGTGCATGAATTCATATCATTCATCCGCAATATTTATAGATGGTTATCGTAAAGGTTTGCGTGAATATGACATAGAAAAAGCATATGAAGGAATAAAGAAAAATTTAACTGAAGCAACTTTTCTTCCCTGGCGACAAGGAACACCAAAATTATGGATAGATGATTTTTATCACGAAAAGGGATTTTTTCCTGCTTTGCATCCCGGACAACAAGAGACTGAACCAATGGTCGATGGTTTTGAGAAGAGGCAAGCTGTTGCAGTTACACTTGGAATGAGTTATGATGCGTGGACATTGGCTGAATTTGCAAAAGAATTAGGCAAAATAGATGATTATGAAAAATTTTCTAAGATAGCCAAGAATTTTGAAAACCTGTGGCATCCAGAGAAAAGATTGTTTATGCCCAAAGATGAAAATGGTAAATGGATAATGATAAATCCAAAATCAGACGGCGGTCCAGGTTATCGTGATTATTATGATGAAAATAATGGATGGACATATGCATGGGATGTTCAACATGACATTAAAGGATTAATGCATTTATTGGGTGGTAAAAAAGCTTCCGAAGAACGCCTTGACCAATTTTTTAGAGAACCTTTGGGTATGAAGAAAAATCTTTTTTATGTTGATGGTGCTAATTCTACAGGAATGGTCGGACAATTTTCTATGGGTAACGAACCATCATTCCATATCCCTTATTTATACAACTATTTTGGTGCACCTTGGAAAACTCAAAAACGCACTCGATTTCTTTTAGATGTCTGGTTCAAAGATAACATCTTTGGAATTCCTGGGGATGAAGATGGTGGAGGGATGACAGCTTTTGTCGTGTTTTCTTCCATGGGACTTTATCCTGTAACTCCTGGTCTTCCTTTTTACGACATCACGAGTCCAGTGTTTGAAAAAACAACCATCAATCTCACCAATGGCAAAAAGTTCACTCTGATTGCAAAAGGTGCGAGTAAAACAAAAAAATATATTCAAAAAGCTTTTTTAAATGACATAGAGATATATTGCTCCTTTCATTACACACGAACAAATAATGTCTGGTGGTACTCTAGAACTTATTCTTGCTGAGAAACCGAATAAAGAGTGGGGAAAGGATGCTAAGTTTCCGCAAATTAATTAAATTCTTTGATAAAAGGATTGCAAATGAACAGACGTGATTTCACAAAAGTTGCAAGTTTGAGTGCACTCGCTTTATATACTATGCCAGTTTTCAAACCTGCAACGATTACTCTAAACAAAGATAAGGGTATAGTAAAAGTGCCCTTAGGAATTGGTAATCACTCACTTAGGGCAATTAAACCTAATGCAATGAAATTGATTGAATATGCCATTGAGCACAAACTGGATTCTGTTCAATTTAATACACTTAAACCGTTTGAAAGTCTAGAAGATGCTCACCTTAAAATGTTAAAAAAGCTGGCAAAAACAAATGATATTAGTATTTACATTGGTGTAGGAAGCATTTGTGAGAAATCTGTAAAATTTTCTAACTTTTTTGGAGATGCCAAAACGCTTCTGAAAGAAGGTATTCGTGTAGCCAGGGTTTTAGAATCTCCTATTGTTGGCGTCCGTATTGGTGTTCTTGATGATCGCTATACAGATGGTGGAATAAAACCAAAAATCGAGCAAGTTATAAAGGTAATGAAATCCTTGCGTAACGATGTGCTTGATGCAGGAATAAAATTTGCATTTGAAAATCATGCTGGAGATATGCGATCAGAGGAGCTTCTTGAACTTATAATTGAAACTGGGACTGATATATGTGGCGCTTTTTTTGACCCTGGTAATGCCATTTATGCTATGGAAGATCCGAAACTAGCCATGGAGTTGATTGGTAAACACATTATCTGTTGTCAAGCACGTGATGTTATGGTTTGGCATTCGCAAGATGGTGCAACATTCCAATGGACGGCCATTGGAGAAGGAATGATGGATTTTCAACATTATACTAATTTTTTGAGAGTGAACTGTCCAGGTGTGCCCATTCACATTGAAACGATTTCAAATTCTCCTCGATCAATTCCCTTTCTGAAAACAGATTACTGGGTTGGGTTTCCTGATCTTCATGCTTCAAGTATTATAGGTTTTCTAAAACTGGTTAGACAAGGTCATTCGATTGATGTTGTACAACTTGCCTTCCGGTTTGAATAAGATAAAATTTGATTTCCAACTTCAAGAAGCTGAACTATTAAAAAGTTTTGAATATTTACGAAAAAATTGCAACGTCGGGCTGAAGTAATAAATTAAAAATAAATTTCAACTAAATTGAGTAATCACCATTTACGATATATATTTTTACTTTAAAGATTTATTGAGTGGAACTTACACCTTACGAATTCTAGAGGCTTATTTAGAACTATTTATAAAAATTGCACCATACTTACTAATTAGTATATTGATTCATGTATGTCTTATTTGGATTACAAAAAAAAGAGGGATTAAGCTTAGGATAAAAAATAGAGGCATTGCTATTCTTGTTTCGGCTTTATTAGGTATAATTTCTCCATTGCCAACCTATGCTGCTCTTCCAATCGGTTTATCGTTTATTTCCTTTGGTGTTCCCTTTGCTGCTGTAATCTCATTTGTAATTGCTTCTCCTTTAATAAATCCCAGCATATTTTTTCTTACTTATACACAATTAGGTATTGAAATTGCATTATTTCGTATAACTACAGCTTTCATTCTAGCTTGTATAGGAGGCTACATTTCGTTGTATCTCTTTAAGTCGTATAGACCGCGAAATCTTACCACAAGGAATTCTACAAAACCTGAAAGGTCTTTTCTTCAGGAACTTAATGCAGGAATGATCTTTTTTGGGAAACATTTTGCTTTAGCACTTCTGATTAGTGCAGCTGTAAAAGCATTAATATCACCGGAATTTATTAAGGAAATTCTTGGGCAGCAAATCACAGGAAGTCTTTTAGTTGGAATTGCACTAGGAGTTCCATTTTACAGTTGCGGTGGAGCTGCAATCCCATTTGTTGAAGTTCTCAGTGATATGGGTATGAACAAAGGTGCCGTTCTTGCATTTTTAATTGCTGGACCAGCCACTAAGTTAGGTACACTCTATATATTTAAATCACTTTTAGGGATTAAAATATTCATTTTCTATTTAATTGTTACTCTTATTGGCGCATTTATTGCCGGATTAACTATTCTGTCATTTACTTAATTCTACACAAAGAGGTTTCTTATGAAAAAAAGAGGAAATAAAATTAAAAATCTTGTCATTATTAGTGGTATAATTCTTTTTCTAATTTGGGATATATCACAAGCTGGTAGCTTCTTTGTTTCATTATATGATTCTTTCAAACCTGCTTCAAAATATGACAGTATTACTTCAGCAACTGCAAAAGTATCTATTGTCCGATCAGATGATAAAGAACTAGAGCATCCAACACCTATAACAAATGCTGATATCGATTATCCTACTATTGAAGAGATGGTACGAAAGGCTATTACAGCTTTCAGGGGGATTTCAATGGTTAATTAAGGAAGGGGATATGGTTCTTCTAAAACCTAATATTGTTGATCCAGAACCACCTGGAAGTGGTGAAGTTACTGATGTAAGGGTCATAAAAGCACTAGTTAAAATCATCGACGAAATTAGTCCTGGCAATATAGAAATTGTAATTGGTGAAGGTTCTCCAAGAGAAATGGACTATGAGTTACCTTATTCAAGTCGCACATCACCACGTTGGGAAAGGTTGTGGGATGTTGCAGGTTATCAGGAATTACTTACAGATCCATATTTGGATGGTATTAATTTCAGGTTGTCGAATTTAAACGGCTCACCACCGGAAAGTCCCTGGGATGATCTTGTTCTGGTTGATGTTCCGGAGGTGGGGAGGCTTCACCGCAGAAAGGACAATATTATATTCACAAAGATGTATTGAATGCAGATGTTTTTATAACCGTACCGGTTATGAAAATCCATGATCCCGGAATAACCGTTTCACTTAAAAAATCAAGTTGGAATTGCACCCAGTACAAGATATGGGTTTTCAAAAAATTCCGGTGTACCACAGGATAATTATCAGACAAAGTTGACTCACACAGCCGAAAGACCGAAGTATTGGACCCAAAAAGAAATTGTAGATCTATGCAATCTAGCTCAAATTAAATTTGTTGTTGTAGATGCAATTGCCTGTCTCGAATTAAAAAAGGAGGCAATACGAGATGGTGGTACTATTACCAATTTGGTCAGAATGAATATGATTGTTAGCCGGTTCCGATCCGGTTGCTGTGGACCATGTATGTACGCGGCTGATGGGCATGAATCCTGATGATATTGAACATATTACTCTGGCTGAAATGGTTGGGCTGGGTACTAATAATCCGGATAATATAGAGATTGTCGGCGCTGACTTTGAAACAACAAAACGCCGTTTTAAAAAATCTCGATCAAATCAGGGTGACTTTGGACAGGGAATTCGTAGATGGCTTTTAAATGGACCATACTCAATTGAGGGCATATCAGATCCGATTGACCATGAATTCGTCGATAATGAAGCAGGAGTAGTTGCTAAAGCTGGTGAAGATCAGTGGAGTGAGGCAATCTACTTTACAGATGACAGACTTGATCTTAGGGACTTTTATAATCTTCAATCAGGCGATCAAGTTGTGAGCTATAACCTCTGTTATTTTGATGCTCCGCAAGATCAACTTGCAGAATTTTGGATCGGATCTGATGAGGCACTAAAGATTTACCTGAATGGTGAAGAAATTTACAGATACGCTGGCACACGGTCTTTTCAGGATGATAAATTAGTGAGCACAAAATTTACAGTAAATGTTAAAGAGGGTGAAAATAGACTTCTTGTTAAATCTCTGCAAAAGTATGGCAGGTACGACTTTTGCATAAATATTTGTGAACCGGAATCAGATCCTGATTTTGATGGTAACCGCATTTGGGGATTAAAATTTAAAACTGAATCCACAGTTACTGGAATAAATAATTCACGTTCGCAGGTTATTGAAGGGTTCACTTTATTCAATGCTTACCCCAATCCATTTAATCCTTCAACTACAATAAGGTGTTCAATTTCAAAAGATTCAGAAGTGAAATTATCAATTTTTGATATGTTGGGAAAAGAAGTTGCGGTTTTAGCAGATGGATACAAAACCGCTGGTAATTACTCGTATAATTTTGATGCAAGTGATTTGAGTAGTGGAATTTACTTCTATACGATTAGAAGCGGCAATTTTGTTCAAACGAAGAAAATGTTGTTGATGAAGTAAGAACGAATCAAAAAATAATTTTCAAATTAGCCCACTCTCTCGGTGGGCTTTTTTGTGTCGTAATGGCTTCGATCTTAATTATTTCCAACAACTCAAAACCACCTACGTAGCAAAAAGTGTGGGTGGGCACGGTCTCGAAAAATCCATGCGGCGGCCCAATAGTGGAAACAACAGGACTCGAAAATTCATTTTCAAAGCAGTTTCTGTTCACCGGGGCTTTTTTGGTTGAGAAGGGAGCTGGATAGAAATCGATCAAACTCAATGCTCCTTCATGCCCAACTTATTAGGGTTATTAGTTTAGTGTGAAAAATTACCTTAATTAAATCTTTCTTAAAACCAATTTATTTATAAAGCGTCTAAAATGAGGGTGTGATAAATAAGGAGTTTAATTAGAATGAAGACAATATTTTCTAAAATCAAACTATCCAGTATTCTCGCATTTCTGAAAAAATATCGCATTCTTATTTTCTGGCTGGTTTGGGGTATATTTATGAACTTAATATTTACCTCCCTGCTCAGCGATCTTCAAACCTTTGAATATTTATTTGTAGTAATTGGAATATTCATGGGCGTGTCACACCAATTTGTAAAGATAATATGGCTCAGAAGAACAGCACTGTTAGTTAGTGCTATTGTTGTTGTACTGGTTTTTAGCAGTTTATGGGTAAGTCTTGGACAAATTATTTTGAATCAAAAAATAAGCTATGATCTTCTGATTGATGATGTAAGGCAGCTAGCTTCTATGTTGGAACTTACTCATCCTGACCCCTATCAACACAGCGGTGGCAAGGTTGCTTTTAACCGGAAGATGCAGGATATAATCCAGACAATACCTAAAGATGGATTGACAAAAGAGGAGTTTTATCGTCACATATGTCCTCTGTTGGCTTCTGTCGGTGATGGGCATACATCATTTTGGCTCCCTTTTAATCTCAATCAAGATTCGCCCGGTGGGATACCACTCCATTTTAGCCCGGTAGATGATTGTCTATATGTTGATGCTGTTATTGATTCTAGTCAAAAATACCTGATCGGATCAAAACTGTTGACAGTTGAAAATATCCATTTTAAAGATCTGCTTAAAAGACAGGCGGAAATTAGGGGTTACGACAATAAATATCAGTTAATGCGATACCTCGGTTACGACGGATCATTATGGTACAAGAACCTGCTTTCACATCTTATACCCGAATGGCAATTTGGACCTATTAAAGTTGTCTTGGAAAAACCGGACAGCAGTAAAATCGAATTAAATTTTCAACCAAATACAAAATCTGTAAATAACCTTATCTTTCCAGAAACCCAGATAAGTCTCCCTTCAACTGAAAAAAGCAATTATGTCTACAAGTTTATTGATAAAGATAAAAAGACTGTGCTTCTGCTAATGGAAAACATGTATACCTATCGAGAAACCTTCGAGATGGAACAGGTACTCCAAGGATCATTAAGGAAAGGACTAGCAGAATACATTTACAAGAAGTACAACGACTCATCTCCACCTCTGAGCAATAATGAACTTGTTGCCGGTTTACCATCTGCTACAGAACTGTGCCGGGAGCTTTTAGAGGAGATGAAAAATAATCAGTCGGAGAACCTGATCATTGACCTAAGAAGGAACCAGGGTGGCAACGCATTTATCTCAACAATCTTTTACTATTTTTTACATGGAAAAGAAGCATTGATCTCGTTCAGCGATAAAAAAAGTATTTTTGCAAAAAAGTATTCTCCTCTGTTCTGGAGACAATACTCTGGCCTTGATATTAGCGATATCAACAAACACCAGCCGATTCAATTAACTGAAACCGATTACGACTTTTCCAATTATCCCAAAGAGGGTGAAAATCTTAGCAGAGAAGATGCGGTCCGGATTATTGAAGATGAAGCTTCAACGGCACAAACTTTCTGGAAGGAATACCGATCGGAAAAATATTCCGGTTACTATCGTCCTAAAAATATATTAATACTCTGCTCTCCATTAACAAACAGTTCCGGTTACGCATTTATGTATGATCACTGGAGAGGAGGCGGTAAGATTGTTGGCATACCGTCAGCTCCAGGCTGGTAATGCATGTGGAGCCTGGGTGGGATTTAAGCTGAACCACTCGAGGCTTTCGGGTGGTATTTCTCATCTTTATATCACTCACTTTCGGATAATCCCGAGATGGGCAGGATTCTACACCCAGATTATGAAATTACTTATGATGACTTGAAATCCTTCAATTTTGATCCAAATGCAGAAATTCTTTATGCAATTAAATTAATTGATAATCTGGATTTTAATGATAAGTAATTGCAATATTATATAAATATTTTTAATAGCAAATCATTCCCAGATGAATGTTTTTCTTAATATGTTCCGGATTATTTTCTGTTTTTGAAATGAATGGGTAAGTGATAATTAGGTGATAGGAGTTGAATACGTGAGGCGGCATAAGTTGTTAATGTTTAACTGATATTCGACGTATGTACGATCACAAACAAAAGCCCTAAGCAAAAAATAACTTCAGAGAGCTTTTTTGGTTAAGTAGGGAGCAGAGTAAAAAGAAAGATATGCCCTACCAACAAATAGTCCAATTTGGCTGTTAAGGAGCAATCCAGAAGTTAGTCACAGTCGCTGGTATCAACGACCCCTAATCAACAAAACTACCTAAACTTTAAAACATCTGGTATAAGAATTCTGGAGCAGTGTAGAATCTTTTGTAATTAAATATTCTTTCCTAATCATTGAACAGGTAAATTCTTCCATTCCTTCAATAGCTTTAACCACATTTTTGCATTCTCTAAGTTATAAATGAACTCGCCTTCAGCAGTTATCAGTTTTGAAAATTCCTCATTTTTTTCTTTGATCAACCACTGATATAAAGATGGCCAGAGCTCATTGAATGCGTTTCTGCTCTCTTCAGTTGCTTCTGCTTTTATCTCTTTTATAAATCCATTCTCAAAAACCATTTTGCAAGGCTCATAATACATATATTCAATACCGATCAAGCGAAACCAGTCATTTCCTTCTTTTAGTTTGAAAGTAACTGTGTCATTATTTATTTCGATATCTGAAATAATCATATGACTATGAGTTGCTAAATCCCATTCTGCTATATTCCTTACTTGCTCCTTACCAGTTTTAGTCCAAATTCCAACTATCTCAAAGGTGATATCATTTGTATACAACGACATTACTTTGTCGATATCATGATTATTGTGAGCTAGTTCATAGGATTTTACCTTATCCTTAAGGTTGGGTGAGCAACCCAAACTAATAATTAGTAATAGAAAAATTAGGTTATTGTAAAGAATTTTAAATATCATGCTTTTTACTTTTTTAAAATTAATTGACTCTTTAATCATTTTAATAATATTAAAAAAATAAATTAGTACAAAATTGATTTATTGATAGAAGAAGAGAGAAGTTCTCTGAGACATCCTATAAAACATTATCTGGCAGTAAGCCCATATCCATTGCTTATGAAGAAGATAGTAACATGAATCTCCTAGCGAATCAGTGTTAATAAGGCTCTGACTCCTCGCAGAGATCATCGAAAGAACATCTTCTAATAGCTCAAATGAACTTCCTTCCTCTGTGAGGCGGTTACCCATGTTGCTTTTAAGCTTGTCTGTTTAGGAGCAGTATTGAATGGATTTAAAGGATAATGGCTATAAAAGTATTTAAAATCTGTATCAAGGATTTGGGTCCCATACACCCACCTCCCGGGTCAGAAACCTAGGTCATCGAATAAAAGTAAAAACGGTGCTGAATTCTTCGCTCAAAAGTGGGTCCCTAACTAGCGGTGAATCCAGAAACAAAAATTTTTTTCTGGCAATTTTAAAAGTAAAAATCTAAGTGAAAAAAGTAAGCCTCCGTCAGAGGTCCACTTCATGTTACCTTTGTTCTCAAAATTATTGACAATAGTAAAAATTCAATACTGAAAATATTAACTTAATTTTGTTCAAGAGATTCATTTAGTGATTCGAATAAATAGGATTATCGCAATTTGATTTACATAGGGTATACCATTAAACATTTATTGGATACTAATTACTTACAGAGCATAAAGATGTTTATGCCTTAGAGTTTGAAGACTTCTGTTTCATATAATTTACTAACTGATGTAATGAAATAAAAATTATCGAAAACAACGAAGTAATTATATAATGTACAGTACTAATTCCATTTTTTTGGGAATAAATTTGATTCAAATTAAAAAGAGAAAATAATAAACAAAAACACATTTAAGATTATTTGAAATCTTATTAATCTTCAATTCAGTTACTGATACTTTTTCCAATTCACTATGGATGTTTGTCAATCTAAAACGATTTGTAAAAAAAAGGAGTAGAAACAGTAACAGTTTATCTATCACTATTTTTTTAAGAAAAAAATAATGGGTGAAAAATATTCTTGACACATAAAACTTTATTTTGTATTATTGTCTAGACAAAAGAATGTTATTTGGAAATTCATTATGATAATAGATCGCAATAGTCCCATACCTCAGTATTTTCAACTTCAAAGATGGCTCGTAGAACAAATTGAACAAGGAGTTTTTAAATCTGGTGATAAAATACCCACAGAAGCAGAATTAGTTCAGATGGCTGGATTGGCTAGGGCTACAATACGTCAGGCAATTCAAAATCTTGTAAATATGGGTTATTTAATCAGAAAAAGAAAATTAGGAACATTTGTTTTGAATCGGACAATAGATAAAAGTAATAGAAAAATAGTTGGATTATTAGTTCCTGATATTAGAATTGGGTACGCTCCTGAACTTGCAAGAGGTGCTGAAGACGAAGCAGCAAATAATAAACAAAGCTTAATTTTGTGTAATACAGATGATTTATTTATCAAAGCAGAATATCATGCTGATAGACTAATTGAGAACTCAGTTGCTGGTGTAATTTTTGTACCTACTGCTGCATCAGATGAAAAAAATAAATTTATTGTAGAAAAGTTTAAAAGTAGAAACATACCTGTTGTACTTGTCGACAGAACAATAAATGGACTAAATATTGATCATGTGACTACTGATAACTTCGATGGAGCTTACAAAATAACAGAATATTTGATAAAGAAGGGACACAAAAAAATTGCTATTACCCTAAGCACTCTATTTAGTACTGAAAGAGAGCGATTAGAGGGTTATAGAAAGGCACTTATTGATAATAAAATTAAAATTGATAAGAATCTAATTTTAACTCATGACGGAAGATATTCTGAAAAGCCATACATTGAATTCGCTCGTAAATTGTTTAAGCAAAAAGAAAAATTCACAGCAATTTTTGCCGGTCACGATCGTATAGCTTATGTAATTAGTTCATATGCACTCAACCATGGGGTAAAAATCCCGGATGAATTGTCAATTGTTGGTTATGATGATCTTCGACCACAAGCTCATCATCAAATTGGTTTAACTACTATGCATCAACCTATTTATGAAATGGGGATAGAAAGTATGAAGCTAATTAATATAAGAATGAATGGAAAAGCAAAAGGAGAACAATCCAAATTTCTAAAATCTTATTTGGTTGAACGAGAATCAGTTTCAAAAAGATTAAGTAGCAAATCCTGATTAAGAAGTGAATAATTAACTTTGTTGAAAAAGAATACTCTTAATTTCAGAAAATTTAATAAACCGATAAAAAGAATAGTTTATACTCTTAAAATAAAGATTGAGTAACTAAAAAGGATATATATGAAAAAGAAAATTAAAGTCGGTCTTATTGGTACAGGTAGACTAGGAAATATGTATGCGGAATTCCTTACTACAAGAGTTGTTAAAGCAGATCTTGTTGCTGTTGCAGATATTATTCCTGAAAGAGCAAAAGATTGTGCAAAAAAATTTGATATAGAAAAAACTTATTTTAGTCATCAAGAGATTAATGACGATAAAAGCTTAGATGCTGTTATTATTACTGCCACAACGTCGAACCACAAAGAAATAGTTATCGATGCTGCTGAAAAAGGTAAACCAATATTTTGTGAAAAACCTATGTCGCTTGACCTTGATGATGCTCGGGCAATGCAATCATCAATTCACCAACATGGAATTTTTTACCAGCAAGGTTATATGAGACGTTTTGACACAGGGTTTGCAGAGGCAAAAAGAAAAATTGAAAGTGGTATTATCGGAACACCAGTTGTATTCAGGGGTTCTTCAAGAGATCCTTATTTACCAACCCTCGAATACCTTTATCCACATAACAGCGGAGGTCAAATACTAGATCAGGCAGTGCATGATATTGACATTGCCAGATGGTACATGGGTGATATATCAACTGTTTATTCTATTGGGGGTGTTTTAGCTTTCCCTGAAGCAGCTAAAGCCGGCGACACAGATAATGTAATAATGGCAATGAAGTTTGAGAATGGATGCTTAGGTGAAATTGACATTAGCCGAAATGGGGTATATGGTTATGACATAAGAGCCGAAGTGTTAGGTACAAAAGGGGCTCTGAAAATTGGATATCTTCAAGAAACGCCGATACTTGTTTTAACCACTGAAGGTGTGACACATGACGTTGTACCATATTTCCCTGAGAGATTTTGTGATGCTTATGTCACACAGCTAAATGATTTTCTAAGTAATCTTGAGACTGGATCTCATCCAATGATAACGATAGATGATGGTATTGCCGGTATTCAAGTAGCGATTGCTGCTACAGATTCGCTTAAAAAAGGCACTGTTGTAAATGTAAAAGATTATTGAAATATATTTTTGATTAACACTAAAAGGAGCAAAAATGAAAACAGTAGAATTATATGCTGAATGGGATCCGAAACCAGATTTTGTACTTGGTCAAAAGGATATTGAAGGCAAACTGACTTATTTAGGAAGTAAAGTTTGGCGTAACCCAGAAATTAGAACTGTTGATAAAGAAATTGGTGAACCGGGTCCGACAGAAGTTTTAATAGAAGTGATGGCTTGTGGTATTTGTGGAAGTGATGTCCATATGTACCAAACTAGTGAGGATGGCTATATTTACTATCCTGGATTAACTGCGTTTCCTTCAACATTGGGTCATGAGTTTTCAGGAAAGGTGGTTAGTGCCGGCGAAGAGGCATACAATAAAAGGACTAACAAAAAATTTGAAGTTGGCGAAGCAGTTTGTTCCGAGGAAATGGTTTGGTGTGGTAACTGCAGACCATGTGCTGATGGGTTCCCTAATCACTGCGAGAGACTTCAAGAAATTGGTTTCTCTATAGATGGAGCCTATGCAAAGTATATAATTGTTGATGCAAGATATTTATGGAGCATTGAAGGCTTTAGAAAATTATTTGGTGAAGAAAAAATGTATTTACTAGGTAGTTTGGTTGAGCCTACATCTGTTGCATATAATGCAGTAATTGAAAGGGGAGGCGGAATTCGTCCTGGAGAAAATGTATTGATTATGGGTGCTGGACCTGTTGGCGCTGCAGCCTGTGCAATTCTAAGAAGAGCTGGTGCAAATGCTGTTATTTTATCAGAACCATCCGCATCTCGAAGAGATATGGGACTTGAAATTGGTGCTACTCATGTGATTAATCCAACAAATGAAAATGTTGCTGATAAAGTATTAGAAATTACTGAAGGTCATGGAGTTGGTTTAATTTTGGAAGCAACAGGATTGCCAAGTGTTGTTTGGAAAGATGTAGAAAAAATCATTTGGGAAGGAAGAGCTGTAAATACTACAGTTGTTGTTGTTGCAAGGGCAGATGATAGAATCCCTCTAAATGGTGAAGTTTTGCAAGTTCGTCGGGCAGAAGTTATTGGAGCCCAGGGACATTCGGGACATGGTACATTTCCTAATGTAATTAGTTGTATTTCTTCTGGAATGGATGTTTCACCAATGATAACAAAAACAATTTCACTAGATGAAGTAGAAGAGAATTTAACAAAACTTCAAACCGATAGAGATGATGTAAAAATCACAATTACAAATTTTGAATAACCTAACATATATTAAAGGAGGCTTTAATGACTAAGTGGATAAAAGCAGATAGAGGAGATATACTTTTTGAGGATACAAGTGTTGGTAGATTAAAGAAAAAAATCTGGGATGCTAGCGATGAAGAAATTGATAAAATTTTAGCTGATTATGAAATCCCTTCACCCTCTGAGTTATCTAAAAAGGGCAGCTACATTCAAACAACAATTCGTAAAGATGTCGTTGAAAACCGGAAAAAAAATGATGTGCTTTTTATACCAATTGGCTGTACCGAACTGCATGGATTACACACAGTAACTGCACTCGATACATTGATGGTAACCCAAATCCTTGAAGGTGTTCGTCGTTATACAGCAAAGAAAGGCGCCCCTTGCAACTTAACTTGGACTCCATTGAATTTCGGTGGTCATCCTCATCATCACGTTGGTATGCCGGGAACTATTCATCTTGAAGACGAAGTTGTAAAAAAAATACTGATAGATGTAATGGTAGGTTTTTGGAATGATGGTTTTAGAAAAATTATACTAGTAAACAACCATGGTCATTCATGGCTATTGGAAGCTGCAATTCAAGAATTACAGAAAACTTGGAATCTACCAGGAATATTTAGGACACTTGATTGGCATAGAGCTATAAGGGAGTTCTTCCGAACAAAAGATAGAGGTGGGGATTGGGATGATAACTTTGTTCATGCCGATGAGGCTGAAACATCTGTACTTCTTTTATTAGCTAATGAACTTGTCGAAATGAATTATGCTGAAGAAACTGAAGTCCCATCTTATCTTCCAGACGGGCATTTCGATAAAGCAGTTGATCCTTTTGGAAGACCATCCCGATGGTCAGAAGGTCAAGGTCACTTTCCAACAGAAATGGGTTCAATCCCTGAAGGTGTTGTTGGACGACCAACAATTGGTACTGCTGAAAAAGCAAAGAGGACTATTGCAGCAATCCTTTCATATTTGACCTTAGTCCATGATGAAATACATGAAGCATATCCGTCCGGTAAAGTACCACCAATTGAAAATACTACAATGCGTACAACAAAAGAAATGGAACCATATATGAAAGAGCCATTTACTGAAGGATGGAGACCGATTTATTCAATTAATAAGATGGGATTATAAAAATGAAATTAAGTATAGTTCTTTCAACACAGCCTGCATCATTTTCTGCATTAGCATACAAAGGCAACATCGAAGAGAATATTGCTCATATCAAAGAACTCGGTTATGATGGTGTTGAATTAGCTGTACGAAATCCGAATGAGTTGGATGTTGAATATGTTAAATCATTGGTAGTGACTAATAACTTGACGGTTCCTGCGATTGGAACCGGTCAAGCTTTTGGAGAAGAGGGTCTTTCCTTTACGAGTGATGATTCCTCCGTTAGGGAGAAAGCTATACACAGAATAAAAGATCAAATAACATTGGCTAAAAAGTTTGGTGCTGTTGTTATAATTGGACTTGTTCGTGGTATTGTATCAAAAGATGCCGATAAAACTGAAGCTTATATTAACATGTCAGCTGCATTTAATGAATGTGCCTCATTTGATAGTAATGTAAAAATCGTAATTGAGCCGATTAACCGATATGAAACAAATTTATTGAATACTGTATCTGAAACTCTCCAATTTATTGAAGAACTTGGTAAACCAAATGTTGGTATTCTGCTTGATACATTCCACATGAATATTGAAGAACCAAGTATTATTGAAAGTATTAAAGTGGCGAAGGATAAAATCTTTCATTTTCATGTAGCGGATTCGAATCGTTGGCATCCAGGTGCAGGACATATCGATTTCTATGAAATTTACGAAACGCTTCAGAAAGTAAATTACGACGGGTTCGTTTCTGCGGAAATTTTACCGAAGCCCAATTCTGATATTGCCGCAGCAAATAATATTAGTTATTTGAGAGATATTTTCAAATAAAGTGATGAATTGAGATAGATCATTTGTTATTTGAAGGACAGAGATAATTTAAAGTTATTTGAGGATTACATAATGATCCGAAATCTATTTTTATTCTACAGATGTATTGCCATAATAAGTATTATCATTCTTACGGCAAACTCATTATTTTCTCAAGGTAGTCCTCCACTTTTAGTCGATGATACCGGTACTCCCGGTGATGGAAATTGGGAAATAAACTTGGTTGCATCTCTCGAGCACTCGGATATGGTCGATGAATGGGAAGCACCCTTGTTTGATATTAATTACGGTGTTGGTGAGCGTTTACAACTCAAAGTAGAAACTCCTTATTTAATCAACAAGGAAGAAAATAGCAAAGCTGAAATGGGTTTTGAAGGGCTAAAGTTTGGTGTGAAATATAGATTTTATGGTTCTGATGGTGAAGGAACTAGTATCTCTTGCTATCCACAAATATTCTCTAATTTTAATAATAATGATGAATTAGAATTATTTCTACCTGTTGAGTGTCATATTCAATTTGAAGAAATAGGTTTGACAGGAGAAATTGGTCACGGCTGGATTGGAAATTGTTCTGAAATATGGGAAACTGGTATTGGCTTTGGCTATCATTATCGGGATACGGAATTTCTTTTTGAATGGCATTCAGGTTTTGGTTCAATTTTATTTGAATTATCTGAGCCAATGGTAAACTTTGGTTTTGTGTGGGATTGGATGGAAAGTTCATCATTGATGTTTTCAATTGCAAAAGGTATTCATAACAAAAAAGATGAAACCAATCTATGGAGTTTAGGTGGAGTTCAGTTTTTGCTTTGATGAAGAATATTCTAACTAACAATACAAGTTATATAAGTTGATAGGTAACGAAAAAATATTAGAAATAGAAGATGTAACGAAATCCTTTCCAGGTGTTGTTGCTCTTAATAAAATCAATTTCGAATTGATCAAAGGTGAAGTACATGTTTTACTTGGCGAAAACGGAGCTGGTAAATCAACCCTAGTCAAAATTCTAAGCGGTGCATATTCAAAAGACTCCGGTGCAATATATATAAACAACAAAAAAATAGAGATTAAAAATCCAAAACATGCTCAAGAAATAGGGATCGGGGTTATTTATCAAGAACTAAATCTGATCCCATATTTATCTGTTGCTGAGAATATATTTTTAGGAAGGGAATTTGCTAGCTCAATCGGTATTATTGACAGCCAAAAAATATTTAAAGAAGCGAAAAAATTATTGGATGAACTTAAGGTGGATATTAATCCCAATGCCTTAGTATCTACATTAGGTACAGCGCAACAGCAAATGGTTGAAATTGCAAAAGCACTTTCGCTTAATTCCAAAATACTGATAATGGATGAGCCTACTTCATCTCTGACTAAGAATGAAATTAGACAACTCTTTTTAACTATTGAAAGGTTAAAACGAAAAGGTGTAACAATAATATATATATCTCACCGTTTGGAAGAGATCTTTGAAATTGGCGATAGAGTAACCGTATTGAGGGATGGAAATTACGTAGATACAAAAATAATAGCAGAAACTGATCAAAGCAGTTTAATCAAAATGATGGTCAACCGGGAGTTGAAGGATCATTATCCTAAAAGAAAAGCGACTGTTGGTAAAGAACTGTTGCGCATAGATAAATTAAGCACCGATGAACTATTAAGAAATATTTCTTTCCATTTGAACGAGGGTGAAATTCTCGGAATTTATGGTTTACTTGGTTCCGGCAGAACTGAGCTTGCAAGAGTAATTTTTGGAGCCGATAATTGTGAAACTGGTGAAATTTTTGTAAGTAGTAAATTAACAAAAATAAACTCACCGGCAAAAGCAATCAAAAAAAGTATCGGATTCCTAACAGAAGATAGAAAAACTCAAGGTTTGATATTGGATCTTTGTGTAAAAGATAATATATGCATTACCTCGCTGGATGAACTTTCTAAGTTTGGAGTCATTCATTATAAAAGTGAGATGCAAGTATCAGATAAATATGTTAAGGAATTGAAAATTAAAACTACCGGAAGTCATCAAGTTGTTAGAAGTTTGAGTGGGGGCAACCAACAGAAAGTTGTTTTTGCTAAATGGCTTAATACAAATGCGAAAATTTTCATTTTCGATGAACCAACTCGCGGAATTGATATAGGTGCAAAACAAGAAATTTACGAGTTGATGAATCGACTCACAGATAAAGGCTGTGGAATAATTATGATTTCATCTGAACTACCAGAGATTTTGGGCATGAGTGATAGAATTTTGGTTATGTATAATGGTGAAATAACTGCGGAATTGGAAAACGAAAATTTATCTCAAGAAATTTTATTGAGTTCCGCCATTGGAGAAGTTTATGCAAATTAAATCGATTTGGATACATAATGCCCGGCAGTTCGGTACCTTTCTTGGATTGATCGCTATCATTATAATATTTTCCTTTTGGACTCCTTATTTCTTTACAGTTTCAAACCTCTTAAATGTTGCACAGCAAACTACGATTAATGCAATTATTGCGGTTGGAATGACTTATGTTATAATCACTGCAGGAATTGATCTTTCGGTTGGATCAATTATGGCATTTTCCGGTGTTGTTCTTGCAAGTTTACTAAAAACAGATCAACCAATTTTAATTGCAATCTTAGGTGGATTATTAGTTGGGGCTGCATGCGGATTAGTAAACGGTTTACTTATCAGTTATGGTAAACTTCCACCTTTTATTTCAACACTTGGATTAATGAGTGTTGCTCGAGGTGCCGCCTTGCTGTACACAGATGGAAGACCAGTGTCGGGATTTGATCAAGATTTTAGATTTATTGCAACTGGTGAAATATTTCACATTCCTCTTCCAATAATTATAATGATTATAATATATATGATTGGTCACTTTGTTTTAACTAAAACAAAGATAGGAAGATATACCTACGCAACCGGTGGAAATGAGCAAGCCGCTATTCTTTCGGGAGTAAATGTAAAATACATAAAGATCGTTGTGTATTCATTTTGTGGATTATTAAGCGGAGCAGCGGGAGTGCTTTTGACTGCACGTTTAAATTCAGCTCAACCAATTGCAGGTATAATGTATGAACTAGATGCAATTGCAGCTGTTGTTATTGGGGGCACAAGTTTAATGGGTGGGGAAGGTAAGTTGACCGGAACACTTATAGGTGCGCTAATAATGGGTGTGCTTCGTAATGGTTTAAACTTACTTGATGTATCTTCTTTCATTCAACAAATTGTAATTGGTTCTGTCATTATTTGTGCTGTATTGATTGATATGGCATTAAAAAAGAAGCGGACATAATAAGGTGATAGATTATGAATGAAATACTTAAAGTCATTTTGATATTTAGTCTCTTGAGTGTAATTCTTATATTCGGCTGTAGAGAAAAGACGAATATTGATAATAATAAACCAACTGTTGCATTTGTTTTCAAAACATTAAATAATCCTTATTTTATTGATATGCAAAATGGTGCTGAAAAAGCAGCAAATAGATTAGGTGTCAATTTACTTGTCCAGGCAGCAGAAAGAGAAGTTGACGTAGAGAAACAGATGCAGATTATTGAAAACTTAATTCAAAGAGAAGCCTCTGTAATTTGTATTACACCCAGCGGATCAAAGGAAATTGTGCCAGCGATCGTTAAAGCTAATAATGCTGGAATACCTATAATAATAATAGATACTAGAGTTGATTCAACTGTTTTAATCGAATCAGGTGGGAAGTTTACAACATTTATTGGTTCAGATAATAAAGAAGGTGGCAGAATTGCTGGTGAGTATATTGTATCACAATTAAATGGAAAGGGCAGCATAGCTATTCTCGAAGGCATCCCCGGACATGAAACAGGCGACGCAAGACTAGATGGTTTCCATTCCGCAATTAAAAATTATGAAGGAATAAATGTAGTGACATCTCAAACAGCAAATTGGGAAAGAGATCAAGGTTTTAATGTGTTTCAAAATATTTTGCAAGCTAACCCAAATATTGAAGCGGTATTTGCATGTAACGATATGATGGCGCTTGGTGCGGTTGAAGCTATTTCGACTGTCGGTAAAACAGGTGATATAATTGTAGTCGGTTTCGATGCAATTGCAGATAGCCGAAAAGCAATCAAAGAAAATAGAATGTCTGGTTCAATTGCACAGCACCCCGAAGAGATGGGGAAAGCTGCTGTTGAATATGCAGTAAAAGCTATTAATGGAGAATCGATACCAAAAGAAATTCCCATCACAATTGAATTGATAACAAAAGAAAAATTGGAAAGTAATTAATATATGCAAGGTGCTCAGTCTAAAAATAATCTAGCTGGAAATGGATATAAAAATAAATCCGAATGGCAAGCGGACTTAGAGAATAAACTCGGTAATAAAGTTTCTTGGGATATTGTTACTCTTCAGATGTACAGCACAGCGGCTTGTATTTATGAAGTAACTCCTTTAGCTGTCGTTATTCCGGAAAGCGTGAATGATATTGTTGTAACTGTAAATATTTGTAGTAAGCATAAAATATCAATCCTTCCTAGAGGAGCCGGTTCAAGTTTATCCGGTAACTCCGTTGGTGAAGCGGTCATAGTGGATTTAACCCATAATTTTAAAAATATTGATGATCTTGAAAATAATCTTGCTAAAGTTGATGTTGGTGTTGTTCTTAATAATCTCCAAACTAAAGAAAAGGAGAGAGGTCTAAAGTTCGCACCTGATCCGAGTAGCGGAAATGTTTGCGTTATAGGCGGAATGCTTGGGAACAACAGCGGCGGTCCCCATACACTAAAACACGGTAATATGTATAAACACATTGAGGAATTAAATGTTGTATTATCTAATGGGAAAGTATTTAATGCAAAAAACATTCTGCTTCAAGAAATTGATTTGCTCGATAATTTTCATAAACCATATTATTTAAAAACAAAAGAATTAATTGAGCAATATTCCGAAAAGATAAAAGAAGAGAGACCGTATACATCAAAGAATGCCTCTGGCTACCAGGTGTGGGATGTATTAACTGATACTCACTTGAATATGGCTTCACTTATGGTAGGTAGTGAAGGTACGTTTGGTGTTTTTACTGATGCGGTATTAAAGCTAGTTCCTATTGTTCCTTATCGAGGTATAATTTCTCTTTATTTCACCGATATCTCGAAAATGGGAATTGCGGTTAAACACTTACGTAAACTCAATGCTTCGGCAATCGAGTTTGTAGATCAATCATTTATAAAATTGGCCTTAACACATAAACCTGAATTAAAAAAATTCTTGCCAGATCACGTTAAGTATTTATTATATGTTGAATTTGAAAGTGAAGATAAAGACGAAATCAATAATTTCTTTAAAAACGCTGAGAGGATAATCTGTAAAGAAGAAGATCTAGCTGAGATTGGTTCTTATTCAACCGATGAAAAAGAAATTGAAACTATAATGCGCGTTAGAAAAGCGGCTACAGTCATTCTAAATAAAATACAGGGTAAAGAAAAACCTGCACCTTTTGTTGAAGATGCTGCAATTCACCCGGAAGTGTTTCCTCAATTTTTAACCGATTTATCTAAGCTACTTGATAACTATACTTTTAATTATGTTGTATTCGGTCATGCCGGAGACGGTAATTTGCACTTGAGACCATTGATAAGTTTTAAAGATGAAAAACTTTTTGCCGAAGCCGATGACCTGATGAATAAGTTTGTTGATCTTGTTGTAAAATATAAAGGTTCTCTTTCCGCAGAACATGGTGATGGACGTTTGCGTACTTCATTTTTACCAAAAACATTTCCTAAATTAATTCCACTTTTCAACGAGTTAAAAAATCTTTTCGATCCCGATGGAATAATGAATCCGGGTATAATGATCAAAACAAAATCGCAAAAGTGGAATGAAAATCTAAGATATACGCCGGAATACGAATACGTAGAAACCGGTTCCAGACTAGATTCAGAAAAGTGGCGGCTCGAAGTCGAAAAATGTCATGGCTGCGGAACATGCAGAGAGTATTGTCCGGTCTTTGTTGCAACGGGCGAAGAAGAAGCTACAGCTCGTGCAAAAGCAAATCTTCTTCGAGGAATTATTTCTGGTAAGATATCAGGCGATACTTTCGATACCGAACATTTTTATAAAATTATGAATTATTGCTTGAACTGCGGGCAGTGTTTGACTGATTGCCCGACAAATGTAAACATTCCCGGTATGGCTGTTCTTGCAAAAGATAAGTTACACGAAAAAAGATCATTCAAAATTAACGAGCTGATTTTACAAAACGGGAAAAAAGTTAGTTCACTCGCTTCCATGCTTGCTTCGATTACTAATTCCACTTTAAAGATCCCACTATTGCGAAAAGCTATGGAATCCGCAGTTGGAATTCACAATAAACGAAACTTCCCGGTATTTATTAATCATAAAGTAAGTTCAAACGGAAAATCTGATAATGATAAAAACAAAGTTGTTTTATGGACGGGATGTGCCGCACAGTTCAACGATCCCTTACGGCGAGATAGAAAGTAGTAAACAAATTTTAGAAAAACTTGGTTATGAAATTATACTTCCTGATTGGAAATGCTGTAATGTTGCGAAAATTATCTTACGGTAATTTAGATGACGCATTACCTGATATTGAATATAATATGAAAGGTTCTAAAACCGTATGTTGAAAAGAAATATTCCAATAATTTTTACAAGTGCTTCTTGCGGTTATGCATTTATGCACGAATATCTGGAATTTTTTCCCGAACGGTCTGATCTCAAAGAGATTGCTTTTGTTTGTATGGATATTCATGATTTTCTAGGTGATAAATTAAGTAAACCAGAATGGCAAAATTCATTCAAACGTACACCGCTAAAAATCGCTTATCACGATCCGTGTCATTTGAAAACACAAAAAAATAAATACGGACCGAAAGATTTATTGAAGTTAATTCCCGAATTGGAACTAGCAGATATAAAAGATAGTTGTTGCGGAATAGCTGGAACATTTGGAATGAAAAAAGAAAATTTTGATCTATCGATGGAAATAGGTTCTAAACTTTTTGAGGAGATTAAAAATGTAAATCCACAGTTTGCTGTCTCGGGTTGCGGGACGTGTCAAATCCAAATTAATCAAGGAACAGGATTGGAAGTTCTTCACCCAATGAATTTGTTAAATAAATCATTTCAACCTTAGTATGTTTAATATTATTGGAACTAGATAGTTACAAATTAAAAAATAATTACATAATTAGTGGATAGAAAATAATTCTTGCTATTGTTAATTATAGCCCTTATATTAGTCTATACAAATAGACGTATAGACATAATTAAGATAACCTAGAATTTTTCCGTTCCACCTACCAAATATGGAGGAAAAATGAGTACAATGAAAGCGTTAGTTTACAAAGATATTTGTAAAATTAGTTATGAAGACAGAGCACTTCCCAAGTTAGTAGAACCAACCGATGTAATCCTAAAAGTAGCTGCAGTTGGTATTTGCGGCACTGATGTAAAAATATTGGAGGGCAAACATGTAGTTGGCGATGACATTGCCCTAGGACATGAATTCGGCGGAGTTGTAACTGAAATCGGTAGCGGTGTATCAACATTGAAAATTGGAGATCGTATTGCTATTGATAATAGTCTACGTTGTGGACTTTGTGAATACTGTAGAACCGGCAATAGCCCCCAATGTCATTGGCTAAAAGATAAGTCAATTGGAATATTTCAAAATGGTGGATATGCAGAATATTGCGTTGTTCCGGAAAGTGCATGTTTTAAAATACCTGATGAAATGGATGATATTACTGCTACACAAGTAGAAACTCTTGGAACAGTCCTTAATGGAATGAATGCAGTTCAAATGCAATGTTGGGATTCAGTAGTTGTATTAGGTTTTGGACCAATTGGTTATCTCTTTTCCGCATTATCAAAAAATGTTGCAGCTTACACAATGTCAACCGAAATTGATCCATTTCGAATTGAAGTTGCAAAAAAAATTGGTGTACCGGTTTTTAACCCCAATGAAGATAATATTGAAGAAGAAGTAATGAAATTAACCAATGGTAAAGGTGCTGATGTAGTCATTGATGCAGTTGGAACACAGTTGGAAAACGCATTAAAGTATGTTACACCTGGTGGAAAAGTTCTTGCTTTTGGAATGGACAGCAGTGTTAAAGCTACTATTGTTCCAAATACAATAACTCGTAAAGCGATAAAACTGATTGGAACCTATATTGGACAAAATACAATGTTGTATTCTATAAAACTGTTAATGTCCGGTAAAATTGATATGAAACCATTCTTCACAGAAGTTATTTCTTTAAAAGATGGATGTGAAGGCGTTTAACAAACTGGGTCTGGATTTAAATACTCAAAAGCATATTCCAAAACAGGCAATGAAAATTGTTATGAAACCATGAGTTAAAAATATTACTTATAATTATTTACAAACTCGATTGGAAAGTGAATGAAAAAAATACTTAATTTTTTTGCAGGCGGTAAAGATATTGATCGCATTGAGGATGAAAGTGTAGTTAATTCACTTTATAAGAAATATAGATTGCAGGTAATGATAGCAATAACAGTAGGATATGGATTAGCCTATCCATTAAGATTAGCATTATCTGCGATGAAAAAAGATTTAATTGATGGAAATATATTTTCAGCAACTGAACTTGGAGCGGTCGGTTCAGCCCTTCTTTATGCTTATGCTTTTGGAAAGTTTTTCAATGGTATTTTAGCTGATCATGCAAATGTAAAAAGATTCTTTGCAGTAGGGGTTTTATTTTCTGCTGCTATTAACATTGTAATTAGCGGTACAACAACGCTCTGGATTTGGATTGTATTGTGGGCATTGAATGGTTGGTTCCAAGGTTTCGGTGCTCCAACCGGAGCGGTCACTCTATCTAATTGGTATAGCAATAAGGAAAGAGGAAGGTTATACGGTATTTGGAGTACTGCACATTCTTTGGGGGAAGGACTTACGTTTATTGTTTCTGCAACACTTGTTTCATTCTTTGGTTGGCAGGCAGGTTTTTGGGGTCCTGGTGTTTTCGGAATTCTTGTTGCAATAGGGATCTATTATTTCTTACAAGATAGACCACAAACCTTAGGACTTCCCTCAGTTGCTGAATGGAAAAAGGATTATTCCACAGACAAAAAACAAGAAGAAGAAAATTCTTCAACCAAAAAAGAGCAAATGAAAATATTTAAGAATCCCGCTATTTGGGTTTTGGGTCTATCTAGTGCACTGATGTACGTTACCCGATATGCAATAAATAGTTGGGGTTTTTTATATCTACAGGAGGATAAAGGATATTCTTTAGTTGAAGCCGGAAGTCTTCTTGGTTTAAATACATTTGCTGGTTTAGCTGGTTGTGTTGCTTATGGGTTTATATCTGATAAGTTATTCAATGCAAAGCGTCCACCTGTAACATTCATATTTGGAATTATTGAGGTAATCTCATTAGCTGTAATATTCTTTACTCCCCATGGATATCCAGAAATTATAACCGTCGCTTTTATTATTTATGGATTTACCTTAAGCGGACTTCTCGCAGCTCTAGGCGGGTTATTTGCTATTGATATTGCCCCGAGAAAAGCAGCTGGTGCCGTAATGGGATTCATTGGAATTTTTAGCTATATGGGAGCAGGAGTACAAGATCAGATAAGTGGTATTCTCATAGAAAATGGTACAACAATAATTGATGGTGTTCGACATTATGATTTTAGTACCGCTATTGCTTTTTGGCTTGGGGGTTCTATACTCTCAATGTTACTAGCAGCAACTCTTTGGAAAGTAAAGGTCAGAAATTAATCGGAGATATTTATGGATAATAAAAAAAAATACGACATAATAATTTTTGGTAATTATACAAAAGATACAATCGTTTCAAAAGCAGGAACACGTTATGTTGATGGCGGTGGATTTAATTACGGTGCGCATGCAGCCGCTAACTCTGGTAAAAAAGTTGCTGCTGTAACTCGCTTGGCTGAAGAGGATAAACATGTTGTTGGAATTCTTGAAGCTATTGGTGTTGATGTATATCCAACTTTTACTCCATCATCAACCCATATGAAACTTGAATATATTTCTGATAATCCGGATGAAAGAATTTTAACATGCGCAGCCACAGCGGGTACCTATACAATAGATCAATTTGATAATCTTGAAGCAAAAGCTATTTTGATTAACGGTTCCGTGAGAGAAGAAGCCCCTTTAGAACTTGTTAGAGAGTTGCGAAAAAGAGATTCTATTTTAGTAGCTGATGCACAGGGATTTATAAGAGTAATAAATCCTGACAGAGTTTTGATTCATTCCGAATGGCCCGAGCAAAGGGAAATGTTAGCTATGATTGATGTGCTGAAGGCAGATATTGTAGAAGCCGAATCGTTAACCGGTGAAAGCGATCTTCTGAAAGCAGCGGAAAAACTTTTTGAAATGGGACCAAAGGAAATTGTACTTACCCATAGAAATGGCATAATGGTTTATGCTAACGGTAATGTTTTTGAAGAAACTTTTAAGCCAAAAAAAATGATCGGACGGAGTGGACGAGGGGACACTTGTATTGCCTCATATATGGCAAAACGTCTTACAGGAACTCCGGCTGAATCTATTAAATGGTCTGCCGCAGTTACTAGTCTGAAACTTGAAGCAGAAGGGACATTCAAACTTGGTGTTGCAGAAATTGAAACAATGATTTCAAAAAATTATAGTAATTAATAACATTATACAAAATGATGAATTTGAGTTGAAGGAGTTAACATGAGAATAGATAATATAAAATACATTTTTCTAACATTATTCTTAATTGGAAATGTAGTTTTACCGCAGGCCGGAGATTTGCAAAGTGAAAGTGTCATGCCTAAAGATGCTGAAGAATTAGCTAAGCTTGACGGACAGTTCACCTTTATGATTGCGAGTGATTTAGGACGAAATGGATACTATGACCAGAAACCCGTTGCGGAAATGATGGGTGTAGTGACAAGAATTACTGACCTTGAATTCGTTGCAGCTCTTGGTGATATACATCATTTTAGAGGTATTGAATCAGTTGAAGATCCGTTGTGGTACACAAATTATGAATTGATTTATCCTCATCCCGAACTAATGCTTCCATGGTATCCTTTATTAGGTAATCACGAATATGAAGGCAACACACAAGCAGTTATTGATTATTCAAAAGTTAGTAGACGCTGGGATATGCCAGCAAGATATTACTCAAAAACGTTCAAAGCAACCGAAACTACTGAAGTTTTATTGCTTTGGATAGATACTCCACGGCTAATTGATAAATATAGAAATAACCCAGAGGAATTCGCTGACGCTCAATCACAATCTATGGAAGAGGAATTAAAATGGATTGAATCCACTCTAGAAACCTCAGATGCAAAATGGAAAATAGTAATGGGGCATCATCCAATTTACGCAGGAACATATAAATCACCTTCTGAACGTGAAGATCTACAGCTAAGGTTACAACCTGTTCTTGCTAAAAATAATGTTGACATATTTGTTTGTGGACATTTACATAATTTTCAGCACATTAAGGTTGATGGTTCTGATATTGATTACTTTGTTAATACATCCGCTTCACAAACACGTAAAGTTGACCCAATTGATGGACAGCTATTTGGAAGTCCAGATTCGGGCTTTACGCTCTGTACAGTAAACGATAACGAATTAATAATAGCATTCGTAAATAAGGAAGGGGAAATAATTTATAAATACTCAAGAAAAAAATAAAAGGGACGTTCACCAAATATAAAGATTAAAATTTGTTGACTAATAGGAATAAAGATTAGAATAATATTTATCAAAATGTTTTATTGAAACAAGACGAAAGGGTTTTAACCAAAAAGGAAGTTGATACTGAATTGACAAATTACATATTTGTAAATGTCAATTTGAAAAACTTGTAATATAAATAATTCGAAAAGAATGAGGGTTAACAACCTTAATTAAATAAATACTAATCACTTAATGAGGGGCAATAATGGAAACAAAAAAATCTTTTTATAGGAAAGAAGGTTCCGGATTACTCTTGATGATTTTCCTAACAATTCTACTGCTCTATCCGTCATCTTTGGAAGCACAAAAGAATGGAAAAATTTCTGGACGTGTGGCAGATGCTGCTTCTGGAGAATATTTGCCTGGGGCGAATGTTATGTTAGAAGGTACTACTTTTGGTGCTGCAACTGATAGAAGCGGTTTATACAGAATTAGTAACATTCCTCCCGGTAATTATAATCTTATTGTTTCATACATTGGTTATGAAAAAAAATCAGTTGCTATAACAATAGGTGAAGAAGGTTATACTTTAACGCAGGATGTTCTTATTGCAGCAAGCAATGTGAAGTTGCAAGAAGTTCGTATTGAAGGACTTGCACAAGGACAAACCAAAGCACTAAGTATTCAAAAAACAGCCGAAAATATTAAGAATGTTGTTTCCGAAGAACAGATGGAAAAATTTCCCGATATTAACTCAGCAGAAGCACTACAACGTTTACCTGGAGTTTCTGTTCAGCGTGACCAAGGCGAAGGTCGATATGTGCAAATTAGAGGTACAGCAACCAATATGAATGCCATGAAGATTAATGGTGAGGATATTCCTTCACCAGAAGGTGGTGAACGAACAACTCAAATGGATATTATTCCATCTAACCAACTTTCTACAATAGAAGTTGTTAAAGCAATAACCCCCGATATGGATGGTAATGCTATTGGTGGTTCAGTAAATTTGGTTACTAAAAGCGCACTCGACTACGAAAAACCAGTTCTTTCAGCTACTGTGGGTGGTGGATATGTTGATCTTACAGGCAAGGGGATTTACCAAGGGTCTGTTAATTATGGAACTAGACTAGGTGAAAATAAAGATTTCGGAATAATGTTTGGTGCAAGTTATTTAAGAACAGACCGTGGTTCCCAAACTAATGAAATGGAATGGGGAAATGTTGAAGATGAAAATGAGAATGAAATTCCCTGGGCATTAGAAAATTTATCGTTGAGAAATTATGACGTCAGGACGAGATAGATTAGGTTTTTCTACCAGTCTTGATTACAGACCTAACAATGATAATTCATACTCGATTCGTGCAATATTTGATGATTATCTTGATAGAGAAAACTCGAAATGAAATTACTATTGAACCTGATGCATTTATTTCAGCTACTCAAGGGACTGAAGCTGAAATAGCACACGAAATGAAAGCAAGAGATCAAAGAGCTACTCTCTATAGTGTTATGGCAAAAGGTGAAAATCATTTTAGTGCCTTAAATCTGGATTATTCATTTACATACAGCTACGCTCAAGAAAAAGAAGACCGACATGTTGAACCGAAGTTTGAAATGAACGAAACACCTGATATTACTTGGAATCTTGCTGATCGTGATAATCCTAAATTTAATTTTACAAATTTGGGGCAGGATTACTACCGAAATCCAGCAAATTTTGAATTAGACGACATGGAATATCATGACAATCTTACTACAAATACGGATATTATTGGTGCTGTAAATTTTGAATTGCCTTACAGCTTTTTCGGCAGCCAAGCAAATCTAAAATTTGGAGGCAAGGCTTCGATGAAACAAAAGGATCGTAATGAAAAAATATGGGTCTATGAATGGGATGGTGATGATGATCTACTGATGAGTCAATTTACAAGTGGCAGTGTATCTGATTTACTTGATGGCAATTATAACTTTGGGCCTCTCCTTGATTTTGAAAAAATGGAAGACTTTTTTAATGCTAATAAAGATGGTGACTTGGTAGGTGAAATTAGTAACGAGGACTCTGATGCGGCTACTTATGATGCAACTGAAGATATTTATGCATTTTATCTTATGACAACAATCAATCTTGATAAACTAACCATTCTTGCAGGTGTCAGAGATGAAATATCTAAAACTGATTACACCGGAAATGAGGTTATTTTTGATGATGAGGGTGATTATGTTGAAACTAAGAAAGTATCTGCTGATAAATCTCATAACCATATTCTTCCTTCACTTCATTTAAAATATAACATTTCTGATCAAACAAATATTCGTGCCGCATTCACTAGCGGTTTAGCAAGACCACACTATGAAGCTATGGTGCCATACAGTGTAGTACTACATGAAGATGAAGAAATTGAAAGAGGAAATCCAGACTTAATTCCTACCACAGCTTATGGATTCGATTTATTAGGGGAACATTATCTTTCCGGTATTGGTGTTGTATCCGGAGGTGTTTTTTATAAAATATTGAATGACATTATTTTTCCAACTGCTATTGAACAAGAAGGCGGAATATATGATGGTTATGAAGTATTCCAACCTTGGCAACCGGAAGGTGCCGATCCAGGAACAATACTTGGTTTTGAAATCAATTGGCAGCAACAATTAAGTTTCTTACCTGGCTTTTTAGATGGTTTTGGAGTTTATGCAAACTATACATATACTAAATCAGAGGCTGATTTACCAGGCAGAGAAGATACACATCGGTTCCAGGTCAAGCAGGAAGTACAGCTAACTTTGCATCTAAGCTATCAGAAGTACGGATTTACTGCTCAATTTAGTTTAAACTACCAGGATAAATTTGTGTTTGAAATTGGTGAAGATGCAGATCACGATGTTTATTATAAAGATCATCTTCAATTTGATTTTTCGGCTAACCAAGAAATACTTAAAGGTTTAAGTGCATACTTACAATTAGTAAATTTGAACAATGCACCACTGGAATATTATATGGGTAAAGAAGATCGACCAATCCAACGTGAATTTTATTCTTGGTGGTTACAAGCTGGATTTAAATATAATATGTAAAATTTCTTATTTTCCTCGTTATGTTAGAGCGGCGCTTCTTCGGGAGCGCTGCTATTATAATGAAAAGCTTTAATTCCAATATAAAACCTAACTCTACTTGTGTTAGTAGCTTGTATTTTGTCTACTTGTATAGATAATATTAAGATGTATGTTCAAAATCGATTTTCGAAAATTGAGACACTAATATTTTTTGATAACTTTATTGAGAGGAACAATGATGATTAACTTATTTAAAAATAATCTTATTATGATACTTGGTATTTTTCTCATTTTCATATTAGGATGTGAAAAAAAAGCTGATGAATGTAGTGATATTATTAAACCAACTGTTGTAACTGAAACTGTAAAGTGGGACTCTGATGATCCCGCCATATGGATTAATAAAAAAGAACCATCTAAAAGTTTAATTATAGGTACAGACAAGGAGACAGATGGCGCTATTTATGTTTTCAATCTTGAGGGGAAGATTATTGAAGAAAAGACAGTTCGAAATGTCAAACGACCTAACAATGTTGATGTTGAATATGGTTTAATGTTGAATGGTACTCCAACCGATATTGCTGTTGCTGCAGAAAGAGAAGCAAATAAACTTAGAGTATTTAGTCTACCCGATATGAAAGCAATTGATAATGGCGGCATAAACGTTTTTGTCGACGAAGAATTTAGAGCTCCTATGGGGATAAGTTTATATAAGCGCCCGAGCGATGGGGCGATTTTTGCGATAGTAAGCAGGAAAGAAGGTCCTGCGGATAATTATCTGTGGCAATATCTTCTAACCGATGACGGCAATGGTAGCGTTATTGCTCAAAAAGTTCGAGAATTTGGCAAATATAGTGGGCATAAAGAAATTGAAGCAATTGCTGTTGATGACCAGTTAGGTTATGTCTATTATTCGGATGAACAAGTATGGTGTTAGAAAATATTATGCTGATCCGGATAATCCCGATGCTGATAAAGAACTGGGAATAATTTATACACAAGATTATTGGGAAGATAATGAAGGTATTTCAATTTATCCTCTTGATGAGAAAATCAGGCTATATATTAGTATCGGATCAGAGTGCAAACCGCTTTAGAATTTATACCAGAGAAGGAACACCTGCAGTAGTTGATCTGGAAGATCCTGAAGATAATGAGCCAGCAAATCCTCATCTGCATAAACTAATTAAAATTGTTAATGTATCTACCAACAATAGTGATGGCTCTGAAGTAACTAATGTTAACCTCGGGCCGAATTTTCCTAATGGAATATTTGTAGCAATGTCTGATGACAAAACTTTTCACATTTATAGCTGGGATGATATTATTGGGGACAAATGTTTTGGACAACAAAAACTGGGGTAAATAATCACGATGAAACTCAAAAAATATTCGATGGGAGTTGGAGATCGATTTGGTCATCAAGCTGAAGCACAATTAAGTGCGATTATAAAAGCAAAGGAACTTGGTATTGATATCACTCCTGTATGGAATAAATCATATCGTGAGCATCAAATTATTCACAGTCAACCATCGAACACCAGGTTGAAAGCGGATGAAGCTGTAAAGGCACTTAACTTTGAAAGTGATTATTTTGTTGATGCCGATCATATTGGAATGGATACGGTTGAACTTTTTATTGACTCATCAGATTTCTATACCATTGATGTGGCAGATTCGATCGGCATCGCTCCTGACACTCAAGATCTCAAAAATTTTCTATCAGAGAACAAAAACTTTATTGGAAAATTAGAATTACCAAACTCTTCTCTAAAAATTGAAGTTACTCCAGAGATAATTGAAAACGCAGGCAAAAAATATTTGGCTGCAGTTAAACAGGCTGGCAAAATTTATAGAAAGATTCAAAAGCTAAAAGAGAATGAAAGTTTTATTACGGAAGTTTCTATGGATGAAACTGATGAACCTCAAACTCCATCAGAACTATTTTTTATTTTATCTGCTCTATCTGCCGAACAAATTCCAATTCAAACCATTGCACCAAAATTTTCTGGTCGATTTAATAAAGGTGTTGATTATGTAGGCGATATTGAGAAATTTAAAAATGAATTCGAACTATATTTGTTAATAATTAACAAAGCGGTTGAAACTTTTAACTTACCAAAAGATTTAAAGCTAAGTGTTCATTCCGGCAGCGATAAATTTTCAATTTATAAACCGATAAAAGAATCATTAAAAAAATATGATTGCGGACTGCACATTAAAACAGCAGGCACAACTTGGCTTGAAGAATTAATAGGTTTATCATCGGCTGAAGAAGAAGGTCTTACAAATTGCAAAAGAAATTTATAGTAAAGCCTACAAACGCTATGATGAATTATGCGGACCTTACAGCACAGTGATTGATATCGATACCAATTTATTACCAATTCCAGAAGAAGTTGCTAAATGGGATGGAGAAAAGTTTTCGCAATCACTTCGTCATGATTTATCAAATAAGAATTACAACAAACACTTTAGACAACTTTTGCATGTTAGCTATAAGATTGCTGCTGAATTGGGGGACAGATATTTCAATGCACTCAAAAAGTATAAAGTGCAAATTGCTAAAAATGTTGAAGAAAACATTTTGGAAAGGCACATAAAACGTATATTCCCTTCATAGTTTATTATTAGGAGACAGAATGTCATACATTACAATAATTGCAAAATTTAAATTACTTAATAAATGACAAAGTGAAAAATGAATTACTTCATCTCGCGTAATTTACCCTTAAGAAAAAGGTTGTGTCGATTATAATTTTATATCGATAACGAGGATCGGTTTTGATGCTTTATGAAAACTGGGAAACCAATGAAGATCTTGAAGCTCATATGAATACTGATCGGTTCAAAGATACTTTTGCAAAAATTGAAGGTATGTTTGAATTAGATGTACACAAGTTAACTAAAATTTCATAGTAGTTATTAGTGGAGGAAAATAGTGGAAATTGTAAATCCTGGTAAAGAAGATTATCACATCCATTCTTTAAATTACTCTGATGGAATGAACACAATTGATGAAATAGTAAAATATGCTGGTGATATCAACTTTAAAAAAATTGCAATCACTGATCATTGTCAAGTACATATTGAAAAACGTAAATTTGTATTAAAAAATTATTATAGTATGCTAGAAAGGTGGGAAAATGTTCACAATGAGGTAGAAGTAAGGTTTGGAGTAGAAGCTGATCTATTAAATGAGAATGGTGATGTTTGTATGGATATCCAAGGAATAACTCCCCAAATAATAATTCTTTCCTCGCACCCAGCTCCTGTTTATTCTGGTGATCCCAATAAAATTACATGAAGGGTATTTAAATGCAATTGAACGTTATCACAATAAAATCACTTTCCTTGGACATCCTTGTTCAAAATATTTTGAAGAATACATAGATATTAGAGCAATCATAGAATTATGCAACAAATATGATTTACCAATGGAATTTAATTGTGCGAATTTGGTGAACAAAAGAACGAATTTAGATAATTTGAAAATGATGTTAGATAATGCAAACCAAATATATGTTAACAGTGATGCACATACACTTAATGAACTCCGTATGTTAAGAAATGAAGGATTTAAATATCTTCGTGAAAACGGTTACATAAACAAATAAATGGGTGGAATAGGAGTATCTCATTTTGAAAACAACAAGTGTAATAGAATACCGGGAAAAGGATCTCACAAATCAACAGATTTATGAAATAGTTTCGTTAATTAATAATGAATGGCCAAATCCCCAAAAATCTGTTGAAGAAATAATTAAGGATATTTTAGATCAGATTAACAGAGGGAATAGACTTAATGATAGAAGATATGTTATTTGGGAAAATCTAAAAGTGTGCAGCACATGCAAGAATTTTTCCACGCAAAATATTTTCATCGGATAAGGAGTTAACAGTTTTAGGACTAGCAGATGTATGTGTGTCTCTTTCAAGAAGAGGGGAAGGATTGGGTAGAGCTGTTGTAGAAAAAGCTTTTGAGGAAGTGAATAAAAATCACAGTGTATCTCTATTCCAAACAGAGATACCAAAATTTTATGAGGGACTCAACTGTAAAATCATCAATAATAAATTTTTTAATTCTAAAAATGCTGACGACCCTAATGCGAATCCATGGTGGAATGATTATGTTATGATTTTTCCTTCCAATGTCTACTTTCCCAGAAGGTGATATAGACCTAAATGGTAATGGATATTAGTAATTATTGTTGACGATAGTTATTAAGTCATAAAAAATCGTAAATAAAACAAATTTTTAAGCTATTGAAATAAGAAACTACGGATAAATATGACTTAGAATTTGATACCTTAGCAAAGAAAAGTAATCCAAAGGTACAAATAATGCTGGGATTCCTTTATTTATGAGGGTATCAGATTACTTAAAACTATTTTAAATAGTTTAAAATAATAAACCCTCGCACTGAATTGAGGGGTTGTGTTTGTTAAAGCTTTTTTAATTAATAGAGATAGAGATCTAGTCATAAATGAACCAAATTGAGTATCCCGTCGCAACTAAGAATAATAAGGGGAAATAAAAACAACTACAAAGAGATGAAGTTTTGAAAAGGCTTGTTTGGCTATCCATGCGCTGAGAATTAGCCAGCATCTGAAGAGCACCCTTCACAACAAACAAACCTCGATTTTCCTTATTGTGTAGCATTTGATAAGCACACAAATGCTGGCAAAAGATTGGCAAATGGAGAAGATGGGTTATACTTATTCAGAAGCTCATGTAATCTGGGATCAGCTGAAACCAGTGATAATTGAGTTAACAAAAAAGAAAGCAGAAGAGTTGAAAGATAGAATTGAAAAAGGCTCTTCTGGAGCTGAGAAGGGGGATCAGTTGGAGTTGATCTATTGGGAGCTATTTATGTTGAGAATTGACTGCTTCAGCTTAACCAAACAGGCCCGTACCGTAAACTGAAAGTACGGAAACTGCTCTTGCACAACTCCTAAACTGCCCAAACAAGCCCCATAAACAGTTTAAAATCGGATCAAAGAAATGGCACCGAATTGTGGGTAGGGGTCGACTTATATTGAATAGATTAAATTATTTATAGAAACAAAGCCGAAGAAAAATTTTTTTCTCTAAAAATTTGGTGTAAAATCTATGCTTTAAAATCTTCAAACTTCTTAATCAACCAGCTAATTAGAATTTGCTTTAGATACTTAGAAAAAAAAATAATCAAAAATAGTTATTTACTGTAGTTTTCCAAGTTTGTTTATTTTAAATATCTTTTTAAGAAAATATTATAGTCTTTTACCAGTTTGCTTATTTCTTATAATTATTCTATTGTGGAAAATATAGATAAGGTTTTATTCAATTTTTTTTTAAAAATCAATTTTTGATCTAAATTTTCTCATTAGAATAATTGTCACTTTCATTTAGCATTTTATCCAAAAATAACCAAAGATTCCAAATAAAATATTCCTATTAAAGGCTGATCAGTAAATAGGTAAAGCACATCATCTTAAGATACAATTATTGAAGTGTTTTTTTGGTAAATGAAATTTTAAAAAAGAATTTTCTTGACAAATTAAACTTAAACACTTACATTGCAAACGTTTGCAAAAGAAATTATTATCCTTAAATTGAATTCTTTGGCTAATTCATGCATAGAGCAACAATAAAAGATATTGCTAAAAAGCTAAGTATCTCCGCTTCAACGGTTTCAAGAGCTTTAAGTGACCACCCTGATATCAGCCTTTCTACAAAAAGATTGGTTAAATCTGCTGCCAAAGAAATGAATTACTTTCCCAACTCTATTGCTCAAAGTCTTAAAACTCAAAACACTAAAACCATAGGTGTAATTATCCCGGAAATTAAACACTCGTTCTTTTCCTCAGCTATTAGTGGAATTGAGGATGTGGCATATAAATCAGGATATACTATTCTCGTATGTCAATCTAATGAAAACTATGAGAGGGAAAAAATTAATACTGCATCACTTGAAGCACAAAGAATAGCAGGGTTGCTGACATCGATTTCACAAGAGACGACTAACTGTGATTATTTTCTTGCACTCCAAAAAAGAGGATTACCAATAGTCTTTTTTGAGACAGAGTATGTGAAGAGTTTGACGCAACAAAAGTTGTGATTGATGATGAACAAAGTGCATATGATGCTGTTAACTATTTACTTGATAAAGGTTATTCTAATATTGCACATTTGGCTGGTCCAATAGAGCTAAAAATATGTAAGGGTAGATTAAGTGGATATAAAATGGCTTTATCGGAAAGAAATAAACCTATAAATGAAGAGATGATAATAAGTGCTGGACTTCATGAAGATGATGGTTATTATTCATTTTCAAAATTACTTGAGCGAGGAATGAAACCTGATGCAATTTTTGCTGTAAATGACCCAGTTGCCGTGGGTGCATTCAAAAAGATCAGAGAGCTTGGACTCAGGATTCCTCAGGACGTAGCATTGGTTGGATTTTCCAATAATCCAATAACCGCGTTAATAGAACCGAGTATTACAACAGTTGATCAACCTTCATTTGAGATGGGGCGGAAAGCAGCAGAACTGTTAATTGAACAAATTGAGAACGGAAAGAATTTTGTACCTGTTACAGAAATATTAAAAACTCAGTTAATAATTAGAAAATCGACATAAAAAAAATTTCTTTTTATTGCAATCGTTTGCATAGATTGATAAGTTAATGAGAACTTATGATTTTAAGAAAATATTAATTAAGAATAATAAAATTACATTTAATATTGGATCATAATTGAGAATGGAAAAAATTTTACAAATCTACAATGAGAAATTCACTAAAACAGCATCATTGTTTCGATCACCAGGAAGAATTAATCTAATTGGAGAGCACACCGATTATAATGAGGGTTTTGTTTTGCCAGGTACGATCAATAAATCGATCTATTTACTTATTGCAAAGAATGATAAACATGAATCGCATTTGTATGCAGCGGACATAAAAGAAGAGCACATTTTCAATTCTGAAGATTTTACAAAAGCTGATAAAACTTGGCCGAACTATTTTCTAGGAATATTGGATCAATTAAAGAAACTGAAAATATCTATACCTAATTTTGACATGGCTTTTGGTGGCAATATTCCAATTGGGGCAGGGCTCTCTTCTTCAGCTGCAATTGAATCAGGGTTCCTTTTTGCACTCGATAATATCTTTGATTTGGGCTTAGATAAGTATCATATAGCCAGACTATCTCAAAAAGCTGAAAATGAATATGTTGGTATAAATTGCGGCATAATGGATATGTTCATTAATCTTTTTGGTAAAGAAAACCATTTCTTAAAATTGGATTGTCGCTCATTGGAGTATAAATATTACCCCTTCAATTTTGAAAATGTAGAAATATTGATTTGTAACACAGGGGTTACTCATTCTTTAGCTGATTCTGAATACAATGAAAGAAGAAGGCAATGTGAGGAGGGGGTTGAGATTCTAAAGTACAAAGGAAACGATGTTTGTAGTCTACGTGATGTTTCTCAAAAAATGCTAAGTGACAATAAAGCTTACTTGACGGATACAGTTTTTAATAGATGTAATTATATAATAAAGGAAAACCAAAGAGTACATATGACAGGCAAGGCATTATCTGAAAATGATCTAGAAAAGGTTGGCAATTTGATGTACGAATCACATAATGGCTTGAAAAATGAATATGAAGTTAGCTGTTTTGAGTTGGACTTTTTAGTTGAAGCTGCCAGAAAGTTAGAAGGCGTTTATGGTGCAAGAATGATGGGTGGAGGATTTGGAGGATGTACAATTAATCTAATTGAGACAGATAAAAAAGTAAATATTATAAACAAACTGAAAGAATTATATGAGGCGGAGTTCCAAATAAAATTGGAAACATTTACAACCAATATTGAAACAGGAACTGAAGAAATAACAGAAAACATTTCACTCTTAATCTAAAATGCAGCTAATTAACCAAACATATCCACATAGAAGAAAAAATATTCTTACAGGTGATTGGGTACTTGTATCTCCTCAAAGAACACAGAGACCCTGGCAAGGGAAAACAGAGGAATACCCAACAATAAAGAGACCTAGTTATGACCGGGATTGTTATTTATGTCCTGGTAACAAAAGAGCAAACGGTAATAAAAATCCTAATTATCAATCAACATATTCATTCATAAATGATTTTAGTGCATTAACTATGCAGAATAATTCTGAAAGTATTTTGCAAGAAGAACTTCTGATTCTCAAACCAGAACTTGGTATCTGTAAAGTAATGTGTTTCTCACCTGACCATTGTCTATCCCTTGCTGAAATGACTGTTGAACAAATAGAGACTGTTATCGATTTATGGCAGTATGAGTTTATGTGGATTTCGGTAATAGAGGGAATTAATAATGTGCAAATTTTTGAAAATCGTGGTGAAGCAATGGGCAGTAGTAATTCTCACCCACATGGACAAATATGGGCTCAACAAAGTATACCATTATTAATTGAAAAAGAAACTCAAAATCAATTACACTACTATGAATTAAAAAAGAATACTCTGCTCTCCGATTACATTAGAATAGAAATCAGAGAGAAAGAACGTATTGTCTATGAAAATGAAGATTTTATTGTTGTCGTTCCTTTTTGGGCAGTCTGGCCCTTTGAAATTTTATTAATGTGCAAAGAACCAATTGATAATATTTCGCAAATGACAAGGAAAATGAAAAATTCGTTCGCAATTGCACTTAAACACCTATTAGTTAAATATGATAACTTATTTGAAATTTCTTTTCCTTATTCAGCCGGGATTCATCAGTCACCGTGTGATAGTCAAGACCACCCTGAATGGCATTTTCATATGCATTTTTATCCACCTCTTTTGCGCTCGGCGGCAATAAAAAAATTCATGGTTGGTTATGAATTGCTTGCTGAACAACAGAGAGATATTTTACCAGAATACGCGGCTCAGATTTTACGGGAACTTCCCATTACTCATTTTAGAAATATAAATAATAAAGTTGATAGTAATAAATAAGGAAAATTAGCTACTTATTAACGGTTTAAGTCCTTTAAATAATATTTATCGAGATATAAATGTCGATTTATGTTGCGTTAGATACTAAAAAATATTATCTTAATGCAAACGTTTGCGAATTCGTTTGCAGAGTTTATTCGAAGAACGATTTTTTGATAAAAGAACCCAAAATTTCAAAAACTCGATGTCATAAGGAGTTTTTTTATGAATAATTTTTTGAAGATCGCCTTATTTTTTCTAATATCTTTTTCCTTACATGCTAACTCTGGTAAAATATCTGGAAAAGTTACTGATTCACAAACCGGTGAACCTCTTATTGGTGTTAATATCATTATAGAAGGGACGCAAATAGGAGCGGCAACCGATATTGATGGATTTTATTTTATTATTAACCTAAGACCTAATAACTATACTTTAATAGCTTCTTATGTGGGTTATGAAAAAACCACTATCTCAAAAATTGATGTAAAAAGTGATTTAACAACTAAAGTTGATTTTCAAATGTATCCTCAGACAATTTCTACTTCTGAAGTTGTTGTAACTGCAAAAAAACCGCCTATTCAAAAGGATTTAACCTCTAGTCAACAAAATTTTTCAGTTCAAGATATTGAAAATGCACCAATTGATAATTTAGAAGATTTATTAATTATCCAGGCTGGTGTTAGTCCAATTGAAATTGCTGAACGTCCTGATGTTATTGAAGACTCACCAGGTGACGGTTTACATGTAAGAGGCGGAAGAGAAAATGAAACTGCTTTTCTAATAGATGGAATTAGAGTTGATAATCCTATTTGGGGTGGCTCATCATTTTCGCAAAGCAGTTCCGGTAGTGCTTTTCAAGAAGTATCTACAACTCTTGGAACTTTTAATGCCGAATATGGTGGTAAAATGTCCGGTATTATTAATCTTATAACAAAAGATGGCACAGATAAATTTAGTGCTAAAATAGATTTTGATACTGACAATTTTGGTATTCCTGAATTTAACAGAAATACTTTTAATACGGAGTTTTCACTAAGTGGACCATTAATTTTTGATAACATTTCTTTCTTTACAAATTTACAATTGAATACTACAGATGGTCGATTTTTAGGTTATGAGATTCCAAATTGGACTGATTTGAAAGGACAATTGCCAATTTCTGAAAATGAAAAATATGAAGTGCCTGTTGACTGGGAAGATGAATTTCATGGGTTAGTTAAACTAACTTGGAGAATTCTACCTCAACTTAGATTAATGGGAAGTTACATTATAAGTGATATTAAAGAACTTAAATATAAACATGAGTATAAATATTTGCCAAGTGGACTCCCATGGAGCGACACACGAAGTGAAGGTATAACTTTTTCATTAACCCACCAATTGAGTAACAGCACGTATTATGAAATAATCGGTTCTAAACAGAATATTGGTCACTTTTTAGGTCTTCATAAAATAAGGGAACAAAGGTTATTAGCCGAATCAGGTTATGAAGAGGATATATATGGATTCAGTTATTCTGGAGCATATTCAAATCAATGGCGAGATACGGTTGAGACTTACGAAGGAAAAATAAATTTAACTAGTCAACTTAATAATACACATTTGCTGAAAGCTGGTTTTGGTTTCAGAACTTTTGACCTATTCCACCTTCAAGATCATGCTTGGACAACACCAACTACTGAAATTGTTGTAGGAACTGATGATGATGGGAATCCAATTACCCAAATATTTGAAGATCATAAATCATATAATAATATTGCTCCTAAAGAGTATTCAGCATTTATTCAAGACAAAATGGAATTCAATGAAATTGGAATGATAATTAATTTAGGACTCAGATGGGAACAATGGAATTTACCGCTTCAATATATGCAGAATCCAGAATTACCTTTAGAAACAAAAATGTTGGATGTTAAACCGAAAAACAGATTGAGTCCTAGACTTGGATTATCTTATCCAATTTCTGATAAAGCTGCTTTTCACTTTGCATATGGCCATTTTTATCAATTTCCTAGTTATGTAAACTTTCTCACAGGTGTTAATCAGAAAGGTGAGTTTGGAGATCGTCCAAATTTATTATCAGTTGGTTTAGCAATACTCAATCCAAATATGAAACCAGAAAAATCTATTACATATGAAGCCGGTGTACAAGCATCAGTAGTAAAGGGAATGACACTAAATGTGACTACTTTTTATAGAGAATTAGCCGATCTTATTGGAGTAACATGGATTAAAAATGCGGGATATGTATACTATGATAATGTTGATTTTGGAAACGTAAAAGGAGTAGAAGTAATTGTAGACAATAATTTTACTGAAAACTTTAGTGCTCGATTTAATTATACTTTCTCTCAGACTTTGATAAGTACTTCAAGTCCTTTAACAGCTTCACAGTCAATTGGTACTTCATCAATTGCTTATAGAACTGATATAGCCGATTGGGATCGACCCCATGATTTATCGCTTTATCTAAGATACTCAATACCGGATATTGTAAATATCAGTTTAAGTGGCAGGGCCAAATCCGGAAGACCATATACAGTATTAGCTGAAACACCAAATACTGAGAGAATGCCTTGGAATATTAATTTTGATATGAAAATAAGTAAGAAATTTAAACTATTTGGTTTAAGGGAAACCGTTTTCTTAAAAGTATATAATTTATTTGATAGACAAAATATTTACAATGTGTATTCAGTTACTGGTGCTTGGGATGACGATGGTGATTCTGGAACACCATATGCAAGTGATGCAAATCCTAAAAGAATTTCTGATGGTAGAAGAATAAGATTAGGATTTACAGTTGAATTATAATTTTCATAATGTAATAATAAATATGAGAAGGTTTATAGGATGGAAATAATCAAAATAAAAGCAATTATATTTTTCGTGTTTCTCCAAATATCTTTTATTGTAATTGCTCAACCCGATAAAGGAGAATATGAAAAATGGGGTCAAATAGGTGTAGGAAAATTAGTAACAACAATTTCAAATACAAATGTGATTGCATCCGGAAGATATAACTATCCAGAGATGGCTCAATTCCCAGCAATGGAATATCCTTACAATCCAAATATTGATGGGAGACATGTATATTATGGAACGGATGTATCATTTCATGTAGGTGGTTTTTCTTTAGATAAAGGTCCTAGTTGGGATGGTGATCCCAATACAATTGCTAATCCTTTAGTTGAAAGCGGAGATAGAGGACATTATAAATTTTATAAGGGATTCCACTTTGATGGTCATCCAAATTATCATTCCTCTTCAGGAAGCATTGGTCTTCCAGTAAGTAATGATCCGAATACATGGCCTGATAATGGTTGGCCTCAGTTTCTTCCAACAAGTGATCCTGTACTAGATAGGTTTTACCCAAATTACCCTACAGTTTTTTCTAGCGGCTCAGCATCGCAAATCCCTTTAGCTTTTGATCCTTCAACAGGATTTCCTGGCGCAGGTCCAAATAAATATTCTTTACCCGGCAAATATGAACCAGGACAAGTTGTTGCTGATCAAGAAATATTCACAGTTAGTTATGCAAGGAACAGAAATGATGATCAAGAAAATGGTCATTTGATGATTCATACAACATTAAGAGGAATGAGTTGGCAAGAAGAATTGGCAGAAGACTTCATTTATTGGATTTATACAGTTACAAATATTGGAACTGAGCCAATTACAAATACTTATTTAGGAATTTATGCAAATCTTGATTTCCCCTGGGCTACATTTGAATCCGGGGCTACATATAGTGATTCGGAAGCTTGGGCTTTTGATACTTACGATGCTGATACATCTTCTAATCAAGAATTTAAAATTGGCTATGGCTGGGATGGCGACGGTGATGTGGAAGGTGCAAACTTAGGTAGTATTCCATATCAAAAAGCAAAATTAATAGACGAAACACCTTTGGATCAAGTAGCATTATCTGGTGTAATATTTTTACAAACTCCGAAAGATGAAAATAGTGGAAAAGAATTAGGTGTAAAAAGTTGGGACGCATTCTTACATTCACATAAAGGAATAAATACTGGTTTAGGAAATACGGTTGAAAAATTTTATTGGTATAATATCTTTAACGCAGAAAATAGTGGAACCGGTGCTGATCTTGATGATTTAGATGAAGATAGAATAGACGACTGGACTTGGGAAAACCCTTTCCCTGTTGGCTCTGAAAGTATTTATGAGAATGGAAAAAGATCTGCTATGATGATGAATACAGGAGAATTTACAATTATGCCCGGGGAAACAGATACATTAATATGTGCAACTGTAATGGGTGATAATAGACAAGATCTTTTTAAAAATGCTAAAATCGCCAGACAAATCTTTTCTTCTGGTTGGACTGTTCCAAAATCACCTATAGCTCCTCGAATATCATCAAAATCTGAAAGTGGTAAAATTATAATTGAATGGGGGAGTGTAAGTGAAAATGACTCGTTAAATGAATTATTAGGTAGACAAAAGTTTGAAGGTTATAAAATATATAAAAGTATTGATGGCGGTAAATCATGGGGAAATTTACCAATTACCGATGAAAATGGTACTGTAGTAGATTTTGTACCAGTTATACAAAACGATTTAAATAATGGAATTAAAGGTGCAAGTCCAATAAGACCATATTTTAATCGAGGAACAGATTCAGGATTTGATGGAATTGCTACAATTGAACCATATACACGTGAGATTTATCTAGATGGCTTGAATAAAAATATTATAGATACTGTGAAATATCAATTTATAGATCAAAATGTTGTTAATGGATTTGAATACAGATATGCTGTTGTTGCATATGGAGCTGGAGCTGAATCAGCGGCAGATGGATTACCTCCATTACAAAATGCCAGAACATCCGGGCCAAATGTTAATAATTCAATACCATATGCTCCAAAATCAATTACCGCCGAAGAACTTGATTTAGTTAAAGTGGTTCCAAATCCTTATAGAGTAATTAATCCGCAGGAAACCGATTTAACATCAAGAATGATAAAATTTACTCATTTACCGGAAATTTGTACAATTAAGATTTTTAATGTTAGTGGAGAATTAATAAAAACACTCCTTCATGATAATAATTCTCAAATTGAATCTGAAGAAAGATGGAATCTTAGATCAGAAGAAGATAGGGAAGTTGCCCCCGGTTTATACTTCTACCACCTAGATTCAAAGTTGGGATCAAAAATTGGAAAGTTTGTAATTATTAAGTAAGGAAAAAGAGGAATGTATAAAAAATCATTAATGATTTTCACAATTTTAATAATGTTTGCATATGAACCTTCTTCGGCTCAAGACTCCGAACTAAATCAAGTTGGTACATCTATGGCAAACTTCTTAAAAATTGGTGTCGGTGCTAGAGCTGTATCAATGGGAGGAGCATTTGTGGCAATTTCAAATGATGTTTCTTCTACATTTTGGAACCCGGGAGGATTGGCTTTTACCAATAATGAAATGATGTTCCAGGTAACCAATTGGATTGCTGATACTAGACACTACTTTTTTGCTGCATCGTATGGAATGGGCGATTTAGGAAATTTAGGACTTAGTGTAATCTCGTTTAATTCCGGCGACATTCAAGAAACTACTTTATATGAGCCAGAAGGTACAGGGAGAAATTTTTCAGCTGGAAACTTATGCGCTGGTTTAACTTTATCTAAAAAATTTACTGATAGATTTAGTGCTGGTGTTACAGTAAAATATATTTCAGAAACTTTAGACCGAAGTTCTGCATCAACTGTAGCAATAGATATTGGAAGCATTTTTGTTACAAATTTTTTGAATAATATGCGTATAGGTATATCCCTTTCAAATCTTGGTGGAAGAATGCAATTAGATGGTTCTGACTTAACAGTCCAATATTTGCCTGAAAATGGCACTAAATATATTTCTTCACAACTTAGAACAGAATCATGGGATATCCCTTTATTATTTAGATTTGGCCTAGCCACTAATGCAATTGAAACGGAAGATTATAGATTTTTAGTTTCTACTGAAATAATTGACTCGAGAGATTTTGAATATCAAACAGTATTTGGCGGAGAATTTAACTATTCAAATGTTATATCACTAAGAGCAGGATATAAAATGAATTTTGATGAAGCTGATCTTTCATTTGGTGTTGGATTAAATTTTGAAAAAATTAGTGGTATTAATTTCAATGTTGATTACTCTTATAATGACTTTGGGATTCTAAATACAATTCATTCTGTCTCTTTATTATTTGCTTATTAAAAAGGATAAAAGAATGTTTAGCAAAACTAAATTATTAAGTCGACTTATATTCTTTGTTGTTGCAACCATAAGTTTAATAATTGGATGTAACGAAAGAGAAATTACTGAACCAGATTATGAAGTAAAAGACTTGCGAAGACCAGGTATAGAATTGACAGTACCACTTGATAATGCCAAAGATGTCGAAACAAACACAAGTGTAACTATCTGGTTTGATAAACTGATGAATCCTGAATCAATTAAAGACAACTATGAATTTTATCGGGTTGTAAAATTTGATACAATAACTGCTATTGCAATTCATCCAACTAATCCTTCTGTAATATTAGCCGGAAAGAAAGAAGGAGGATTATTTAAAAGTGAAAATGGCGGAGATAAATGGCTTTGGCTTTCTGAAGACAATCCATTGTTAAATGTAATAGATATAAAAATTAGTTTTGTCAATCCATCAATTGTATTTGTATTAACTTCTGAAGGAGTATACAAATCATCGGACACTGGTAAAAACTGGGTATTATTAAGCGAAAAAGTTTATTCGGCAATTGCCTTGAGTGGTCAGAGCGCAGATATTGTTTTCCTTGTTAATGAATCTGAAGGAGTAATAAAATCCCTTGATGGTGGAAATACATGGGAACAAAAAAATAGTGGTCTGAGAATAGGAAGACCTTTAACAGATATTGCAATGGCCAGAGCAAACGAAGATTTACTTGTTGTAACTTCAGAAGGAGATTATGTCTATTTATCAAATGATGGTGCAGAAACTTGGACAAGAGTTAGAAATGGTTTAGAGTCGAGAGATTTTATTAGTGCTGCTATTTCAAATACACAAAGCACGGAAATATATGTTGCAGCCAAAAATGGAGGATTATATAGAAGTTTAGATGAAGGAGAAAGTTGGGAAAGTATAACAAATAATTTGCTTTCAGGTACTATAGTTAAAGATATAGAGATTAATCCAGATGAATCGCAAAATATTATTATTGGAGCAATACAAGGTTTATTCATTTCAAATAATGGTGGTGAAACTTGGAATGGTCCAAAGACTTTTGAAGTATTTGATGGCGAAGCTACTTCTAACGTTATACCAAATTCAATAAGCATTTCCCAATCTTCAACAAACATTATAGTAGCATGCACAGATGGAGGAGTTTTTAAAAGCGAAGATACAGGCCAATCATTTTTACCAAAATCTTCAGTCTCAAAAGAAAATTTAACAATAGTTGGCAATATTGTTTTTGAAAAATGGCAAGGTGAACAATCAATTTATGCTGCCCCAGATTCAGAATCAATTGATACAATAAAAATTGCTCCTTATGTAATAGAGCGAGGGTTAACCCTGTGGGAAAGTAATGGCAGCAAGGGAGATGCCCCAATAAACAATAATCCGGAAGCAACTAAAATGATAATCACTCCAATTTCACCATTAGCTGATAATTGGCTATATGAAATAGTTATAAATGGAACTTTTGAGGAAGATAAATTAACTATGAAAGCTGAACGAGGAGCTGAAGATATTTATGGTAATTCTTTTGAAACTGATTTCTCTTTTTCATTTACAACTCAGAAGAGTAAATAATAATAAATGACTACAAAGCGAACAAATTTTTATCAACTAACTAAGGAGGCAAAGAAATGAAAAAATTATCACAGATTTTTTCAATTTTATTAACATTTTTATTTGTTTTCACACTAATTGTTAATGCACAGAATGTAATTCTGTTAGAGGAGGGTGTTAATAGGTTAGACGACACGTTGTTTGTTGCTCAGCCTGGAGATATTATTGAACTCACAACAAATGGTGGTGTCTATTACGAATATTTTTCTGTTTTAATTGATATGCCTATCACAATACGAGCAGCGGAAGGTTTAACCACCAAACCCAAAATTGTCACAGATGATACAAGGGCAATATTTACAGTTCGAAACGATTTAACTCTTATCGGCCTTGATCTTTCAGGATTAGGTGGTGATAATTTAACTGGATCTGCTATTAGAACTGATTCCATGGATGTAATAGATGGTTACAATTTAACGATTGAGGACTGTTACTTCCACGATTTTGAAAGTTCTGCTATTAAGGCTAACGTTGAAACTATTGCTGGTGACGTAATCATTGATAACTGTTTATTCTATAATATTGGAATTGCAGAAGGTGATGAAGGAATATATTTCAAAAATGGTACAAGAGCTCCTGGATCTGCAACGAAATTTGTTTGTACAAATTCCACCTTTTGGAATACTGGTGCTGAAGCAATGTATATAGAAGATCACGACAATGATATTGCAACGCCAGGGACAGAATTTATGATTAATAATTTAAATGTTCATAATGCAACAGATAAATCAATTTATGCTCATTCTTTGGATAATGCAATATTAAGAGATTTTATCGTTTCTAGTGATGAATTGGATGAAAGTATTGACCCATGTAGAATTTTTGGAACAGGATCAGTAGCAGAGAATTTCCTTGATTACAATATTGATGGCATTTCCTTACAGCAAGGTGCTACAGTTGATTCTACGAAAATGCTGCATAATGTGGACCCAATGTTCTTAGATGCCTCTCAGGGTAATTTCAGACTTGATGCAAGTTCACCTGCAGTTGGTTTTGGAACTGAAGGAACCACATTAGGTGATCCAAGATGGTGGCCTTCAACTCCACAAAAGATTACCATTGATGGGTTATTCAATGATTGGGCAATGGTAGAACCGCTTCTTGTAACTGAAAATGATCCAAACATAACAGACTCTATTGATCTTAAAGCAGCTTGGATCGCAGTTGATGATGAAAAGATAGCCTTTAGATGGGATTTCTTCGATGATGTTGAATGGAATACCGAAGAGGAAGAAGGCACATATAATAGGTGGCAAGGATGGCACAGAGTATATGCTGAAGCTCAAAGTGATGGTATTGATAAGTATTTCAGACTCCGCTCTTACTATGGTGATGTAGATACAACTAAATTTTCAAGATTGAGATGGGACGTTCAGTCAGATTCACTTGATTATGATCCTGATGAATTTGATGGAACGCGTTTTACTGGAACTATGGCATTTAATGAAGAAGGTACTTCCTGTGAAATGTATATATTTCTGATAGCCTCTATTTCCCGGATGCAGAAGGAAATATAGTCGGTTATCTAACTAAAGAAGATTCATTAGAGTTCTATTTCAGAAACAGTGATGCGCAAGTTTTCTTGCCTCCAGGTCCTGAAGGAAAGCTTGATGGAGGTGCTTCATTTAAAGTTGCTTTAGCTGATTATTATATTGGTGGTACTTCAGATCCAGTTGGAGTAAGAGATAATAATACAGAATTAGCAATTCCTACTAATTATGAATTAGGTCAAAACTATCCTAATCCTTTTAATCCTACTACAACAATTGAATTTAGTTTACCGGAAAAAGGATTAGTGGCGTTAAAGGTTTACAATTTACTTGGACAGGAAGTTATGTCGCTACTAGACAGTGAATTATTCGCTGGCAAACATATTGTGCCTTTAGATGCATCCAAGTTAAGCAGCGGAATTTATTTCTATACACTTAGCGTAAATAATTTTAATTCAACTAAAAAAATGATCCTCCTCAAATAATGCATATGGCCTCCTATGTAGAGGGTAAAGAGGCGTGTAATAGCGCCTCTTTTATAATTATTTTAATTACAGATGGTTTATAGATGATTCGAAATATCTTAATAATTATAACTCTATTTAGCACAACATATTTACCGCAAATAAGTGTATTAACAAACGTAGACAATATAGAAATTGTAAATTCTAAAATTGTTAGAAAAATATTTATCAGTAGAACAGAGTTTTTTTCTATCTCGAATATATTTTTTGATTCAAATAAAAATATACTTGCTAAAAATGTTGAGCCGTGGTTTGAATTTGAAATTAATGAAAAAAGATTAAATGCTAATAATGAAATATGGAAATTGGATAGAATTGCTGAAAGGGAAATGCTTAATGGTGGTAAGGAAATATCATTTTTTATAAAAAATTTATTGCTTGCTGATTTGATATTAGAAATAAAAATTCAATTTTATGAAAACCATAGTTTCTTTAGAGAAAAGTTGGTGCTTAAGACAGAAAGTGAAATTTTAAGGCTTTCAAACAAAAATGATGAATTAAATTTTAAATTTGGAGCAATTAATGTTGAGAGTAATCAGGATTCAATAGAAATTGAAGAATTAAAAATTGCAAGCTGGAACGCTAAACTAATTGAGACTGATTATTCATCTTCACCGAATCCTAAAGAACGTGAAATTGATTGGAGAGTTGGAAGAAATCTTGAACAAAACTATATGTATCACCCCAAAAAGGTTAAATACATTCTTAATCAAGATTTAGCTATATCATTAAAAGGACCTTTTGTTTTTGTGAGAAATATAAATAACAATAATAGCTTTTGGATGAGCTATGAACATGGTGCCCCAGATGATGATGAAGAACAAAATTATCTTACTTTTGAAAATAAGTTTTCAAATAACTCTTTACACACCAATATAAAATATAATTACGGAGCTTACATAAATGGTAGATTGATTACCCCGAACAATGATTACCATTCTATTTGGTATGCACAAAATTTTACAGAAAATAATGAACAAACAATAAACGAATCAATATGGAATTATCTAAATACACTTATTTCAGAAAATGATTATTCACGTAAACCATTATTCTATTATAACACATGGGGTATGCAACGTGACGAAAGTTCACGGGGAAATGATGTTAGAAATATTTTGACCGAGAGTAAAGTACTTCAAGAGATAGAAGAAGCTTCTCAACTGGGAATTGATCTTTTTGTTTTAGATGATGGTTGGCAAGATAAATTTGGTGATTGGAATCCCGATCCGGTTAGATTTCCAAATGGATTAAAATTTTATGTTGATAAGTGCATTAGTAAAAATATTATACCTGGTATTTGGATGGCTGCAATAGCAATTGATTCTAACGCAGAGATATTGCAGAAAAATGAAGATTGGCAGATACGTGATAATAAACATTTACATATTGTCGGAAGATGGGATAAGAACATATTATGCTTTAACAGTGGTTATAAAGATTATTTTATTAGTAAATGTAAAGAACTGATTGATATTGGTATAAGATATTTTAAATGGGATGGAATTGATAAACATTTATGTGATTCCGATAAACATTTCCATGGCGACTCAAATAATTCAGTTATGGAAAGAAAGCAGAATCAAGGATTTTCAATCCCGTTAGAAATTACTGATGCAATTAGACAGTTAAAAGAATACAATCCAGAAATTATTGTTGAAGTAGATGTAACAGAAGCTGATAGGAGTGTTGGTTTAGCCATATTGAGTGAAGCAAGATTTTTCTGGATGAACAATGGCGCTTCATGGTATGGGGATTACTCAACTTACAGAGCTAAGAGTATGCGTATGATTACAAATCTATTTGGCCATTTTATGCCATCAACTTTGCAGACTTACGCAAATTTTCCTATTAATGATCCAACATATCAGGCTCAAAATTATAATGTTAATTCTTCTTTAATTGGCGGCAGAGGTTTTTGGGGTAATATTTCTAGAATGACAGAGGATGAAAGATTGAGAGTTGGTAATATTGTTAATAAAGTAAAATTAGTTGAAAATGAAATTAAAGATGTATATCCTAAAATAATAGGGAATGTTGGAAGTTCACCTGAGGTTTATGAATTTATAAATAATGAGAATTCAATTGGAAAAATTATTGGATTTAGCAGTTCAGCAATAAAGTACAGACATGTTGTACAGAATATCAATACTAATAATTTTCTTGGAGTACTTAACCATTCCTATAAACTTGAAGATTCAAATCTACTACTTGACTTTGAGTTTTATATGCCTGATGATTCAAAAAGTGCAATTGTACTTAATAATAATGATTCTGGAATTTCAATAATTTCATCAACTAGTTGGTTGGAGAATATTGAATTTGATGACAACTCATTACTTATTACAGTTGGGGCAAAGGGAAATCAATTAATCAAATGGCCAAAGAAGAATGGTAGTCCTAAAATTAATTCCAATTATGAAATTCAAACTAATATTGAAAAGAATAGTTATTTAGATTTTTATTTGATTGAAATAAAAACGAATAATCAAAGTACAACATATAATATATTCGGTAATTAAAACAAACATATGAATGGAAAAAATTAGCAGAAGAAAATTTCTTAAGGGAGCTTCAATTGCCGGAAGCAGCTTAATTCTACCAAATACTAGCTTTGCATTTAATCAATCTAAATATAAAAACAAATATGAAAATGGAAACAAAAGAAATGTCCTCCTAATAATATCAGATGATCATGGTATTGACCAACTAGGTTGTTATGGTAATCAATTTATTGAAACTCCCAATCTTGATAAAATGGCAAATGAAGGAATAAAATTTACAAACACATATGCCGTTGCTCCTTCATGCAGTGCTAGCAGAAGTTCATTACTTACAGGAATGTATACACATCAAAATGGTCAATATGGTCACCAGCACAGTTATCATCATTTTAGTCTATTTGAACATATTGAAACAATTCCAAGTTTGTTAAAAAAAAATGGCTACACAACAGGTTTAATCGGTAAACTTCATGTAAGTTCAAACTATAATTTGGATTTTGATTTTACCGTTTCAGGAAAAGAAATATTAGGAAATAGAGATGCAATGAAAATTGCGGATATTGCAGGAAAGTTTTTTAACAAGAATAATGATAATCCATTTTTTTTAATGATAGGTTTTTCGGATCCACACAGACAAAGTCCTACGGGTAAAGGGAAATCACAATTTGCAAATGACCAAAAGTACGAAAATGTCCTTCCAAGAAAATATGATCCGGAAGAGGTTATTGTTCCAGAATATCTACCTGATATAAATGAAGTAAGAGAAGAGTTAGCAGATCAATATGAATCAATAAGTCGTATGGACCAAAGTATTGGTTGGATTTTGGAAAATTTAAGAAAGAGTAAATTAGATAAAAATACATTAGTTATTTACTTAAGTGATAATGGTATTCCTTTTCCTGGAGCTAAGACAAATATGTATGATTCTGGATTAAGAATGCCAATGATCATAAACGTGCCAAATTTAGAACTTAAAAACCATGTAAATAATTCAATGATAAGTTTTATTGATTTATTACCCACAATACTGGATTGGACAAAAACAGAAAAATCAAAAAATAATATTCCAGGTCAATCTTTTTTAAACATTATGGATGAAAAAGACTGTAATGAAAGAAATGAAGTTTTTGGTTCGCATACATTTCACGAAATCACTATGTATTATCCAATGCGCACAATAAGAACAAAAAGATATCGGTACATACTTAATTTATTTCCTGAATTGGAATTTCCGTTTGCAACTGATTTATATGAATCAAAGACTTGGCAGGAGATTCAGGATAAAAAAATATTACACCTAGGAAAACGAGAATTAAAAAATTACTTGTATAGACCTAAAGAAGAACTTTATGATATACTAGTTGATCCAGCTGAATCAGTAAATCTAGCATATAATTCAAAATATGAAAATATACTTATAGAGTTAAGAACAAAATTAAATGAAATGAGACATGCCACTAATGATCCATGGCTTATAAATAAGAATTATGAATTAAATAATATAATATTTCAAGAAATTAAATGAAAAAAATAATAATCTACTTCTTTTTTATTAGTACGATCAACTACTCGCAGAAAATAGATATTGAAATATTCAATTATCTTGATTTGTTAAAACCGGGATTGGAAAATGTTGCTCAATTTGTATCAGTAAAAGAATATGACTTAGCACAAAAAGAACTATTAAACTATTTTCAAAATCGTAGTAATAGAATTGCAAACTTTATCAATGAGGATTTTCCAACCAATTCTGATCAAGTCATGAAAAATATTAACAACATATTTAATATAAAAAACTATGAGTTTGATTTTGGAAATGAAATAGATTGGAAAAAAATACATAAAGATAAAGAATGGCAATATAGTTTAGGTAGAATGAATTGGTTTAATAATTATATAGGGGTTTATTTACAAACAAAGGATGAGAAAATTATATCATCATGGATGAGCCAAATATTAAGTTGGATCAATTTAAATAATCCTGGCTATCCAAGAACTATTGATAGCGGTAGAAGACTCGAAAATTTTATAAAAACTTATTGGATATTTGTTCAAGTATTAAAAGCGAAAACCGTTACTCCCGAATTTAATTCAATTATATTAAAATCAATGTATGAACAAGCTGAATTTTTATATAGGCCAGAGAATTGGAGGAAATATTCAAACTGGGGAACTTTTGAGAATAATGGATTAACTAAACTTGCAATTCTCTTCCCTGAATTCAAAAGAAGTAATGATTGGTTGAAGGAAAGTTTTTTTAGAATGAGAACTCAATTAAATAATAGTTTTTATAATGATGGTATGCATATCGAAACATCTCCATCTTATCATTCGCATGAGCTGGAAGTGTTGTTCGATTTTTATGAATTAGCAGCATTAAATGAAATTGAGGAATTATGGTCGCCGCAAAATTACTTTGAACCAATTAAAGAAATAATACTACGAAATGCAAAAGCACTAATGCATTTATATAAACCAACGGGTTATTATCCTCAGCTAGGTGATACTGATAAAAGAGATGAAAGCATTTTACTTTACAAAATTGGAAAATTTTATGAAGATAGTGAATTAGTTTATTTTGGATCAAAAGGTGAAGAAGGTAAAAAAACAGAATTAAATTCAATTACTTTTCCTCAAGGAGGATACACAGTTTTAAGAAGTGAGTGGAGTGAATATGAAAATTATCAAAATGATTTGCATTTAATTTTTGATTCTGGCTTAAACAAACCTTGGCATGCTCATTTTGATATCTTAAATGTTATAGCTACAGCTTTTGGTAAAGAGATTTTAATTGATCCTGGAAGATATACTTATAACGATGGTCCTGAAAGAGAATAACTTTAAAAGTACTGCCTATCATAATACAATTACTGTAGATGGTAAAAATCAATCAAGATTCTATAAACCTGAACCAGCTGAACTAATTACTTTTATTAATTATGATTTTGTGAAAGGATATCATGAAGCCTATGATGGAGTAAGACATGAGAGGTCAATTTTATTTAAGAAAAATGAATATTGGATTATAAATGATAAATTACAATCCGATCAAAATCATATTTATGAACAATATTGGCATTTAACCCCGGAAGAAATTAATAATGTTAATATTGATGATAATATAGTTGAAACATCAAATGCTATTTTTGTTGGTCATAAAACAATTAAATATAAAAGTAAAATTGGATTTATTTCACATGACTATATGGTTAAAAAAGATGCCCCTGTAATCCAAGCTACTATTAATAATAAAAATTTTTATATACCTACAATAGATTTACCCCTTTAAATACAGTAGACCAGAAATAAAAATTATTTCAGAATCCGAAATAACAAAAGATCAAATATACATTGAGTTAAGTATTGGGGAATATCAAGATTATTATTTTGAAAATAATAATTATAAAAAACCATTTAATAATGAAGTAATTAATACTGATGCTGAATTATTGTTTGTTAGAATTAATGAATTCAATGAAGTTGATGAGATGTTATTGACAAATGCCAGTTATTTTGAACTAAATGGTAAAAAAATAATTAATACTTCATCATTAAGTGATATTGAGTACACTAAAAAAGAAATTAGAATCAACGGTAAAAATTTATGCAAGTTCAATCTTTACTCTATAATTGATCGAGTAGTTTTTGTAAACTCAAAATTATTGGAGTTAAAAAAGAACAATAATAACTACTATACTTTACAAAAAAAATTGGAAGAGTAAATGATTTTAAAAAAATACGAAACAAGATTATTCATTTTATTATTATGCTTAACTATTTATAATTCAAGTTATTATTCCCAAGATTGGAAATGTATAATTTATGGAGACACAAGAAATGATCGAACAGAACACAGAGAAGTTCTAGAATCTATTGTAAAAAATACACCTGATTATCAATTTATTATAAATGTTGGTGATGTTGTCGATCATGGAGATTTTGAAAGTGAATGGGAAGATTGGAGAAATACAGTAACAGATGTTTTAGGTTCTACTGGTCAAGAAAATGTTCCGCCAAAATATATGGCAACTCCAGGAAATCATGATGCTACTGAGACTTCAGATGGATTAAAAAATTGGATACAGTATCTTCCTGCACAAAATAAACTATATTGTACTGATGATATAAATGAAAGCGATGGAAAATATTTCACTTTTGATCACGAAAATGTAAGATTCATTGTACTAGATTCTGATAAATCTGATGAGGAAGGCGAACAGTATGATATGCTAATCAATGCATTATCAAATAATATTAAAGAATGGATAATTTTTATTTGGCATGATCCAATTTTCTCATTTGGTGAAAAAAGCTATGAAGAGAAATTTCATACTCTTTGGGGTACTAAAATTTATGAATTTGGTGGTGACATAATTTTTACAGGTGATGCGCATTATTATGTCCGCACAAAAAAAATGCAGCTTAATGGAGAAAAACATCCTCCAATAGATTCATTAAATGGCGTTACTCATATTGTTACAGGTAATGGAGGTGCTCCAATTGATGTCCCAAATCCCAATTATGATGATAATGGTTATATGGTTGCAAAAGCAGCCAGTGACAATTCACATTATGGATATACGGAATTGTATTTTAAAAATGATAGTTTGTATTTAACACATTTTTTGCGAGATGGGTCGGTTTTAGATAATGAAATATTTACACCAAATGAAAAAACAAAAATATCAAACGTAAATAGTATTACAAATGTTAATCAAACTCAGTTATTGCAAAGTTATCCTAATCCATTCAATTTATCTACAAATATAACTTTCCAATTAGAAAAGGAATCAAATATCAGTATAAAAATATATGATTTAAATGGAAGAGAAATTCGAACCTTAATTAATAACCAAAATTTTAACAAGGGTATTCATAATATCTCATGGAATGGGAAAAATGATAATAATCAAATTATTGCAAATGGAGTCTACTACTATAAATTAGTAACAGATCATTATACTCATTCATTAAAAACAATTTTATTAAAATAATATTTATATGAGATTTCATGATATGAAAAACTTTATACTGGTTTTAACCTTTTTCGTTTTCTGGATTCAGCTAAACGCCCAAACAATTTTAACACCAAATGATAAGTTGAATGATAAGTTCTCTTTGGGAGAAATAGACGCAAAAGATTATTTCAATATAAGTTATGAAGATGGTGAGTTTTTGATAATGCCGGTAATTCCAGAAAACTGGACTTGGTTTATGGTGAAAGACTTACCGGTTGAAGGTAAATTACTTTCGTTTGTATTTAAAGATGGTAGAATTTTTACAACTGATAATATTAGGACCAACCATAGAAGAATAAAATACAATCAAGATATAACGGACAAAGTTGAAGTTGATGCTAGGTTATACGCAATATACAGTGATAAAGGCAAGGAGAAGCACGCTGCTTTCTTTATTAATAGTAATGAAAAAAATGAAACTCATATAAAAATTTCAAAATCAGTCTGGGGAGAGGAAAAGATAATACCGGTTGCAACTGAACCAGGTGAATTAAACTACATAGTAATTCAGAAATTACCCAAGGAAGCCACCCCATTATATTTTAACGAACTTTCCGGTAAACGGGACACTATTGATTTGAATAAAAATTGGAAGTTTTCAAAAGATGGTAATGAACAAAGTATGATAAGAGATTTTAAAGATGACGAGTGGGAAAATATTTCAATTCCGCATTGCTGGAATGCAATTGATGTTTTTGATACACGCAATATCAAAGATGATTATTATGTTAACGATAGATATTACCGTGGACCGGCATGGTATAGGAAATATTTCACTCTCAATAAAGGGAATAAAGAAAAAATATTCTTAGAATTTGAGGCTGCTTTTCAAAAAGCAGATGTCTGGATAAATGAACAGTATTTAGGAAAGCATCTTGGCGGCTACACTGCTTTCAAGTTTGATATCACCGATATTGTTGAATTTGGAAAAGATAACATACTTACCGTTAAGGTTGATAACTCATACGATTATAATTTGCCTCCTCATTCTGCGGATTACTATATGTACGGCGGGATTTATAGGGATGTAAGATTAATATTAACCAACGAGATTCATTTTACAACAGAACCTAAAATCACTACTCCAAAGGTCAGTTTTACAAATGCTGATTTAGAAGTTAATACACAGATTAATATCACCGATGTAAGTACCAAGGAAGTTCATATCGTTTCAAACATAGTTAACAGTATGGGTGAAATAGTTTCCTCAGTCTTTCAACATATAGAGCAAGATACAAATCCAAAAGAGATAGCATTGCACCACAGCGGAATAAAGAATCCTCATCTTTGGTCACCAGATGATCAGTATTTATACAAAGTAGTTAACACAATTTACCGTGATAAAAAAGCGATTGATGAAGTTGTAACTCCAATCGGATTTAGGTGGTACAGTTTCGATGCAGACTCGGTTTCACCCTAAATGGTGAAAGGCTTTTCCTAAAAGGAGTTAATAAACATCAAGATTACTTTAAGCTTGGTATTGCTGTTCCTGATTCTTTACAAGTCAAAGACATAAAATTACTTAAAGAACTTGGGGCGAATTTCATTCGACTAGCACACTATCCACAAGATTCCGCTGTATTGGAAGCATGTGATGAACTAGGTCTAATTGTCTGGCAAGAGGTTCCACTTGTAAACAGCGCCGCCGTAAACGAAGAATTCTTAACTAATTCTAGAAACATGTTGAAAGAAATGATTCTCAGAGATTATAATCACCCTTCAATCGTTATGTGGGGGATTTCAAATGAATCCGTAATGGGTTTTGCAAGTAAAGAGGCTTTTGATAATGCATATAAAATAATGGAAAATTTAAATACTTATGCAAAAGAGCTTGATCCGAATCGATATACAATACAAGCACACAATGATATGAAAGATGAATCGATTGCTTATGTAACAGATTTACTAGGAAGAAATAGATATTTCGGCTGGTATGAAATGCCTATTACAAAGTTTGAAGAAGAACTTAGAAGAGAAAGAGAAGCACATCCTGCTTGGATTCCAATCATCAGTGAATATGGCGTAGGAAGCAAACTTGGTTATCATGTTGAAAATCCCGAGCGTTACGACTTTAGTGAAGAATACCAATTACTCTTCCATGAATACTATTGGAAGACAATAACTGAAACACCTTGGTTAGCCGGTTCGTTAGTCTGGGCTTCAATTGATTTCGGATCATTTACCAAATATGGAAATCTCCAGGTGTTAATCAAAAAGGATTATTTGATTTTCAACGTAGAAAGAAAGATGTCTATTACTTTTATAAAAGTCAATGGACGGACGAATTAATGGCTTACATTGTCTCGCATACTCAACGCTTTCGCTATGGTGAAAAGGATGAACAAAAAGAAGTGAAAGTTTACAGCAATGGAAATGAAGTTGAATTATTCTTGAATGGGAAAAGCCGTGGTTTGCTCAAAAACCAATATGTCTATCGGTGGAATGTCAATTTTGTGGAAGGTGTAAATGAACTAAGAGTAATTGCTAAAAATGGTTTTGAGGTTGTTGAAGATAATATCTCAATCAGATACATTGTGGAGTAGAATTTATAATTTATAATTAAAATTAAGGGAAGTCTATGTTCAAAAACATAATAAATATTTTTGTTTTAATAATAGGATTAAGTGTAAGTGTATTTGCTCAAAATTTTAATCCGGAAAGAGTGATACTAAATTTAACAGAGTGTCCTCACTCATCAGTCGCAGTAACTTGGAGAACAATAGATAAAGTAGAAAACCCGATGGCTCAAATTGCTAGAGCAACTGATTGGATTGAGTTCGAAGATTCGTTAGTTACTTATGAAGCAGAAGTTAAAGGGTTTATCACTGACGAAGGTCAACAAGTCTACCACTATTCTGTTATTTTCAATGAACTTAAACCATTGACGGAATACTTTTACAGAGTAGGTACAGATGACTATTTTACAGAATGGATTCAATATACAACAGCCGACGAAAACCCAACACCGTTTCAGTTTATTTATTTCGGTGATCCGCAGAATCACAATAAGAAGCATGTTACACGAGTCTTGCGAGAAGCTTACTCAAACAGCTCCGGAGGCTGATTTCTGGTTATTTTCCGGTGATATAATTGGTGACCCGGAAGACTATCAAATAGCCGAATTCTTTTATGCCGGAGCTCCTTATATTAGAATGGTTCCCCAAGTCATGATTCCCGGCAATCACGACAGGAAATACAAAAGAGATGAGAACGGTGAATATCTCCGCAATGAAGATGGAAACAGAATCCGGTTACGTGAAATTGATCCTTATTGGCATACATCGTTTACACTTCCCAAAAACGGAATTGATGGACTTGAAGAAACTTCTTACTACTTTGATTACCAGGGAGTGAGATTTATAATGATCAATTCAAATGACAAAAGAGAAGAGCAGGCTGTGTGGATGGAAAAAATCTTAAAGAATAATGATAATAATTGGACTATAGTAACATTCCATCACCCGGTCTATTCTGCTGGAAGAGATAGAGATAGAAGAGAAACAAGAGATATCTTCTCTCCTTTGTTTGATAAATATAATGTTGATTTAGTATTAACCGGGCATGATCACGCTTATGCAAGAAGCCACAAGCTAAAAGCTGGTGAAATTGTAGATGAGAACAAGCAGGGAACTGTTTATATAGTTTCGGTAAGTGGACCAAAGATGTATAGTGTAAACAGTAATTATGAGCATCTGATGGTAAAACAGGAGGTTATGCTCAACTATTTCAAGTGTTAGATGTATCGGAAAATAAAATATCATATAAATCATATACATTAACTGGAAAAGTATTCGATTCATTTGAATTGACCAAATAGAAATCAAGAGAGCTGAATTGTTGAGAAAACAAAATAATCAAAACCGTAAAGTTAGTACAATATACATACTAATAATGTTGTTTATGATTTTTATTAACACAAGTAGAGCACAATACGAATATGTCTTAAATGTTATTAAACCGCAACTATTGAATAAAATTGAAATTTTCGGTGACAAATTTCCAGAATATACAGTGGATGGGAAATGGTTGCTTGTCGATGATATAAATTGGTTTGCAGGTTTTCCTGGCGGTCAACTTTGGATTATGTATGAACTAACTGGTTTGGAACAATTTAAGGAATTAGCTATAATCGAAGCTAATAGATTAACACATTATTCCAATCTGGACAACACACACGATATGGGTTTTATTTTTCTTCCAACTTGCGTTGAAGCTTATAAACATACCGGAGAAGAGAAGTATAAAGTTGCTGCAATCCAAGCAGCAGAAATGCTCGGAAAACGATTTAATGAAAATGGAAATTTCATCCGTGCGTGGGGCAAACTTGGCTCAAAACCGAAAGCCGGCTGGATGATCATTGATACAATTATGAATCTCGAACTACTATTTTGGACTTATCAGCAAACCGGTAACAAGGTTTTTTATAATATTGCCGTAAAGCATGCAAATACTGCGTTAAAAGAATTAATCAGAGATGATTATTCGTCTTACCACGTAATTGAGTTCGATCTGGAAACCGGAGAGGTTGAAAAGAAAAGAACCCATCAAGGATTTGGTGATGAGACAACTTGGGCGCGGGGACAAGCTTGGGGTATTTATGGTTTTGCGAAAACATTTCAGTTTACACAAGACAGCACTTATCTGAACGTATCCAAAAAAATGTCAGAATACTTTTTAGCACACCTTCCGGCTGATTTTATTCCGTGCTGGGATTTATCACTCTCGGGAGAAAACATACCAAGAGATGCTTCAGCAGGAGCAATAGCGGCTTCGGGGTTGTTCTTGCTTAGTGAATTGGTTCCCAACGAAAATGAAAAAAAAAGTTTGCTCGAAAGCGCTGAAAAAATTTCAACATCGCTTGTAGAAAACTATTTATTCACAAATTCCGAACGTGAAATCGAGCAGGGGATATTGCTTCACACCGTTTACAATCATAATGCAAATAAAGGTGTTGATGAATCCTATCCATGCGGCGATTATTACTTTCTTGAATCTTTGCAAAAATTAATAACACATATAAAATAGCAGCTAATAAAAACGGATGGAGACATGAATAAATATTCTGTTCAATTTGCAATATCATTATTACTTATCCTACTAATCTCTTGCGGTGATATAAAAGTACCTCTAGAGGTCAAATCACCCGACGAAAAAATTTCCATAGCTTTTAATTTTAATCACACGGGCGGGATGAGTTATTCTGTTGTGAATAACGCCGATACCGTTATTTACCTATCTAATCTTTCGATAGAATTTGAAGATGGCGTACTAACCCAAAACTTAAAAATAGTTGACGTTGAAACAAGCACTATTGATGAAACTTATGACCTAATTGTAGGGAAAGCCAAAAGTGCACGCAATCATTTCAATGAAATGAAAATTGAATTTGAAGAAAACAGAGAGAAAGGAAGAAAATTAAACTTGTATCTCAGGGCATATAATGATGGGGTTGCATATAGATACGAATTTCTTGGATCTACTGAGAATGAGGAATTGAAATTAATAAGTGAGAATAGTGAATTTAATTTACCGGAAAATAGCGAAGGCTGGGTATTACAATTAGAAAACTTCAATACGAATTATGAAAGTGAATTCAATCATCTGAAAATTGATGAAATCAATCCCGACACTTTAGTTGGTCTGCCGCTTACGGTTAAAACTCCTAATGAGAGTTATCTTGTAATTTCAGAGGCGAACTTGATTGACTATGCCGGTATGTATCTTAAAAAAGAAGTTGGTACTACACTTATATCAAAACTTTCTCCGCTACCGGATGGAGCCGGAATCTGCTTTAAAACCGACGCTCCTCACTTATCCCCTTGGCGCGTAATTATGATATCGGATGAACCGGGAAAATTAATCGAGTCGAACTTAATAACAAACTTGAGCGATCCGTTAAAAATTGAAGACCCCTCATGGATAAAACCTGGAAAAGCTGCTTGGCCTTGGTGGTCGGGAAGAGTAGTTACCGATGTGGATTTTGATGGCGGTATGAATACCGAAACTATGAAATATTATACCGATTTCGCTGCAGAGTTCGGTTTGGAATATTTACTGATAGATGCATTATGGTACGGCCCTCATAAAGATCCTTCGCAAGATATTACAACTACAATTCCTGAAATCGACATGCCTGGAATAATCAAATATGCGAGCGATCGTAATGTTGATGTCCTTGTTTGGTTGAACTGGGATAATACGAATAAACAAATGGAAGAAGCATTTGCACTATATAAAGAATGGGGAATCAAAGGGATAAAAATTGATTACATGAATCGTGATGACCAAGAGATGGTGAACTTCTATTATAATGTAACAAAAAAAGCAGCAGAGAATAATTTGCTGGTTGATTTCCACGGCTCTTATAAACCTACAGGTTTGAGAAGGCAATATCCGAACTTGATGACTCGCGAAGGTATTCTGGGGTTAGAGCAAACAAAATGGAGTGAATTAATCACACCCGAGCACAATGTTACTATTCCTTTTACGAGAATGGTAGTTGGTCCAATGGATTATACACCGGGCGCTTTTGATAATGTTACAAAGGAAGAATTTGAAGCTCGTTATGTTGATCCAACAGCAATGGGAACGAGAGCACATCATCTTGCTATGTATGTGGTATACGATAGTCCGCTACAAATGGTTAGTGACCATCCGGCTGCTTATCGCGGAAGAGAAAGGAGCTGAATTTCTAAAAGTTGTTCCTGCATCATGGGATGAAACAAAAGTTATTGATGGAGCAATTGGAGACTATATTATAATAGCTCGAAGTTTAAAAATGATTGGTTTATAGGTGCTTTGACTGATAACAATTCTCGTGTTTTTGATATTCCTTTAGACTTTTTAACAGATGGTACCTATACTGCAAACATTTTAAAAGATTCACCGGATTCCGAATCGAATCCGAAAATAATAATAAATGTAGAAAAAGAAGTCGTCTCAACTGATAAGTTAAAAGTAGAAATGGTATCTGGAGGCGGATATGTTGTGCACATTAAGAAAAATTAGTAGTTGCACGGTAGTCTAAAATTAATATCTGAAATAACTATTGAGAAATATTTATGAACTTTTCAACAATTGATTATACTATATTCGCCATTTATATAATTGGTATCGTCAGTCTGGGTTTATACGTCTCTCGAACAAAAAAGGTCACGAAAAAAATTCTCAGGACTATTTCCTTGCAGGGAACAAACTCACTTGGTGGGCAATAGGGGCTTCATTAATTGCGGCAAATATTTCGGCTGAGCAAATTATCGGTATGTCTGGCTCGGGATTTGCAATAGGACTTGCAATTGCATCTTATGAATGGATGGCTGCAATCACTCTTATTATTGTCGGCAAATATTTTTTACCGATTTTTATCGAAAAAAAGATTTATACAATTCCCGAATATATCGAGCAGCGTTATAATAAAAACCTAAAAACCATTCTTGCAATATTTTGGATATTCCTTTTTATTTTCGTTAATCTTACTTCTGTTATATTTCTTGGCGCAAAAGCTTTAGACACAATTATGGGAGTTGGTGACGGCTCGATGATAATCCTATTTATAATTTTACTTGCCTCCATTGCTGCTGCTTATTCATTGTACGGAGGTCTATCGGCAGTTGCGTGGACAGATATAATTCAAGTAGTACTATTAGTTGTGGGGGGTATAATTGCTACTCTAATCGCACTTAATCATGTCACCATCGAAGGCGGAGTTTTCAATGGTCTTGCTCATATCTATAAAAACGCTGGTGAAAAGTTTCATATGATATTGGAAAAGGGTCACCCTGAATTTAGTAATTTACCTGGGATAGCGGTTTTAATAGGTGGACTTTGGATAGCGAACCTTTATTACTGGGGTTTCAATCAATATATTATTCAAAGGACGTTGGCTGCAAAATCACTCCGGGAATCTCAAAAAGGAATATTGTTTGCGGCATTCTTAAAGCTTCTTATCCCGATTATAGTTGTTATTCCCGGTATCATTGCTTATGTGATGTTTACCCAACCCGAAGGGACCGCAGTGATTGAAGGAGTAAGAGATTCATTTACAAAATCTAACGGGTCAATAAATTATGATAAAGCATATCCTTGGTTGATAGGTCAGTTTGTTCCGGTTGGTTTGAAAGGTGTAGTAGTTGCGGCTCTTACCGCGGCAATTGTTTCTTCGCTGGCATCTATGCTGAATTCGACTTCTACAATATTCACGATGGATATTTATAAACCATATATTGGTAAAGATAAAAGTGAAAAGAGATTAGTTCGAGTAGGCAGAATCAGTGCTGCAGTTGCATTGGTTATTGCATGTTTAGTTGCTCCGTTATTAAGAACAGTTCCTCAAGCATTTCAATATATTCAAGAGTACACCGGAATTGTTAGTCCGGGGATTTTAGCTGTTGCAATGCTTGGCTTGTTCTGGAAAAAAACTACAACACGTGGTGCCATTTGGGGAGCAATACTTTCAATTCCCGTTGCTTTATTCTTAAAACTTGATTTCATACAACTTCCTTTTTTAGACCAGATGTTTTATACATTTCTGATAAGTATAGTAATAATTGGAATGGTCAGTTTAACAACTTCAGAAGTAGACGATGATTCGCAAGGCATCAAACTTACGTCAAAAATGTTTAGGACAGACAGTGCATTTAATATCGGGGCTTATTTGGTACTAATAATTTTGGTAGTTCTTTATACAATTTTTTGGTAGTCAGCTTATGAGAACTGGGAGTTGCTTATAATTTGTTGTTCGAAGAGGAAATATTATCATTTTATTTTATTCAAACAACGGAATATAAGAGAATCACAAAATTAAATCAAGGAGATTATAATGAAGATTGTCAGATTGTTTTTATACTTACTTTATTAGCTTTTTGTCGTTCAATTATTGCAGGAGAACAAATTATTAGTGTTTATAACCGTGATAAGACCAGTCTAAACGGAAATTGGAAAATGATGAATTGACCCTTACGATAATGGTTACTACACTTTCCATCTTGATAAGAGTACAAAAGGTTACTTTTTAGACTCTACGAACCTGCGCACCGGATGAAAGAGCTGTTGAACATGAGTTCAGTGATGTCACGTATTCATTCGTTCCTGGTGATTGGAATACTCAACGTGATGAAACTTTCTTTTACGAGGATTAAATGGTATAGAGATGACTTTTGAGATATGAAAAGAAAAATGGTAAAAGAACATTCCTTTATTTCGGTGCTGGAACTACTCAAAGCTGTATCGTTTATATTTGAACGGCGAAGAATTGGAAGTCATGAAGGCGGCTCACACCTTCTTAATATTGAAGTCACAGATGAGTTAAAGATGGCGCAAATTATCTAATTGTGAAAGTAGATAATTACCGCCTGAAGGATAGAGTACCTACGATTATGACAGATTGGTGGAACTATGGAGGATTGACAAGAGATGTTCTTTTAATTGAAACTCCGGGATCATATATACGCGATTATTTTATTCAACTGAAAAAGAATTCAATTGAACAGGTTGAAGGATGGGTGCAGTTGGATGGAAACAATTCTAAAGAAGAAATTACAATTGAAATCCCAGAACTTGATTTTTCCATTTCAGCAGAAACCAACAGTAATGGTAAAGTAGAATTTCAATTCACAGAAAGCTTTAAACTTTGGTCACCGGAAAATCCAAAACTTTATGATATTGTAATAAAATCCCAAAACGACAAAGTTATTGATAAAATAGGTTTTCGTTCGATCACAACGGAGGGCGAGAGAATACTATTAAACGGTAATGAAGTTTATCTGAGAGGCATCAGTATTCATGAAGTTGCCCCTCAGCAGAGCAGGTAGAGAGCATACTCGGAAGAAGATGCCGAGTTGCTTTTTCAATGGGCGAAGGAGTTAGGTTGTAATTATGTTCGTTTGGCACACTACACTCACAACGAACATATGATCCGCAAAGCTGATGAAATGGGATTAATGGTTTGGGCGGAAGTGCCTGTTTATTGGGCAATCGATTATGAAAATGAGGAAACATACCAGTTGCAAAACAGCAGTTGACTGAAATGATTGTGCGTGATAAAAATCGTTCAAGCATCGTACTTTGGTCGCTTGCAAACGAAACTCCCGTTATTGAAGTAAGAAATAAATTTCTTACCAAACTTGCCGATGAAATCAAAGTAATAGATGATACAAGATTACTTACTGCCGCTCTTAGGATTGTATTCAAAGATAATGTTTTAAAAATCGACGACCCCCTCGGTGACCTGCCCCCATTAAGTGTACCACTGTTAAATATAGTTTCAACTTCAAGCATTAACTGCTAGAAGTGGAACTGTTACCTCCGGTACCGGAGGCGAAAAATTTAATGAGCTATGTGGTCTGATATTATTGTAATGTTTCCGCCACATTTCTGTTAAAACTTTTGCTTCCAATATAGTATCAAATATCTCTCCATTCAATAGTTCATCACGTAATTTTCCATTAAATGATTCTATATAGCCATTCTCCCATGGACTTCCCGGTTCTATATATGCTGTTTTTACTCCTATTCTTTGTAACCACTTTCTAAGCTCTTTCGCTACAAATTCACTTCCGTTATCTGAACGAATATAATCCGGAACTCCATGGACTATAAATAATTCTGATAGCTTATAAAGTACTTCTTTTGATGTTAGTTTCCGATCTACATAAATCGTCAAGCATTCTCTGCTATATTCATCTATTACGTTTAACATTTTTATTGCCTTTCGATCACTTGTTCTATCAAATACAAAATCATAGCTCCAAACATGATTTCTATACAATGGCTTCAATCTTATACATGAACCATCATTAAACCACAATCTTTTTCGTTTGGGCTGCTTTTGTGGTACTTTTAAGCCTTCTCTTCTCCATATTCTTTCTACTCTCTTATGATTTACATGCCATCCTTTTTGCTTTAATAATGCCGTTATTCGTCGGTAGCCATAGCGTCCATAATCTTTTGCAAATTCTATTATCTCAGAGGCTAATTGAGCTTCATCCAGTTTTTCTGTTTTCTTCTTCCGCTGAGTCGAACGTGGTTGTTCCAATACTCTGCAAGCTCTTCTTTCTGAAACTTTTAGTTTTTCTACTACCAATTCTATAGCCCGACGTTTTTTCGCCGGAGAAGTCAATTTAACCGGTTTGCTTCCTTCAATATCGAATTATCTATTGTAAGATCTGCTACTATTTTCTTTAACCGGGCATTCTCTTGTTCAAGACTTTTCAACCGCTTGGCTTGATCTACTCGGATACTTCCATATTCTTTTCGCCATTTGTAATAAGTTTGTTCATGTATTTCTAACTGCTTACAAATCTCACTGATTGTGGCCCCTTGTGAATGAAGAACTTCTGCTTCTCGCAACTTCCTTATTATTTGCTCTGTGCTAAATCTTACTTTTCCCATAAGTTTTTCTCCTTATTACTAAGTTAATAAAATGGACCACTTTTTGGGGGGCAGGTCAATCACAAAGGCTATCCGGTAAACTTGATCGATCTAGACCATACGCAATTTAAAGATAGTTCTCATAAACTAACTAAACTCGAGGAAAATCTAGTCTTTTGACGAAAATATTGGTGAAGCAAATATTATAAGCCCCTAAATATTTAGATAATTTTGAAGAAGTGGATATTTTGAAGAAATTAAAAGAGCACAATTTAATACTTCTGATAAAGAACTTTATTTCTTTGGTTCTGAACCTCACACAGCTCGTGAAGGTATAGACTATTTATTAGGTCCAAACAATTATAGAGAGTATAATTTGCTTCATGAACTGGAAAAATTGCCAGTGGAAGATCGAGCCTTTGTTTTTCTAAATTTTCACCATTTTTTCGGGCAGAACAAACAAAATGATCTAGCCGAAATACTTCAAAAAAGTAAACTAAAAAATCATAAAGTAATTCAAGGAGATAATGTTCAACTAATTTCTTTCTTTGAAAAATTTAGACGAGTAAGAGTACCGGAAGAAAGTGAAATAAAAAATGCTATTTCCGGTATTTTTGTTTCTTTTCTAATTCAAAAGAATAAATATAAAGATAGAGACTGGACTTTATATCCATTTGTGAAGCATAGATTACTTAATCGTCTATTAGATAAATCAGCTTCCCCACAAGCATTATCAATTGCAATTGACCATTTCTCCGAGATCACTAAAACTGATCTTTTAGCAAACGTGTCATTCTGGTGTTTATTCTTTGACGAATATTCAAAAGCATTATCTGAGATTAACAAAAACAAGGTTAAAGTCACCGTTAAAAATCAAAGATAAGTGGATAATTGATATTAAAGATAAAAAATATCGTGTACTATATCCTAAAGAAGATACTGGTCCTACAGAAGTATACCAAGTTTGTTACATACTTATTGCTTCTGATTAGATATGCAGAGATAAAAAAACAACCTTTATCGGTTGATTTATTGCGAAAAGCTATTTTAAAATATGATGGTGAGAAAGTCCCGGATGAAATCGATTTAGAAACAGCCAGAGTAGCTATAAGTAAAATATTCAATAAAGCTATAAAAGAGCATGAATGGTTCAATACATTTTATGAATCTTATATAGAATATGAGTCCTACGAATATAGTATAGACCTTTCCTTACTAGAATTAACTATTTCCGGTTTTGAATTGGAATCAAAATTTTTCGATAAACTCCACTAGTCTTCAACCACATTCCCAGATAGATACCCTTAGTAACTAAAAAGTTTTTTTGTTACCAAAATAATTTTGTTTGGTAACGAGATGTGCCCATTAACATCCTTTAATTGCGCGTGACAGTTGAACAAAATAATGTTCAATAATTTTCTAACCTTAAATTATAGGAGGTCCAAATGGACACAAAAACAATCTTCAAACAAGGCAACACCCCATAATTCAGCCGGTAACAAACCGGAATTTAAAAACACTGGTATTGATGAGGAAGCAAAAAAGAAAGCAATAGCTGAACAAGAAGCTATTAAGGCTAGAGATGAACGTATTTCCATGTTTGCATCTTCGCATAACTTTTTAGCAAAAAATGCTGATTCAGTTGAAGTTCAGTTAGAGGAGTTTTACTTAGCTGATAGTGATATTGAAGCAGCAATCGCAGACAAAACAGAATATTTAAACTCAAGCGGTAAGTTTAAGATTTCTGGGAAGAGAAAAAGGTTAAGCGGTTTTCAAAAAACAAAAGTTAGAAATGAGATACGTAACCTTAAGAAATCTCGTCAGATTATTAAGAGAGACATCTCTAAACTCGAGAGAAGTTTAACCAGCTCATTTCAACGCGATACTAACCGAATTGTTAGAAGTAATGTACGTATGAGTGCTAAAAGAGGCAGTTATCACAATCGTTACTCTGGCAATATCAAAGCCGCAATTACAAAGCTAGTCAACGGACTATCTGTCGAGGAGCTAAAAACTCTTAAGGCGAACGTTGCTAAATCTGATTCTAAAGAAAGGTGATGCATTTATGATGCAAGCACTTATTAAAGCTCCAAGAAACCTTTTAACTAAAGTTGCTGCAAATCCGGATGCTAGAAAGATTTACATGCAACATTTTCGAAATGAGTTGAAAGTTGGAAAGTAGCATTAATTGTTTCAAACTTTTGGAGGCCATAGGCTTGGCCTCCTTTAACTTAAAAAAAATAAGGAAAAATCAAATGAACAACTTAATAATTTACATGCACTGTTTACTTATTGACATCGATGATGTCCAAGTTCAAATCAACACAATAATAAACCAAATTCTTTTTGAATTAACAACTAATGATTTTCGTCCTACATATTCAATCAATTACAACGAGGATGGTTTAGTAATTACATTCACTGGTTTAGAGAATTTAACGGAATCTTGTGATCTAATAATTAACAATTTATCTGATAATGGTTGGTTAGGCTCTATAGTTAAAATTGTACTCAATGATTTTACATCTGACCGAAGTGTACTTATAATGCCAAGTTCTAGATCTTCAAAAGATGATGAGGATCAAATAGCAGATATTGAAGTTCCAATTATCAATCAACCATATTCTAACTCTATCAATTTTAACTAATAATAGGGCATAAGAATAGTGAAAGCACTTAAGTCAAATATCAGAACAAAGATCGATTTCGGTAAAGCGAATGAAGCTGCGGAAGTTAAGCTTCCGCCTTCGCTTTCTGATGATGATCTGTTCTCATACAACTTAAGCATGCTGGATCGATTCGACCCGGATAAAATTCTATATTCAATTAAAGAAGCATCCCAAATCTTAAACCTAAGTGATGATTTTGTTGGTGGTCGAGTTCGAAGTGGAAAGATCCAAGCCACAAAGCTTGGTGATCGACACATGATCAACAAACTAACACTTGCACAAATCATGACCAAAGGAGTATGACTATGGGAGCTATAAAACAATTGAAGAATGGAAAGTTTCAAATTACTGTTTATGACATACCGGAAGGAGACATAGAATGCGTTTTGAAAAACATAAATATGCCAAAGCATACATTGATAAGATAGAGAATGAGAAATCAGAACAGAAACTTATTGATGCCGGTCTTATGAAGAAAACATCATCTGTGGAAGATTCAATAACTGAATTCATACTCACCAAAGTGGATTTAAGAGAGAAATCCAAGAAAAAATATAACAGAGTATTAGAGCAGTTTAGAATTTTCTGTAGTGATGAAGTAATAATAAATATGAATGACTTCACACGAGATCATGCCGATAAGTTCTGGTCAGCTATTACTGATAGTGGTGCAGCAGCAAAGACTACTAATTTCTATCTCATGGTAGTCAAGGCATTATTTGAAAATGAGATAACAAGAGATAGGTTAATCAAAAGCCCATTCTCTCATATAAAATATCTTAAAGAAAAAGTAAAGTCCCTAGTAGAGCAACAAGAGGAATACTACGATACGAATGAAATAAAATCATTCTTCAAAGTTGAAATGGATGAAAGAGATCGTCAAGTATTTCAAATGTTACTGTTAACCGGACTTAGAATTAGTGAATTACAATCATTAAAATGGGAGCACGGAATAGATTTAGCGAATAAAATAATCAAAGTTCGCAATTATGAGGGATATGAGACAAAGACCACAACCTCAGAGAGAGATATTCCAATGACAGACCTTATTTATAAGATGCTTCTAGGAATGAAAAAGAATAATGCGAAAGGATATGTTTTTCAATCAGTGAATGGGGGAATGGTTAGTGAAAGAACGCTTCTGAGTAAATGCAAAAATATTGCGGAGCAAGCTGGTATTATAAAGAATGCTACTCTTCACAAATGGCGACACACATTCTCAAGTCATGTATTAAATACAGAAATCCAGTATGAAGAAAAACAGTATTTGATGGGTCACAAGCCGGAGTCAATGACAGACAGATACACAAAGATAGATCCAAAGAGCTTGCAGAAGAAGCTCACAAAATTGGATGAACTAATTAAATAATATTCAAATTAAATAATTTCAACAATAAGGCCGCCCAATATGGGTGGCTTTTTTATTATATGGAGGATGAAATGAATTTAATAGATTTATTAGCTTATTATTATGATGAAGAAAAGGCAGAACAATATCTTTGGAAGTGGAATCCTAAAAACCTTTACTACACTGTGAAAAATGTGGATCAGTAAAAACTTGGAAGAATTAGAAGAGGAAAATTATAAATGTTACAGTTGTAAAACGGAATGGAGTACAAGAAAGGGGAGCATTGTTATAAATATAGAATCTCATTTTCCAAATTTATTTTGGTATTAAATTATTTGCAATGGATATTCCACAGGTGACAATTTCCAAAGAATTAGATGTTTCGAGAAATGTAATTGGACAATTGATTAAAGATATTAGAAATGAAATATTTAAAAATGAAATTGGAAAAATGGATCAAGAATTATCAGGAGGTAAATTCAATAATAGAAGGATAAAATAATTCTATACATTAGGGATAGATATATAAAAATTAGTTCAGCAGCTTCTAAAAATATCAATGTCAATGAATGTAAACATTTAAGTTAAATATTCTTAGAAAAAAGAACTATAACTTTGAATACTATTATATCTTTAATGCTCAACTTTTTGGAAAAGCACATGATACGATAAGCCAAAATAAATTATCAGTAAATGGAGTGAACTAAAAAAACATTTAATTAAATATAAAGGTACGAAATCGAAATAATATGCTGATATTCCTATTTGAAGTGATATTCAGAAATAATAATAAAGTCAAATCTATCATAAAAATAATCAATGAAATTAGGGTGGCTGATAATCAACAGACCCGTAAAATCATAGACAAAAAAGTATAGATTTTAGTGCCCAAAAAATGCCCAAAAAGTGTCCAAGACACATCACAGAGGCCAATTATAGCGGTTACAGCGGTAGTTTTTAAAATTAAAAAGCCCGAAAACAGCTTAAAAACGCTATAAACGGGCTTTTAAAAAT
>CAVQBF010000023.1:0-66044 GCA_963710615.1 uncultured Ignavibacteriales bacterium
GGCGACGATCGGATTCGAACCGATGAATAAAGGTTTTGCAGACCTTCGCCTTAAGCCACTTGGCCACGTCGCCATATTTTTAATATATTCAATTTACCTAAAAAAAATAGAACAATCAGTACAAAAAAGAAAATCCACCTAAGTGGATTAGAGCGGGAGACGAGACTCGAACTCGCGACATTCACGTTGGCAACGTGATGCTCTACCAACTGAGCTACTCCCGCATACAATAAATTCAAAAAACTTAAGTGAAAATATAATATTGTTTACAGTTTTAATCAATAGAAAATTGCAATTTTATTTTCTGGAGCCGTGAATAAAACCTCTGTATGGCCGGGAATGTTGTACGGTTACAAAACTCTTTTTATCGATCTCATCAATTATCTTTTTTGCATTTTTTAAGTCTCTTCTTCTAATAATAATAACAAGTAAAGACATTCCTCCGGATCCACCCTCAGCAGGTAAAATTGTAACACCAAATTTTGCTTTTCTTAAGGCCTCGGCAATTTTTTCTGCATAATACATCGAAATTATATTGACCTGAACGTACCCTAGTGCAATTTTTTCTTCTAAAGAAATACCTACAATATTTCCTAAAGCAAACCCAAGTGCATAACCGATTAAGTTATAGGTATTATCTAAATTTTGAAAAATATACCTCATAGCAAAGATCCAAATGAGTACCTCGAAAAATCCAATAATTGCAGCCAAATACTTCTTTGCCTGAACAACCATTATAGTTCTGAAAGTTCCAAGTGAAACGTCTATAGTTCGTAAGACTAAAATAAGCAGAGCACCAAGAATATATTCAATCATTTTTTTGAATTTAAATAAAATAAAATGAAAAATATAAATCTATCTATTAAATGTGAAAAATCAACACCAGAAAAGAATTATTTTGTAATTTTGGGCACTTATTATTGTGGAATTTTTAATGTACGAAATAGAAAGAGCAGAGTTAGTAAATTCAATTAGAGAAAAGGGAATTAAGGATGAAAGAATTCTCAACGCTATTTTGAATGTGCCTCGTCATGAATATGTTCAAAAAGTAATGGAAGCTCATTCATATAAAGATGTTGCGCTGCCAATCGGTTACGGACAAACAATTTCTCAGCCATATACAGTTGCAATTATGACAGAAGCACTGGAACTAAAAGAAAATGATAAAGTTTTGGAAATTGGAACGGGTTCAGGATATCAAGCATCGATTTTAAATGAAATGGGAATGCAGGTTTTTAGTATTGAGCGCAATGAAGATATTTATAGAAGAGTGCAAAAATTTTTTGATGAAAAAAGTTTAAGAATTCATTGCCGTTGCAGTGACGGTACAATTGGCTGGAGTGAATTTGCTCCTTACGATGCAATTATTGTTACTGCAGGCAGCCCCGCAGTTCCGGAGAATTTAAAGAAACAATTGAAAATTGGAGGCAGACTTGTTATCCCGGTTGGAGATAGAAGTAATCAATCCCTAAATATTCTTCATAAAGTTGATGAAGATGAATTTAATGTTAGAGAAATTTCAAATTTTGCATTTGTACCACTTATCGGTAGAGAAGGTTGGAAACAAAAGTAATTGTTATAGTTGGTCCAACTTGCAGCGGAAAAACAAGTTTAAGTCTCAGCTTGGCAAGTCAGTTAAATTCCGAAATTATCTCTGCCGACAGTCGGCAAATTTATAAATATTTAGATATCGGAACTGCGAAGCCTAGCATTAAAGAATTAAAATCTGTAAAGCACCATCTAATTGATTTTCTTGATCCTAAGGAAGATTATAATGTTAGCAAATTTGAGAAAGATGCTTTGCAAAAAATTTCTAGAATTATAAATAATAAAAAAATACCAATTGTTGTTGGCGGCTCGGGTTTATATATAAGAGCAATTGTCGATGGAATTTTTGATACTGTTGATACCGATGAAAGCATTAGAGAAAATTTAATGGATGAACGAAAGAAATTCGGTAATGATTATATTTACGAAAAATTGAAAAAATTTGATTCTAAAACTGCATCTACTCTTTTACCTCAAAATTGGAAAAGAATTATTAGAGCTTTAGAAGTGTATTTTATAACCGGCAAACCTATTTGGAAACATCAGGAAGAGTATAAAAGAGAGGTGGATTTTACATTTTTACAATTCGGACTAAATTGGGATCGTAAAGTTTTATATGAAAATATTGAAAATCGTGTTGATGAGATGATCGAGTTGGGGTTGGTAGAGGAAATCAAATCATTACTTGATAATGGATATACTAAAGAACTAAATGCATTAAATACTGTCGGATATAAAGAAATTATTGAATATTTAGAAGATAATATTTCGCTTGAAAGAGCAGTTGAATTGATAAAGAGAAATACAAGAAGATATGCAAAGCGTCAGTTAACTTGGTTTAGAAAAGATGAAAGAATTAAATGGCTTGATGTTAATGCTAAGAAAGATCTTGAAAAAATCAGCTCAGATATTTGCCAATTAATAATCTAATTTGTAGAAGACTTAATCTTTGGATATATTCAAAAACAGAACTTTTCAAATTAACTTAAGATTAGAATGAAAGAAAAAATTAAAATAGCATCGGGGCAAGGATTTTGGGGTGATTTAATCGATGCTCCTTATGATCAAGTAACAAAGGGTGATATTGATTATTTAGTAATGGATTATTTGGCTGAAGTTACAATGTCGATTCTCCAAAAACAGAAAAATAAAAATCCTGAGTTCGGTTATGCGCGAGATATACCAAAGTTAATGGAAAGAATTTTACCGGTATGTAAAGAAAAAGGAATAAAAGTAATAACAAATGGCGGAGGTGTAAATCCGGAAAGTTGTGCTGAAGCTATTCTTGATGTAGCGAAAAAGCTTAATCTTAAAAATGTGAAAATTGCAATAGTGACAGGGGATAATATTAAAGATACGACTGGATGAATTGATTGAAAAAGGCGAAGAATTAAAAAATATGGAATCCGGCGAATCAATTTTAACTGTTAAGGATAAACTATTAAGCGCAAATGTTTATCTGGGAGCAGCGCCAATTGTAGAAGCACTTAGAAAAGATGCAGATGTAGTAATCACCGGTAGAACTACTGATACAGGATTAACATTGGCGCCAATGATCTATGAATTTGATTGGTCTATGGAAAACTATGATTTAATGTCAGCCGGAACTGTTGCCGGACATATTTTAGAATGCGGTGGTCAAGCTTCCGGTGGTAACTTTATGGGCGATTGGAAATCAATTGAACTTGCAAATATTGGGTTCCCTATAGCTGAAGCTTATCCTAATGGCGAAGTTGTTATTACTAAGCACGAAATTTTACAGGGTCAAGTTTCCTATGAAACTGTTGCCGAACAACTTGTTTATGAAATTGGAGATCCAAAAAATTATATCACTCCCGATTGTATTGCAGATTTTACTTCAATTAATTTGGAAGATTTAGGAGATAATAGGGTAAAGGTATTTGGAGTAAAAGGAGAAGCTGCCACCGAAACTTACAAAGTTTCATGTTCTTATGATGACGGTTATTCTGCTTCTGCAAGTTTAACTTACTCATGGCCGGAAGCTCTTACTAAAGCAAAGGCTGCAGACAAAATCTTAAGAAAAAGATTAGATAAACTGGAATTGGTATTTGATGAAATAAACACCGAATTTTTGGGCTATAATTCATGTCACGGTCCCTTAGCAAAGGTATTAAATGAAGATGATATAAATGAAATTGTTTTGAGAGTTTCGGTTCGTTCACATGATTTTAATTCTGTAAACAGATTTGGGCAGGAAATTGCTCCATTAATTTTAACCGGTCCTCCAAGTGTGACCGGATTTGCCGGTGGTAGACCAAAACCTAGCGATGTGGTTGCTTATTGGCCTGCTTTGGTTAAAAAGGAATTTATTCAACCAATAGTAAAAATTTTGGAAATGTAAAATGAAAGTAAGATTATTAGATATAGCGCATGGTAGAAGTGGTGATAAAGGAGACGCGGCAAATATTGGAATTATTGCCTACGATGATCATGGATATTCAATTATTAAAGAACATTTAACCCAGGAAAGAGTTAAAGATCATTTCCAAGGAATTTGTATGGGGAAAGTTGAGCGGTTCGAATTACCGAATATTAGAGCGTTAAACTTTCTTCTTCACAATACTTTAGGCGGCGGGGGAACTGTTTCGCTAAAGCATGATGCACAAGGTAAAACTCTTGCTGCAGCTTTACTTAGAATGGAAATTGAGCTTTAGTCGTTTTTAATTTTTATTAAAATAAGAATAAATATTTAATGTCAGTTTCATTTTTTGATTACTGGCATATTTACTTTTAAAAAGGAGTTATCATGTTAGAAGAACAATTAAAATTTATTGAAGAGCAAAAAGAAAAATTGAGCAAATTACGAGGTTATCTTTGACATCGACAAAAAGTCAATTAAAATTTCAGCGTTAAAAAAAGAGACCGAATCGGAAGACTTTTGGAATGACCAGAACAATGCTCAAGAAGTACTTCAAAAGATTAAAAAGTTGGAGGTCTGGGTAGATATCTTTAATAAAGTAAATGATAAGCAGAAAAATCTTGCTGAATTTATAGAGCTTGCAGAAGATGAAAATGATGAATCCTTAATAAAAGAAATTGATAAAGAGTGTGATGATCTGCAAGCAAATGTTGAAGATCTTGAGTTTAAAAGTATGCTTAGCGGGAAAGATGATGATAAAAATTGCATAATGACAATCCATTCTGGAGCTGGGGGAACAGAGGCTCAAGATTGGGCTGATATGCTTTTAAGGATGTATCTTCGATGGTGTGAAAATAATGATCTTAAGTCAACACTAATTGATATTCTAGACGGTGACGGTGCCGGGATTAAAAGTGCTACTTTAGAAATTGCCGGTGAATTTGCTTATGGCTATGCGAAAGCAGAAATTGGAGTCCACCGTCTTGTAAGAATTTCACCATTTGATTCTAATAAAAGAAGACATACTTCTTTTGCCTCTGTTTTTGTAATCCCTGAAGTTGACGATTCAATTGAGATTGATATAAATCCGGCTGATTTAAGAATCGATACTTACCGTTCAGGGGGAAAGGGAGGACAAAATGTAAACAAGGTTGAAACAGCAGTCAGAATTACACACATGCCAACTAACACAGTTGCGGCTTGTCAATCTGAAAGATCGCAGTCTAGTAATAAGGTGAATGCTATGAAGTTGTTAAAGGCAAAACTTTATCAAATTGAACTGGAGAAACAAGAAGCTGCAAATGATGAAACTGAAAAATCTAAGATGAAAATTGAGTGGGGAAGTCAGATTAGATCGTATGTTTTTCATCCCTACAATATGGTGAAGGACCACAGGACCAATGTTGAAACTTCTAATGTTCAAGGCGTAATGGATGGGAATCTCAACCAATTTATTAAGGCGTTTCTTCTAGAATTTGGTCATAGCAAATCGGCGTAAATATTTTGGAAATTTCTAAATTTTGAATAATTGTAAATATTTTTATATGTTACTTTAAATTGGTGTTTAACTGCATAAACATTAATTTTGATTAGAAATAAAGTGAATAAGAGGAATTAAATATGGAATTGTTTTTAGAGTCGTTAAATGCAATTAATTGGCAAGCTATCTTAAGATCAGGCATTAGAATATTTTTTGTTCTTATTATTACTTGGATTGGGATAAAATTATTAAAGAGTTTTTTAAAGAGAGTTGAAAAACAACTTATTAAAAATAGCGCTAAAGAGGGGGAGCCGCCTTCTGAATCACAAAAAAGAATCGATACAATAATTAGGCTTATGAGACAAGGGTTTATGATATCAATTTTTATTATTGTTCTCTTGGTTATTCTAAGAGAATTTGGAATAGAAATTGGACCTCTTATTGCTGGTGCCGGAATCGTTGGGCTTGCTGTTGGTTTTGGTGCGCAAAATTTAGTTAGAGATATTATTTCCGGTTTTTTCATAATATTAGAAAATCAAGTCAGAGTAGGTGATGTTGCAATTATTAATGGAACAGGCGGACTTGTAGAAAAAATAAAATTTCGTACAATAGTACTACGTGATCTTTCTGGAATTGTTCATATCTTTCCTAATGGTACTATTACAACATTAAGTAATATGACAAATGAATGGTCTGCTTATGTTTTTGAAATTGGTGTGGCTTATAAAGAAAATACAGATAATGTAATAAACATTATGAAAAAAGTGGGTGAAGAATTATCCAATGATCCAGAATTTAAAACTAGTATACTGGAAGAACCTGAGATCTTTGGAGTTGATAAATTTGCTGATTCATCAGTTGTAATTAAAGGCAGAATAAAGACTAAACCTATTAAACAATGGTTTATTGGCAGGGAATACCTTCGCAGAATTAAATTAGCATTTGATGAGAATAATATTGAAATTCCATTTCCACATAGGAGTATATATTTTGGTGAAGCAAGTAAACCGTTTGAATTACAAGTACTAGAAAAATTAAATAAAACATTGAAAATTGATAAATAATTATTTCAATAAATTATGAAAATTAGAGAAGCTTTTATATTGTCGGTTGTTACCGTTATATTTCTGGTAAACTGCAGTAATCTGCAGAATAAAAGTATAGAGGATTTAGAATTGTTGAAATCTTGGATGACCGGTTCATTCAGCAGTGAAGAGCAAGCAATTAACGATACTAATTTTTATAACATCTATTTACAAATGGTAGAAATTTGGCCGGAGAGAGAAGACGGTATTTGGATGTATGTAGAGCAGGCTGCTTCTTGGTCTCTTGATAAACCTTACCGTCAACGTATTTATAGATTAACGGTAGAAGAAAACGAGACATTCCAAAGTGAAGTTTACACTTTCCCAAATCCTGAAAAATTTATAGGTGCATGGAAAAATAAAGAAATATTTTCTGCAATGACTCTTGATTCTATTGAATTAAAGGACGGTTGTTCAATAATTCTTAAAAAAGATGATGATAAATTTATTGGGAGTACAAATAGTAAAAATTGCCCCAGCGATTTAAGAGGTGCTTCTTATGCTACTTCTGAAGTAGTGATTGATAAAAATTCATTGACTAGCTGGGACAGAGGATTTGATGAAAATGATGAGCAAGTTTGGGGTGCGGTGACAGGTCCATACATTTTTAATAAAATAAAATAGTGTAGCCAGATAAGTGAATTCAAGACATAAGCGTAATCAAGATTTTTTTGATAGAGTTTATAAAGTAGTTGCTAAAATACCATATGGCAAAGTTACAACTTATGGAGCAATTGCTAAGGTATGCGGTATTAAATCAGCCGCAAGAACAGTTGGTTGGGCAGTTAATGGAGCAAAAGATTCCGGTTTACCTTGTCACAGAGTTGTTAACAGAAATGGTGAATTAACAGGGAAGTTACATTTCGGTGATCCGAATTTAATGGAAGATTTGCTAAGATCTGAAGGAATTGAGTTCACGCAAGATGGAAAAGTAAAAATTGATAAATTCCTGTGGAAACCTAAAATATAACTTACTATTATTTTACTACCGCAACAAAACTATTTCAAAGCAAACAAATTTATTTGTGCTTAATTCTAAAAAATTCTTTACATTTAGCAAATAAATCAATTTTATAATTGTAGTTGTTCTTTTCATTTTATTAGAATTAGTACTTTTAGTTATATAAATAACACCCACATGTCTTATTAAATAATATTAGGCTATGCAATTAAGTTATTATTCCAATTACTGGAGGCGATATGGTAAAACCTATTTCTATAATTTTAGTATTATTTTTATTTCTAAACGTAAATGCTCAAAAAGATGAGGAGAAAAACACCTTCGGAATTTCATTTAGTGGATTTCTCAAAACTGATTTAATGGTTGATTCAAGGCAGACTGTTTCAGTACGTGAGGGTCATTTCCTCTTATATCCTTCGCCTGAATTACCAGATCTTGCAAAAAATGATATCAACGCCACGCCAAATCTAAACATGCTCTCGATTCAATCAAGACTGACCGGAAAAATAACCGCTCCTAATGCTTTTGGTGCTAAAATTAGCGGACTACTTGAAGGAGCTTTTTTTGGTCATTCTAATGGAGATATAAATGGCTTCCGCTTGCGACACGCATTTATTAAAATGGATTGGGAAAATTCATCTTTAATAGTTGGGCAGTATTGGCATCCGATGTTCATAACAGAGGTATTCCCGGGAGTTATATCATTTAATACGGGCGTCCCTTTTCAACCTTTCTCAAGAAATCCGCAAATTCGTTTTACTAACAAGTTTGATAAAATATACATTAGCTTAACTGCCGCATCTCAAAGAGATTTTGCAAGTATTGGTCCAAATGGTACTTCATCAGAATATTTAAGAAATTCGTCCATTCCAATTCTGGATATAAATATTAAGTATAAAGATGAAACAATTTTAGCAGGTCTTGGAGCGAACTTTAAAGCATTAAAACCTTATAACGAATATAATCAGTTTAGAGTTGAAGAAAATATAAGCAGTTATTCGGCTATGGCTTTTGCAAAGATTGGAGTTGATAATATAACTCTAAAACTTGAGGGTGTTTACGGCACTAATTTAACTGATATGCTAATGCTCGGTGGTTATGCAATAAGTGATTATGGTTCAAATGGAAATATCAAGTATACAGCTACAAAAACTCTTTCAGGATGGGCTGATATTTCATTTGGGAAAGAACTTGTATTTGGTTTGTTTGGTGGTTACACAAAAAACTTAGGTACTGAAGACATAAATAACGGCGATTATTTCTCACGAGGAAGCACTATAGACATGGTGTGGAGAATTTCTCCAAGAATTCAGCGACAAATAAACAAAGTAAGAATTGCATGTGAGCTGGAATATACAACTGCTGATTATGGAATCCCAAATATTAATGGAGAAGTTGAGAATACCAGCAGTGTAGCTAACTTTAGACTATTATTTGCTGCTTATTTATTCTTTTAATCGGTAGTAAAACTTAAGCGTTGTAAAATGTTCCAAACAAAGTATAAATAATAAAAACTTATCAAAAAATGTGAGGCATCAATGTCAAATTCTGAGCAGTATGATGTTAATTTTTTTCGGCCTCTTTCAGACCATGCTAAAGCCAATAAAAAGTTGATTATTACCCTGGCGACAATATGGGCAGTTGGAGTATTCGGTTTTCAATTTTTACTAATGATTTTTAATGAGCCAACTGCTGAAACGAGTTATGATAATTATCAATCAGTTTTTCCTGCAGTTGTTGAGGACGAATCAGCTAGTTCCTCAATGAAGATTGATTTTGCAAAATCATTGTTAAATGTGTTAGGTAAGAACATTGCCGTAAATGATGAGCACAAAACGATACTAAAAAAATCTCTATCATGGACCGTTGCAAGCATGCAACCAGACTCATTAATTAATGTATTTATGAAGGAGCCAAACCAGTACAGTTATGATTTAGCAAAAGGTTCACTTGGTTTAAGTAATGCTGGTTTCGATAAAATAATGGTTGATCTGCTTCCCACATCTATCGTGAAATTAGAACAAATGTCATTTCCAGAAGAGTATAAAACTGAACTACCAGAAATAATGAAGTTATACTTGGTCCACAACAGAAGTTTTCTTACTGACTTCAATTTCCTCGGATTTCCTTTTCATTATTGGTATACCGCACAATTCTTACTCATAATGTTCGTTGTTCTATGCGTCATTTACGCTAAAGCAATTGGAAAGGCAAACACTAAACATGATTTTGTTGAAGAAACTTAAACTATTCTGGAGGACAGATTGAAAACATTATATAAATATTTATTTAGCATTCTATTCCTACTTGTGTCTTCGCAGAATATTTTTGGCCAATCTGCAACGCAATTGGAAGGGGAATTTAAGATTGGTCCAGCTGTAATACTAATAGTTCTCTTATGTACTTTTATTTTAGTTGGATTAATGAATAGAGCAAAGGACACATCTGATTACTGGGCTGCTGGAAGGAAAATATCACCAATCGGTGCAGGAATGGCAATAGCATCAAATTGGATGAGTGCTGCATCATTTTTAGGAATGGCAGCTATTATGTATGGCTCAGGTTATCATGGCCTCTCCTATGTTGTTGGATGGACGGGTGGTTATGTACTCTTACTAATTTTAATGGCAGGTCAAATTAGAAGGTATGGTAAATATACTGCTGCTGATTTTATTGGTGATCGATACTATTCAAGGGGACTTAGAGGTGTTGGCGCTGGACTCGCAATATTTATTTCATTCTCCTATTGCGTAGGCCAATTCGCAGGAATTGGTTTAATGTTTAAATGGATTTTAGGAATTGATTATACATGGGCGGTTATCATTGGTGCTTCGGTTGTTCTTACATATACCCTAATATCTGGAATGCTAGGTGTTACAAAGAACATGCAAATTCAATATGTAATTATTATTATTTCATTTGTTATTCCGCTTTTTATTTTATGTTATAAATTTGGATATTTTGCATTCCTACCACAAATAGGATATGGTGCAGTCGTTTCCGATATAGTTAATGGAATTGCACCTGGGAAAGGATTAACCGCTATGGGTCACGATTTTGCAATATTGCCTTCTCCAGAATTTGCTATGCCTTGGGATCCTGCAACTGGACAAACAGCATTTCAGTGGTTAGCAATTTGTTTTTCCCTGATGATTGGAACTGCAGGTTTACCACATGTAATCCAAAGATTTTATGTAGTGCCAAGAGCTCATGATGCTAGATGGTCAGTTGTTTGGGGATTATTCTTTATTTGTATTCTTTATTGGAGTGCTCCTGTTTATTCAGCCTTTGGTAAAATACTATCTGCCAATCCAGATGTAGGAAAGTTGGCAAAGGACGCAATTGTTGTATATACTGCCCAGTTAGGAGATGTTCTTCCACTTATTGTAGGACTCTTGGCAGCTGGAGCAGTTTCTGCAGCATTTTCTACTGTTTCTGGTTTATTGGTTGCCGGGGCTTCAGCTTTCTCTCATGATTTGTATTATAAGGTAATTAATCCAAATGCTAATGAGCAAACACAAATGTTAATGGCAAGGATTGGGACAATTTTAATGGCTGCTGGCGTTTCAGTTATTGCATTATTGAATCTAGGTTTAATCGCACAATTAGTTGCAGTTGCCTTTTCATTAGCTGGTTGTACAATATTTCCACTTTTTCTTCTTGGAATTTGGTGGGGTGAGTCGAACAGAACCGGAGCATGGGCTGGATTATTTGCGGGAGGTGGTGTTTCATTAATCGCCTTAGTCTATTTTATTGTTGGGAAATACGGTGGAGGATTGCCATTTCAAGAAGATGTTAGTTACTATCTCAATGCATGGTATTTCGCATGGTTAGGTGCACCACTAGCAATATTTACAAATATTATAGCATCAAAAATGTCAAAAAACAAAACACCATTAGAAATTAAGAAATTTTTGGCAGAGAAAGTTCATAACTACAAAATAAATGATTAAAAAATTAACCCCAGTTCTACTGGGGTTTTTTTATATTTGAAATAGTAAAAGTGATTCTGATTAAAAACTAATGGTTTGATTCAAATGCCCATTTCACAAATTAGAAAAAATTTTTTCACAAAAATAGTTTTACCTACGCTCCTTGTTTTTTTCCTTTTTATAATCCTAATCTTCCTATTTATTATTCCGCAATTTGAAGACAATATGCTTTCTGGAAAGAGAGAAATGATAAGTGAGCTCACAAATTCTACTTGGAGCATTCTTAATGAATTCAATAATAAAAGTGAAAAAGGAATTATTGAACTTGATAGCGCAAAAGTTAAATCAATTGAGCAAATCAAGCATTTGCGATATGGTGAAGAGGGGAAAGACTACTTTTGGATTACAGATCTTCAACCTAATATGATTATGCACCCATATAGACCTGAACTTGATGGTACTGATTTATCTGATTATTCTGATCCACAAGGAAAAAAATTATTTGTTGAGTTTGTTAAAGTCGTTCAACAAAATAGTCATGGTTATGTTAATTATATGTGGCAGTGGAAAGATGACTCCACAAAGATTGTTCCTAAATTATCGTATGTAAGAATATTTGAACCTTGGGGTTGGATAGTTGGTACTGGAATTTATATTGAAGATATAAAAGAAGAGATTGAAAATCTTGAAAACAGACTAATTTATGGATCATTAGGAATATTACTTTTAGTCGGTTTCATTCTATTTTATATTGGTAGACAAAGCTTCAAAATTGAACGTGACAGAATTGCAGCAGAAATTGGATTGAAGGAATCAGAAAATAAATACCGTGCTCTTGTTGAGGCCTCAACGGATGGACTAATAATGATTCTAAATGGAGATATTGTATACCTGAACAATGCAGTATTAGAAATACTTGGGTATAAATCAATTGAACAAGTTAATAATATAAACGAAATAATTTGCAAAGAAGGATTTGAAGATTTATCCGGGATTCAGTACTTCAACCAACTTAGAACAAATGGAAAACTAATTCCGCAACTTGAAGTTCAACTAGTTAATAGTAATGACAAAATAGTCAATGTGATTCTTTACACTTCAGAAATAAATTTTGGAGATAAATCAGGATATACTGTAATTATTAAAGATATAAGTATTAACAAAAGAGTATCGGAAGAGTTAGGTGCCAACAAAGAAAGATTTAATTCACTAATTAGTAATATAAATATTGGAGTATTTAGATGCACATTAGGTAAGTATGGAAAATTTATTGAGGCCAATCCACCCGCATTAAAAATCTTTGGATATAATAATTTTGAAGAGTTCAGCAATATAAAAGTTTTAGAATTATTCCGAGATAATGAAGAACAAGATCAATTTTTTAAAAAACTGCTTTCAGAAGGACTATTAAAGAATAATGTAATCCAAATCCAAAAACAAGATGGAACTTCTTCAATAGTATCAATTTCTGCTATGTTAGTAAAAGACGATTCAGGAAATGATAAATATTGTGATGGTATTGTTGAAGATATTACTGATAGAATAAAGCTTAGTGAGGAAAGAGAAAGTCTAATTGTTGAACTACAGACTTCATTAAAATTTCTTCATCAACCTCTAGAAAAATTCTTTAAACAAACTGTCTCATGTAAAATGAACACTTCAATTCAGAATGCTGCAAGAATAATTACAAAGCATAAGTATAGCGCAGCTCTTGTTCAAGCTGAGAGTGGAGAATATATTGGGATAGTTACAGATCACGATCTTCGGAAAAGAGTAATAGCTGAAAACATTAATAAGGATCAGCCAATTTATAATGTCATGAGCTCCCCACTTATCACTATACCGAGTAATGCTTTTGTATTTGAAGCCCTTATGGAAATGCATGAAAAGTCTACAAGACATTTAGCAGTAAAAAATAATGAAGGAAAAATAGTTGGCATCATAAGCAGCGAAGAGTTACTAAAAGTTGATAGACAATCTTCGGCTTATTTATTAAGAGCTATAGATATTTCTGAAACCATTGAAGAATTATCAACTGTAAAAGAAAAGTTACCAAATCTAATTAAAACACTTGTTGATAGTGGAGCAAAAACTAAAAATATTACATCAATAATTACTTCAATATTCGATGAGATATTATGTAAGATTATTAAAATTGCAATTGATGAGTTAGGTGAACCACCAGCAAAATTTTCTTTTGTTGCTCTTGGCAGTGCAGGAAGGAAAGAGCAAACTTTAATCTCCGACCAAGATAATGCAATCATATTTGAGAATGTTGAACCGGAATTCACAAAAAATGTAAAACTCTATTTTGATAAATTGGCAACTAAAGTGTGTGACGGTTTAAACCTTTGTGGGTATGAGTATTGTCCTGGTTTGGCAATGGCTAAGAATCCTAAATGGACACAATCACTTGAAAGCTGGGAAAATAATTTCCATAATTGGATTACAACCTCTTCTCAACAGGACTTAATAGATATTAGTATCTTTTTTGATTTTAGACATATTTATGGTGATACTAAGTTAGCTGAAAAATTGAGATTAAAATTGGTGGAGTTAACGGATGGACAAGCTGGATTCTTTCAGCACTTAACAAGGAATTGTCTACTGCATAAGCCTCCCATTGGAATTCTTGGTAATTTACGATTGGAACCAAAAGGAGATAGAGTTAACACTTTTGATATTAAAGCTGCAACTATGCCAATAAGTGATTTTGCCCGAATTTATGCGTTAAAGAATAATTTAAGTGATACCAATACATTGGATAGGTTACAAACTTTATTTAAGCGAGGAATAATTCGAAAAAATAGTTATGAAGAAATTGTTCAAGCATATAATTTTTTGATGCAATTAAGATTTAGACATCAGTCGACACAAATTACATTAAATAAGCCATTTGACAATTATATAAACCCAAAAGAATTAACATCTATTGAGGTTAAAACCTTAAAAAACACATTCTCTCAAATAATTGCAATTCAGAAAAAACTTAGTTATGATTATGGTGGTGATGCAATTTAACTAAACTAAAAACTTCTTAAATTTTAATGCTGCCTCATGCGGTTTATAATTTCTGCATTCGCTTATTAATGGACCATTGAATTTTATATTATTCAGAATTTTAGCAAATTGTTCCCAATTAATATTACCTTCACCGACTACTAAATGTGAATCATCATTGCCCAAATTGTCATGGTAATGAATAGCAATAAGTTTTTCAGAAAAAGCATTAAGGTATGTATTAACACCTTCGGCTAAGTTCGCATGACCAGTATCCAAACAAAACTTAATTATAGAAGAGTCTAGGTTGGAGAAAACAAATTCAAGGTCATTTATATTATCGCCCAGTAATAAATGTTCTGATCCATCTGGGAGAGGAGTAACATTTTCCAAAGCTATTAAAATATTGTTTTGTTCACATTTGTCTGCTACTATCTTAATATTGTCTATAAATCTTTTTAACGCTTTATCCCTTTGCCATTTCTGAACCGGGAACCAGAAAAAAAATCCCATGTGACAATTAATGTATTTCACTTGAAGTTTGATTGCTAAGTCGATCACTTTATTGAGATATTTTATATCGGAGCGTCTTTTTGTAGAAATGTTATCTGCTACATTTATATGATTTGGTAAATGTAAGCTAAAGTTAATATCAGAATCAAAACTGCTTTTTTTTAGGGCTTCAATTCTACGATCATCAAATGAATAAATCGAAGAATGAGATTTTGATAAGTTTATTTCAATATGATTGAGTTTATTTTCAATTGAGTAAGTAATAAAGTCTTCAGGAGGTTGATTAAAAACATTGAAGCCAAAAGTATATTTATGCATACGTCTTAAATATAATTTACGTTTATCCCTTGCAAATATACTTATATATTGAGCATTATGGTGAAATTAATAATGTTCATAACTTTAAAAATAATAATTTTTTTTAATATCTTTTTACTTCAAAAGCAGCTACTCCACCTTCAATATCAATAATTATTTTGTTCTCTGCTTGTTCATAATTCTCAGTAATGTAGTAATCAGAATCTTTTTGGATGAATTCATCTAAATCTTTTGCAATAAGAAGCATATCCCCATTAATCTTACACCCCGAATTTTTAGGTACATAAATTTTCAATCCAGCTGCTCCCATCTCAATGTTTACAATAATTAACTTTGACTTATCACCGAAACGAATTTTTGTGTCCGCAGCTCCGGTTTTAAGAACAAGATTATTTACTTTAAATGGACGAAGGTCAAAGTAAGATTTGGCCGCCCCTATCTTAAAATCAAAACTATAACTTGGGCTCTCATTTAAGCTTAGCTTTAATTGATTTTTATAGTTCCCGCCAAAAAGGTCAACATCAACTTTATTCATATCAAAATTAACCCAAACTAGACTATCTTTATTTGTGCTTGTAAGATTGTAATCACCAAAATTACCTCTTGAATAACCCTTAACAAGTTTATTGGTAGTATCGTCTATAGTAAATTTACCTGCACCTGCGGATATCTTTAAATTTACATGTTCAATTTCTTTGTTGTATTCAAGGTTGTAATTATTTTGTGAATAATTGCTAGATCTTGAGTTGAAATGATTATTATTATCAAAAACATCGAAGAGATCATTAAAAAATCCGAATGCTAAAAAAGCAAGAAGAATACCAATAAAAACACTGATTACGGGTTTTACAAAAGTTCCTTTAAATATGATAGCAATACCGGCAAGTATAATTAATATTGGCCACAGTTCCCATATTGCATACCAGTCAATATAGAAAGTTGAATATCTTGCAACTAAATATAATGTTCCAAATGTGATAAAGAAAAATCCCCAAAACAGTTGTGATGCTTTCATGATGATTTCTCAGCTTTATTGAAAAAATTAAAAATTAATGCTAAACCTAATGCTACTAATCCGATAGCGAATATAAATTCGAAATCAAAGAAAGGAATAAATCGTTCAAATAGGAAAATTAAACCTATAAAAATTAAAATTACTCCAAATATAATTCTTCCATTTGAAGATTTTTCAGGTTGACTGGATGTATTTGTTCCCTCTGCAAAATTACTTTCTGTTTTTTGTCCGGTATCTTCTGCATATAATGGTTCCGCACTTTTCTTAGAAGTATCGTATTGTTCTTCGGGAATAACAATCCACATAATAATGTAAATCAAAAGTCCAACCCCATGAAAAATTGTAATAAGTACAATGATTATTCTAATTATTACAGGATCAACATCAAGGTAATCACCTAATCCTCCGGCAATTCCGGCAACTACTTTTTTATTTCGTGATCTGTACAATCTCTTTTCCATAATTAAACTCTTTTTGTTTGTGTCTAGTTTTTAGACGCAGGATAATTAGTAAAAGTTTTATAAGTCAAAATAGACAGAATCAATTTGCTCATAAAAGAACTCAAAGTGCTCAGTTATCATCTTCTTCCAATGATCTCTGCTATGAGTTCCCGGAATTGAAATAAATTTAGCATCTATCCCTAAATCATAACATTTTTTTACAAAATTAAGATTTACTCGATATGCAAAATCTTCAGTTCCGCAATCAATAAACATTTTTTTATTAAAGTTATCCAAACTGTCGAGCAAGAAATATGCTGAGTTATTTTTCCAAACGTCAGGATAGTCAATTATTGAACCAATCCCATCCTTAATACTCCAACGGTCGGGGAAAAAAGTTAAGTCTAAGATTCCACTTGTACTAGCGGCACTTTTAAAGAATTGAGAATTTTTTAAAAATAGAGTAATTGCTCCATGGCCACCCATGCTTAAACCAGAAATAAAAATATTTAAAGAATCAATAGAATAATTTCTCTTAAGAAATGGAACAAAATCCTGCCAGAAAAAATCCTCATATTGAACTTCCTGTTTTAGAGGATTGTTCACATACCATGAATCATAAAATCCATCGGGACAAACAATTACAAAATTGTAAGCGTTTGCTAAATCCTGAAGATCAATTATTGAGTTCCATTGCTGATAATTTCCGCTCCAACCATGAAGTAAAATAATTAGAGGATAATCATTGCTAATATTATAATTTTCAGGAGTTACTATTAAAATACTATCAGCAGTTGGTAGATGATTACTTTCAAGAACTACTGTCTCTGTTCTGTGATTTGTACATGCAATTGAAATTAAGGTAAGAAATGTTAAAACAAATAATTTTCTCATGGTATTTCTTTTAAATTATGATATTCGATTTATTAAAAAATTGTATTAGGAACATTAGTTACATATTTTTCTAAACAGTAAAAAATAATTTAAGGTCAATATGCAAATCGGTTTATGTCAAATAAATCCAATTATTGGTAAAATAGATTATAATAAAACTAAGATTTTATTCGGTTATAAAAAAGCTATTGCAGAAGGTGCGGACTTAGTGATTTTCCCGGAACTTGCGTTGTGTGGTTATCCACCTCAAGATTTAATTGAAAAAGATGAATTTAGAAAAGCTGTTATTGACGCAACTATGCAAATAGCAGAAGAAACTAAAGATGTAGGGTTACTATTTGGCACAATAACTGAAGAATTTGATAAAGTGGGGACTGGAATTTATAACTCTGCCGTACTTTGTTTTGATGGAAAAATTCAATTTGTTCAGAATAAAACTTTAATACCAAATTATGATGTTTTTGATGAAGTTAGATATTTTGAGTCGGCGAAAGATGTAAGAGTCTTTAAATTTAAAGATGAAGTGCTTGGCATTTCTATTTGCGAGGATATTTGGAACGATGCAGATTACTGGAAACACAGACTTTATGAAAAGGATCCGGTTCAGAGATTAGTTGACAAAGGCTCGACCATTTTGATAAATATTTCAGCAAGTCCCTATCATTACGGAAGAAGGGAAGAGCGGAGGGAAATGCTTTCTGTATTGACCAAAACCAATCAACTACCGCTTGCTTATGTTTCATGTGTGGGTGGACAAACGGATTTAGTATTTGATGGGGCAAGTATTTGCATGGATGAGGAAGGAAAGCTTGTATGTATAGGTAAATCGTTTGAAGAAGACTTTTATATTTTCGATACTAATAAAAAATATGAAAGCGTAATAAATATTGAAGGGTCATTTGGAGAAGAGACATTAAACTCTCTTATACTTGGTCTAAGAGATTATGGCTTAAAAAGTGGTTTTAGTAAAGCTCTGGTTGGACTAAGCGGCGGCATTGATTCAGCCTTAGTCACATATATCGCAGTTGAAGCTTTTGGAAAAGAGAATGTTCATGTTGTTATGATGCCTTCAGAATATTCAAGCGATGGAAGCATAAAAGATTCTTTGGAACTTATAAATAATCTTGGCATCTCATCAGAAACTATTTCAATTCAGTCTTTGTTTAATGAATTTAAAAATGTTCTTAAATCATCTTTTATTGGAACTGAAGAAAATATAACAGAAGAAAATATTCAATCCAGAATAAGAGGTACTCTTTTAATGGCAATTTCCAACAAGTTTGGTTATTTACTATGTACAACAGGTAATAAATCAGAAATGGCCGTTGGTTATGCAACACTTTATGGCGATATGAATGGTGCATTGGGAATAATAGCCGACGTTTATAAAACAGAAGTGTATGAATTGGCAAGGTATATCAATAAAGAAAAAGAAATAATCCCGGAGAATATTATTGCAAAGGCACCATCGGCTGAGTTAAGACATGATCAAAAGGATGAAGATTCATTGCCTCCTTATCCCGTGCTAGATAAAATTCTCGATCTATATTTGGAAGAGTATAAAGAAATTGATGCTATTTCTGAAATTATGGATGATAGAGCATTAGTTCAGAAAGTTTTAACTATGGTAGACAGAAATGAATTTAAGCGGAGGCAAGCTGCTCCGGTGCTAAGAATATCAAAAAAAGCTTTTGGTTACGGAAGACGCTTCCCGGTTGTTCAAGGCTGGAGATAATTTTTAACTTTTAGGAAATATTCATGAAAAACATAAATTCTTTTTTAATTGTTTTTTTGTCCTTACTTTTATTGCAAAATGTGACTTATTCTCAATTTGGTTTTCCAAAAGAAGAGATATTGAAGGCAGACTTTTATCAGTCATTCAATAAAATTCAGCCTGAAGGTGAAGTTAAAATTGCTTTAGTAGGAGAGATCTTTGGTGAGTGGCATATTAATTCCAATAAACCGAAGGAGGATTATTTAATCCCTACAGAACTTAAAATAAGTTCTGATATTCCAATCCAACAAAGTGATATACTCTATCCTAAACCTCATGAAATCAAGTTTGACTTTTCGGATATTCCACTATCTGTATTTGAGGGTGATTTTTTAATTGGGACAACAATAAAAATTCCAAAAAACACTCAACTTGGTGAAATAAAAATTTTTCTTGATTTTACTTATCAAGGTTGTAATAACGTAACTTGTATGGCACCGGAAACAATCAGTGATACTTTAACGCTGGAGATTGTTGATAAATCGGTTCAGATACAAGAAATAAATAGTGAAATTTTTAATGAACTAAATTTGCAGTATACAACTCGGGAACAGATAAATCAGGATGATTCTCTTGGTGGTCAGTTAGAAAGAAGTGGACTATTACTTACTCTAATTATTGTATTCTTAGGCGGTCTTGCCCTTAATTTAACACCATGCGTTTATCCACTTATTCCGATCACAATTGGATTTTTTGGGGGTCAAAGTGAAGGAAGAACTTCAAAACTGTTTTTGATGGGAATTTTTTATGTACTTGGGATGGCACTCACGTACTCAATTGTTGGAGTAATTACTGCGTTAAGTGGAGCAATATTCGGCGCTCTGCTTCAAAACCCCATTGTAATTATGTTCATTGTATTGGTTTTTATCGCTCTATCTTTGAGTATGTTTGGAGTTTATGAATTTAAATTACCTGATTCATTAGTTGCAAAAGCTGGCGGTGCCAAATCTGGATTCTTTGGAGCTTTTTTTATGGGCTTAACAATGGGAATTGTCGCGGCACCATGTATTGGACCATTCGTAATTGGCTTGGTAACATACGTTGCAGCTAAAGGTGACCCCTTTTACGGTTTCTTACTTTTCTTCTTTATGGCAGTAGGATTGGGATTGCCCTATCTAGTTCTTGCTTTATTCTCTGGTAAAATTAAAAGTTTGCCAAGAGCTGGATTTTGGATGGACGCAGTAAAGCATATTTTTGGTTTTATCCTGTTGGGAATGGCGATTTATTTTGCAGAACCACTTCTTCCAAAGGCAGTAGTAAAGTTTGCACTTCCAATTTTTATGATCATTGCTGGCATTGCATTATTCTTTATGGATAAAAAAGCCAGTGAAATAATGGGCTTTAAAATTTTTAAAGTAATATTTAGCTCTTTACTTATTGCCGGAGCTGCATACTTACTATGGCCAACAGACCAGAAATCACCTGATTGGGAGTATTATACGGACTCAGTTTATAATGATGCAATTAATAACAATGAAAAAATGATAATTGATTTTTATGCTGATTGGTGTATTCCATGCAAGGAACTTGATGCACTGACCTTTTCTGATGAAAAAGTAATTGAAAAATCTAAATCATTCACCGCTATAAAAGTGGATATGACTAAAACACTATCCGAAGAAACAGAAAAATTACGTCAAAAATTTGAAATTAGAGGTATGCCAACTGTTTTGATCATAGATTCGCAAGGTACTGAAGTTGAAAGAATTACGGGTTTTGTGAATGCGGAAGAATTCCTAGAAATGATTGAGTCCGTAAAATAATTATAATTTACTTGGTTAATCTTTATAGCTTTCATATTTTTTATAACATAAATAAAATTAAATAATTGATTGGGAAACAGATGTCAGAAGGAAGAGAAGTTCTTGAAAAAAATATTGATGAAGTAACTGTCCGTTTTGCCGGAGATTCCGGTGATGGTATGCAGCTTACTGGAACTCAATTTAGTGATACAACGGCTGTTTTGGGTAATGACTTAAGTACTTTACCTGATTATCCAGCGGAAATAAGGGCACCAGCCGGAACTCTTTATGGGGTAAGTGGTTTTCAACTTCATTTTAGTAGTGAAGATATTCACACTCCCGGTGATGTTCCAGATGTATTAGTTGCAATGAATCCAGCAGCTCTTAAAAAGAATCTTGATGAGCTTAAACGAAATGGATTGATTGTGTTAAATACCGATGCATTTGACAAAAAAAATCTAAAATTGGCGGGTTATGAAAGTAATCCTCTGGAAGATGGAACCTTAGATGGTTTTGATGTTATGGATATTCCTATAACAACTTTAACATTTAATGCATTGGTCGATAGTCCCCTTAATCAAAAGGAAAAGTCCAGATGCAAAAACTTTTTTGCACTTGGTTTAATGTATTGGATGTATAATAGACCAATTGATCAGACCATAAAATGGATTGAATCTAAATTTAAAAAAAGGCCTGATATTATTGATGCAAATGAGAAAGTTTTAAAAGCAGGATATAATTTTGGAGATATTACAGAAAGATTTACAACTCGATATACAATTGACCCAGCAAAATTAAAGGAAGGTACTTATAGAAATATTTCTGGAAATGAAGCAACAGCTCTGGGGTTTGTTGTTGCTGCTGAAAAAGCCGGATTAAAATTATTTTTAGGATCATATCCAATTACTCCAGCTTCCGATATTTTACAATATTTGAGTAAATATAAAGAGTTTGGAGTAAAAACTTTTCAAGCCGAAGATGAAATAGCCGGAATTGCATCAGCAATAGGTGCTGCTTTTGGAGGCAGTTTAGCTATTACAACTACAAGTGGCCCTGGTTTAGCATTAAAAACTGAAGCTACAGGTTTAGCTGTAATGACAGAACTTCCACTTGTAATTGTTAATGTTCAGCGTGGTGGGCCAAGTACTGGATTACCCACAAAAACTGAACAAGCTGATTTATTGCAAGCAATGTATGGGAGAAATGGTGAATCTCCAGTTGCAATAGTTGCAGCTTCAACACCTAGTGATTGTTTTCACATGGCTATTGAAGCCTCAAGGTTGGCTTTAACTTATATGAGTCCAGTAATTCTGCTAACTGATGGATATTTGGCTAATGGATCTGAACCTTGGAATATTCCAAGTGTTGATTCAATTCCTGAAATCCCAGTTAAATTTCATACAGACCCAGAAACTTATCATGCTTATTCAAGAGATGAAAATTTGGTAAGACCTTGGGCTATTCCCGGGACTCCTGGATTAGAGCATAGAATAGGCGGTCTTGAAAAGGCAAATATTTCCGGCGATGTTAGTTACGATCCGGATAATCATTTTGAGATGATCAAAATAAGGGAACAAAAAATACAAAATATGGCAAAATCAATTCCTGACTTAAAAGTTGAAGGTGATGAAGATGCTGATATTCTTGTATTAGGGTGGGGAGGAACTTATGGTGCTATTAAAGAAGCTGTAATCCACACTCGTAAGAAAGGTTATAAAGTAGCACAAGCTCATTTCAAATATATTCACCCATTCCCTAAGAATACTGAAGAAGTATTAAGAAAATATAAATATATACTTTTACCAGAAATTAATCTTGGACAACTTTCTAAGATTCTTAAAAGCGAATTCTTATTGCCAATTATTCAATTTAACGTCGTTCGCGGATTACCTTTTAGAGTTGGTGATATTGAAAATAAAATAGTAGAAGTGTTAGGAGGAAATAATGAGTAGCACTGAAGTTAATACTGAAAAATTGACATCAAAAGATTTCTCGAGTGGACAAGATGTTAGATGGTGCCCCGGTTGTGGGGACTATTCAATTCTTGCACAAGTGCAGAGAACTTTGCCAAATATAGAGAACATTGAAAAAGAAAAAGTTGTTTGGGTTTCAGGTATTGGATGTTCCAGTCGATTTCCATATTACATGGGTACTTATGGTATTCACGGAATACATGGTAGAGCGCCTGCAATTGCAACCGGGCTAAAAATTGCTAGACCAGATTTAACTGTCTGGGTTGCTACTGGTGATGGAGATCTTCTTTCAATTGGAGGAAATCACTTTATTCATGCTTGCCGAAAAAATATTGATCTTAAAATGATTCTATTTAATAATAGAATTTATGGATTAACTAAAGGGCAATATTCACCTACATCAGAAAAAGGTAAAATTACAAAAACATCGCCCTACGGAAGTGTCGATTACCCATTTAATGCTTTATCATTAGCTCTTGGTTCCAATGCAACTTTTGTTGCCAGATCTATTGACAGAGAACCAAAACACATGGCTGAAATGATCGATAGGGCTGCCGGACATAAGGGATTAGCGTTTATTGAGGTTTATCAAAACTGCAATATTTTTAATGATGGTGCTTTTTCGGTTCTTACTGATAAAGAGACAAAGGAAGATCATGTTTTACATCTAGAACATGGAAAACCGATGATATTTGGAAAAGATAAAGATAAAGGAATAATGCTTAAGGGATTAACACCGGCAATTATTGACTTGAATGATGGCAGTCACACTATTGATGATGTAATTGTACATGATGAAAATGATCAAGGAATGGTAAGAAGTTTTATTTTATCTCATCTGACTGATGATCCAAAATTACCAACTCCTATTGGTGTCTTCAGACAAGTATTCAAACCAACATACGATGAAGCTATGGTTGAACAAATTGATCAAGTTACTAAGAAAAAAGGTAAGGGTGATTTAGAGAAATTACTCTTTGCAACCAACACTTGGGAAGTTTCTGAAAACTAAATTTATTCGGCGGGAGAAATTCCCGCCTTTTATTCAATCCATCTTCAAATACGATTGGTAGTTTAGATGATAGATCATTCGGAATTATTAACTATTCTTAACTCTCACTCTAAGTATATCATAACCTCTCATGTAAATCCCGATCCTGATGCAATTGGTTCTGAAATTGCTGTTGCGGGGATTTTAAATCAACTTGGGAAAGAGTTTTATATTGTTAATACATCAATTACACCTTATAATAATGCATTTTTAGATAGTGATAATTATATTGAATATTTTGATGAAGTTAAGCATGCTCCTTTATTTGATACTTGTGATGCTGCAATTCTTTTAGATTTGAATCATCTTGACAGAACTGTTAGAATGGAAGGACAATTTAGGAAATTTAAAGGTGATTTAATCTGCATTGATCATCATACGAATCCGGAATATTTTAGTACGTTAAATTTTATTGATGAATCGAAATCATCAACAGGAGAAATTCTTTTTGATTTAATTGAATCAACTGACAAATTAAAATTTAATAACAAGATTGCTACAGCAATTTATGCTGCAATAATGACTGATACAGGTTCATTCAGATTTTCGAAAACCAATGCAAACCTTCACCGAAAAGTTGCTACATTATTAGAATATGATTTGAGCTCAGAAGAAATTTATGATAAAATATATTCACAATTTGATTTTGGTAGAATAAAGCTTCTTGGTGAATGTCTGCACGCAATTTCTATTACAGAATCTGGTAAGGTTTCCTATATGATCGTTACTCAGGATAGTGTAAAACGATCAGGTGGAATAGAATCTGATGTTGATGGTTTTGTAAATTTTGCACTTACCACAAAAGGTGTTAAAGTTGGTATTTTATTTTTTGAATTGGAAGACGGTATTAAGATCAGTTTTCGTTCGAAAGATAGTATTCCTGTGAACAAACTTGCTGCAGAGTTTGGGGGAGGAGGTCATATAAATGCTTCTGGAACGCGATTATTTGATGAACAGTTAGAAGATATTGTCCCAAAGGTTTTACAATCAGCTGAAAAATTAATTTCTAATTATGAAAAAAAATAAGAGAACAAAATGCTTTTCAATCTTAAATTAAATACAATAAAAAGTATTACAAAATCTCCATCAAGCTCATGTATAGTTTATTTCTGTAAAGATAATAATGAATTTGTTAAACTCATTAATGATAAAAAACTTGAAATCAGCAAACCACAGCTGCAATTTTTTAAGAATGATGAGAATGCCGAACTTCGTGTTTGGGGTGTTGGAAACCCTAATCTAGTAATTCTAAAAAAAGCTAGCTTAACTAAAAAGTTTAATGTTGATTTCTTCAGAAATTATATGTCAAGTTTAATTACTTCTTTTGAAAAAATTAATTTAAAAAACATTTTTATAGAAATTCCATTTTACCAATATTACAGCAATACGTTCTACAGCCAAAATTATTTCTGGCAATCATTTGTTGAAGGAATTCTGCTTGGGAATTATACATTTGATAATTACAAAACTAAAAAGTCAAAGCAAAATAATCTCATTGTTAATTTTATTATTGATAATAATAAAGCTTTCCAGAAATCATTAGAAAAAGCCGAAGCAGTTATTGATGGAGTTTCCTTTGCACGCGATCTTACAAATGAACCGGCAAATACACTAACTCCGCTAGAATTTGCAAACAGAGTAAAAAAGACTTTCAAAGGAAGCGATGTAACCGTTAAAATTTTCAATGAAAAAGAATTGCAAAAGAGAAAGATGAACGCAATTCTAAGTGTTGGAAGAGCTAGTAAACATGGACCTAAATTAATAATAGCACACTATAAGCCTAAAGGAAAATTAGACAAAAAAATTGCTCTTGTCGGTAAAGGAGTTACTTACGATACCGGTGGATTATCAATAAAGCCCACTAAGGGAATGTTGGAAATGAAAGCTGATATGGCTGGTGGAGCAACAGTATTTGGTATTGTCAGAGCTGCTTCTCTCAATAAGCTTCCTATTGAAATAATGGGCATAGTTCCTGCTGTTGAAAATGCAATTGATGGAAATGCTTATAAACCCGGTGATGTGATTTCAACAGCATCAGGAAAAACTATTGAAGTAAAAGATACAGATGCTGAAGGAAGAATTATACTGGCTGATGCACTTGAGTTTGCTAGCAAGCAGAATCCAGATCAAATTATCGATTTTGCGACGTTAACGGGAGCTGTTGCGGTTTCTCTCGGTTTATTTGCAGCTGGATTATTTACAAAAAATGATCAAATAAGTAATGAACTAATAAAATCATCTCAATCTACTTATGAGCATATATGGAGGCTTCCCTTCTGGGATGAATATAATAACTTATTAGAAAGTAAGATTGCGGATATAAGCAATTTAGGACCTCGTTGGGGTGGCGCTATAACTGCGGGTAAATTCTTAGAGTTTTTTGTGAATGAAAACATTCCTTGGGCGCATATTGATATGGCTGGACCTGCTCTAAAACATGATCTTACAAATTATACAAAAGATTACTGTACGGGTTATGGAGTCAGATTAATTTCTGATTACCTCGAACAAATAAAATAATAAGTTTCAGTAAATTGGTTTTTATTCAGATTTTTGAAATAATTTTAAATTATTTTATAAGAAACTAATATTTTATTTGTTTTACTCTAATTCATTATTTAATTTCTATTGTTATTCCATTCACATTTTTATTAATTCAAAATTTGATAATTATTAACAAATTTATGAGGAAACCAATCATGAAAAAACTTTTACCGATTTTCCTACTCCTTTTCTTTTCTACTTTTATTTATTCTCAAAATAACTGGGATTTAGTTTGGACAATGGATCAAAAACCATTTCTTGATGAAAAAATAGGGTCAGAAATGGCAATAGTTAAAGCCGGCTTTGATACTGATCAGGATGGTTGGGGTGAGTTTCTGTGTGCATGGACTGATTTAGAAAGAAATTTTATTTTAATGTATGAAGCTTCGGCTGATAACACATATGATTTAGTCTGGTATTGGGAGTATTCTGTGAGAGCTAATTCTTTTGCCGGCATAGAAGTTGGAGATTTCGATCAGAATGGTAAAGTAGAGATTATTACAACAATGCCAACAATCGTTACTGGTGATGAAAGTCCTGAAAGAATCTGGTTTTTTGAATGGTCCGGAGTAGTTGGTGAGAATCTTTATGGAAAAGGGGAATTAGGTACAATTGAACCTACGAGAGGATGGAATTTTGATTTACCGGGAGGTATAGATTACAGACCTTACAGTTTAACTATGGAAGATATTGATAAGGATGGAGCACAAGAATTAATCGTTGGAGTTAGAACAGGTAGTCGTGGTGAAGAAGTTTTAGTCTTTTCCATCGTTGGTGGAGAGCTATTTGGTTTTGGTGCATTTCAAATCGAACTCAATCATGTAGAGAACTTTGCAGGATCACTTTACAGTGTAAGTACGGGTGATCTTGATAACGATGGAAATCGTGATATTTATGCTTATGTCTGGGCTAATATGACTATCAGAATGTTTGAAGCTACTGGTCCAGATCAATATGAGTTGGTAGTTTCATTAGATAGTGTTACTACTCCGATTGATTATGGTGCTTTAGACGGAGTTGGAGTTACAGATGTTAACAATGACGGTATAATGGAACTTTATCAGGCTGGAACAGAACCTCAGAATACGGTCTTTATCATAACCGGAATTTCTGATCTAAGTCAAATTACTCCTGCCGACATTAAACCATTTTATACAATTCCAGTAAATGCTCTGGGTAAATTAAGAACGTTAGATATAGCAGATTATGATGGTGATGGAAATATGTCATTGTTAATTGCAGGTGAAACGAACGGTCAAATTTATGATCTTGAATATAAAGGTGCAGGAGATCCAGCAGATTCAGCAAGCTGGGATTTAAATATTGTATTTGATATTTATGAGTACAGCGGTTTTTCACCCGATAGTATTCAAGGTGTAAGTACCATTGACCCAAGATTATTTTATGGTTCTTTTGCCGAAGATATGGACCAAGATGGAAAGAATGAGTACTTATTTGTGAATTACAGAACTACCTTCCCGATTTGGGAAAATGATAAATATTTATTCATTGTAGAAAATGATCAAGTTGTAAGTGTAGAAAACCCAAGTGATGTTATACCTAATCAAATCAATCTTGAACAAAACTATCCTAATCCCTTTAACCCAAGTACTACAATCAACTATAAATTAACCGAGCGAAGTTTTGTTGAATTGAAAGTTTTTGATTTGTTGGGTAATGAGATTCAAACTTTAGTTAATAGTGAAAAAGAGGCAGGAAGTTATGACATCAATTTTAATGCTTCTAACTTTGCGAGTGGAATTTACTATTATACATTAAAAACAAATGGAATGATTTTTACTCGCAAGATGTTATTACTGAAATAAGGAAGTGCTTTTGATATTGGTCAATATAAAAACCCAACTTTTTTGAAAAAGTTGGGTTTTTATTTATCCATAAACCTGTCCGTCTTTCATTTCTAAAACTCTATCCGCTAATTTAACTAAATCTTGGTTGTGAGTAACCATCAGCATGGTAATGCCAAAATTATTTTTCAAATCCATAAAAAGCTGATGAATGTTCTCGCTATTTTTTGAATCAAGATTTCCGGTTGGTTCATCCGCATAAATAATTTTTGGATTATTGATTAAGGCTCTTGCTATTGCAACTCTCTGCTGCTCCCCGCCGGAAAGTTCAGCTGGGAAGTGGTCTTTTCTATCGAGTAAACCAACTACTTTTAATAATGCTTCACTTTTATTAATTGCGTCTTTTTTACTTGTTCCATTTATCATCGAGGCAATTGCTATATTTTCTGCAGCTGTAAACTCAGGCAAAAGATGATGGAATTGAAAAATGAATCCAATAGATTTATTCCTGAATTCAGAAATATCAAATTCTGAAAGGCTGAATATTTCAATATCATCAATAACTACAGAACCTTTATCAGGTTTTGCTAATCCACTCAAAATATGGAGCAAAGTACTTTTGCCGGCGCCGGAAGCACCAACAATAACAGTTATCTCATTCTTGTTAATAGATAATGATACATCCTTTAAAACAGCGATTCTGTTATCTTTGCCTTTCTCAAAAGATTTGGAAATATTTTCAGCCTTAAGAATCATATAAATCTCAATTTAATTAAAAATTACTCCCACTTAATTGCATCAATTATTTCAGTTTTTAGTGCTCTATTAGCCGGATATTTTGAAGCAAAAAATGTAAGAAGAATGGACATTAAAGTGACTGCTAAAATATCTGTTAATCTGACTTGAACTGGTAGTGTATCGATGACATACTTACTTGCATCAAGCGGATAAATGTTAAAGTTGATTTGCAGATAACAAACAAATAATCCTATTGTCAAACCTAAGATTGTTCCAATTACGCCAACTAGAATTCCCTCAAACATAAATATTTTTCGAATAGAACTGGTTTTTGTCCCCATCGATCTGAGAACGCCTATATCTTTCTTCTTTTCCAGAACCGACATTGTAAGGGAACTTAAGATATTAAAAGCCGCTACTGCAATTATTAGGGATAATAAGATATAAGCTGCCCATCTTTCAATTAGCATCACTCTATATAAATCTTTGTGCAGATCGTACCAGGTGTTTATTGATAAATCACTCCCGAACTGATTTAATAACTCACTTTTTAATTTATCAGAATCATCGATATCCTTAAGGATTACTTCTAGTCCGGATATTTTGTTATGACTGCTGAAAATATTTTGAGCTGACGCCAACGAAGTGAAGGTATATTCTAATGCATATTCTTTATTACTTATTTTATAAATACCGCTAACAATTAGTCTCTTTGTCTGCGGCATTGTCATTCTGGTAATTGTATTTTTAATCTGATTTGCAGAAGTGGCAAAAAGTGTATCTCCAACTTTGACCGAAAGACGCAAGGCAATAGGGATACTTAAAATAATTTTATCAATATTTCCTTCAGGTTCAAGATCATATTCACCAAAGATGATAATTGATTCGAGTCGCTCTGAACTTTCTGTGCTACTGGTCGGAATACCCTTTAAGTTTAGTATCTCCATTGATTTTTTATTTATAAGTATTACTTTTCCCTCAGAATAGCTTGAATATGATTTTACTAGATCAGACTTATTCAAATAATGTTCAATCGGTGAAAAATTATTATTTTTTATATTTTCGGAACTGATTCTAACATGAGGGTCAAAATTAATAAGCATGGTTGTTACTAGTGAACCAAATCCGTTAAAAACCGAAAGCACAATTACAAGTGCTGCAACACCAATTGTTACGCCAATTGTAGATAGCACTGAAATTATTGAAATGAAATTCAGTCGATGTTTAGATCTTAAGTACCTTCTGGCAATAAAATATTCAAACATATCAGTTAAATTTAATTGCGGTTATTGGCTGAATTCTTGAAGCAATAAAGCTTGGAATTAATGAAGCCAAAAGTGATAAAGTAAATGCCAAAACAGAAACAAGAAAATAAATGTCGATATTTACCAATATAGGTACACTTGATAAATAATAAATCTGCTCCGGAAGTGAAATAATCTTATAATTATTCTGAAGCCAGCTTAATGTAATTGCAAGAAAATTGCCAATGGCAATTCCGATTAAAGCAAGAGCAAGCGCTTGAAAAATGAATATTAAAATTATCTGTCTACTATTTGCTCCAAGTGATCTTAGAATACCAATCGCACTTGTTTTCTGTACAATCAACATTAAAACTGCACCAACAATATTTAGTATTGCAACAATTATTATTAGTCCCAGTACGATTGGAATTGGCTTCTGCTGAAGCTCTAACCATGTAAAAATATGTCTATTGATATCTCTGTAACTTTTTACATAAAAAGGGTATGATAATATTTGACTTAATTCCACTTTTACGCTATCTATTTTAGATATATCTTTAAGATTAATATTATAGCCCGTTACCTCATTATCAAATTCAAATAAATCATTAGCAGCACTAAAATCTATATAAGCATAAATGTCATCATATTCGGCCATTCCGCTTTCATATATTGCTGATACTGTAAACTGTTCAACAGCTGGAAGATTTGAAAGTGATGGAGGTTGATCATTATTCAATGCAAAAGCTGTAAGTTTATCTCCAATTGTAACATTAAATCTATCCGCTAATTTTTGGCCGACTATTATTCCATATTTGTTACTTGCAAAATTTGGCATACCTTTTTTAATAATTCTATTCAAAGAAATTTCGAAAAAATTAGAATCTATTCCTGTTAAGATAATTCCTTCAGCGGTATTATTTTTAGTTAATATTACTTTTTTTGAAATATAAGCTGAAAAATTTGAATAGAGCCCATTTAAATCGTTTTTCAATTTTTCTTCAACCAAATCATGATCTAGTAAATTTCTATTACTGAAACCGCTTATATTAATATGAGCATTAAATTTAATAATGTTATCGCTAATGCTTTTCTCAAATCCACTTAAAATGGAAATAGCCATAATTAGAACAGCCACTCCGATAGCAATTCCACCAATTGTAATAACTGAGATTAAGGAGAGAAACTTTGATCCCTGGTTTGTTCTAATATACCTTTTAGCTATTGAAAATGAAAATTTCATTTAGTATAATTTAATAGAATAGTTATACGAATAAGCGACAATTTATATAAGCGTCCAAAAGTTTAAGATGATCTTGTAAATAAACAGAAAATAAATTCCACAAGTTCAAGATATAAATATAAACATTAACGAAAAAAAATATTTTAAGCAATTGACATTATCAGGGGAAAAAATTAACTTTACATCTTGAATTTTTTGAGTAGCTCTTTGTATAATGAAAGAAAAAACTAGATCCCGAATGGGCAATAATCGGGGCGTAGCGTAGTCCGGTTAGCGCGCCTGCTTTGGGAGCAGGAGGTCGCAGGTTCGAATCCTGCCGCCCCGACAATCAAACGAATTTAGCTTAGTTTACGGGATGCGCCCGTAGCTCAATTGGATAGAGCAACAGCCTTCTAAGCTGTAGGTTAGTGGTTCGAGTCCACTCGGGCGTACAAAATAAATTACATTTTTTATCAAAATAATTTAGCTCTATCTGTTATTAGATTTTGTTTTTTGTAATTTTTGTAAATGGTGGGCGTAGCTCAGTTGGTTAGAGCGTCTGGTTGTGGCCCAGAAGGTCGTGGGTTCAAATCCCATCGTTCACCCGAAAGATTTAGTTTAAAATTAGGCCCCATCGTCTAATGGTTAGGACCTCGCCCTTTCACGGCGGTAATAGGGGTTCGAATCCCCTTGGGGTCACTCATAAAGCCTTGAAGATTTTCTTCGAGGCTTTTTAGTTTTAAAGAGAGCATAGTATTTTAAGAATAGTTTAAGCAATAAATATCTTATAAATACCACTTCATATTTTTGCATCCATAGCAGAAAATGCATTTCCATTTTAATATATCTTTAGTTAATTTGGCAGTAAATAAAAAGTTAGAAAAAATGAAAAATCATACAGATTATCCTGAAAATCTGCCCTTAAGTGATTCATATTCAACAGATTCATCAATTAAAAAGCCTTTGTTTGCCTCAATAATATTCTATTGGCGATTGTATAAAATCGTCAAATTTTCTAATGGACAAACAAAAAAGAAAGTTTATAACCGTTATAATTGGGTTGCGTCCTCACTAGCAGTTTTAAGAGCTGCTGAAAATTCCGGAATAAAAGTAAATGTAAATGGAATGAAGAATATAAGCTCTTTTGAAGGACCATCCGTAATTATTGGTAATCATATGAGCACATTGGAAACATTGCTACTGCCTTCATTTATTCAGCCTGTTAAAAGTGTTGTTTATGTAATCAAAAAAGAATTAGTTGATTTTCCATTATTTGGTCCAGTTGCATCTGCTCGTCACCCAATAGTTGTCGGAAGAACAAATCCACGTGAGGATTTAAGAATTGTGCTTGAAGAAGGCTCCGAAAATTTACAGAAAGGTAGATCAGTAATTATTTTTCCTCAAAAAACTAGATCAGCTCAGTTTGACAGAAAATCTTTTAATTCCTTGGGAGTAAAATTAGCTAAAAGAAATAACGTTCCTGTAATACCTTTGGCATTGATAACTGATGCGTGGGGCAATGGAAAAATTGTTAAAGAAATTGGGGAAATAAATACGAATAAAAAGGTATATTTTGAATTCGGTAAACCAATTAGTATTGATGGAAATGGCTCAGTCGAGCATGAGATGGTATTGAATTTTATTGAAGGGTGCTTTAAGAAATGGGGTAGGGAAGATTTATTAACCTGAAAACATATACCTTATCAAATTTGTCTACTTATAGTCTAAAAATGTTACTAATGGAGTGAACCCTTTTTGAATTAAATTTATTAAAAATCTCAATTTTGTGTTTTTAGAACATTTCGAAATATTTCCAAAAATTTGATTTAAGCATAAGAAAAACCTCTATCTGAAGAAAATATTCTTTAAGTATTTCTGTTGACTTGTTATATTTTTAGAAACGAACACTTGTTCATAAAATAATTTCTATTTTTAACTTATTTATCCTCTAATTTTAACATTTTAGTTGTTTAATCATCCATTATTTTATATTTTCGTAAAAATTTTCTAATTAATTGGTACAAAATGAGAATAATAAAACCTAAAAAAATAGAAAAAGGTGATTTAATTGGTGTTGTTTCTCCTGCTTCTACTCCAGCAGATTTAACAAAAATTGAAAGTGGCGTTAATTATTTGGAAAAATTGGGGTATCAAGTAAAAGTCGGAAAAAATGTAGGCAAGGAAGAAGGTTATTTGGCGGGAAATGATTCAGAAAGACTGAAAGATTTGCATGAAATGTTTAAGAATAAAGATGTTAAAGCTATTTTTAGTGTGAGAGGTGGTTATGGCTCTGGCAGACTCTTAGATTTACTAGATTATAATTTAATCAAAAAAAATCCTAAGATTCTTGTAGGCTACAGTGATATCACTGCGCTGCAGTTAGCAATATTTAAAAAGACCGGGTTAATTACTTTTGCCGGACCTATGGTTGCTACTGATTTTGGCGGTAAGATAAACAAATATACTGAAGAAAATTTTTGGAAAGTTATATCTAATAATAAGAAAATCGGAAAGCTCCATAACCCAAGAGATGAAAAGTTTTTTGCTCTAACCAAGGGAAGGGGAGAAGGAAAAATTTTAGGTGGAAATTTGGCAGTGCTTGCATCAGTTATGGGCACAGAATTTTTTCCCGATTTTAAAAACACTATTCTGTTAATTGAAGATATTGGTGAACAACCCTATAGAGTAGATAGATTGCTAAATCAGTTAAGACTTGCAAAAGTCTTTAAACAAATAAGTGGTGTAATTTTAGGACGTTTTGTTGACTGTTACGAAACTGATAAAACAAAAAAATCAATTGAATTAAATAATGTAATTGCACATTATTTTGCCGATTTGAAAATTCCGGTTCTTTACAGTTTTAGTCACGGTCACGTTAAAGAAAATTTAACTATTCCATTTGGCGTTAGAGCCAAGGTTAATTCATCAAGAGGTTTTGTAGAAATTTTAGAAAGTGCAGTAATTTAATTTCACTATTACCATAAATTTTTGTCTAATTTTTAGTTCCCGAGTTACTTTAGACACATAAAGTTTATTTCAAATTCTATCGAAAATAGGTTTGTTTCTCTTTTTTAAGAAAAAATCTTCTTTAAAGATCAATTTCCCCAGGGAATTTTTGTACTAATTTCCTATAATTTTTAAGCCTCTATTCACAAAGTCAAATGCGAATTGTTAAATAATATTAAAAAATTAACCATTATTTGAAGATTTAAGTTATTGTCCACAATTAGCTGCTCCTGATATTCGGTGTATTCATATATTCAAAAATTTCTTGGTATGTTTATTGTTAAATTCTGCTAGGACGATTTGTCTATTTTATGAATTGTTTTAGAAGTATGGCAAAAATAATAGAAATATTAAATAAATCAGCCCTTTTTGCTGAAGATATACATTATTTACTCGATCTGAAATCTACTGCTGAAATTGAGCTGCTTTTTCAAAAATCGGCAGCGGTAAAACAGTTATTTCTTGGTCGTTTAAAAAATAGAATTTTATCTGTTCAGTTTTCCAATTATTGTGAAAATAACTGTCTTTTTTGCGAATTTAGAGAAGATAGTATTTCAGCAAAAAGATTTAGACTTTCTCCTGATGAAGTGTTAGAGAAGATTAACTCCATATTTTCCAGTGGAATAACAAATATTATTTTACAGTCCGGTGCAGATAGTCATTATGACACAGATATGATCTCATATCTTATTTATAAAATTAAAGATTCACATGATGTTGAAATTACACTTGATCTGCTTGAGCGTGGTTTTGATGAATATAGAGCTTGGAAATTTGCTGGGGCTGATAACTATTTACTAAAATTTAATACAGCCAATAGGAAAAATTTCTCACTTTTTAATAAAGGTAATGCTATAAACGAAAGAATAAACCATATTAAATATCTTAAAAGGATTGGTTATAAAATTTGTACAGGTAATATTGTAGGTCTCCCGCATCAAACAAATACTGAATTAACTGAAGATATTCTTTTACTTGAGAAAATCAATCCCGAAATGATTTTAAATACTCCCTTTACGCCCCAACCCTTCACAAAATTTCAAAATACGCCCAAAGGAGATTTTAATTTACTTCTTAAAGCAACGGCAATTTCTCGTATATTACTTAAAAAATCCAATATTATTGTTGCAGCTTCTAGCAACTTTTTTTCTGTTGATGAAAAAAAAGAGTTATTTAGAATTGGAGCTGACACATTAATGTTAGAACCATTATTCAATGGTCAACTAAAAATGGTATAGTTTATTCTAAATAATTTTATTTATCTATAACTTTAATTTTTCAAACTGCCAAACGTAATTTGTAAATAAGATTCTAGAATTTAACCATTTAGTTTTATTGTTTTTCATTTCACATTTCCGTTTTAGGTTTTTACTTTGAGTCTTAAGCAATTCGTTTTTCCTTTCATTCTAACTAAAACTTTAATAAAATTCATGTTCTAATATTTTTCAATTCTATTTTAATTTTAGTCGGGGTTATAGGTTATGAAAATAATTAAAATTTTAACATTAGCAGTAATTGCAATTTCTTTAACATTTTGTGGAACTCAAAGTGAAAAAGAACTCTTTGAAAATGCAAACAATCTTGTTAAAGAGCAAAAATATGATGAAGCTGTTAAACTTTTTGAGCAAATAGCAGAAGAAAATGTAAAAAGTGAGTTGGCTCCCAAAGCTTTATTCGAGACTGCAAAAATATATCAAGGACAAGTAATTAAAAATATTGATTCAAGAGAATCATTACTTAAATCAGTTGAAGTTTATAAAAAGATTTACAACACATTCCCGAAATCTGAAGAAGCCGAAAACTCCCTATTTATGGCGGCATTTATTTTAGCAAATGATTTAAGTGATTTTGCAAATGCCAAAGAGAGCTATGAGCTCTACATTAAAGAGTATCCCAATGGGAAATTGGTAAGAGATGCAAAAATTGAATTAGAAAATCTTGGTAAAGCCCCTGAAGAAATATTAAAAGGGAAAATCCAGGAAGATTTTACTAATGAAACAACAATCTGATTTTAAGAAATTTCTTAACCCTGCAGTTGTTGCAAAATTAAAATCATTGGAATTAAAAGCAAGAACAGTAGTTGAAGGCTTTATGGTTGGGTATCATAAAAGTCCTTATCACGGATTTAGTGTAGAGTTTAGTCAGCACCGACCTTACATGCAAGGCGACTCAATTAAAAATTTAGACTGGAAAGTTTTCGCAAAAAGTGAGCGCTATTATATAAAGCAGTATGAAGAAGAAACAAATCTTTTAGCTCACGTCATTTTAGATTCAAGTAAATCCATGGATTATAAGCATGATGGTGACCTCACAAAATATGATTATGCAAAAGTACTAGCTGCAAGTCTTGTTTACCTTTTATTAAAACAGCAAGATGCAGTCGGACTTGCCATTTATTCGGATGAAATAAAAAGTTATCTTCGACCTAAATCTAAGTGGACATATCTCAGGCAAATTCTTTTAGAAATTGAAAGATCAAATCCCAGTAGTAGTACCAAAACATCTGAGTCAATTAATGCAATTGTTGAAAATATTAAAACTAGGGGATTGGTAATTATTATTTCTGATTTTTTAGATGATGTCAATGAAGTGTTGGATTCGTTGAAGAAATTTTATTATAAAAAGAATGAAGTCATTGTCTTTCATATATTAGATCCTATTGAAAAGAATTTTGGTTTTAATAAAGACTCGATTTTTATCGATATGGAAACAAAGGAAGAAATCACAACTCAGCCTATTCAAATTCAGAAAGCATATTCTGATGCGATGAAAGAGTATTTATCAACTTTAAAGTCCGGCTGCGAAAAGTACGGGTTTGATTATAATCTAATAGAAACAACTTCCAGTTTTGATAATGCTTTAATGAGTTTCTTTAAAAAACGTACAAGATTGAAGTAAAAGTATTCTTGTCATTTCCGATTAAAGCATCATGCCATTCTGCAGATAAATTTGGAAATGACAGATTTTTTGCTGTAGAAATAAATCTAATTTAATTACACCCAACACTCTGGTTTGATATTTTTTATTACTTAATTGTTATTTATTTGCTTTTTATAATTTATTTTTTGTTATTTAACATCTTTTAACTCATCAAATCTTTTACTTCCCCAAAATATTTATTAATAAATTGATTTGCTTCAGCTTCAGTTCTCGCTTCAGTTATGCATCTAATAATTGGTTCAGTATTAGATTTTCTAAAATGCACCCAATGATCTTCAAAATCAATTCTCAAACCATCATCCGTGTTAATATTTTGATCAAAGTATTTTTTGTTAAGCTTCTCAATAACTGCATCCGGTTCAACATTTCCTAGCTCAATTTTCTTTTTAGCAATAAAATACTGCGGCAACTCTTCTTTAACCTGTGATAGCTTTTTATTTATTTCAGATAAATGTTCTAAAGTTAAAACTGTTCCAACTAAAGCATCACGACCATAATGAAGTTCGGGATAAATAACACCACCGCTTCCTTCTCCGCCAATCACTGCTTTTACTTCTTTCATCAACTTAACAACATTAGCTTCACCTACAGGTGAGCGGAATACTTTACAACCATTTTCCTTTGCTATGTCATCAACGGCACGGGTTGTCGATAAATTCACAACAACACTTCCTTTTGTTTTGGAAAGAATATGTTTTGCAGCAAGAGTAATTGTATTTTCCTCTATAAATGGCTCACCCTTGTCAGTAATTAATACCAAACGATCAACATCGGGATCAACAACGATTGCCAAATCTGCTTTATGCACTTTAACAGCCTGCATAGTTTCAGTTAGGTTTTCCGGTATCGGTTCCGGTAGACGTGGGAAAATTCCGCTTTTCTCACAATTTAATTCTATAATTTCACATCCTAATCTCTTTAAAAAATTGGGCATGACATGACTTCCGGCTCCATTAACACAATCGAGCACGACCTTAAATTTCTTTGATTTTATCAATTCTACATCTACTAACTTGAGAACTTCTTCTGTGTGGTTTTTTAAACCCTCAGAGTATTCAGTGAGTTTTCCTAATTCGTTCCATGGTTTATATTCCTTTGAGGCACTTTCCAATTTGGAAAGCATCATTTTATTTTCATCCGGTGTCATAAACTCGCCTTCGGAATTAAGGAGTTTTAGAGCATTCCACTCATTTGGATTATGGCTTGCTGAAATTTGAATACCGCCCACAGCTCCCAATTTCGTTACGTTGTAAAGTACAGTTGGAGTTGGACAAATACCAATATCAATAACATCATTGCCTTTAGAGATTAGCGTCCCTATCAATGTGTGCTTTACCATCTCGCCTGAAATTCTCCCATCTGAACCAACTATAATTTTTCCAGCTCCGCAAAAATCAGCATAAGCTGATGCATATTTTACAATAGTATTTGGATCTAAGCCATCACCGACCAAACCACGAATACCAGAAACACTAACCATTAATGTGGACATTAATCCTCCTTATTATAAATTCAACTTAATAAAATTAAAAATAATTGTTTAGAAAATGCGTGAAATTAATTTAGTATATAAAAAACTAGTTCTTCTGGATTTCTCGATTTAAACACTCGGAAATGACAAATTCTCATAGATGGATTGTCATACTGAGGAACGTATTTTGTGACGAAGTATCTGAAGGTTAATTTAGTAGATTCTTCGAATAAATAGCATTCTCAGAATGGCAGTTCTTTTCTATTCTCAAGATTTCAGATAAAATAATTCGGAATTAAGAAGGATTACGATCTTACCTATAAGCAATTGCAGCAATCATCTATTCATATAAATGGAGTGTAATGTCTCAGTCAACCCTATTTTTTTTAAGGGAAATATAAATCCCTTGTTGCTATAAAGCAAATACAATGTTATTTTTACAAACAACAACATACTAATTAAAATTAAGAGGTAAAGATGAAAAAAGTGGTTTTACTCCTATTACTATTATCAATTTCTGTAAGTTTTCTTAATGCACAAACAACAACACCAATCGATGCAAAAAATATGGCTGTTTTTACGGTTCCATCTGAAGGTGATCGTGGCAGATTCACTGTTGCCGTATTACAGAGATCTGGGCGTTAGAAGAGTAATTGTTGCAGATGCAAATGGTGATGGTGAACAAGAAATTTTAGCGACTGATTATTCAAATGGTGGTCGTGTTCATGTTATGAAAGTAGCTCAAGATTCACTATTAGAAATTATTTGGTCTTCTCCTGTCGTCTGAAACATTCAAGTGGTTCAACTCCAAGATTTATTCAAGTTGGTGATTGTGATGGTGATGGAAATTTAGAAATTATTTTTCCGCAAAGATATTTCTAGATCCTGTTGATGAAAGTGATAGGTAGAATTGCAATATTTGAATGGAACGGAACTGACTGGGGAACAGAAGCTGCTTTCTCTATTACTCCTCCAATGTTAGCAACTGCTGGTGGTAGAGAAGGACTGAGATTTACATAGAGAATATTTAACAGTATATGATTTTGATGGAGATGGAAGAACTGAAATTAATCCCTCATGGTGATTCACCAAGGACAAGATGTTTTAATTCTTGGTAATAACTTTCGAATTCCTGGTTTTGCAAGTATTTATATTGAAGGCGGAAAACCAGGTGAACAAACTAATGGAGGTGATTGGGGTGCAGGAGGTTCTTACTGGAATTCAATTCCTGCTGATATTGATGGTGATGGTAAACTTGAAATCGTAAATCATACTTACAATTATTATGGATTATGGTCAATTGAAGTAAATGGTCCTGATGATTACACATATCCTGAAGCAACAGATAATGCAGATGCAAAAGCTAAAGGTGTATATCATGAATATACTGGTAGTTTAGATGCTGTAAGTTATTTTGGTGTTCAAGCAGTTGATGTTAATGGTGACGGAAAAGATGAGATTGTTGGAACTCAATACGGAAATGGACATACTCTTGCACTCATGAGTTTTCCTGAAACAGCTACAGATAATTATATTTGGACTGATGCTTCACAAACTGAAAATTATAAAGAATTATTTACAAGTGGTGAGATTGCTGCTCTTGCCGGCAATACCGTTGCTGAATTATGGCCAGTTGTTAAAGGTGACGTTAATCAAGACGGAATGGATGAAATTTATACGGGCGGCGGAAAAGGATTGAATTTAGTTGCTATTCAATACAAAGGAATTGGTGATGTACTCGATCCAGCTAGTTACGATATGAATCTTGTTTACAACGGAGAAGGCGGAGAAGTATTTGCCACCTATGAAATTTATCAAGGTAGAATTAGTCAGAGTATAGATAGTACATATATCGGGGATAGTCTTGTTGTTGATACAACAGATATCGCTTTTGATCCATCTATTATAGATACTGTTAAAAAAGAAGTTCCTTTTACGTCATATATCTTTGCTGATAGCGTTGATTTAGATAACGATGGTAAATTGGAAATTGTATTAGCAGAACAATCTGTTTATGATTCAATTGAAGTAGTTTTCAAAGTTGTTGAATGGAATGATTCAACTAACTATAACCTTGGTTATAGATGGGTAACTTCTGATGAAAGTTATAAAATCTTTAATGATTACAGACAAACAGTTAGGGTTTTGGAATATGCAGGTTCTACTGTAGGATTTAGAGAACAATTATATGGTATCATTACTCCAGATGATTATAAATTGGAGCAAAATTATCCGAATCCATTTAACCCTACAACGACAATTAATTTCAGTCTTCCAATTGATAAAAAAATATCCATGAAAGTTTATGATATGGTTGGACAAGAGGTAAAAACACTTCTTAACAACAGTCAAATGAAAAAAGGAAGTCATGAAATTACTTGGGATGGTACAAATAATTTTGGAAGCAAAGTTGCAAGCGGAAATTATATTGCTAAATTTACATTTGGCAATTTCACTAAATCAATCAAAATGACTCTGCTTAAATAAAACTAATATTGAAATAACTCAACCAGACATAAAAAGTTTGGTTGAGTTATATTTTTTGTTTAATTTTTGCGTCAACATTGATCCAATTAAATTTACAAATACCCAAAGTTCAATTCTATTTTAATTGAACCGGAGATTCTATGAAAAAAAATTACATTCTTACTCTTTTCTCCATTCTAATTACAATACTAATCTCAACAACAATTACTGCTCAATCAACCGGAAAAATAATGGGGAAGATTACTGACCAAGATACCGGTGAAGGAATTCCATTTGCAAATGTATTTATAGAAGGTACATCAAAGGGAGCTGCTTCTGATATTGACGGTAATTTTGTTATCTTGAATGTTACACCTGACGTTTATTCGGTTACTGCTTCATATATTGGATATCAAAAAGTTACCAGAACTAATGTAAGAGTAAATGTTGGTTTTACTACAGCCATTGATTTTGCATTGCCTTCTGGTGCCATTGAAATGGAAGCAGTTATTGTTCAGGGGGAAAGGAATCCATTAATAAGACAAGATTTAACTAATCCTACAGTCGCAATTAACTCGGAAACCTTGGATATACTTCCTGTTGATAACATCTCTGAAGTAATCAAACTCCAAGCGGGTGTTGTTCAGGCTGATGATGGTGCATTGCATGTAAGGGGAGGGAGAAGTAACGAGGTTGCATATCAAATTAACGGATTATCCATTAATGATCCTTACGGTAACTCTAGAGCAGTTGGTGTTGCCACAAATGCTGTGCAGGAAGTCTCGGTTTCAACGGGAACTTTCAGTGCTGAATTTGGTAATGCACTCAGCGGTGTTGTAAACTATGTTACAAAAGAAGGTGGCGAAAAATACACTTTCAGTTTAAGAGGCTACGCCGGTGAATATTTATCGAGTCAGGATGATCTTTTTAATAATATTGATGATTTTGATCCTTTCAATAGAAAAAGATTTGAAGCTACAATAGGTGGTAAAATTCCATTTTCGGATAATACCAAGTTTTTTATTTCCGGAATTTTTACCGATACTAAAGGATTGTATTACGGTAAAAGAATTTACAATTCATCAGATTCACATCTAACAGCGGAAGCATTCCGAAGCAGCGACCCGAGAAGCGGTGATGCAGCTGCACCATACTTTTTTAATCCATACACTCAAGGAAGCAATGGATTGCCAACAGGTGATGGATCTTGGGTTGCTATGGATCCTTCACAAAGCTGGAATATTCAAGCCAATATTAGTCATAATTTTGGTTCTTTAATTAAATTAAAGTATGAAATTGTTTTGGATAATTCTGAATATAGAAATTTTGATCGATCTTATTTATTTACTCCAGATGGTGTAGGTACAAATTATGGCGAAGGTATTATTCAAGCTATTGATTTAACGCATACATTGAGTAATACAACTTTTTATACTTTAAAAGCTTCTTATTCTTACAATAGGGCTAAATATTATCTTTATGAAGATCCTCAGGATAATAGATATCTTCCTAATTTCTTCAGCAAAACATTAGGGCCAACTCTTTACTATTCTGGTGGAACAGATAACTATCAGATCTGATAGAACAACAAAGACCTATAGTGTTAAAGGGGATGTAGTTTCACAGTTATTTAATGTACATGAAGTAAAAGCGGGATTTGAATTAAGAATTCATGATTTGTATAGAGAAGCATATTCATTACTTTTTTTCAAACCGGATGGTTCAACTGTTAACGCTACTGATCTACTGTACGGTGGATTGAACATAAATGATATCTTTAAAGCTCGCTTCTTTTCAGTTGATAACTTCGATAAACAGCCAACACAGTTTGCTGCGTACATTCAAGATAAAATAGAACTGGCAAAAACACTCATCTTAAATGCCGGTCTGAGATACGAGTACTTTGATCCAGCATCAAATTACAATACAAATCTATCTCAGAACTTAGATGACAATGTCCAAGGTATTCTGAATGCATACATTCAAGATGCAAAAGTAAAACATATGTTGTCCCCACGATTGAGTGTTTCTTATCCAATCACTGATAGAGGTGTAATTAGATTTTCTTATGGTCACTTCTATCAAATAGGTTCATTATCAACGCTTTATAGAAATGATTTGAACTTTGTTAATAACGCTGCCACTATTGCAAGATTCGGTAATCCTAATGTTGATCCCGAACGTTCTATTCAGTATGAAATTGGTTTACAGCAGCAGTTAACGGACGACTTTAAATTTGATCTTACAGCTTTTAACAAAGATGTAAGAGATTATATTTATACTCAAAGAGTATTTACAGAAAATGCCAGAGAATACAGTGTTCTTACTAATCTTTCTTATGCAAATGTTAAAGGATTAACACTATCTTTTATTAAAAGGCAATCACCGGGAAGCTTATTCTCAGCTACTCTAGATTATACATTTCAAGTTGCTGAAGGAAATAGAACTGAACCAAACGAAGATTTATTTTTTAGCGAGGCAGCAGGAAGACAAACTGAAACTTATTTAGTCCCTCTTGATTTTGATAGGTCTCATTTAATCAATGGTACGGTTACCTTATCAGAGCCAAGAAGCTGGTCGGTTGGCGTTGTTTATAATTTGCAAACCGGGACACCCTATACACCCGCTCTTCCACCATCTTTAAGTACTATTACTTATGAGCAAACATCAGACAATAAACCGTTTCAATGGAATGTTGATTTGAAGATGGAGAAATACTTTAACATCGATCCATTTGATCTCTCTGTTTTTGTTCAAGTAAAAAACTTATTTGATACTCAAAATCAAAGATATGTTTGGGCAAGTTCGGGACAAGCTCTTCAAAATGCTGAAGAGAAAGTAAATGCTTCTCAGTTTAATGATATTAGAAGAAGAACTATTGAAGATCCGGGATTGTTCTCCACATCATATATAGATGATTACTATAAGAGAGAAGAGAGATTAAGCAGACCAAGGGAAGTATTAGTCGGTTTCTCATTATTCTTTAATTAAAAAGATTTTTGGAAATACTCATGAAATTATTTGGAAATAATATGAAATTAAAAATTTCAATTCTGTTGTTTACTTTACTATTTGTCTCAAATGGAATTGCACAAGAGGAGACAAAAAAAGATAAAGTTAAAATTACATCTGAAGAAGAATATGAAAGGTTAGAAGGGAAAAAAGGACAGCCCCAATTCAATAAAATTACGGGTGTAACAACAGAAATTAAAGATGTTGTTATTAAAGGTAATAAAATTACTACAGAAATTTGGAATTATGGATCAGTCTGTTCCCCCGGAGCGTTACCTCAAGTTAGGGATTTGGTTTGGGAAGGATTAGGTTATGGTTATGAGTTTGGACTAATTGCAGGTGCAAGAGTTTTAGGTGTCGATGGTGATTCTGTAAGTATTATAAGTGATTCACATGTTAGATCCAGTGAAGGCGATTATGATCCGGGTGCAACATTGAAATGGGGATGGCTTCCTAAATCAGGTTATCGTGATCCGAACGGTGATGAAGTTGCAACATTAAATGCAAAAGATGAGGATGGTGATGGTAAACCTGATTCATGGCCTGAAGAATGGTATTCTCCGGGTGCCGGAAAATATCTATGGCCTGCATTTTTAGGTGATGCTTCAACAGCTCCAGATGAAGAAGTTTATTTTGCAATTGATGATTATACAAATTATGAGTTTATCGATAAATATCAGCCTTTCGAAAATGATTTTACTAAAGCCGGATTGGGTCTAGATGCTGATGTTAGGATTATTCAATTTAATAATCCTCTTGCTGAAGATCTGATTTTTAGTATTTATCAAATGACAAATGCAAGTGACAAAGATATAGACAATTTATATATGGGAATGTTCGGTGATCCGCATATTGGTGGATCAACTGATTATGGAGATGATAATGCTCAATTTATTCCTCCTAAAGGTGATTTAGCAGAAATTTTTGACCAAAGGGAAAGAAGTATGGTATTCGGTTGGGATGATGACCAAAAAGGTGCAGGTGGTAAAAAACCTGGTTATTTTGGTTGGAAATTCCTAGAATCACCATCTTTTGATGATGATGCAAATGATAATGATGACGATGGTATTGCTGATGAATCTCCCTTTAATAATGCCGGTGAGTTTATTGACGGAATTATTACACCTGTTGAAACGGGAATATTTGATGTTGCAAAATATACTGAAGTTTTCGGTGCTCCAAAAGCAAGATGGTCAGGAGATGAAGACGGTGACTGGGACCCTGAAAAAAATGATGTTGGTATTGATGGGATCGGACCTCAATCGACAAACTATCCTGGTGCTGATTATGGAGAAGGTGATGGTATTCCATCTCAAGCATGGTATGATGATTTAAATGCAAATGGTAGACTTGATGAAGATGAATTGAGCACACTATCTGATGATTGGAGTATCGGTAAAAAATGGGCTGGTTCAGAACCCAATTTTGGTTTTAGAGATATTTCAGAATCCGATCAGCTCGGGTTAACCGGATTCACAGTAAGTGGTTTTGGTGAAGTTGATCCGATGGAGGATGAAGTAATTTGGTCTTGGCTGACTAAACCTGAAATTGATCCAAATCAAGAATATTTGCGGACACCAGGTGATAACATCTTCTGTTTCTCAACGGGACCAATGGTTCTTGAAAAAGGTGAATCTCAAAGATTCTCAATGGTAATTCTTTTTGGTGAAGATAGAAATGATCTTCTATTAAATGCGGTTACTTCAGTAAGAATATTAGAAGCGGATTACCAATTTGCTCAACCACCTGATAAACCAGTTGTTACTGCAGTTGCAGGTGATGGCAGAGTAACTCTTTATTGGGATGCAAACTCTGAGCAGTCAATAGACCCATTAACTGGGGAGCAGGATTTTGAAGGTTATAAGATTTATAGAAGTCGCGATTTTAATTTTTCGGACGTCTATACTATTACAGATGCAAATGGTATCCCATTTTTAGGTCAAGCATTATTTGATGATAATACAGGTAAAAGAGCTCAATTCGATTTGGATAATGAATATTTTGGTCTTTCCGGAGTTGAGTATGATGGTAGAGGTATTAAATATAATTTGGGCGACAATACAGGTTTAGTTCACGAATATGTCGATTCGACTGTACAGAACGGTATTCAGTATTATTATGCAGTTGTAGCTTATGATAGGGGAACTGAAGATCTTCCTCCATCAGAAACTCAATCAGTAATCCAGCAGGATGAGACTACTGGCGGATTGATTTTTGATGTTAATACACTTGCAATAATTCCTGGTCCTGTTAGTGTTGGAATTGATTCCGCAAATGCAGGTATTGGTGGTAAACCTCAGATAATAAGCGGTAACTCAACTGGAAGTATAAACTTAAAAATATTGAATGATCTTGCTGTAGAAGATAAAACTTATAAAATTGCTTTTGATACATCTAACGTTTATAATGTATTAGATTCTACTGGAGTTACTTATGATTTCACTTCTAAAGGTACAGTTCTTGTTGCATTGCGTCATCAAAATATTGTAACTGAAAGTGTAGTTGTTAGAGATGCTTCGAATAGCATTGTTCCGCCAAGCAATTATACACTTAATACTTTAAGGGGACAAATTGCCAGTTCCAGTGAAGGCAGCCTGCCTGAAGGAAATGTCTATACAATAACTTACCGTTATTATCCAGTCTTTGAGAGTAATCTGGTTAATAATGAAGATGGCAACGTAGTCTTTGATGGAATCAGAGTTTTTGTTCAAGAAGATGTACTTGGAATAAATCAAGAAGAATCAAAATTTATAACTAACAATAACATAACAATTCTTGATAAAGCAATTTTCCCGCCAGTTTTAGGGGGCAATAAAATTAGACTTAGGGCTGATTGGGAAGTTAGATGGAATAATACTGATACTTTATCTGACGGTTCTTGGGCTAATGCAGATACAATGCAGACGTTACTTGGCTCAGTTGCCGCTCCATTTACTCTTTGGTATATTGAAGAGAAGGCTCCGGATTATTATTTTGAAGAACCGGCTAGTTTTGTTATGTATGAACCAAATAGATCTAAACAAAATAATGGTCAATGGGATTGGGGTGAAGGCATTATATTCCAGCCACAGGGAGCAACTGATCCAACTGTTGCTTATCAAGTAACTTTTGATTTTGACACTACAGTTACTGATAAAGTGCTGCCTACAAATGGCGATATTTATAAATTGGTTACAAATAAACCATTTGAAAAAGGTGATGCATTTATCTTTGAAACACAAAAATCAGAATATGTAGCCTCGAAAGTTAATAACAAGCTTAATGAAATTAATGTTGTTCCAAATCCATATGTAGCATATAGCATTTCTGAAAATCCTGGAAGAACACAAGTAAAAAGAGGGGAAAGGGAATTACAATTCCGAAATCTTCCTCCGCAATGTACAATACGAATCTATACATTAACCGGTGAGCTGGTTGATACTATTGTTAAAGATGATAATGGAAGTATTGCCTATTGGAATCTACTTAGTTCAGAAGGAATGAGAATTGCATACGGTGTTTATATTTACCATGTTGATGTGCCTGGTGTTGGAGAGCATATTGGAAGATTTGGAGTTATTAAATGATAAATTTTAATAAAATTAAATTTCTCATAGAATTGCTTTTATTGGAGAATAAGATGAAAAAAATAGCAGTATTTATTTTTACTATAATTTCATTACTTTGTTTTGATAATGTATATGGACAAGCAGATATCGATATATCTAGAGTTGGAACTACTGCAGCACAAGTTCTTAAAATAGCTCCTGGTGCACGTTCACTTGGTATGGGGAATGCTTATGTTGGTGTAAGTGATGACATATATTCAGCTTACTTTAACCCGGCGGGAATTTCCCGTTCAAAAGGTTCAAGTCAGGTTGCATTTAATCATTCAAATTGGTTGGCAGATGTAAGTTTTGATTTTGCTGCCGGTTTTATAAACATTGACGGGTTAGGCACTTTGTTTGCGACTTTTACTTCTTTAAGTGTTCCGGAAGATGATGTAACAACAATTGAATATCCTGACGGTGATGGTAGGACCTGGGATGCAAATTCTTTGGTAATGGGTGTTGGATATGCAAGAAATTTAACTGATAGATTCTCAATTGGATTTCACTTTAAATATATTCAAGAATCAATTTGGAACAGTAGTGCAAGCGGTGTTGCTTTAGATGTTGGTACTTATTACATTACACCATTTAATGATCTTGTGATTGGAGCTAGTGTATCTAACTTCGGCACAAAAATGCAACTGGATGGTCGTGATCTTCAAATCAATATTGATCCAAATGAAACACCCGAATCGGGACCGAATAATATTCCAGGCAAATATTCAACCGAGACAAATGATTTACCGCTTAATTTTAGAGTTGGTTTAGCAATGGATGTTGTTGAGACAAGATTTTTTAAGTTAAAAGCTGCAGTTGATGCAGTTCATCCAAATGATAATAAAGAATATGTTAACTCTGGGCTGGAATTTTCTTATAATCAAATGATCTTTATTAGGGGTGGTTATAAGGCTTTATTTTTGCCAAATAGCGAACAAGGCTTCACAATTGGTGTTGGTATCAATTACGACTTAACACCAGAATTAGGCTTTACTTTCAATTATGCATATGGTGATTATAATAGATTAGAAAATATTCAATATTTTGATATTGGTTTAACTTTTTAATTTTTTTAGCAACTTACAATTTGCACATGTTTAATCCGGATCTTTATTGCTTTGTGCAATTTGGTTCGGATTTTTTTATTTAATTATTATGAGTTTATACTAAAAATGAAAACAAAATTATTAAGTTTCAGTCTTTTAATAATCTTTACTTTTCAATCACAAATCCATGCCCAAGTTGTTACTAGTGAACTTGTTCCCATAAGAGAGCTTATCCCAAATATTGTATTAGATTTAAAGTATGCTTCCACGGATAACGTATTTAATAATCAAAAACTTTACACGACTAATGAATGCTATGTATTAAAGGATTTAGCAATTCGTTTAATGGTTATTCAGGATAGTCTAAATAAAATTCGTACATTAAATGGAAGAGGTTACCCTCAAGGAATTGGACTAAAAATTTGGGATGGTTATAGACCAAGAGCAATTCAGTATATTATGTTTGAAATATTTCCTGATCCAACATTTGTTGCAAATCCGGTGAGCGGTTCTGGGCACAACAGAGGCGGAGCAGTTGATCTAACTCTGATAAATTTAGCTACAGGAGAAGAACTGCCAATGCCTACTGACTTTGATGACTTTAGCGATGCAGCTTCGCATAATTATCCAAGTAATTTGCTTCCAGCGAATGTCGTATTCAACCGAGGATTCCTAAAAAGTATAATGACAGAAGTTGGCGGTTTAGACTTATATTCAGCAGAGTGGTGGCATTATCAATTAAGCAATAACAAAGATTATCCATTATTAGACTTTCAAATGAAGTAAGCTATGAAAACAAAATCTATTTTAGTCGTTCTTACTTTTTGCTTCTCTCATTTTCGCACAAGATGAAATAGTAATTAATTCCTTTAAAGAAAATGCACAAAGAGAACCTATACTTAAAAAATATTACTTGGGTGATTTTAATACTGATGGATTAGTTGCCGTATGGAAATCTGAGAACCAAGTTGATTCAATTTCAGAGGGTGATCTATATTTTAAACTTCTTAAGTCTGATATGCAGCTATTCGGAGATGAAATTCTAATTAATGAAATAACCATCGGTAATCAACAACATCCGCAAATGGCGTCAAATGAGAGAGGTTTTTTTGTGGTAGTTTGGTCATCTTTCAATCCTGCTGAACCGGAAAAGTTTTATGATATAAAAGCAAAACAATACTTTGATAATGCTGAGATGAGTGGTGAAATTACTGTAAATACAAATACCAAACATTCTCAAATTAGACCACAAATCGATATAGTGCAGAAAGGAGAATATTTTGAATTTATTTTGGTTTGGGAATCATGGTTCCAGGATGGAAGTGAACGCGGAGTTTATGCACAAAGATTTAATCATGTGATGGAAAAAATTGGTGATGAGTTTTTAGTAAATACTACTACTGAATATAGCCAAAGCCGACCAGTTGTTAAATATTTTGATGACGGCAGATTTATCATTGTTTGGGAATCATGGAATGAATCAGAAAAGGGCTATAATTTGTTTGGTAAAATCTATGATGCAGATGGAAATGTAATTAAAGATGAATTTATGATAAACACGCTACACTGATAATTATCAATGGTTTAGTGATATTTCAATAGCAAGCGATAATACTTTTGATATTGTTTGGTGCAGTTGGGAACAAGATGGTTATGATGGCGGAATTTATTTAAGATCATTTGATGAATCTTACAATCCGATTGGTGAAGAAATGCTTGTTAATTCTTCAACAGAGTTTTACCAATGGCTGCCCAAAATTGAAAGATTTGAGGATGATAGAAAAGTAATTGTATGGTCAAGTTGGAATATTGACGGATCAAGAGAAGGTGTTTATTTCAAAGTGCTGGATAAGAAAAACAGAGTTATCTCACCTGAGAAACGAATAAACTCTTATACTGAAAGTTATCAATGGGAACCTAGCATAGTTACTTCTAAAAACAAAGATATTATTGCAGCATGGTCAAGTTGGGGAGAATTTTCAACTGATTATGAAATAATGGCAAAGAAGATTACTCCAAATTTTTTAGTCGGAATTATAGATTCTACAGCACTAAATCATACGAGTGGGACTTCTACAAGTAATTTTATTGTTCATGTTGTAGACTCAACAAAACTTACTGGTAATAATTATGAAATAAGTTTCACGGAATTCAATGAAGAATTTCTTCAGTTCAGTATTGATGATATAACTCTTAATGAGGCTAAAGTGGAGAATTACCCGCTAACAATGGGAATAAATGTTCAATATTTAACAGATGAGTTTGATGGTATAATGGTAGAAATTCTGCCAAATTTTGATTTAAACATTAATTTCGAGAGATCTTATTTCACCAATAATTCCGGAACAAATATAACTTTTGATCTTCAAAATCCAATTATTTATCCTGATATAGCTCCAATTGATATTGCTGTAATTTTTGGAAATCCAGACACTTTAGCAACTGGCGGTTATATTGAACCATTGGATACAGCAATCAATCCATCAAATGTCCCGGAAATTGAAATACCTTTTATCGCCAAAAATTTAGCAACAGGAGAAAAATTAAAAACACTTGTGTTTGAAAATCTAAATACTAAAAATAAAAGGTGGGATCCCGGTGAGAAAATAGTATTTCTTACACCTGATGAATATAAGTCGAATGATTTTAGCACTCATTTACAAATTATATCAGATAGTCCGGAAGGTGAAATTGTGTGGCCGAATGTTGGCGATACAATTTTTGTTTTTACAAATATTCCTTTAAGTACTGATGATAAATATCAGTTTACTACTTCTAAAGATGATATAATTCTAGGATTAAATAATAAGAGCATAGAAAATAGTTATATTCTTTTTCAAAATTATCCGAACCCATTTAATCCAACAACAACAATAAAATATCAGATTCCAGAACAAGTGCGGAATGACGTGTCGTTTGGCAAGCTGGGCGGAGTAGAAGAGTCTAAGGTAACACTAAAGATATATGACATACTCGGTCGTGAAATAAAAACCTTGGTAAATGAAATTCAAAAACCGGGAAGTTATTCAGTCGTTTTTAATGCGTCAAACTTATCATCAGGTATTTATTTTTATAGACTGCAAACACAAAAACATCAGATTGTAAAAAAAATGCTTTTACTCCAATAATTTATATTTAATTTGAATAAAATCTCTCTTATAAATAAACTGCTAATAAAACACTTTGGTGTACCTCCAAAAGCTAAAAATCTTCCAAAGCCAATAGACATGCTGATTGCAACAATTCTCTCACAAAATACAAATGATAATAATTCTTACAAAGCATATCAGAATTTGAAGAAAAGATTTAAAAGTTGGGAAGATGCAAGAAAGGCGAAACGTACAACAATTGAAAAAGAAATTAAAATTGCCGGCTTGGGATTTCAAAAATCTACAGCAATAAAAAATTTACTTGATGAACTTTTCAAAAAAGATGGTAATTATAATTTAACCAAAATAAATAAAGTTTCAGATTTAGAAGCAATCAATTATTTAACAGAATTTAAAGGTATAGGTGTAAAAACTGCAAGCTGTGTTCTGCTGTTTGCTAATGGTAAAAATATCTGTCCGGTAGATACTCATGTACATAGAACTCTTAACAGAATTGGAGTTGTAAATACAAAATCTCCGGATAAAACTTTCATTGAAATTAATGATAAGCTACCAAAGGGTATTGCTCATTCATTTCATACAAATCTGATTAGATTGGGCAGGGAAATCTGTAAACCAACAAGATATTCATGTGCTATTTGTCCCGTAGAAAAAATTTGCCAATTTGGGGATAAAAACTATACTGATTCAGCAATTTCAAAAAGCAATTCATTTATGCTATTGGACAATGTTTAAGGGAGTAAAACGTCTTTTCATCTGATTTGTTTTCAGCAAAATCTTCACTATATTTATAAATTATTGATTAATTGAATGGATAGAAACAAATGTCGAAAAAATTTGATATTGCAGTCTTGGGCGGTGGGCCCGGAGGTTATGTAGCTGCAATTAAAGCTGCTCAATTGGGATTCTCCACTTGTGTAATTGAGAAAGATAATTTAGGTGGTATTTGTCTTAATTGGGGTTGTATTCCAACAAAAGCATTATTAAAAAGTGCTGAAGTTTATGATTTGATGAAAAATAAGTCAGGTGATTTTGGAATAACCGTAGAAGGCTTGAATTTTGACTTTAACAAAATTATTAAGCGAAGCCGCGATGTGTCAAAAAAAGTAACTAAAGGCGTTGAGTTTTTAATGCGGAAAAATAAAATTGAACGCATTAAAGGATATGGTAAGTTTGTTTCAAAGAATGAAATTGAAGTCTATGAAGATGATAAAGTTGTTGATACAATAAATGCAAAGAATATAATAATTGCTACCGGTGCTCGACCAAAATCAATCCCTTCAATACCTGTTGATCATAAAAAAATTATCACAAGTTCAGAGGCTATGACACTCGATAAACTTCCTAAAGAACTCATCGTAATCGGAGCGGGAGCAATTGGTGTTGAGTTTGCTTATTTCTATTCTGTATTAGGTACCAAAGTAATAATTATAGAAATGCTTGATAACATATTGCCGATTGAGGACAGGGAAGTCTCTGAAGCGTTAGAAAATAATTTTAAGAAACGTGGTATTACAATTTTAACCAAAGCAATGGTAAAGAATGCTAAAGTTGTCAAAAATAAAGTCGAAGTTGAGGTTGAGCATGAAGGGGAAAATAAAAAACTTAAAGCTGATATTGTCCTAAATGCAATTGGTGTTACCGGGAATGTAGAGGGCTTTGGTTTGGAAGAACTTGGAGTTGAATTAGAAAAAAATCATATTAAGGTTGATAAAGTATCCTATGAAACTAATGTCGAAAATATTTATGCAATTGGTGATGTAATTGGACCTCCTTGGTTAGCTCATGTCGCTTCAGAAGAAGGCATTAAGTGTGTTGAAGGTATTAAAGGACTAGAAATTGCTAAACTCGATTATGATTCAATTCCTGGGTGTACATATTGTCAGCCGCAAGTTGCATCGATCGGTATGACAGAATCAAAAGCAAAAGAGGCAGGTTACTCAATAAAAGTTGGTAAGTTTCCATTTTCTGCGAGTGGAAAATCTGCTGCAATTGGAGAAAGAGAAGGTTTTGTAAAAATTATCTTCGATGAAAAATACGGCGAAATTTTAGGTGCACATATAATCGGATCGGAGGCAACTGAACTTATTGCTGAACTTGGAATTGCAAAAACTTTAGAATCAGATTTTGAGACAATTGTTGGAACTATACATGCACATCCAACTTTATCAGAATCAATAATGGAAGCCGCTGCCAATGCTTATGGAGAATCAATCCACATCTAGAGACTTAATAGTTTGTGACCTTGGATTAATCGATTACAAACAAGCATGGGATATTCAGCTTAAGGTACACGAAAAAAGAAGATATGGAAATATTGGGGATGTTTTTTTCCTATGTGAACATCCCCATACATATACTCTTGGAAAAATAGCAGAAAAACAAAATCTGCTTTATTCCGATAATGAACTAAAACAAAAAAAAATTAGTGTATTTGAAATAGACCGAGGCGGAGATATTACATATCATGGTCCCGGACAAATTGTTGGCTATGCAATAATTAATCTTGAAAATTGGAAAAAAGATACTCATTTGTATCTTAGGTCCTTAGAAGAGGTTCTAATTAATACTTGTAAAGACTTTGGTCTCAAAACTGAAAGGAATGAAAAATATACCGGTGTATGGATAGAAAATAGAAAAATTTGTGCGATTGGAATTAAAGTAAGCAGATGGATTACAATGCACGGTTTTGCATTTAATGTTACTACAGACCTTTCTTTATTTAACGGGATAATTCCTTGCGGTATTCAGGATAAACAAGTAACAAGTCTTAGTAACGAACTTGAAAAAGACTTAAAAATAAGCGATACTAAAGAAATAATAATTAGCAACTTTAGAAAAGTATTTGAATATAATTTGATTATTAAAAAAGAACTTTCGGAGATAGTTGATTAATTTTTGATGAAAGGAGAAAACTGTGAAGAAAAAAAATGATATAGCTACTGAAACAGTAAATTCTAAGAATAATGGTAAACCCATAAGTAAAAAGATAATTCAAACATTAAATGGTTCATCAAAAGAAGAGCTCCTTCACATTCTTCGTTTGATGTATACCTCTCGCGCAATGGACCATAAAGTAATGAATTTACTAAAACAAGGTAAATCTTATTTTCATCTTCCTTCTGCAGGTCATGAGGCTACACAGATCGCATTCGGCAAAGCAATGAAACCAGGGCATGATTGGGCTTATCCATATTACAGAGATATGGCCTTTATGCTGGGTTTAGGTGTAAAGCTTGAAGAAATTTTTCTTCACCAATTAGCAAAAGCTGATGATCCAATGTCAGGCGGTAGACAAATGCCTTGTCATTGGGGATCGAAAGAATTTAATGTACCAACACAATCTAGTCCAACAGGAACACAATTCCTTCAAGCTGTTGGAACAGCTATGTCAAATAAAAAATCGAATAATAAAGCGGTAACTTATGTGAGCAGTGGTGAGGGAACCACAAGTGAAGGGGAGTTTCATGAAGCAGTAAACTGGGCAAGCAGGGATAAGATTCCAATTGTTTTCGTTATTCAAAATAATAAATGGGCAATTTCTGTACCTGTAGAAAATCAAACAGCAGGCAAAAATGCATCTGTTTCGGAAATGATGAGCGGTTACGAAAATCTTTTAAGATTTAATGTTGATGGAACAGATTACTTTACAATGCGTAAAACTGCAAACGATGCATTTGAATATTCCAGAAGCGGTAAGGGACCTGTTCTTGTTGAGGCAAACACAATTAGATTGTTGTCCCATTCAACTTCAGATGATCAATCAAAATATCGTCCCAAAGAATCAATTGAAAATGATTTAGCAAATGACCCACTTGAAAAATTTGTAAACCAATTAGTTTCAGAGAACATCATTACTCATGATGTTTTTAGTGAGCTTAAACTAGAAATTAATCAGCATATAAATGAAGCTGCCGATTGGGCTCTTTCAAAACCTGATCCAGATCCTTCAACAATTAGTAAATATGTTTTTGATGAAAGTGGCAAGAAAGATCGACTTAAATATAACGAATGTAAAAACGAAGGCGTTCCGATTGTGATGGTTGATGCTATAAACCATGCTTTGCACGAAGAAATGCAGCGCAATGAAATGATTCATGTTTTTGGTGAAGACGTTGCTGATGGAAAAGGAGGCGTTTTTACAGCTACAAAAGGCTTATCAACTAAATTTGGAGATGAGAGAGTATTTAACTCACCGTTGGCAGAAGCCAGTATTCTTGGTGTTGCAATTGGTATGGCAGTAACCGGTAAAAAACCTTGCGTTGAGATTCAGTTTGGCGACTATATCTGGCCTGCATTTATGCAGGTGCGAGATGAGTTGGTAATGTATCGTTACCGTTCAAATAATAAGTTTGAGGCTCCAGTTGTTATTAGAGTTGCCGTAGGCGGTTATATAAATGGAGGACTGTACCATAGTCAGAATATTGAAGCATTTTTTACACACATGCCTGGTCTTGCTAATTGCTTATCCTTCAAACGCTGCTGATGCAAAAGGGTTGCTAAAAACAGCTTTAAGATTGAACGATCCGGTTTTATTTCTTGAACACAAAGGATTATACCGTCAAAGCTATGCAACAAGACCAGCACCTGATCCAGATTATTTAGTTCCTTTTGGCAAAGCAAATATTACAAGAGAAGGGAACGATGTTACAGTGGTTACTTATGGTGCAATGGTTCACGAAACTGAGTTTGCGGCTAAAAGATTAGTTGATGAAGGACACTCAATAGAAATAATTGATATTAGAACTTTGGCTCCATTGGATACAGAAACAATCTTTCAATCAATTGAAAAAACAAGTAAGGTAATAATAATTCATGAAGACACACTTACAAGTGGATTTGGAGCAGAGATTGCTGCACAAATCTCTGAAAAGTGTTTTGAAAAGCTTGATGCTCCGGTAAAAAGATTTGCAGCTGCTGATACACCAATTGCTTTTCACCCTAAACTAGAAAGAGAAATATTACCAACAAGAAATAAAATATACGAGGAATTAAGAAAATTGCTTGAGTATTAGTGAACTCTCATTCTGAGAAGTCCATTTACTAACGACGAAGAATCTGAATTGAATTATGAGATATTTCACTTTGATCAAGATGACAAACAGTTTTTTGAAAAGATATAAAAGTAATTAAGTTATTATTGGATTAATAGTGAGCGAAGTCGAATTATAACAAAAGAATGAAAAGCTAAATTCCGGATCAAAGAATGCCTGTCAGCAGACAGGCAAGGAATGACAAAAAAAGAAAATTAAAAATTTATTAATGAGAAGAATATGAGAGTTGAAATTGTAATGCCTAAAATGGGCGAAAGTATTAACGAGGGAACTATAATTAAATGGTACAAAAAGGTAGGCGATACAGTTAAAAAGGATGAGATAATTTATGAGATTAGCACCGATAAAGTTGACACAGAGATTCCCTCTCCGGCAGATGGAATTTTAGCAGAGATTAAAGCATATGAAAATGAAACTGTCCCGATAAATGAAGTTGTTGCTATAATAGAGACTGATGCTTCAACCAGTTCAGCAACCAAGCAGAAAAACAAAGAGACTGATGATTCTAAAAGCTCAGCACCCGAAGAGAAAAAGGGAAGTAGAGAAGTTGTAGAAAAGAAGAATGAAGAAACACCATCTACAGATCAACCTGGTTCTATTGTTGATATTCCTATGCCGAAAATGGGCGAATCGGTAATGGAGGGAACAATAATTAAATGGCATAAAAAAGTTGGCGAAGAAATTAAAGCCGATGAAATATTATACGAAATTAGTACCGATAAAGTTGATACCGAAGTTCCTTCTCCGGTAACTGGAGTTTTAACAGAAATTTTATTTCCCGAAAATGAGACCGTAGATGTTGGTGTAGTTGTAGCTAAGATCTCAACTAAATCGGGATTTCAAAAAATGGAAAAAACTGCTGAAATTGAAGAGGAACCAAAACCTCAGGCTGATCCGCAAGAATTAAAAGTTAGTGAATCGCCCGGAAAAGTTGAAAAAACATCAAAGCTAAAGGTAGAAGCTTCTAATAAATTTTTCTCACCGGTAGTATTAAATATTGCTTCTAAAGAGGGTGTGGGCGCAAGCGAACTAGAAAAAGTTAACGGCACAGGAATTGGTGGAAGAGTAACAAAAAAAGATTTACTTGATTATATCTCCAATAAAGGTACCATTCAATCAACACCTGCTTCTGAAATAAGTACAAAGTTTGAAAGCGGCGACAGGGAAATTATCCCTATGGACAATATCCGTAAAAGGATTATGCAGCATATGGTTAATAGCCGCGATACTTCTGTGCATGTCACAGAAATCATGGAAGTTGATATGACTAAAATTCATAATTACATTGAGAAAAACAGAGAAAGATTATTAAAAGAAGATAACTTGAAATTAACCTACATGGCTTTTATTTCCTATGCAGCGGTGAAGGCATTAAAAGAATATCCACTTGTTAATTCTTCAATTGATGGTGAAAACATTGTATTGAAGAAAAATATAAATTTAGGAATTGCAGTTGCGGTCGAGCCAAATGGCTTAATTGTACCAAACATAAAAAATGCAGATGAAAAAAATATTAGAGGATTAGCAAAAGCAATTGCTGATATTAGTACTAGATCGCGTAATAAAGGTCTTACACCTGATGACATAATGGGCGGAACATTTTCTATTACAAATTATGGTGTTTTTGGTGCATTGTTTGGTACTCCAATTATAAATCAGCCGGAGGTAGCTATATTAGGAGTTGGAGCAGTAGTTAAAAAACCGGTAGTGATTGAAGTTGATGGAGCTGACACAATTGGAATTAAGCCAATGATGTATTTATCATTAAGTCACGACCATAGATTAGTAGACGGCTTGTTAGGTGGTATGTTCTTAAAATCTGTTAAAGATACTTTCCAGAATTTTGATTTAAGTAGTGTTTAATTTTGTAATATTTAAAAACCTCCGAGGTTTTATAAACCTCGGAGGTTTCTCCTAATAGGAAATTAAATAGCTGTTTTTATTTATTTAGATCTATTACTTCTATTGCTTTCCAACAGCAAATAATCAAATTACTACATTTTACTTTCCGGGTTTTCCTGGAACCCCAATTGAAACTTTAACCACCCCTGGTTTTGACCAAGGTTCATGCGACTGACCATAAAATAGACCAGCATTTGCTACATAAACACTTTTACGATCCCATGGTCCTCCAGTACCGAAAACTAAGCTTGTAGGTGTGTTGAAATTAAATGCATCATCAATTGAAACAATGGGAATGACTTCTTGACTATTTGGATTAAGCATTACAACTGGAGGCATTTCAGGAGGTCCATTTTCGGGAATATTATTAATTGTGCTAACTGGGAGTACTCCATAAATATTTTCATGCACGTCAACAGCAATTCCATCGATATTCATAAGTAGGAAATCACTTTTTGACCATTGAACTCCTATTGCTTCTCCGCTCTTTCCAATGATTATACAAGAGATGCTGCTTTGAAAAGTGTTTGCAACATACAATTTATTTGGTGGATAAAATGCTATACCATTAACCCCCACGAGTGCTCCAGCAACAGGATGTGGTCCTCCATCTAGATATGGATTAACAAACCATCTTTCAAAAACCTTTTTTTTGCCAAAGCGCCAAATTGCTCCACCAAAGTCTGAATCCTCTTCCAATGAACTCGTGCAATATAAATTACCTTTTGAATCAAATGTTAAGGCATTTGGTCGACCCATAGTTTCAGATCCACTTAGTCTTTCGGGAATACCATCTTTGACCAATTCGATAAACACCATTTCTAGCTCAATATCATCCATCAGTGTATAAAATGCAACATAAACATTACCTTTTTTATCTGTTACGAGTCCAGTTGCATGTCCCGCCCAGGTAAAGTTGCATAAATATAAAATGATCCATCTGGATGTACTTTTAGGATTTCGTTAATACTACGATCTAATTCCTCTTGTATTACTAATATACATATTTCCTCGTTTGTCAATAGCAATTCCTTCAGGAGAATCTCCAGGTGCGGCAGGTGGGTATTCAGGAATAGATGTTTTGTTTAAATCTAGTATGGATGTTACTGTTCCAACCGGAAGTTTTTTACTAAGCTCTACATCTTGTGTTTCTGGACCTAATGGCGGTTCCTCGTCGCAACTCCAGATAAATAGTACTAGTAATGAGAACATGATGATTAAAATTTTGCTTTTCATTTTTGTATCTCCTTTTGTTAGTTGAATATATTTATTTTCAACAATTGATAAACTTAAGTTTATCTCAGTAAGATCATTTTCTTTGTCTCAACAAAACTTCCAACTTGTAGTTTGCAGAAATAAACTCCACTTGTTTGGTGTCTCGCATCCCAAGTAACTTTATATGTTCCGGGATTTTGTTTTTTGTTTACTAGAACTTCAATTTCTTGTCCAAGAATATCATAAATTGCTAAGTGAGTCGTTGGGACAAAACCGAAATCTACAGGTGGAATTGAATAATTAATTGTCGTAGTAGGATTAAATGGATTTGGATAATTTTGTGAAAGTGTATATGTGTTTGGAATACCCACAATAGCGGTTATTTCTTTCACATCCGTAACCATATTAAGTGGTGAGTGCCCACCATAACAACCCATATCGTTTCTTGAACCATCTAAATCATTGTATGTTTCATTTGGATCTCCTGCATCAATGCAGGGGGAACTGGAACTCAAACAACAATCAACTGTATCTTCAAAAAGAGGATTCATATCAATATTACCAAGGCCTGAGAAACCACCCTGGATACTTGAAAATTCCGCAAAAACTCTACTATTAAGTTGTGGATCAGTTGTGCTTTATTCCCCCACAAAATTGAGTTTATCATTTTGGGTGCTACTCCATATGAATTAACGTAGAGACCCCCACCTTTATATGAAGCTTCATTCTTGACAATAGTATTATTTATTAAATCGGGAGAGTCACTGCTAAGATACTCATCAACGCTTATTCCACCACCATAAGTTGCTCTGTTATTCTTAATTAAATTATTTCTAATTAGAGCTTTTGATTCATTTATGTAAATTCCTCCACCATATCCAGCAAGCGCGCCACGATGTTTTAGACACAATGTTATCTGAAATTATATTTTCTGCAATTAAGTGATATTATGACTATTAGAATTGTAACAGAATATCCCGCCACCTCCTTCACTATTGGCAGCTGAAGTAATTAATTTATTATTAGTTATAATGTTATTTAATATTAAAACATCATTTTCTGGTTTGCATTAATGTATAATTCCACCCCCCTCAGCATCTGAATTATGTGTTATTATGTTGCCAGTGATTTTATTGCACTTAATTTTAGCTCCAGCTATTAACTCCAATTCCTCCGGCGCCCATTGTCCCATATCCATATGGATCAAGACCACCTTTTCCACCTGTAATTGTAAATCCATAAAGCACAGAGGTTGTATCTTCTCCGGAGTCGAATTGCACTACAGTACCTTTATCTGGTTGTGTTGGTTTACTCCCATTAATAATTGTGTTATCAATATGCGTCTTATTTCCATCAATCAAAAAGTGACTGGCAAGCGTTATAGCTTTACCGTTAAAATTTATATTTTCAAAATAGGTGCCGTCTGCAACTAATACTGTATCTCCGTCTGCAGATGCATTAATGGCTTCTTGTATTGTTGAATAATCATTGGGTACGTTTATGATTTGATCACCTGTATAAACAGATGCTAGTTTATCTGTCCAACCCGCCGATGCTGCAACTTCTCTAGCTATTTGAGCATTAACTTTAAGATCAGTCAAATTATCACCAGCTAACATATGCAAAAGTAACCCAAGAAGTGTCGTCTTTAGCAATAAAGTCAATATAGGTTCCTCCAATTGTACTAATATCACATTTTGCTGGAACGATGGTATCAATTTGTGATATGTATCTAAATGTTTCTGTTCTTAAATTTGAAGGAATATTTCCCGTTAATTTGCACCCATAAAGGGAATCAATAGCAACAACGCCGAAGTAGGGACCGCTAGAATCAGATTTACACGCATAGGTTAAATTTAGGGATAAATCTATTCCACCTGTATTCTCATCAGTATTACCTATATCCCATCCAGTTGTATATCCAACATAGAGATCATTAATGTCATTCCCTGTTGAATTAATAAAACCATATCTGAAAAAAATAAAATTTTCCGCACTATGTGAATATGATTTTTGGATAACTGTAAAACCGGATCCATATTTTTGTATTGGGACACCATTATCTCTTAAAGTAGTTTTGGAGACTTGATCAAAGGTAACCGAACCGACTGATTCTTCTTTAAAACCATCGCCAAAATTACTGCCATTATTCCTCCAATCATCAATATAATTACCTCCTTCACCAATTGAACCATTTACTTCGCCTACAGATGCTGTACCATACACTATTCCAGAACAATAAATTCCATTTTGTCCCTTCCAAGAAAAGATACCACTTAGGCCATCGACTGGGTTATCACCTATAAAACCATCATTCCAAACAGTAGCACTAATATTTTTAGTCGTATGAGTTAGACTTTTTAATGGTTCAAACAATTGAGCAAAAGAATTGGTAGATAAGATTACTGCTAAAATAATAATTGAATACTTTTTCATTTGGTACCTCCGGTTTATTGTTGTTGAAGTTATTATTAAGAACAAACCAATTCGTGTACCAAAAAATATTCAAAGCAAACGGAGTATATTTAAATATGGTAAGCTGTTATTTTACAAAGGATTAGTGGGATTGTATTAATAAAATGTCTGTTAAACTATTACTGAAAGAGGCGGCAATTTAGTGGTATAATTACCACTGTTTGAGGTTTTAATACCACAGTTTTAGACTACACTATTTCTTCTGAATTATGCCGTACTTATTTAATTTTTCATGCAGATTTTTTTTATGCATCCCAATTTTTACTGAGGCTTTGGAAATATTTCCATTACACTCATTTAGAACTTGTTGCAGGTAGTTCTGTTCAAAGTCTGAAACTACCTTTTCTTTTGCCTCTTTAAAACTTATTGAAGAATCAGTAGAAAACTTAGAATAATTTGTAGCTTTGTCGTGAAGCTCATCAGGTAAATGTTCTGGTTTAATCAATTTGGTTTTACATAAAATAGCCGCACGATGAATTATATTTTCGAGTTCACGAACATTGCCTGGATAATCATAATTTTGCAGCATTTTTTTTGCATCGGGATTGAATTTTAAATCTTCTTTATTAAACCGTTTTCCTGCAGCAATTAAGAAATATTCTGCCAGTGGAATAATGTCCTCAGGTCTCTTTCTTAATGGGGGAATATTAATTCGGAATAGGTTAATTCTATAATAAAGATCTTCTCTAAATTTTCCGGACTCTACTAATTTTTTTAAATCTGTTTTTGAAGCGGCAACTATACGCACATCGCATTGCTTTGTAGTCTGACTTCCGATTGGTGCATATTCACCAAATTGAATAACACGGAGTAATTTAGCTTGTAGTGCCGGACTCATTTCATCAATTTCATCTAAAAATAATGTGCCTTTGTTGGCAAGTTCAAATTTGCCTTTTTGTTGTTTGTAAGCTCCAGTGAATGAACCCCTTTCATGACCGAAGAATTCAGATTCTAATAGATTTTCTGGAAATGCCGCACAATTAATACTGAGTAGGGGATTATCTTTTCTGTTGCTGTTAAAATGAATTGCCTTTAAAGTGAGTTCCTTGCCCGTGCCCGATTCTCCCTCTATTAATACAGTTGCATCTGTATCAGCGACTTGTGAGATCATTTCCATTACTTTTACCATTTGTGGAGACTTCCCGATGATTGCATCAAAATTATAGCGTAACCGTAATTCCTCTTCCAGTGCATTATGTTTCTTTTTCCAATTATTTCTTTCCATTGTGTGATAAGCAGCCAAAGAAATAAAATCTGCAAATGAAGCAACAATTTGATTTATTTCGGAAGAAAACCGTCCTTGTATTGATCTGTTATCTAAATAAATAATTCCAAATACTTTATCTTGTTGAATTAAGGGAATGCAGATAACAGATAGAATTTTTAATCGGAATACACTTTTACTTTTATCTAGATTTTTTTCTCTAAGAGCATTTTCAAGAAAGATTTGTTCACCGGTCAGTTTTACTTTGTCAATTATTGTATTACTAATTTCAAATTTAGGATTTTCAATATCTTCTTTATTTAAATTCCTCGCCGTTTGAAAATGACGGTCACCATGATTATTAAACAGCAAAATAATTCCTCTTTCTGCCCCGGATATTTCAATCAAGTTGTCCATCGAAGATTCTAAAACATGATCGATATCGGGTTCTGCCAAAACTTTTTTGCCGATGTTTAGTAATTGCTGTAAGCGAGATGTGTCTGTTATTTCCATGATGTTCTTTGTTCTGTTATTAAAAAAATAGCAAAAGCGAACTCTCCCTATATCCCTCTCTTAGCAAGAGAGGGACTTTTAAATGCCCCTTCTCTTTTGAGAGAAGGGGTTTGGGGATGAGTTAAAGCTTTTTCTAATAAATATAATACTCCATCAATATCATTTTCAACTTCATAATTGCTAAATCTAATAACTTCTATTCCTTTGTTATTTATTACTTCTGTTCTCAATTTATCATTCTCTTTTTGATAGTCATGTATTTTACCGTCTAACTCTACAACAATTTTCTCTTCATGACAATAAAAGTCCGCTATATAAAAACTTTCCTTTCCTAAGAGATCAAAAAATATTGGATACTGACGATAAAATTTTTTACCAAGGAATTTATGATTTCTTACTTTACTCCAAAATATCTTTTCAGCATTAGTAGAATTTTTTCTCAGTTCTCTGCATCTTCTTTTTGCAATATCTCTTAGTGCTTTGTTATTATTTAAACTCATAAATTTCTTTACTCATATAAAGTCCTCTCTTTTCAAGAGAGGATTTAGGAGAGTTCAGAAATAAATTAATTGGAAAATCTTTGCTAAAACTAATTATTAGCTACTTCTAAAAAAAATAATTTTTGTCATGTTGAACCTGCCCGACCGTAGGCGGGTTTATTTCAGTATCTGGAATCCCATTCGAATAATCCTCTCAATTAGGATTTATAGATTCAATTAAATTAATTTTCCATTCTCTATGCCAATTCTTGAGTTGCTTTTCTCTCCTAATAGCGCTTTCAATATTACTACATTCTTCAAAGTAAACTAGTTTATTTAGATTATATCTTTTCGCAAAACCATCAAACAGACAATTTTTATGCTCATAGATTCTTCTGCCTAAATTATTTGTAATCCCGATATAAAGAGTTTTTTTATTATTCATAATAATATAGATAAAATAAGTTTTCATCAGTTTTTAGATCCCGAAATAAATTCGGGATAACATATTCTTTTCATAAAAATGTCTGATCATATATAATTTCCATTTGTCATTCTGAATTTATTTCAGCATCTTTTATTATATGTCATTCCTAAATCTTACCTTTTATGCTGAGCGGAGTCGAAGCATCTGGAATCCAGTCATTTATTATAGTTCCCTCTAGATTCAGGCCTAAAAGCATACCTGCCTTTGTCGGCAGACAAGGCCGGAATGACGAGATATTAGCCCATGTATTTTTCACTTTCTTCCAAACTCCCACTGTAAATCCATTTCTTCAAACATTACTTTTGCTTTTTCTAAATACTCTTTTGGGGTTAATTTATTCAATTCAGTATACTTACTTTTTTCTTCACTGAGACATTTCCCAACTTCAAAAAATGTGCGGGAAAGTTCTAGTTTACCT